>DAOTXN010000087.1:0-70665 GCA_034435435.1 Anaerolineae bacterium | reverse complement strand
GGGCCCCCAC
Source organism: Anaerolineae bacterium (assembly GCA_034435435.1). Classification (GTDB taxonomy): domain Bacteria; phylum Chloroflexota; class Anaerolineae; order S140-20; family S140-20; genus DAOTXN01. Next base: position 70,655 of record DAOTXN010000087.1, on the reverse strand, counting down.
GCCATTCAGGACGAGCGCGGTTACGCGCCGTTGCGGCTGCGGGGCTTTATCGTGCCCGGTGTAAAGGTCGGGGCGGCCCTGGGACCCATCCTGTTTTTCATCGGCTTCTTTTTCCAGATGGAGCCGCTGGCCTGGGCCGGGTTGATTCTCTACAGCTCGATGGCGCTGTTTGCGCTGGCGACGCTGCCCACCGAGCTTAACGCCTCGTCTCGCGCGATGGCGCTATTGACCTCCAGTGGCATGATTGTGGGCCACGACGAGGAACGCGGCGCCCGCGCCGTGCTGAATGCGGCCGCGCTCACCTACATCGCCTTTGTGGCCCAGGTGCTGCTGCAAATGCTCTATTATGTGATCCTATTGACCGGCGGCCGCCGCCGTGACTAATCAGTGAAGCGTCAAAAGGAGAAAAACAATGCCCACCACTGTACGCTGGTCGCCGCGCCGTGAGTTGGTGAGCTTGCGCGAGGCGATGGACCGTTTGCTCGAAGAGGGATTGTCCGAACACCGCGTTCGCGGGCAGAGCGAGGCCCGCTTGCCCATTGACGTGTACACCACGGCTTCCGAGATCGTCGTCACGGCGGCGGTGCCGGGAGTAGCGCCGGAAGACGTCGACGTGGCCCTCGAAGGCGATACGTTGACCATCCGGGTCGAATTGCCGTCGCCGCTGGAAAACGTAGAATACCTCTTTCAGGAGCGGCCCTTTGGGCGCTACAGCCGGGCCTTGACGCTCAACGTACCCATCGACGTGGATAACATCGAAGCCACGTTTGACAACGGATTGTTGACCCTCACCCTCCCCAAGATGTCGCCGGCCAAGCCTAAAACCATCCAGGTAAAAGCCAGGTCGTAATCTCACGTTCCAGACCTGCCAGGTTTGGGAAACCTGGCAGGTCTGGAACGATTTTGCCAAGGCCAGCGCCCACCGCCGCGCAGATGGGCCAGCGTCAGCAGGCCAACCGCACGGCGCCGACCGTCAATGGCTGCGCCCCCGCCGGCGCGAAAGCTTGCGCCGTGCCGGTCGCGCCCCACAGCACTGCTGCGGCCAGCACCAGCCAATGACCTGTATTTCCCGCTCGACTGTCCCGGTTGTTTCCCAACATCGTCCTCCAGCCATTGTTGCTATGGTTGTAATTCCCCATTCGTGATGGGAGTAACGGTCAAGTGTCGTGTGTCATAATTACCCTATGACATTCGTCACTTGCCCCATTCGTTCAGTGTGGTACAATAGGAAATATACCCATTCCAGTATGGGTAGTTTTGCCCATATCATCCCAAGTGAAATGGGTTCCTGACAACCAATTGGAAAAGCACGTAGTTGCAGCCTGCTCAAGACACACAGGGCTGGAGCAGGCTCGCCCTCCAGAAAACAACAGTCGCAACCTGTTGTTTGACAGCTAACCTAACAGAATTTTTCAAGGGAGGCAAGCATGACCCAGGAGCGCGTTTTCAAAGCTGCCATTGTGCTGTTGGCAGTTCTGCTGTTGGCGGCGTGTTCTGGCCAAGAAGGCCCGATTGGACCCCAGGGCGTGGCTGGTCCGCCAGGGCCGGAAGGACCGCAAGGCCCGGCCGGGCCGGCCGGGCCGGCCGGGCCAGAAGGCCCCCAGGGAGCGGAAGGCCCGCAAGGACCGGCCGGACCTCCTGGCGAAGCGGCAGCCGGCGCTGGCGGCGCAGAGTACGCGGGTTCGGCGACCTGTGGTGCTTGCCACGCTGAAATTTACGAGACCTTTATGAAATCCGGCCACCCCTGGAAGCTAAACAAGGTGGTGGACGGCCAGCCCCCGGACTATCCCTTCACCGAGTTGAGCGAGCTGCCCGAAGGTTACACCTGGGATGACATCAGCTACGTTATCGGCGGGTACAACTGGAAAGCCCGCTTTATGGACCAGCAGGGTTACATCATCACCGATGCGCCTGGCGCATCGGGCAACGCCGAATACCTCAACCAGTGGAACTTGGCCAACCCGGAGATTGACGCAGAGGCCGGCTGGGTGACTTATCACTCCGGCGAAGCGAATCTACCCTACGACTGCGGCGCTTGCCACACCACCGGCTACTCGGCCTGGCCGCCCGACTCGCATCAGGACGACCTGCCGGGCATCGTGGGTACCTGGGCCGAGCCGGGCATACAGTGCGAGGCCTGCCACGGCCCCGGCAGCCTGCACGCCGGAAACCCCCACGGCGTGCGCATGGTGGTGGACCGCGACTCGGAGTTGTGCGGCCAATGCCACTTGCGCGGCGCGCCCGAAGCGGTCAACGCCAAGGGCGGCCTTATCGAGCACCACGAGCAGTACGAAGAACTGTTCCAGAGCAAACACATCGCGCTGGACTGCGTGGTTTGCCACGATCCCCACACGGGCGTGGTGCAATTGCGCCAGGCCGGCGAGCAGACCACGCGCACCCAGTGCGAGAATTGCCACTTTGAGCAGGCCAAATATCAAGATTCCCAGATCCATTCGGCCATTGGCGTTGACTGCATTGACTGCCACATGCCGCGCGTGACCAAGAGCGCCTGGGGCGACGCGGCCAAGTTCACCGGCGACATCCGCACCCATCTGATGGCGATTGACCCGGAACAGATCGGCCAGTTTAGCGAGGACGGCGCTGTGGCGCTCTCTCAGATCGGGTTGGACTTTGCCTGTCGCCATTGTCACGTGGAAGACGGCAACGCTACGCCCAAGACCGACGAGGAATTGATCGACAAGGCCGTCGGATACCACGACAGGCCATAGACGAGCGGTCAGCAGTCAGCCATCGGCGCCCGGCAGGCGACAGTCCTATCTGCTGGGCGCTCAAGCCTTGTAAAAGCGAGGGACGAGATGGCCCGGATACGACAAATTTTGAGTTTGCGCAACCCCGCTACCCGGCGCACGCTACTCACCGGCCTGGCTTTTATTGCCGGGTTCATCGTGCTGGGCGTGGTCGGTGTGCAGGCGTGGGAATATTCCAACAGCGTTGCCTTTTGTTCCAACACCTGCCACAACGTGCACCCCGAAGAACCGGCGGCCTTTCAGGACTCTTTTCACGCCCGGGTCAAATGCACCGAGTGTCACCTGGGGCGGGTGGGCGCGCTGGAAGGCATGGTGCTCAAAGTGGGGCACTTTCGGCACCTGCCGGGGGTGATCTCGGATAACTATGTACGTCCGACGCATTCAGAGACGATGCGCCCGGCCAACGAGTCGTGCGAGAAATGCCATTGGCCGTCGTCCTTTCACGGCGACACCGTGCGTGAGATCATCCATTACTTGCCGGACGAGGACAATACCAAAAAACGGACTTACGTCATCCTCAAGACTGGGGCGGGCGAGCGAGAGCAGGGCTTGGGATTTGGCATCCACTGGCACATCGCACAAGAGATCGAATACATCGCCACCGACGAGCACAAACAGGACATTCGCTGGATACGGGCCACCCTGCCCGACGGCCGCACGGTCGAATACAACGACCTGGCTAACCCCATGACGACGGAGGAATTTACCGACGCCGAAGTCCAAGTGATGGACTGTGTGGACTGTCACAATCGCGTCGGCCATCCTTTCCCCTACCCGGAGCAGGCCCTCGACGACGCCATCTCCGACGGATATATCAGCAGCGACCTGCCCTTTGTCAAAAAAGAGTTACTGGCTGTGTTGACCGCTGCCTATATCGACCAGGAGGCGGCGTTGGCGGCGGCGGATGCGTTTGCAGGGCAGTATCAGGCCACGTACCCTGAAGCGGCGGAGGCGCGCGCCGGGGATATTCAGCAGGCGGGAGAAGTTGCTAAAGACCTGTTCACGCGCCTGGTGTTCGAGGAACCCGGCATCACCTGGCAATCGTTCCCCAACAACGCCCAGCACAAAGAGTTTGCGGGCTGTTTTCGTTGTCACGACGGCAAACACGTCAGCCCGGAGGGCGAATCCATCCGCCTGCACTGCAACATCTGCCACAGCATCCCGGTGACGGTGGGCGATAGCGAGCGTGTACCGCAGATGCCGGTCGCAACCGTGGAGGAACCCGATTTTCACCGGGCGGCGAATTTCATGGCCGACCACCGCTTCCAGGCGAACGAGTCGTGCGCCGAGTGCCACGGCCAGATTGCTTTTGGCAACGACGATACGAGCTTTTGCGCCAACTCGGCCTGTCACGGGCAGGCCTGGCCGGCGGTGGAGCTGGACGCCGGTTTCGAGCATCCCATCCCGTTGCAGGGCCAGCACGCCCAAGTCTGGTGCCACGACTGTCATGAAGGTGTTGAAAAGCCCGTCTTTGAGTGCGCCAACTGTCACCAACCGCCGACGCAGCCTCACTTTGGGACCACCTGCGAGGATTGTCACACACCAGAAGGCTTTGAGCTGGCGACGCTGGACAATTTCCAACACCCGGTTCCGCTAGAGGGAGAGCACGCCACGCTGGACTGTATGGCCTGCCACGTCGGCCAGCCAGACGCCGCCTTTGAGTGCGCGACGTGTCACCGCCCGCCGGAAAATCACGTGGAGCAAGCGTGTGACACCTGTCACACGCCGCAAGGGTGGCGCGAGTCGGCTGCCCCGCTGGTGGCCGAGTCGCCGCAAATCCCCCACACGCTGGTCGGACTGGACCAATGTTTGCTATGCCATGACCCAACCGGCCAGGCCGTACCCGCGCCGGCCGGCCACACCGCATATCATGTGACTCAGTGCACGCTGTGCCATAAAGCCGCGCCGTAGCTTTACCACGGAGGTGCAGAAGTTGACTAGATTGCGCAACACCATCGTCCTCGTCGGCCTCACGGGCCTGGCCTGGCTATTCGTGACGGCCAGACCGGCCGCCGCCGAGCCGACGCCGCGCCTACCGGCGGGGCGGGCCGCCCCGCCCACGCAGGGGGTGGACAACGAGAGTTGTCTGCTGTGCCACGCCGTGCCCGATATGACGCTGGAACTCCCCTCCGGCGAACTGGTCTGGCTGACCCTCGACCGTGATACCTTTTACGATTCGGTGCATGGTGAGGCCGGATATGCGTGCGTGCAATGTCACACCGACATCACGGGCTATCCACACCCGCCGCTGACGGCCCAGAATCGGCGCGAGTACGTCTTGCAACGTTACACGGCCTGTGGCCGTTGCCACCAGGACAAGTATAGCCTGACGCTGGACAGCGTTCACCAGCGGGCGCTGGCGGGCGGCAACCCGGAGGCCGCCGTGTGCACCGACTGTCACGGCATTCACAATATCGCCCACCCAGACCAGCGCGAGCGCATTCCGCACATGTGCGAGCGTTGCCACTCAGAAATTTACAACCTCTATGCGCAAAGCGCGCACGGCGCGGCGCTGCTGGGCGAAAACAACCCGGATGTGCCCACCTGTGTGGACTGCCACGGTGTCCACACGGTCGAGGGACCGTCTGACAGCCAGTTCCACCTGTTCTCCCCGCAAATCTGCGCCAAATGCCACGCCGACCCCGAGCTGATGGGGCGCTATGATATCAGCACCGACGTGTTCGACACTTATGTGGCCGACTTTCACGGCACCACCGTGGTGCTGTTTGAAGAGATCGCGCCCGATCAAGAGACCAATAAGCCGGTGTGTATTGACTGCCACGGCGTGCACGACATGCGCCCGGTGGACGATCCGGAGAGCCAGGTCATCAAGACGAACCTGCTCACGACCTGTCAAAGGTGTCACCCCGACGCCACGGCCAATTTCCCCAACTCCTGGTTAGGTCACTATCGGCCCAGCCCAGATCAGGCGCCGGTGGTGTACTTTGTGGACCTGTTTTACAAAATTCTCATCCCAGCGGTCATCGGGGGGATGGTTGTATTTAACTTGACGGATGCGCGACGGCGCATTGTCCACCGCTGGAGGGAGCGCCGCCATGAATAAGAACCGCACCTATCCGCGCTTCTCGGTCTCCGATCGCATCGAGCACTGGCTCCTGATGCTCAGTTTCACCACGCTGGCCGTCACCGGGCTGGTACAAAAGTTTTCGGACGGTCTGTTCGCCCAATGGGTCATCCAAACGCTGGGCGGAGTCGAGAATGTGCGCGTCATCCATCGCGCGGCGGCCGTGATCATGATGCTGGAAGCGGTTTACCACCTGGGTGTGGTGGGGTATCGCCTGTTCATCTTGCGCGACCGCCTGACCATGCTCCCCAGCCTGGACGACGCGCGCGCTGCGGTCCACGCGCTGCTGTATAACGTGGGCCTGCGCAAGGACCACCCCCAGCAAGGCCGCTACACCTTTGAGGAAAAGGCCGAATATTGGGCCTTGATCTGGGGCACGCTCATCATGAGCCTCACCGGGTTCATGTTGTGGAACCCCATCGCTACGACCAAAATTCTGCCCGGCGAGTGGATCCCGGCGGCCAAGGCGGCCCACGGGGCCGAGGCAGTGTTGGCCGCGTCGGCCATTATCGTGTGGCACTTGTACGGGGTGCACGTCAAGCGCTTCAACAAAAGCATGTTCACCGGTCAGCTTGGCGAAGAGGAGATGCTGGACGAGCACCCGCTGGAGCTGGCCGCGCTCAAAGCAGGCGCAGCTCGACGGCCCCAAGCGCCGCTGGCGCTGGCGCGTCGTCGGCGGGCTTATCTATTGGGTTATAGCGTTCTGGCGGTCGGCATGCTGGTGGGAATTTACTTTTTTGTGACTTTTGAAGAGTCGGCCCTGGCGACGGTGCCGCCGGCCGAGCATGCGGCGGTGTTTGCGCCGCTGACCCCCACGCCGCTGCCCACGCCGCTGCCCACGCCCACGCCCGCGCCCACCCCTACGCCGCTACCGACGCTGCCGCCCGACGTCAAGCTAACCTGGGCCGACGGCCCCGCCGATATATTTGCCGCCGAGTGCGCGGCGTGTCACAGCGGCGCGGCCAGGCTGGGCGGCCTGGACTTGAGCAGCTACCAGGGTCTAATAAGTGGCGGCGCTTCTGGCCCTGTCGTCGCGTCGGGCGATCCCGCCGCCAGCCGGCTGGTGACTTTGATCGAGAGCGGCAGCCATCCCGGCCAGTTGAGCGGCAGCGAGCTGGAGCGCATCCGTCAATGGATCGCGGATGGAGCGCTGGAAAGATAGAGCCAGGTCGGTTGTTGTAGAGCCTGTGGGAATCTGGCTGGTGCAGGCTTGATCAACCGAAAGGAGGTGAAAACGCGCAAGAGTTGTGTTAACTGTTCGTTCAAGTCTGGCTTTACAGAAACAAGTTTTCAGAGGAGGTAAACCTTGAGCAACCACAAAATTCTCATGCTGCTCTTTGTCGTCTTGCTACTGGTTGCCGTCGGTTGCGAAAAAGAAGTCGAGGTCACCCGCGAAGTCGAGAAGGAAGTCCAGGTCACGCGCATCGTCCAAGAGACGGTCGTGGAAACGGTGGTCCAGACAGAGACCATCGTCCAGGAAGTCGAGGTCACCCGCGAAGTGATCGTAGAGGTCGAGCCGCCCGTGGATGTCCCCTTTGAAGAGCTATGGGCGTCGTCGGGCCACGCCGACGTGGAAGCCGAGGCCTTTATCCACTGGAACGAGGACGATCCCAAAGAAGTCCCGACGGGTTGCGCCAAGTGCCACAGCACGCCGGGCTATTTGGACTTTCTGGGCGTGGACGGGTCTGAGGCGGGCGTGGTGGACATCGGCGCGCCTGTCGGCAGCACGGTCGAGTGCGTGGCTTGCCACAACGCGGCCACCGCTGCGATGACCAGTGTGATGATGCCTTCGGGAATGGAGTTGACCGGGCTTGGCCCAGAGGCGCGCTGTATGCAGTGCCACCAGGGGCGGGCCTCGGCGGCTACCGTGGACAAGACCATCGCCGACGCCGGCCTGGAAGACATGGACACCGTCAGCCCCGACCTGGGCTTTACCAACATCCACTACTTTGCAGCTGCGGCTACCCAATATGGCACACGGGCTATGGGCGGCTACCAGTACGAGGGCAAGACCTACGACGGCAAATTCGACCACGTGGCCGGATTCAACACCTGCGTGGGTTGCCACAATTCGCATACGCTAGAGCTTAAAGTGGAGGCCTGCGCCGAGTGTCACACCGACGTAGCCAGCGTGGAGGACCTGAAGGACGTTCGTATGCTCGGCTCGCTGGTAGACTATGACGGCGACGGCGACGTAGAAGAAGGCATCTATTACGAGATCGAGACGCTGCAAGAGATTCTCTACGCCGCCATGCAAGCCTACGCCGCCGAGACTACGGGTTCTGGGCTTGTGTATGACGCGGCCAGATACCCATACTTTTTTAACGATGCAGGAGAGCGTTTCGCTTCCTGGACGGGCCGCCTGGCCAAAGCAGCCTACAACTACCAGACCTCGCTAAAGGACCCCGGCGCGTTCGCCCACGGCGGCAAGTACATCATCGAGCTGCTGTACGACTCGATCGAGGACCTGAACCCCGATCTGATAGCGGGCTTGCACCGCATCGACCACGGCCACTTTGCCAGCTCGGAAGAGGCCTTCCGCCACTGGGACGCGGACGGCGAGGTGCAAGCCTCGTGCGCCAAGTGTCACAGCTCGACGGGCCTGCCCTTCTTCCTGGCGAACAATGTCATCGTCGCGCAGCCGCTGGCCGGCAGCTTGAACTGCGCCACCTGCCACAACGACCTGAGCACGTATACGCGCTATGAAGTGGCGGCGGTGACGTTCCCCAACGGCGCGACGCTCGACAGCGGCAGCCCCGACGGCAATCTGTGCCTGAACTGCCACCAGGGGCGCGAGTCCACCGTCTCGGTCAACCGGCGCATCACGGGCGCGGGCGTGGGCGATGACGAGGTCACAGATCAACTGAGCTTTGTCAACGTGCATTACTTTGCGGCCGGCGCGACCCTCTTTGGCGGCGACGCACAGGGCGCCTATCAATACGAGGGTAAAGAGTACGTCGGGCGCAACGAGCACATACCTGCGTTCAGCACGTGCATCCAGTGCCACTCGACTCACGCGCTGCAGGTGGAAGTGCAAGAGTGCGCCGACTGTCACGAGGGCGTCGAGAGCGTCAAAGACCTGGAGGCCATTCGCATCGATCCCACCGACTGGGACGGCGACGGCGACGTAGCCGAAGGTGTGGCGGGCGAGATCGAGACCATGCGCGAGGCGCTGTATGCGGCCTTGCAGGATTACACCGCCAACACGGTGGGAACCGCCATCGTCTACAATCCGGCCAGCTATCCTTACTTTTTCACCGAGGCCGGAGAGCGTTACGTCACCTGGACGCCGCGCTTGCTGCGGGCGGCCTACAACTACCAATACGCCCAAAAGGACCCCGGCGGGTTTGCCCACAACGGCAAGTATATCTTGCAGACGTTGTACGACTCGCTGGAAGACCTGGGCGCGGTGGGCGCAGGGATGATCCGGCCTTAACCGGTTTCTCTGTCTGCAAAGGAACACATGGAAGGCCGGGCGCACCTGCGTGCCCGGCCTTCTGCAAACTACCCATGGCGGGACTGTAAAGTATGGCGCTTGTCATTTAGCGGCGCTGCGCTAAAATAGAGTCGCCATAGGGGGCAGGTATGGAAACCTGCCCCACTGGAAGAATCGCCATAGGGGGCAGGTATGGAAACCTGCCCTACTGGAAGAATCGCCATAGGGGGCAGGTATGAAAACCTGCCCTACTGAAATAGCCACACACATGAGGACATTCTTTAGCGCCCGCATCCCACATATCTACTTGATCTACGGCCTGGCCTTTTTCGCCCTGGGGCTGGCCGTCGCGCTCGAGCTGGGGCGCGCCCTCGACTCGCGCTTCAAACGTGTCCTGCGCCCGCTGGCTGCGTTTGGCCTCATACACGGCTTTCACGAGTGGTTCGAAATGCTCGCCCTGATCGGCGCACAAACGTACCAATTTGTCACGCCGGTCTGGCTGGAATGGATCCGCCTCCTGGTCCTGGCCTTTTCATTTCTCTTGTTGAGCGCCTTTGGCATGGGGATGATCCGCCCTGCGCAACAGTTTCCCGGACGCAATGTGTGGTTCTTGATGACCATGGTGTTTGTTTTTGTGATCGGTGTGTTGGAAATTGGCACCTGGCTAGAGTGGAGCGTCTCGCAATGGCTCAAAGCGAGCGACGTGTGGGCGCGCTACACGCTGGGTATCCCGGGAGCGTTGCTGGCGGCGTGGGGTTTGCTCGTCCAGCGGCGCATTTTTTTGAGCGAGGGCCTGACCGAACATGCCAACAATTTAATCGGGGCGGCGCTGGCCTTTGCGGTGTATGGCGCTGTCGGCCAATTGTTCACCTCGCCCAGCGCCTTGTTTCCCTCCACTATGCTCAACTCGGAACGCTTCCTGGAAGTCGTGGGCATGCCGGTGCAACTGTTACGCGCGTTTATGGCTTGCCTGGTCGCCGTCTTTACGATTCGGGCCTTGCGGGCTTTTGATGTGCATCGCCGGCGACAACTGGCCACAGCTCAACAAGCGGCTCAGGAAGCGATTGCCCGGCGCGATGCGCTGCGCGGGGAACTGTTGCGCCACGCGGTGGCGGCCCAAGAAGAAGAGCGCCGGCGCATCGCCCGCGAGCTACACGACGAGATCGGGCAGGTCTTGACCGGCCTGGCGACAGGGTTGCGCGGGGTCCAGCAGTCATTGAACGGCGAGATGGACCAGGTGCGGCTGCAACTGCGCCAGTTGGAGGGTATGACGGTCAAGGCCATCGGAGAGCTGGGTCATCTGGTCACCGATCTGCGCCCGTCGCTGCTGGACGACATAGGATTGCACGCGGCGTTGGGCTGGTACATAGACGAAATCAACCGGCGGCATGCCATCCAATTCGCGCTGGCGTTGGACAAGGCCCCCTATCGCCTGCCCCGCGAGGTCGAGACCACCCTCTTTCGCATCACCCAAGAGGCGCTCAATAATATCATTCGCCACGCGCAAGCATCTCACGCACAGATCCACCTGCGGTACGACAAGAATAAGGTCTGTCTACGCATCAACGACGACGGCGTCGGCTTTGACCCGCTGCCCGTGCTCGCAGGAGCGGCGCAGACAGGTTGGGGCTTGGTCGGCATCCGCGAGCGCGTTCAACTGGCGGGAGGGGATTGCCGAATCGAGTCGGCGGCGGGCCTGGGCACGGTTTTGAGCGTAGAGATACCCTTGCTTGACCAGAAGGAGAACGAGAATGGCTCCCATCAAGCTGATGTTGGTTGACGATCACGAGATCGTGCGGGCCGGGCTGCGCATGATGTTGGCGGCCGAGCCGGACATGGAGATCGTGGCCGAGGTCGAGTCGGGCGAGGAGGCCTTGAAGCGCGTCGAGGCGTGCGGACCAGACGTAGTGATTATGGACATCAGCCTGCCGGGGATGGACGGCGCGACGGCCACGCGAGCTTTGTTGGAGCTTTGTCCCGGTCTTCCGGTGCTGGCGTTGACTATCCACGAAAACGAACGTTATTTTTTCCAAATGCTGGATGCCGGCGCTGCGGGCTACTTGCCCAAGCGGGCCGCGCCGACCGACCTGGTCAACGCCATCCGCACCGTTTACCAGGGCCACGTTTATCTCTACCCCTCCCTGGCGACGGCGCTGGTCGGCGATTATCTACAGCGGGCCGCGACTGGCGGCGACGAGCAGCAACGTTTCGACGAGCTGACCCCGCGCCAGCAAGAGGTCCTCACCCTGGTAGCCGAAGGATTGAGCAACGCCGAGATCGCCGAGCGGCTGGAGATCAGCGTCAAGACGGTCGCCCGGCATCGAGAGAACATCATGGCGCGTCTCAATCTCCATTCGCGCACCGAGCTGGTAAAATACGCCATTCGTAAGGGGTTGACGGAGGCCTGATTGGGAAAAATCCCCATTCCCGATTCCTTTCTTCCCCCATGACGTGTCCGTCCCATACAAAAATCTGCCCCGACGGATGGGGACAAATCCGCATAGATGCGCCTCCACCTTTGAAAAAAACACCTCCCAAAAATGGGGACAACTCCGAATTGAAAACCACGGCCCGACCTTGTAGACTGAATGTAAGGGTTTATCCGAGTTCATAGTTTCCGAATTTTTTCCTCCATATCCTCCCGGTTCAAACGCTGAGACGCTTCAATTGTCTTATCGGCCATAGTGTGCTATGCTATATTCTAACCGATCCGATTGCCAAGTCTGACCATGTGACATGGTGGCTTGTTCATGAATCCAATCTCGGCGTTTTTCGTGCGCCACATCGTGGTCGTCTTTTTCGTCTACGGCCTGGCCTTTTTCGCTATGGGCCTGGCGCTGTTGTTAGCCAGTCGCCGCACGTCGGAATTTAGATTTGCGCAGGCCATCCGTCCGCTGGCGATTTTTGGCCTGGCGCACGGCGTGCACGAGTGGATCGAGATGTTCCAAAAGATCGCCGCACTGACCAGCGGTTACACGCCCACGGTTTCGCAGGAAATCGTCAGAATGGCGATCCTGGCGGCGTCTTTTACCATGTTGTCGGCCTTTGGCATCCAGCTCCTTAGCTCTCCGAAAAGCAGTCGCCAGCGCGCGCCTTTTTTTGTTTTCGGGATGGTGGGCCTGTGGCTGTCGAGTGTGTTGATTGTGATGGTCACGTTTCAACCCTCAACCGAAGAGTCACTCGCACTAGCCGATGTGCTGGCCCGTTACGGTTTGGGGATTCCGGGCGCTTTCCTGGGCGCGTGGGCATTGATGGTGCAGCAGCGCACTTTTCGCGAGCACGGTATGCCGCAATTCGGGCGTGACCTGATTTGGTGCGCCACGGCTTTGATCTTATACGGCATCATCGGCCAGCTCTTTGTCCGGCCTACCTCCCTCGTACCATCCAACGTGATCAACAGCACCATGTTTTTACAGTGGTTTGGTATTCCGGTGCAGCTCTTTCGCGGCGTCATGGCTACCGTTTTGGCCGTGTTTATGGTGCGTGCGCTGAACGCTTTTGAGCTAGAAAATACGCGGCGGCTGGAAGCGATTAACCAGGCCAAGCTACAGGTCCAGACCGCGGCCCTGGAGGCCGAGCGGCGCGTCAGCCGCGAAATGGAACGTCTGAATGAAGAACTACGCTTGACGACTCAAGAGCTTGGTCTGCTGCTGAATCTGTCGAATCTGCTCGCCACGCCCATGAGCCTGCATGACAGGCTGCATAACGTGCTGGACAAGATTGTGCATAGCTTGGATTTTCCCGACGCCGGCATGATCCTCTTGATCAGGAGCCAGACAGGGGTATTGGATATCCGCACCTCGACCGGCTTCCGGGATGAGGCGCAGTACGCCTGGGGCCATGACCTGGGTCGAGCGTGTGTCGCCAAAGCCAGGGTTGTGTGTGGGCACCAGGATGGTCGGGTTTTTGAATTCTCGCCCGACGAGGCCGCAGCCAGGCACGAGTGCCGGCTATATCCCAGTCCACTGACGATGCTCAGCCTGCCGCTGACGGTGAAGGGACAAGTGATCGGTAGCATCGTGCTGGGACATACCCGCGCCGAAGAAGCCGGGCCTCCCTCTCACGATGAATTCAACCTGATGCTAGGGATCGCCCAGCAGCTGGGCCTTTCGATTGAGAATGTCCGACTGTACCAGGAAGCGCAGGAACGGGAAAAGCTGCTGGGCAATCTGCTGCATCAAGTGGTCGGCGCTCAGGAGGCCGAGCGCCAGCGCGTGGCCCGCGAGCTGCACGACGCCACAGGCCAGTCGCTGACGGCCATCGCGTTGGGGTTGCGGGGCGTCGAGACCATGCTCGACGCGAATCCGGCCATCGCTTCCCAACAGGTCAGCGAGCTCAGATCGTTCACCACGGATGCCTTGGGCGAGCTGCATCAGCTCATCTCCGACCTGCGCCCTTCTCAACTGGACGACCTGGGGTTGGTGGCAGCCTTGCACTGGTACACCCAGGAATTTGAAAAGCGATATGCGATCCCAACCGACTTTGTGGTCAAGGGGAACCGCGTGCGCCTGCCGTCCGAGTATGAAACGGTGCTGTTTCGGATTGCCCAAGAAGCCCTCACCAACATCGCCAAGCACGCCCACGCTTCTCACGTCGTCGTCAATCTGGAAATCCAATCCACGCGCATTTGCGCCAGTATTCAGGATGATGGGCGCGGGTTTGATACCGCGCAAGTATTTCGCCAGGACAATTTACACACTGGCTGGGGCCTGTTGGGGATTCAAGAGCGAGCTGCTTTGTTGGGCGGGCAGTATGAAATCGAATCAGAACTCGGACGCGGCACCTGTGTGCGCGTGCAGGTCCCGCTGATTGTGGAGAAACAAGATGTCCAAGATTCGCCTGTTGCTAGTTGATGACCATCAAATTGTGCGGGCCGGGTTGCGCATGTTGTTTATGGCCGAGGACGACATGGAAATCGTGGGCGAAGCAAACAACGCCGAAGAAGCCCTGCAAGCGGTTCGCGAATTGAATCCAGATGTGGTGCTGATGGATGTGGCCATGCCCGGCGTGAGCGGTATCGAGGCCACGCGCCGTATCAAGGAGGCCAGGCCAAACGTGGCTGTGCTGGCGCTGACCATGCACGAGGATGAGCAATACTTTTTCGAAATGCTGAATGCCGGCGCCGTCGGCTATATGCCTAAACGGGCCGCCCCCGACGATCTCGTTTCGGCCATCCGGGTGGTGAGCCAGGGAAACGTTTTTCTCTACCCCAGCCTGGCAAAGCTGCTGGTTAAGGATTTTTTGGACCGGTCCGAGTCTGACGCCGCCGATCAAGAGGCCGAGGTTCTGACCTCTCGTGAGCGCGAGGTGCTGATACAGATCGCCGAGGGATACACCAACCGCGAAATCGCCGAAATGCTGGTCATCAGCCCCAAGACCGTAGACCGGCATCGAGAAAACATCATGCACAAGCTCAACTTGCACAACCGGGTGGGATTGGTCAAGTACGCTATCGAAAAGGGCTTTATTACCGTCGGCTAACTTTTTCTTCTAGCAGCCTGTCGGAGAGACGTAATTTAGCTCCTTGTGGGCGTCCAAAATGGGCGCAAAACGAGCAAAAAACGGGCACAAGGCCCTATATTACAGGGTTCTCCGACAGGCTGCTGGGGCGTATCCCCCATCGGCAAAATGGGGGCATTTCCGAATAGACTCACTCCTCGCAATGTGATAAGCTTTAATCAGAGTCTTGATATGTCCTCGCAAGAGGCGCCGGTGGGGGTGAGAATCATGTTGGACGCCCTGATAATCATAGGAATGTTCCTGTTGCGACTGGGCGTGCCTGTGGCGATCACGTTGGCGGTTGGATATGGGCTGCGTCGCCTGGACGCCAAGTGGCAATCCGAAGCGTTGGCTCAATGGGAAGCCGACGACCCTGCACAAAAAGAGATTGTGGACACTCTCGGATCGCTCAAGACCGACCGGTTTTGTCGCAAGACACCCGGCTACACTGAACTGGTCCGCGACTTGGATCCAGACTGCGCCCTTTTGAACATTCCGTGTTGGGTCGCGCGGCTGCGGGCCACCGGGCGCTTGCCTGAAGAGTGCCGCACCTGCGATTTGTTCGCGGCGAGTCTGGCGGGCTAGTAGGGCAGGTTTCCAAACCCGCCGAGGGCGGCGGCTATGGAAAGCCAACGTTGCTGTTGCTGCCTGCCGCGTATGCGCCGCGAGTTTGGAGACCTGCCGACGGCGGCGGCTATGGAAAGCCGCCCTACAAACATGGGTGTTGAATGCACACTTTTGACCTGCGCGCAGCACAAGAAAAAAGTCACTGGGTGGCTTTCGCCATTTCGCTGCTCATTCTCGTCAGCACGATCTCGTTTACGGTCGTGTTTTCGTCGCCGGGCCAGGCTTTTAACGCCAACGTCGCCATAAACCTACTACCTTTTTCCGGCAATTACTCTAGCCCACAACGTTGCCGCGAATGCCACGCTGCCGAATTTCAGGCCTGGTCTCACACCACCCACGCCGAGGCTTCCTTTGACCCTATCTTTCAAGTCTCTCTACAGCGCGTGGCTGAGCCGGGCGAGTGCTTTGCCTGCCACACCACCGGTTACGACAGCGCCACCGGGCAATTTGTGCTGTCCGGCGTGACATGTGAGGCGTGCCATGGGCCTTACCGGCCGGAACACCCCGAAGAAAGCATGGTGGTGGCTGCCTCGGAAGATTTGTGTGGGATGTGTCACACCGGCACGTTGGCCGAGTGGCGCTCCAGCCGGCACGGCAAGGTCGGCGTGACGTGCGTGGACTGTCACGAGGTGCACACGCAAAAGACGCACGCCGCCGAGAACACCAACGCTCTGTGCTCCGGTTGTCATCAGACTCAGACTCAGACCCCAAACGCCACTCACTTTACTCACAGTCGAGCCGACCTCTACTGCGTCGATTGCCACTTGGCGCGTGTGAGCGACGATGTCAACGATATGATAAAAGGGCAGGCCGTTACCGGTCATACCTTCACGGTCTTTGCCGCCACTTGCAGCAATTGCCACCCCATCTCTGCGCCATCGGGCGCCGATTCCCCCTAGCAGCCGTCGGAGAACCCTGTAACATAGGGCCTTGTGCCCGTTTTTGCTCGTTTTTTGGACGCCTACAAGGGGCTAAATCACGTCTCTCCGACACTAGATGTTTTGAATCTGCTTCTGTATCCATTTTCCTGTGTGTTAAATAGACTTTTTTGGTCGGATTCGTTTGACAAGGCATTGGCCTTGTGATAACATTCTCTTAATCCTATTCAAGCTAGGGAACACATCAGGAGGACAAGAAATGGCTTATCGCGTTACCCTCATCCCCGGTGATGGCACCGGGCCAGAACTCGTGCAAGCCACGCGCCGGGTGCTCGAGGCAACCGGCGTCTCATTCGACTGGGACATTCAAGACGCTGGCGCCGACGTGATGCCCAAGTACGGCACTCCCCTACCCGACACCGTGCTCGACTCGATCCGCGTCAACAAGGTCGCCCTGAAAGGCCCTATCACCACCCCCATCGGCGCCGGATTTCGCAGCGTCAACGTCGCCCTGCGCAAGATTTTGGACCTATACGCCAACCTGCGCCCCGCCCGTTCGATGGAGGGCATTCCCGTGTGCCACGCGGGAGTGGATCTGGTCGTGGTGCGGGAAAACACTGAAGGGTTATACGCTGGCATTGAGCACGACGTGATCCCCGACGTGGCCGCCGAGTCCATTCGCATCATCACCCGCAAGGCCAGCGAGCGCATCGTGCGTTTTGCTTTTGAATATGCCCGCGCCAACGCTCGCCGCCAAGTGACCGCCGTGCACAAGGCAAACATCCTCAAGGCCACCGACGGGCTGTTCTTGCGCGTCGCACAAGAGGTCGCCGCCGGTTATCCCGACATCGCGTTCAACGACCGCATCGTGGACAACATGACCATGCAACTGGTCCAACGGCCCCACGAATACGACGTATTGGTGATGCCCAACTTGTACGGCGACATTCTGAGCGACCTGTGTTCGGGGCTGGTGGGCGGGCTAGGCGTCGCGCCGGGGGCCAACATTGGGGCCGAGCTGGCCGTGTTTGAGCCGGTGCACGGCTCGGCCCCCAAATACGCCGGGCAGAACAAAGTCAATCCGACGGCCACGATTCTCAGCGGCGCGCTCATGCTGCGCCACCTGGGTGAGATCGAGGCCGCCAAACGGATCGAGTCGGCCGTGGCCGCGGTCATCGCAGCGGGGCGCAGCGTGACCTACGACTTGAAGCCCACCCGCGACGACCCGACCGCCGTCGGTACGCAGCAAATGGCCGACGCGATCATTGCTGCCATGTAGATATTGGATATTGGGTATTGGAGAAGGAGATAGGCTCGTGATCAAACACTTTGTGGTGGTGGGTGTGCTGGTGGCCGTGGTGGCCACCGCGCTCTATTTCCTCATCGGCGGCGTGGATACGCTGCTGCCGACCCAGGCCAGTGAAGAGGCCCGGTTTGTAGATCGCCTGTTTGGCATTCACTTTATCCTTATCGTGTCCATTTTTGCTCTAATCGTAGTGTTCATGCTCTACAGCGTAATCGTCTTTCGGCGCAGACCGGGCGACGAAAGCGACGGGGCCTATTTCAAAGGCCACACCAAGCTGGAGGTCTTGTGGACCATCGTTCCATTGGGGATCGTGCTCACCCTGGCGACCGTCGGCGCGCAGGTTTTGGGCAAAATCGAAAAAGTCGAGGCCGACGAAATACTGGTGCGCGTCAGCGGATTTCAGTGGGACTGGCGCTTCGAATACCCCGAGTATGGCATCAGCTCGGCCGAGCTGTACTTGCCGGTGGACAAGCAGGCCCGCTTTGAGATGACCTCGGTAGACGTGATCCACTCGTTTTGGGTGCCCGAGTTTCGCATCAAGCAAGACTTGGTGCCGGGGCTGACCACGACCCTGCGCATCAAGCCTACGCAAATCGGCGATTACACATTGCGCTGCGCCGAGCTGTGCGGCACCCAGCACTACAAGATGGAAAAAACCGTGCACGTGATGGCGCAGACCGATTTTGACGCCTGGATGCAGGCCGAAATCGCCGCCGCTGGCGTACTCACGCCGGTCGAGCTGGGTGCAAAAGTAGCTAAAGAACAGGGCTGCGTGAGCTGCCACTCGTTGGACGGCAGCAAGCTGGTGGGACCGTCGTGGTTGGGCGTGTACGGGTCAGAAGAAAAGCTGACAGATGGAAGCACAGTAATCGTAGACGAGACCTACATACGCAATTCGATCATCGCCCCCAACGCCCAGATCGTGGCCGATTATCCAGCTAACGTCATGGCCCAAGACTATGAAACCCGCCTCAAACCCGAAGAGATCGACGCGCTGATTGCGTACATCAAGAGCTTGAGTGAGTGATCAGACCTGCCAGATTTCCAAAACCTGGCAGGTCTAGGACGAGGAGGACAGTTATGCGTACATGGCTCTCGCTAGGACTCGTGCGGGGCATCGCCGCCCAAATCATCGGCACGGCCCTGGGCATCGGTCTGACCGTTCTCATGCGCGCCCTGCTGGGCCTGCCGGCCTGGAAGAGCGAACCGGTTACGGTGGTCGGCGCGCTCTTGGGCGGGATCGCCTTTATGGTCGGCGCGGGCACAGTGTCCGACTGGCTCAAGTGGGCCAGGGGTCAGGAGACGCCCATGCGCCACGGCCCGCCCACCGACAAGCCGGCCTGGACGCGCTATTTGAGCGTGGATTACAGCCACAAGGTCATCGGCGTGCAGTACGTGGTCACCGGCGTTTTGTTGCTCTTGCTGGCCGGCAGCCTGGCCATCATCTTTCGCTTCGAGCTGGCCCAGACCGGCTTGCAGTTCCTCGACCCCAATACTTACAACACGATGATGAGCGCCCACGGCATCATCATGATCGCCAGCATCTTGTTGGGCGTGAGCGGCATGGCCAACTATTTGGTGCCGCTGATGATCGGCGCTTCCGACATGGCCTTCCCGCGCCTGAACGCCTTTGCCTTTTGGATCAACGTACCGGGGGCGCTAATGGTCGTAGCAGCCATGTTCGTCGGCGGCTGGGACACCGGCTGGACCGGCTACCCGCCGTTGAGTGCGCTGGCCCCGCTGGGCGTGCAGCTCTTTTTCCTGGGCGTCTATTTCATCGGTATGTCGTCCATTTTGGGCGGGTTGAACCTGATTGTGACGATTTTGCGCATGCGCTCGCCGGGGATGAATCTGTTCCGCATGCCTATTTTTGTGTGGGCGGTGCTGGCGACCTCGATCATCCAGCTCACCGGCACGCAGCTCATCGGCCTGTCGTTTTTGATGGTGCTGGTGCAGCGGGTGCTGGGCATGGGCTTTTTTGACCCGGCCCAGGGCGGCAACCCCATCCTGTTCCAACACCTGTTCTGGTTCTATTCGCACCCGGCGGTGTATATCTTTGTCTTGCCCGGCTTTGGCGTCATCGCCGAGCTGTTGCCGGTGTTTAGCCGCAAGCCGTTGTTTGGCTACAAGTGGGTGGCGCTGTCCAGCATGGCCATCGCGCTGGTCGGATTTTTGGTGTGGGCGCACCACATGTTCGCCTCAGGCATGGCCAGCTATTTGCGCGTGCCGTTCTCCTACTCGACGCTGCTGGTGGCCGTTCCCACCGGAGTTAAATTCTTTAGCTGGATCGGCACTATGTGGCAGGGCAAGCTCTCGTTCCAGACGCCCATGCTATTCGTGCTGGGGGCCATCTCGGTATTTCTCATCGGGGGCCTGACCGGGCCGCCGTTGGGAACCGTCGCCACCGACCTGCACCTGACCGATTCGTATTACGTGGTGGGGCACTTTCACGCCACCATGTTCGGCGGGTTCGTGTTCCCGTTCTTTGCCGCCCTGTATTATTGGTTTCCCAAAGCCACGGGGCGGCAATACAGCGAGCGGCTGGGCAAGTGGCATTTTTGGCTGATGCTGCCGGCCTTTTGGGTGCAGAGCCTGGGGCAGATGGTCGTGGGTATGGTGGGTATGCGTCGGCGCATCGCCGACTATGACCCGGCGCTGAACATCGAGTTCGTGCAAGTGCTCATCACCATCGCCGGGACGGTCATCGGCATCGCCGTGTTGCTGTGCGTGGTCAACCTGGTGCGCTCGGCCCGCCGCGGCGCGGTCGCCGAGGCCAATCCGTGGCGCTCGCGTTCGCCCGAGTTCCAGATCCCGTCGCCGATTCCCGAGCACAGTTACGCGCAGCCCATCGTCGTCGTCGGCGACCCGTATGACTATGGCCTGCCCGGTTCGGTCTATGTGCGGATGGCGCCCGTCGGCGCAACCGACTAACCGACCATCTAGCAGCCTGTCGGAGAGATGTCATTTAGCCCCTTGTGGGCGTCCAAAATGGGCGCAAAACGAGCCAAAAACGGGCACAAGGCCCTATATGACAGGGTTCTCCGACAGGCTGCTAGCTCGCCAACATAACTGGAGGTCACAATGGAAGAAGAAAAAAACACCGCGTATGAATTGGGCGGCACGGTCTTGCTGGGGTTGGGCGTGCTCACCGCCGCCGAATATGCGTTTGGCGTGCGCGGGGCCTCGGTCGTGCTGATGCTCATCATCGGGATGATCAAGGGCGGCATGATCCTGAACTATTATATGCACGGGGCCAGCCTGTGGACCGAAGAGGAGGGGCGCTAGATGAGCGCAGCAGAGATCACGGCACAAGAATACGAGCGACAACTGCGCAGCAACCGGCTGGGCCTGTGGCTGTTCTTTATCTCTGAGGCTTTCATGTTCGGCGGGCTGCTGGTTTCGCGCTTTTTCCTGTGGGGCAATAGCCGCCCGGACCTGGACCAGAGCCTGGGTCTGCTGGTCACGTCCATCTTGTTGATCAGTAGCTTTTTCATGAACCGGGCCGAAGTCGCCATCAAATACGACGACCGCACAACGTTCTCGCGCAGCGCGCTGATCGCAGCCGGGCTGGGCGTGCTCTTTTTGCTGGGCGTGGTGGGGGTGGAGTGGCGCGGCGAGCTGCGCCCCACCGACGGCGTGTTCGGCGCAGTCTTTTTCGCCATGACCGGCATGCACGCCCTGCACGTGCTGAGCGGCGTGCTTTTCATCCTGATTGTGTGGAACAACGGGCGCAAAGGGCGCTACTCGGCGCAGCGTCACTGGGGCGTCGAGGCCGCCGCGATTTGGTGGCACTATGTAGATTTGATCTGGGTGTTCTTTTACCCGGCGCTGTACTTGATTGGAAAGGCCGGTTAGTAGGGCAGGTTTCCATACCTGCCGCTGGTGGAGTGCTTGGCGGGTAAGAAACCCGCCCTACTATGATGAGTTACTCATGGACCCGACGTTAAAGGCGGCGTTGCTGTCGTGGGATTTGCGAATCGAGGTGTTGCTGCCGCTGCTGCTGGCCGGGGTACTCTATCTTCGGGGCTGGCTGCGACTGCATGTGGCGCGTGGCGGCGGCCAGATGGCGACCGGCGCGCGGCTGGCGGCTTATCTGACCGGCCTGCTCGTGTTGGGCCTGGCGCTGACCTCGCCCATTGACGTGCTGGGCGGGCAGTTCTTTTTTATGCACATGATCCAGCACTTGCTGCTGGTGATGGTCGTCCCGCCGCTGCTGTGGCTGGCCAGCCCGCTGCCTTTTGGATTGTGGGGGCTGCCTGCGCCGGCCCGCCGACAGGTGGGCGAGTGGCTCAAGCCGAAAGCGTCCTTTCGCCGTCGCCTGCGTTCGCTCACCCCGCCGGGCATCACGTGGATGCTGTTTGTGGCTGCCCTGCTGGGCTGGCATGATCCCGGCATGTATCAGGCCGCGCTGCGCAACGACACGATTCACGACCTGGAGCACCTGTCCTTCTTTCTCCCGGCCATGCTTTTTTGGTGGCGCGTCATCGGGGCCGCGCCTCACGTGCACAAGCGCCTGAGCCGGGGCGCGCGCATCGCCTATGTGCTGGGGGCGGCGCCGCCCAATATGTTCGCCGGTATGACCATCGCCTTTTCCGGCCAGCTCATCTATTCCTACTACGCCGGCGTGCCGCGCTTGTGGGGCATGTCGGCGCTGGACGACCAGCGCCTGGGCGGGATTCTCATGTGGATTCCGGGCAGCATGATGTACATCCTGGCCGCGCTGGTCTTTATCGCCCGTTGGATGCAAGAGGAGGAGCGCAAGCCGCCCTTGCCCGACGCGGAATGGGCCACCGAACAAGCCCTGGCTTTGCCGGGACTAAAAGAGAGCGCCGGATGAAGCGCGGGCTGCCGATCCTGTTGCTGCTCCTGGCGACCCTTCCGGCGCAGGCGGCGCTGGCCCACGGCGGAGGCGCGCCCCGCCTGACCAACGCCGACGCCGGGCCGTATTGGGTGTCGGCCTGGACCCAGCCCGACCCGCTGCGCGTGGGGCAGGCGCACGTCACAGTGGCCGTCTCGGAACCGAACCCGAGCGGGGGCGCCCGCGAGGCCGGCCCGCCGGTGCTGGGCGCGACGGTCAACGTGCGTTTCGAGCCGCTGGACCACGCCGGTGAGACGCTGAACGTGGCCGCCACCCACGCGGGAGCGGTCAACAAGCTCTTTTACGAAACCGATTTGGATTTGCCGCACACCGGCCGCTGGCAAGTGACGGTTTTTGTGGCAGGGCCAGCGGGTGCGGGCAGCGCCAGCTTTGGGGCGCAGGTCTCGCCGCCGTCGCCTTTCAACTGGACGCGGGTCGCCGGGCTGGGATTGGTCGCGCTGGCCGCCGCGTGGGCCGTCCAGAAGATAAAAGAGAAACGGACACTGGTGAACGCAGATGAACACAGATAAGATCGAAAAAATCGGCGTGAATCGGCGTCCATCTGCGTCCGGCTCAAAACTGCCGGCGCTAAAGACCTTTTTCAACCGCCAGTGGTGGTGGACCACGCTGCTGGTGCTGGCGGGCATGGCCGTGCTGGCCCGGCTGGGCGTGTGGCAGTTGGACCGCCGCGATCAGCGCCGGGCCTACAACGCCGAAATCCGCGCCCAACTGGCCCAGCCGCCTCTGGATTTGGCCTACGCAGTCTTGCCGGCTGACCCGGCAGGACTGAAAAACAGACAGGCCACCGTGCGCGGCGAGTACGACCTGGCCCGCCAGGTCGTGTTGACCAACCAACTGTGGAACAATTCGCCCGGCTTTCACCTGCTCACGCCGCTGTTGATCCAGGATGGCTCAAAAGCGGTATTGGTAGACCGGGGCTGGCTCCCGGCGGCGCAGCAGTCGGCCAGCGATTGGTCAGCCTACGACGTGAGCGGAGCGGTCGAGGTGAGCGGGTACATCAAGTTGTCTCAAACATTGCCCGGCAGCTCGACGCCCGCCGCGCCGCAGAGCGAGTGGTACCGCGTAGACATCGACGCCATCGCTGCGCAACTGCCCTACGAGCTGCTGCCGGTGTATATTCAAGCAGCGCCCGCGCCGAACGCCGAGCCTGCATTGCCGTTTCGGGCCGAGCTGGATATGGACCTATCCGAGGGTAATCACCTGAGTTACGCCATTCAATGGTTCATTTTCGCCACGATTCTGGGTGTGAGCTATGTGCACGTTGTGAAACAAAGGGCGTAGGTTCATCCTTCGTCATTCGTCACTCGTCAAAAAGGAAATTGAGATGGAAAACGTCGAGAGTTACGTAGGTTCAGGAAAACTGATTTCAGAGCAGAATTCGATCTGGCATGCGCTGCTGGCGCTGTTCAAAGTGCGCATCGTGTTCCTGCTGCTGTTTGCGGCGGTAGGGGGCGCGTTTCTGGGCGCGGGCGGCTGGCCGGGCGCGGGCACGCTGTCGCTGGTGCTGCTCACCGGCGGGCTGGCGGCAGGCGGCGCGTCCGCGCTGAACGAATATCTGGAGCAGGAGCGCGACGTGCTCATGGCCCGCACGCGCGGCAAGCGTCCGCTGGTCAACGGGGCGATTGCGCATCCGGGCTGGGTGCCGTTTGTGGGCGCGGCGATGATTTTGGTCCCCTCGCTGGCGGTGTTGCCCTTTAATCCGGCGCTGACCTTTTTCCTGCTGCTGGGCGCGATCATTTACGTGGGGGTGTACACGCTGTGGCTCAAGCCGCGCACGCTGCTCAACATCGTCGTGGGCGGGGCGGCGGGCAGCGCGGCGGTGCTCAGCGGCAGCGCAGCGGCAGGGCAGTGGAACGACCCAGGCGCGTTGGCGCTGGCCTTGATGCTCTTTTTGTGGACGCCGACGCATTTCTGGAGCCTGGCTATCGTGTACCGCGACGACTATGCCCGGGGCGGCTTTCCGATGTTACCCGCGCGGACCACGCCGCGCCGGGCGGCGGTGTGGGTGCTCGTGCATACGTTGCCCACCGGGCTGGCTGCGCTGTTGCTGGCCGGTCATCCGGCCCTGGGCTGGCTCTATTTTGCGCCGGTGAGCCTGGCGACCGTGGACCTGATCGTGCGCAACGTGCGCTTGCTGGCCGAGCCGAGCGCCCGGCGGGCCTGGTCGCTGTTCAAGATGTCCAATCTGTACCTGGCGCTGGCGCTACTGCTCATCTGCGCCGACGCCATTATCTAACCACACCTGTATCGTTTGCCCCTTTATTCTCCCTGCCGGTGTACACCAGTGGGGAGTTTTTTGCTCAAGAATTTCACCCAAACGCCGATAATAAAATGAGTGTGTTTCAAATGAAATGAAACACACCCTAATAAAATCGTCGCGGATAAGGTTTTGAAAAGGGGCCATGATGATAGAGTCAGAAGCGATAGACGCCTTTGAAAAAGCGCTGCTCTCTCTGGACCGCGTGACGGCGCAGAATCTGCTGTTACAGACTGCTAACGGATACAGTTCCATCGAGCGCGTGGAAAACTTGATTGCGCCGGCTTTGGAGCGCATCGGGGAGGGGTGGGAACGCGGACAAGTCGCGTTGTCACAGGTCTACATGAGCGGACGCATCTGCGAAGATCTGGTGGACGCCATGCTGCCGCCGGGCGCTCCGGAGCGTAAGGGCCAGCCCAGGATGGCTCTCGCCGTGCTCGAAGACTATCACTTGCTGGGCAAGCGGGTGGTCTATGCGGTGCTGCGAGCCGCTGGTTTCGAATTGCTGGATTATGGGCGGGTCAATGCGGAGCAACTTGTGCAGCAGGTCCACACCGATGGGGTCGAGGTGTTGCTGATCTCGGCGCTGATGCTGCCATCGGCGCTGCGCGTCAAGGATGTACGGGCCGGGATCGAGCGCTTGGGACGCGACGTAAAAATCGTGGTCGGCGGCGCGCCCTTTCGTTTCGATGCGCAGCTCTGGCGCGAGGTGGGGGCCGATGCAATGGGCCGGACGGCCAGCGATGCGTTGCAGATTATCCACAACTTGGGAGGCCGCCAATGACATCTGAAACCCTGACCTCTTTACAGCGCGTGCTGACGACCTTGGGACACCGGGAACCCGACCGCGCGCCGTTTTTTTTGCTGGTGACGATGCACGGGGCCAAAGAGCTGGGAATGAGCATCCAGAGCTATTTTTCCCGCGCTGAAAACGTAGTCGAAGGCCAGTTGCGCCTGCGGGCCAAATACCGCCACGATTGCATCTATGCTTTTTTTTACGCGCCCATCGAGATCGAAGCCTGGGGCGGCGAGGTGATCTATTGTGACGATGGCCCGCCCAATTCTGGACAACCCTTTATCCGCCGCCCGCAGGAGATCAAAGACCTGGAACCGCCCCACGTCCGAGAGGCCGCTTGCTTGCACAAAGTGCTGCGGGCCATCGAAATGCTCAAGGCCCGCGTCGGCGACGAGGCCCCCATCATTGGCGTGGTGATGGCCCCGTTTTCCTTGCCTGTCATGCAGATGGGATTCGACTCGTATATTGAAGTGATGGTCGAGCAGCCCGATCTGTTCGAGCGCCTGATGCAGGTCAACGAGGCCTTTTGCGTGGACTGGGCCAACGCACAACTGGCCGCCGGCGTGACCGCTATCTGTTACTTTGACCCGGTAGCTTCGACCACCATCACGCCGCGCGAGCTGTATCTTCAGACCGGCTGGCTCGCGGCTCGACGCACGCTGGCCCGCATCCAGGGCCCGACGGCTACTCACCTGGCTTCCGGGCGCGGGTTGCCCATCGTAGACGACATTGCCCAGACCGGGACCGCCATCCTCGGCGTCAGTGTGCTGGAAGACCTGGCGCAACTCAAGACCGCCTGCCGGGGCAAGCTCACGGTGTTGGGCAATCTGAACGGCATCGAGATGCGGCGCTGGACCCCGGCGCAAGCAGAAAACAAGGTAAAAGAGGCGCTGGCAAAAGGCGGCCCCGGCGGCGGCTTTATCCTGTCGGACAACCACGGCGAAATTCCCTGGCAAGCGCCCGACGACGTGCTGTTGGCCGTTTCGGAAGCCGTTCACACGTGGGGGCGCTATCCATTGGAATGGACTGAGGAGTATGGCCGGTAAACTGGGCCTGGCGGTCTGCCAGAATTTCGCCGCCGAAGCGCAGGCCGCCCTCGAGTCTGCGCAACTGGACGACGTGTTGCTGGTTGCCTTCCCTGGCGCGTGCAGCCGTCCGCCGACCGGCTGGGAGCAATTGGCTGCCACGTTGCCTTCCCCCGACCGCTGTGAGCGCGTGCACGTCTTGGGCAGCGCTTGTGTGGCCGGCCTGCCGGACCCTCCCGTTGATCTGGCCCATTGCCGGGTCGAAAAAATGGAGCAGTGTTTCTATCTGCTCGCCCAACGGGAGATGGTTGACCATTACTTTAAAACGGGCGCTTATCTGATCACGCCGGGTTGGCTGGCTCGCTGGCCCCAGCACATCCAGCGATGGGGCTTTGATCGGGAAACGGCTCGCAGCTTCTTTGGCGAGTCGGTCAAACGGTTGCTGCTATTGGACACGGGTATAGACCCCGCCAGCGCCGCCCATCTGCGCGATTTTGCCGCGTTCGTGGGCCTGCCGTTCGAGATTCTGCCCATCGGTCTCGATGTTCTGCGTTTGCGTCTGGTCCAAATCGCTCAAGAATGGCGCCTGGAGCAACAGGAACAGCAGGCCAGGGCAGACACAGTCGCCGCCTACCAGCAAAGCGCCGAATATGCCGTGGCCCTCGACATCGTGGCGCATCTGGCTCGCGTCCAAACCGAAGCAGAGACCATCGAAAATACCCTAAACCTGTTCGCGGCGCTCTTTGCCCCGCGCCAGATGGCCTATCTGGCGATTGTCAACGGCCAGCCAGAGCGCCTCTATTGCCGACCGCAACCCTGCGCCGACGCCGACGTGTGGAAACGCAGTTTGACCGCCGCGCCCGAAACTAACGTGTGGGCTGATTCTGCTGCCGGCTTTGTGCTGCGCATAGATTATCAGGGTGAAACCGTCGGCGTGCTGGAGATACGAGACGTTGCCTTTCCTGAATACAAACAGCGCTACCTCAACCTGGCGCTGACGATAGCCCAGGTGTGCGGCCTGGCCATCGCCAACGCGCGCACGCTTCAACACACCCGGCAGACCCAGGCAGAGATAGCGCGCCTGGCTGAGGTGATCGAACAAGCCACCGAGTCCATCGTCATCACCGACCCGGAGGGGCGCATTCTGTACGTGAACCCCTTTTTTGAGCGTCTCACCGGCTACACGGCCCAGGAAGCCGCCGGACAGAATCCGCGCATTCTGAAAAGCGGGTATCAAGACGAGACCTTTTACAAGGAACTGTGGGACACCCTTGCAGCAGGCCAGACGTGGAGCGGCGTTTTCGTGAATAAGCGCAAGGATGGCAGCCTGTATCACGAAGAGGCGATCATCTTTCCCATCAAGGATGCCCGGGGCGAGATCACTCATTACACCGCCGTCAAGCGCGACATCACCGAGCGAGTCCACATCGAAGCCGAGCGAGAGCGCCTGCTGGCAGCCGAGCGCGAACAGCGCCTGCTGGCCGAGACATTGATCGGCGTGGCGTTGAGCCTCACGTCGCAAACCCGGCCCGAGGCCGTGCTCGACCAGGTCTTGCGCCAGGTCCAGCGCTTGGTCCCGGCCAGCGCCGTCAATATCGCGCTCTTGCAACACGATAGCTTGCGCGTCGTGCGCAGCCAGGGCTATACTGTTCGAAACGGCCAATCACCGATAACGGATGAAGCCCAGCCGCTGGCCGACTCGTGGGTAGACGCACAGGCGGTGCGCTCTCGACAACCGCAAATAGTCAACGACACCCAGCAGGAAGCCCATTGGGTCGTACACGCCAAGACGGCCTGGATTCGCTCGTACCTGGCGCTCCCGATTTGTCTGCACGAGCAGGTATTGGGCCTGTTGCGTCTGGACGGCGAACGGGCCGGTCAATTTTCGGTTCAGGACGCCCGGCGACTGGAACCGCTAGCCGCCGCCGCTGCCATCGCCATCGAGAGAGCACGGCAGGTAGAACATCTGGAGCAAGAGGTAGCCGCCCGCACGGCGGAAATCGTCGCCGAGAAAGAAAAAAGCGAGACGATCCTGCGCTACATCGGCGACGCCATCAGCATGACCGATCGGGAGGGCAAAATCCGCTACGTGAACCCGGCCTTCACCGCGCTGACCGGCTATGCGGCCCACAAAGTGCTGGGGCAGTCCATTCACTTTTTGATCGGCGACCAACTGCCCGAAGTAGAGCGGCACAGGATGCGCCAAGCCCTCGTTCACGGAGAGGTGTGGCAGGGTGAAGTGACCGCCCGCCGCAAAGACGGGCGCACCTACGACGCGGCGTTGGTCATCGCCCCGATTTTCGACGCCGCCGGAAGCCTGGCCGGGCACGTCTCCAGCCATCACGACATCAGCCGTTTCAAAGAGTTGGAACGGGCGCGACAACGCTTTATTACCAACGTCTCGCACGAGCTGCGCACGCCAGCCACGAACCTCAAGCTGTACACGCGCTTGCTCAAGCAAGGCGGGTCCCCCGAAAAGATCAGCTATTACCTGCAAGTGCTGGAAGCCCAATCGGAGCGTCTGATTCACTTGATCCAGGACATTTTGGAATTGATCGAATTGGACAGCGGTCAGTTTGTAACCAACCGGACCACAGTGCTCATCCCCACGCTCATCGAAGATCTGGTCGAGCATTATCAGTGGCGCATCGAATCGTCCGGCCTGACTCTGACGACAACAGCCTACGCGCCTGACCTGCCGGCGATAGTGGGCGATGCGGACCGGCTGGCGCAGGCTGTGATCGAGGTCATCGACAATGCGTTCACCTTTACGCCAACCGGCGGACAGGTGACGCTGGAAACCGCCGTCGCTGAGGACGGTGAGGGCAAATGGGTCACCATCGCGGTGCACGACACTGGTCCCGGCATCGACCTGCAGGAGCAAGAACACATCTTTGAGCGCTTTTATCGCGGGCGGCTGGCCGAGTCGGGGCATGTTCCTGGCGCCGGGCTGGGCCTAAGCATCGCGCATGAAATCGTGGGCGCCCACAGCGGGCGACTGACGGTGGCCAGCCCGGCTACTTTTGTCGCGCCCGGCGTGGACCGTGAGAAAAACCCCGGCAGCACGTTCACCTTTTGGTTGCGGCCAAGCGATTAACCCATTGTCGAACCGGCGGGATCGAAACACTGCCCGTAGACGTGGCGGCGCTCATTCGCCAGCCCAACGCGGCTACCCTGATTTTACGTTTTGATCCGCTGGTGTTGCGCAATGGGGGGCAGGTGCTTGACCTGCGGGATACGCAATAACAACGTATCGCGATAGCGCATTTTCTCCAACATGGCCCAGCGCAAGGCAAACGTGGTGGCCTCGGCGGCAATGCGGGCGCCGAGGCGCGATTGCATGATCGCCGGCGGCCCCAGCACGCCCAATGGCACCAGCAGCATCGCCACCAGGACAAACGCCCACAGGTCAATGTTTTGCCAGTGCACCGGGGGCTGGATCAGCCACAGTTGCAGTGCGATGAGCGCCATCATGGTAAAAATCACGCTCAGGCCAATGCCGCCGATAAAGCGCGAGGCATAGATCAGACCGGTGCGCTGGCGGAAGCGCAAAAAATGGACTAGCCAGTAAAGGGAAAACGTCCCACACATCACCGCATATAGCCATAAAGGCCCGCCGCTGATGGTGAGGGTGAGCCAGGCCAGAAACCACAGATTGATCAGCGAAACCGAGCGGGCCACGTGTTGATCGAGATAACCCGGCAACGCGGGCCGGCGACGCTCGTCTGCAAGGTCAAGTTGTGCGCCGCAGGCCAGGCAAAAGTCGGTGCGCAGGCTGTGCCGGTAATAGTAGCACTCGGGGCAGAAGCGAAAACCGCACTGGTGACATGTGCTGCGCCCCTGGCCTACCGTGTCGCCGCTCAGTGTGCCGCACTGCGGGCAGCGACTCCTGGCTCTGCCAGGCGGTTGTGTGGCACTGTCCGGGTCAATCTTCGTCTGCATGGTCGATCCTCTTCATCCCGGATTACAGGTAATCCTTCAAGCTGTGCTCTACGGCATAAGCGGCCGCTTCGGCCCGATTGGTCAGATTGAGCTTGCTCAAAATGCTGCTGACATAATTGCGCACAGTGCCCTCGCCCAAAAAGAGCGCCTTGGCGATCTCGCGATTGGTTTTGCCCTCTGCCACTTGGGCCAGCACCCGCAATTCTTGTTCGGTCAGCTCGGAAAAGGCCGCGGCTTCTTCTTTGCGGGCGGCCTCGCGCACGCGGGTAAAGACCTTTTGCACCAGGCTGGGGTCAAGCAGCGCCTCACCCCGCCCCACTGCCTCGATCGACCGCACCAATTCGTCGTTATTGATCTGTTTCAGCACATACCCAGCTGCTCCGGCCGAGATGGCGTCGAATAGCATTTCATCCTCAGCATAAGAAGTCAGAATGATCACTTTGACCTCCGGCGCCTCGGCCATGATCTCGCGGCACGCATCGATGCCGCTGCCGCCATGCAGACGCACATCCATCACTACGACGTCCGGCAGATGGTGCAGCGTCTTTTCAACGGCTTCTCGGGCGGTGCCGGCCTCGTCGATGACGGAAAAGTTGGGATGGCGGTCGAGCAGCGTGTGCAATCCCAAACGGACGACTTCGTGATCGTCCACAATAATGATGCGCAGTTGTTTCATGAGCCTTCCTGACTCCGTCTGCTTTCCCAGCGTTGCTTTCGGCTGGGCGTTCACTCTTATTATAGCATCTCTTTGGGCCAAATCCCATACGGCATGGTCAGGACAACGGTGACTCCCTCGTTAGGTGCGCCCTCGACGACCAGTGCGCCTTCTAATAACTGGGCACGTTCGCGCATGTTTTTCAACCCCCGGCCGGCGCCGTTAGCGCCTGAATTGGAAAAGCCCACACCGTCGTCGGCGATGCGCAGCGTTAACTGGCGCTCGCCGTAACGCAGTCGCACGTCGACGTGGTGGGCTTGAGCGTGGCGGGCGACGTTAGTCAGCGCCTCGCGAGCAATCTGGTACAGGTTTTGGGCGCGATCTATTTCGATAGGTTGGGCCTTTTTGCCCTCTACTGTAAAATCTACGTCGATCAAGGTATTGATACGAAAGTCTTTAATCAACCTTTTTAGACTCTCCTCCAGGTCTTCCAAAGCGTCTCCCCGGCGCAAGTCAAAGATGTAGCTGCGAATGTCCTGGATAGTACGGTTCAAACTGTCCATCACGCGGTCCAGTTGCACCCGGGCCCGCACCGGTTCACTTCCCATGGTGTGTCGAACGTCTTCCAGGATCAATCCGGCGGCATAGATAGACTGAATGGTGCCGTCGTGTAATTCCCGACCGATGCGCTCCCGGTCGGCAGCCAAGGCCTGAGCGCGTTCCATGGCTTCGATCCACTGGTTCGTCTCGACTTGAAAGACTTGCAGCGCCTGCAAGATCGAATAGGTCAACACCAGCCCGACCAAGGCGCGAAAGAGCGCCACCGGGACGCCTAGCCAGTCCTGAATGATCTCTTGATTGAGGTGGTGAGCCGGGAAAAAAGGCGCCGAGGGGCCCAATAGACCAGCCAGAAACGCATACGCCACCAACGCCACCCCGGCCGCGCGCATAAAGGAGATAATGGTCGGCACTTCCATCGCGCCAATTGCTCCCAAGGCCTGTCGCCGCAACCCGGCTGCCGCTAACAGCCCGCCGGGTAAAGCGAGGACATAACGGCTAATCACGTCGGCTGTAGGGATGATGTCCTCTGGAGGGGCTAGATGAAGCAGCCAGATGATCGCCGTGGTGCTCCCCCACACTAAATAGATGGCAAGCGGGAGCAGGCGGGCCCATTTTGGATTGCGATGACGGGGCCACACCAATTGCAACCCAAAAGCAAACAGGAAGGCGAAAGAAAGGCCCAGGAGTAGCACCTGGAGCACGCGCATGTGTGTGAGGAGAGAGGCCGGGACATAACTGCCCTGAATGGGGATGAACACGTCTCCCCAATTGACCAGCGCCTGTGAGAGGCCAAAAGCCGCCAAGAGGGGGAGCGTGCGGGCCATCTCTAGCCTGCTCTGGGGTTGCGCGCGCAGGATGATCGAGAGGGCCAGGATAAAATAGACCTGCCCATAAACAAACCAGAGCACTGTCTCATTGGCTGTGAAGAATTCCCGGATCATGAGTTATTCGGTGAAAGGAACAAATATCTGGTGTGATAGCACCACATATTCCCACACGCCGTTCAAATAGTCGCCGTTCCACCCGCCAGCCACGTAGAATTTGTGGGGCAGTGAAGCAATGCCAAAATTGTGCCATTCTCGACGCACCGGGGTTTCAAAGAACTTTCGGTTATTATGGGCGGGATCGAATTCCTCGCTAAAACCCAAATAATTGGACCATCCCCCACCCACGATGTACAGCCGGTTCGCTACGCTGGCTAGGCCCAATCCTCCCCGTCCCAGAATGAGCGGCTCGCAGCTCTCCCACGTCTCCTGATTGGGGCTATACACCTGGCAGGTGGATTGTTCGCGCTGACCATCGTACCCGCCGACGACAAAAATGTACGCGCCTATCGTGGCTGCTGCTGCATAGGCCCGCTGAGTGGGCATAGCTCTGCCTTCTCGCCACCGATCCACTTGAGGATCGTAAATAAACGTCGCATTGATCGCCCCCTGGCTGTCTTTACCCCCGAACACATAGAGTTTTCCGTCGAACGTGGACAAGGCGTAACTGGAGAGTGGCCGGGGCAGTGGAGCGACCCGTTTCCAACTCTGATCTGTCAAGCTGTATGCTTCGACGATGGCCGTAGGTTCTCTATCGGCCGTCAACCCACCGGGCACAAATATCCGCTCGCCCAATACCGCTGCGCTGATGTTGGATACGCGCGTGGGTTTACTGGCAGTTAAAGGTGTCCACTGGTCCGTTAACGGGTCGTAACGTTCCATTGACCCGGTGATGCCGCCGTTGGTCTCACCGCCAATCGCATACAGCCGTCCATCAGGCGCGACAACCAGGGCAAAGCGCGAGCGGGCCACCGTCATCGGCGCCAAGGCGTTCCAACCGATGCTATCCCCACCTATGCCGATGTTGCCCTGACCGTTCACCGGATTATCCCACTCGGCGCTTCTGCTGCCGGCGGTCGTTTGCGAGCGGGGCCATGTCACGACGCTGATCAGGACAACCAGCACCAAACTGGCGACCAGGGCCAAGCGCTTGGGCCAAGGCAGCGTCAAGAGTCGCTCTTGCGAGTGTTCCGTAGAGCGATGCTCGTCCACAGCCGGTAAGGGTTCATCCGAGAGCATAAGGACTTGCGGCGTTTCAGTTTCTGTGACCGGCACCTCAACCAGGCCCTGCTGTATCGCAATGAGCGTCGCTTCGGTGCGCGATTCGACGCCCAGCTTGGTGAAAACATTGCGCAGGTGAACTTTGACGGTGTTGACGCTGACCACCAACCGATGTGCAATCTGCCGGTTGGTCGCACCCGTCGCCACCAGCACCAGGACCTCAATTTCGCGTTCGCTCAACGGTTCGCCATACTCTGCCATGCGGTTACTGCTCTTTTTCAAACGCTTCCTGAAAGTGTTGCTGCACGTAGCGATCGATGCCTGCGCTAAAGCGGCAAAAACGGGCGATATAATCCTGGGCGGCGGGCGTCAAGCGTGCGCCGCCGCCTCCCGATCCACCGGTTTGTGTGTCGAGCAGGACCGCGCCGAGCCGTTCTTCCATTTCGTGAATTTTCTCCCAGGCCCGACGATAGGGCACTCCCAGCCGTTCGGCGGCGCCCGTGATCGAGCCGGTCTCGGCGACGGCCATCAACAAGTCAATGCGCCAGCGACTGAGCACGACCTGATCGTCGATTTCGATCCACAAGTTAACGCGAGGTTTCATCGGCCTCTCGAAAAACACAGTGAACGATGCGTTGAGTGTCGGACGTGACTCGAACGCGTGCATCGATGCGCCAGCCAACGATCCACGCGATTTGTTCCCTCCCTGTATCTACAGGCGGGTGGTGAATCAATAATGGAATGTGCGCGCGCCAGCGGCGCGGAATTTTTGCATTGATCATCCAGTCAGCCACTTTTGTCTGCCCGTTTATACCCAGGGGTTGGAAGCGGTCGCCGGGTTGTCTCGAGCGCAAAGCAAGCGACGTTCCCAGTCGATCCGCATCGAAATAGGCCGACCAGCAGTCGGCGTTGTGCAGTGCGACCTCTTTGGGCCCGTTCCACCAACGAATCTCCAGTCGCCACCCGCTGTCGGGGAGCCGTGTCTGGCCAGGGAGCGTTACAGGCAGCGGCTCGTCGCTCCACAACAAAGGCCAGTCGGGCCTGGGCGCATGCACCTCCTTGCCCGCCAGGCGCAGGGTTTGGTAGCCCACGGTCAGACATAACCCGCCGGGCAGAGTGGCCTGGGCGCCGGTGGGGCCGCGCACGGCCACGTCAATTGCCTGTTCGAGGTGCACAAAGTCTACGTCGCGCAGGTGCGGACGCAACTGATAGGTAGCTTCGCGCAGCGTGGATCGTTGCAGCGCCAGCGGTAACTTACACCAATCGGCGCGTCGGAACACGACAGCCTGCGTGTCTTGTGTCTGCACCACCTGTGACCAGGCGGTTTGCCGAACGGCAGCGATCAAATCGTAATCGGCCGCCGCCACTGCCGCCGTGCGCCGCAACAATTCTCGGATGTTGGGATTGTAAGTTTCGAGCAATGGCAAAAGCTCGTGCCGCAAGCGGTTTCTCAGGAGTGCAGTATCCAGGTTGGAGCGGTCGGCGCGCGGCGCAAGGCCGTGGGCTTGACAGTATTGCTCAATCTCGGCGCGGGTCACGTGCAGCAAGGGTCGCACCAACCTGATGGGAGGGCCGAGCGCGGCAGTCAGGCCGCGTTCTGACACAGTGTGCAAGCTCGCAAGGTCGGTGTTGGACAACATGCCCCGCAGCCCGGCTAGACCCGTCCCGCGCAAAAAGTGCATCAAGACGGTTTCGCTTTGGTCATCGGCGTTGTGCCCCACGGCGACGACGGCGGCCCCGATACGCCGGGCCGTATCCAGCAAAAAACCATAGCGCACCTGGCGCGCGGCCTCTTCCACTGAAAGGCGCCGGCGTTGCGCTACACCCCCTACGTCGACCACCTCGATGGTGCACGGCAGTCCGCGCTGCATCGCCAGCAACGCCACGCTCACCATGTCATCGTCGGCCTCGCCGCCGCGCAGGCAGTGGTTCATGTGGGCGACGTGTAAAGACCAGCCATAATCAGCGCCAAGTCGCTCCATCACGTGCAGCAAGCACAGCGAGTCGGGTCCGCCAGACACGCCGACAACGATTTTTGCCCACGCCGGCAGCCCCCCCTCGCGCTCAATCATCTCCCGTACTTGATTTAATACGTCCACATCCTCGCCTACCGTCTGCTGTCCACCCATTTTACCACAGCCCACGCCTATCGGCTACTCACGCGTTAGCTCACGAATAGAGGTTACCGAATTCGATTCGTTGATTCACGGGAAGGCAAATGCGGCGACATATTGACATTCAGAACGTTTGTTCGTATAATAGTGGTGCGGCGCACTTGGCGTCGCACCTATGAGGTGACGCATGAGCGATGGCGGCGCGTTGGAAAAACTCAAGCAATTGGCCTCGTGCACGCGCTATGAGCCGGCAGAAGAGGTCGGGCCGGGCGGCTTGGCCGTGTCTGCCTCGACAGCGCCCCGCGACCTGGAAGGCGCCATCCATTATGCGGCGTTGCCCGGCGGCAAGCGCGTCCCCATCCTCAAGACCTTGTTGACCAGCGCCTGTGAGCGCAATTGTTATTATTGTCCCTTTCGGGCCGGGCGCGATTTTCGGCGGGCCACCTTTCAACCCGCCGAGTTGGCCGCGTTGTTCGACCGCTTGTATCGCGCCGGCGCTGTGCAGGGCATCTTTCTCAGCTCAGGCGTGGCCGGCGGAGGCGCGGCGACGCAAGACCGGCTCATCGCTACCGCCGAAATCATGCGCACCCGCTTTCAATTTTCCGGCTACATCCATCTGAAAATCATGCCAGGCGCCCAGTTTGCGCAGGTGGAGCGGGCCATGCAACTGGCCGACCGGGTTTCGGTCAATTTAGAGGCCCCCACGGCGGCTGCGCTGGCTCGACTGGCTCCGCGCAAGCAACTGGTCGAAGAGCTGGTGCAACCCATGCGCTACGTGGAGCAGATCCGCCAAATGCGCGGCGGCGAGCCGGGCGGCTGGAGCAACCCCCGCCGCAGCGGCCCCAGCCAGACCACGCAGTTCGTGGTAGGGCCGGGCGGAGAGAGCGACCGCGATCTGTTGCGCACGACCGATTATCTGCGCCGTACGGTCGGGCTGGCGCGAGTCTACTTTAGCGCCTTTAGCCCGGTTATTGACACCCCACTGGAAAACCACCCCCCCGAGTCGGCGCTGCGCGAGCGGCGGCTGTATCAGAGCGACTTTTTGTTGCGCGATTACGGCTTTCGGGCCGAAGAGTTCCTATTTGACTCGCAGGACCGCCTGCCGTTGGATCAAGACCCCAAGCTGGCCTGGGCGAGTCGCTACCTGACCCAGGCCCCGGTCGAGATCAACCGAGCCGAGCGCCGCGAGCTATTGCGTGTACCCGGCATCGGCCCGGTCGGTGTGGAACGGATTTTGCGCGCCCGACGGCAGGGTCGCCTGCGCGATCTGCGCGACTTGGGACGCCTGGGCATCATCACACGCCGCGCTGCGCCGTTCATCCTCTTGGACGGTCAACTGCCGACGCACCAACTGTCGTTGTGGTGAAACACGACTGTAACCCGACTGTAACGCCCCATCCACCGGCGCACAGTATAATAAAAACTGACCTGCAATACTTGAGCGCCAAATGGTGGAATGATGGATCAGCAGCGCATTGTCGCAGCCCTCGAACGCGCCTTTCCGGGTTTGAGCCAGGCCGAGCTGGAGGATCTGGCCCAAGTAGGGCGCGTTGTCCGTTACCCGGCCCATACTGTGATCTTTGAAGAAGGATCCATCGGGCATTCTCTGTATGTCATTCTGGATGGCTGGGTGCGACTCAGCAAATACTTCCAAGCCGGCGCACCGCGTGTGTTGCACGATCAGTGCGCGGGCGAATTCTTTGGCGAGATGGCGCTGATCCAAAATCGGCCCCGCGCGGCGTCGGTGCACACGCTCGAAGCATCGACGCTGCTCGAACTGTCCGAACAGGCATTTAACGGCCTGCTGGATCGGAATCCGACGGTGGCGCTGACCGTGATGCGCAAGCTCACATCGCGCCTGCGTGACGCCGACCAAATGACCATCACCGACCTGCGCCAAAAGAATCTGGAGCTGGCCCAGGCATACCATCGTCTGGCCGAGCAACAACGCCGGCGGTCGGAATTTTTGACGACCATCGCCCACGAGTTGCGCACTCCCCTGACGTCTATTCAGGGCTATCTGCAACTGATGCGCCCCGGCACGCTCCCGCCTGAGCAGGCCGTGGCCATGGCGCCTGTCATCGAGCGCAATGTGAGCCGGATTGTAGACTTGGTTAACAACATCTTGTTTTTACAGGAACTCGAGTTGATCACGCCCCAGTTGGAACCGGTCATGATAGGCGAGCTAGTGGCCAAGGCCGTTGGCGACGTCCAACACAAAGCGGCCGAGCATGACCTGCGGCTCAAGATAGACATCGCGCCCAAATTGCCACAGGTGCAGGCCGACGTCGAAGGGCTGGGGCGGGCCATCACGGCGTTATTGGACAATGCCATCAAGTTCAGCCCTGAAGGCGGGGAGATTCAAGTGCTGGTCACTCAGCACAACGGGGATGTGTGCATCGAGATAGCCGACCCTGGCGTGGGCATCCCCGAAGAGCACCTGGAGCGCTTGTTCGAGCCTTTCGACCGGGTCGAATCTAGCGGCGGGCATCTGTTTGAAGGTGTCGGGCTGGGGTTGCCCATCGCCAAGCACGTGGTCGAGATGCACGGCGGGCGCATCCTGGCCGAGCGTCGCCGCGAAGGAGGCAGTCGCTTCACCATCGTCTTGCCGTTGCCGGGCGATTGAAAACACGCGCGTCCGAGCGCCGCGCCTCCGCACTGCCGGAGGCTTTTTGTTTCATCCTCCTGCGGGAGGGTCGCGGTTGAAAGGTCGGACGAACCATGTTAGAATAGCCCCCACGGTTGCCCTGGACGAGGAAAAGAAACGTGTTACGAGACCAAATCGCTCAAATGATCGAAAGGGGATTGCGCAAGGCCCAACAAACCGGCGACCTGCCGCAGTTTGAATTGCCCGAAATCGTCGTCGAGCGCCCCAAGCAGGTCGAGCATGGCGACTATAGCTCGCCGGTGTGCATGGGCCTGGCGCGTTACGCTCGCATGGCCCCGGTGGAAATCGCCAAACGGTTGGTAGAGCACATCCGGCGGCCCGAATGCGTGGCCAAGGTCGAGGTCGCTCATCCGGGCTACCTTAACATCCGGCTCGACCCGACCTGGATGGCCCGGCAGGTAGACGCGATCCTGGCCGCCGGCGAGGCGTGGGGCTGCATCGAGCTGGGACGCGGCAAGCGGGTGCAGGTCGAATTCGGCAGCGCCAACCCCACCGGTCCGCTGCACGTGGGTTTTGGGCGCAACGTCGTGCTGGGCGACGCCGTCGCCAGTGTGCTGCAAGCAGCAGGGTATGAGGTACAGCGCGAATATTACATCAACGACGCCGGCACCCAGATGCGTCTGTTCGCCGCGAGCCTGTACGCCCGCTACGCCCAGGCGTTGGGCCGGGAGGTCGAGTTTCCAGAGGATGGCTATCGCGGTCAATACGTCGCCGATTGGGCTGCGCAAATCGTGCAGTCCGAGGGGGATCGCTTTCTCCACATGGAACAGGCCCAAGCCGTTCGCGCCATCGGCGATTGGGGTCTGGAACAGAAGGTGCTCACAAGTGTGCGCCGCGACGTGGAGACGCTGCACATCCACTACGATCACTGGTTTCACGAGCGCACACTCTATACGGGAACACAATTCAGCACTATTATGCGTGTGTTGCGCGAGGGCGATAACTTGATAGAAAAAGATGGCGCCGTCTGGTTCACTGCGACGCGCTACGGGGTGGACAAAGACGAAGTCATCGTCCGATCCAACGGTGAGCCGGGTTACTTTGCCTCGGACATCGCCTATCACTACAACAAGTTCGTCGAGCGCGGTTTCGATTGGGTGATCGACGTGTGGGGAGCCGACCATCAGGGGCACGTGCCGCGTATGAAGGCGATGATGGAGGCCTTGGGCCTGGACCCCGACCGGTTGACCCTGCTCGTCTATCAACTGGTCACCATCAAGGAGGGAGGCGAGGACATCCGACTATCCAAGCGAGCCGGCACACTGGTGGAATTGCGCGAGCTTTTGGACGACGTCGGCCCCGACGCCGTGCGCTTTTTCCTGCTCTCGCGCGACCCGGACAGCCAGATGGAGTTCGACCTGGACCTGGCGCGCACGCAAAGCGACCAGAACCCGGTCTATTACGTGCAATACGGCCACGCCCGCATCGCCAGCATCCTGCGCAAAGCGGCCGAAGAAGGCTGGGACGTAGAGAGCGCCCAGGGCGAACTCAGCTTGCTGACGCACGCATCGGAGCTGGCTTTGATCCGGCGTATGTTGGCGCTGGAAGAGGTCATCGAGATGGCAGCGACCAAACTGGCCCCGCACCACCTGACCTATTATGCCACCGACCTGGCGTCGGATTTTCACGCCTTTTACCGCGACTGCCGTGTCTTGCCTTCAGACTATGAGCCAATCGATCCCGAGTTGACCCAGGCCCGACTCAAGCTGGTGCGGGCGGCCAAAATCGTGCTGGCGCAAGTGTTACATCTGATGGGCATGACTACGCCCGAGCGGATGTGAGAAATGAGGTAACTGCTCACCCTGGTAGCTCTTTGGACAAGATTTGCAGGATTTACAGGATTTTTCCACGAATTCCATCCTGTGAATCTTGTGAATCCTGTCGAATGGCTTTGGGTTTGCCGCTTTTACGCATTTGGGCTGAGCAGTTACGAAATGAGAAACTAGAAATGAGAGCTGAACAATGGGATTAAAGCCGGATCATTGGATCAAAAAGATGGCGTTGGAGCAGCGCATGATCGAGCCGTTCGTGGACCAACAAGTGCGCGACGGCGTCATCTCCTACGGGCTGAGTTCCTATGGCTATGACATTCGCGTGGCCGACGAGTTCAAGGTTTTCCAACCCGAGATCACCGCCAGCAAGCTTTCGGACGTGCAGTGCGCCTACGTGGCCGGAGCGATCGACGGGATGGGACACATCAGCTACAGCCCACCAGGACAGGGCCAGCGCGCGCTGCAATTGGGCCTGGTCAACGGCAACGCGGCGGTTTTGGAGCGCTTTCAATCCCTGTTGGGAGCGGGAACCTTGCGCGAAAGCGGCAACGGCTACGAGCTGCTCGTCAGCAAGGCGGCCGACGTGCAGTTTATCCTCTCGCAGGCGTTGCCCTACCTGGTGCACAAACGCGACGCCGCCTACCGGGCGCTGGCCGAGCTCAAGGCCGTTAAATCCATCGTCGTGGACCCCAAAGATTTCGACGCGGCCTCGTTCATCGACTTTTGCGGCGATGTGTGCGTGATCCCGCCCAACTCGTTCGCCTTGAGCCGCACGGTGGAGTATTTTCGCATCCCGCGCAGCGTGCTGACGATCTGTCTGGGCAAAAGCTCGTATGCACGTTGCGGCATTATCGTCAACGTAACGCCCTTTGAGCCTACATGGGAAGGTTTTGTGACTCTGGAAATCAGCAACACCACGCCGCTGCCGGCCAAGATTTACGCCAACGAAGGCATCGCCCAGGTGCTCTTTTTTGAGGCCGATGCCGAGTGCGACGTGTCTTACGCCGACCGCAAGGGCAAGTATCAAGCCCAGCAGACCATCGTCTTGCCACGCTTGTGAAGACGAAGGACGAAGGCCGAACGACGTTCGTCTTGTGTCCTTCGTCTCTTTGAGTTTCATCGCGTGATGTGCTCAGACTTGAGCAGCGCGGCGATGATGCGTCGGTCGGCGGCGGAAAAGGCAAACTGCACCACGTCGCTCAAGGTGATCCAGCGCCAGTCAGCGCAACCCAGGGCTTGCGGTGGCCCGGCCACGATTTCACAATGAAAAGCGTGCAACGTGATGCGAAAGTGGGTGTAGGCGTGTTGCACGACGGCCAACGGCGCGCCAACCGCGACTTCAATGCCCAGTTCTTCGCGCAGCTCGCGCTGCAAACAATCGGCCAAGGATTCTCCCGATTCCTGTTTTCCGCCGGGAAATTCCCACAATCCGCCCAACATGCTGTCCAGAGGGCGCTGGGCGATGAGAAAGCGCCCAAGGCCATCCCATACTACCCCGGCCGTGACCTGATAGTGCGGCGCAGAGCGGCGGGGTCGCCGCACAGGGAATTGCGTCTCTTGCCCCATCTGGTGGGCCAGGCAGTCTTGAGCCAACGGGCAGCGGGCGCACGCAGGCGCACGCGGCGTGCAGATCGTCGCGCCCAGGTCCATGAGCGCCTGGTTAAAGTCGCCAGCCTGACCCGGCGGCAGCAACGACTCGGCCAACGCCCATAATTTGCGTTGACCGGGATCGCGCGTTACATCTTCGGCAATGGCAAACAACCGGCTGAGCACGCGCCGCACGTTGCCGTCGAGCGCAGGTACATCCTGGCCGTAGGCGATGCTGAGAATCGCGCCGGCCGTGTAGCGCCCGATGCCCGGCAGCGCCAGGAGTGCGTCCATGGCGTCAGGAATGCGCCCTGCGTGCTCAGCGACGATCGTTTGAGCGGCGGCGCGCAGGCGGCGCGCTCGCGCATAGTAACCCAGTCCTTCCCACAGTTTGAGCACCTCGTCCAATGGCGCTGCTGCCAGCGCCTGTACGACAGGGAAACGCGCCAGGAAACGCTCATAGTACGGGAGCACGGTGGCGACTTGAGTTTGCTGGAGCATGGTTTCGGCAATCCAGATGTTATAGGCGTTCGGTGTGTTGCGCCAGGGTAAATCGCGGCGGTGTTCGGCGTACCAGGCCAATGCGCGTCTCGCCAGCAA
Organism: Anaerolineae bacterium; assembly: GCA_034435435.1. GTDB lineage: Bacteria > Chloroflexota > Anaerolineae > S140-20 > S140-20 > DAOTXN01. The sequence goes on along the minus strand of DAOTXN010000087.1, from coordinate 28,155 downwards.
GTGCAGTTGAGGGGTATCGGTGGACAGCTTGTTTGGCATACCGACTGCCAGTATAGCATAGCCGAAGCGGAGAGACAAAGGGGTGAGCCAAAAAAGAGGCAAACGTTGCTCAAGCCTGGGATTCAAGAATTGACGCGGGAGGATATGGCCGCTTCTACGCGCTTGAGCAGCGCGTCTGAGTTGAAAGGGAGCGGAAGAAGATCAGAACGGACCAGCGCTTCGGCTGTGGATCCAATTGCATCGCCGATCAAGAGAAGCGGACCGGAATAGGTTTTCCGCAGGATATCAAATCCTTGCGGGTTACGCTCGCTATGGCGCTGGCTGACGATAAGCAAGTCGGGACGAGTCCCAGCCAAGCTCGTCAGTGCATCCGCGATTTTGCGCTGTGCGTCCACCTGGTATCCTCGACCGCGCAACACGAAAGCAATATATTCGTTCAGTTCCGAGTCTGGGATGATGATCAACACCTTTGCCATGGCCTGCTCCTACAAAAGGACCGTTAACAACGTTTGAAAACGCCCCCTTTTCAACTGTATCTTAAGAGATATACCTTGAACGGGAATAAAGGGAAAATTAGAAATGTATCAAAAACGCCAAATGGTGACGAAATGCACCCTCTAGCGGTTACGAATATCAATTGTGAGAGAAAGAAACAAGTGCTATAATTCAGGAAAGATAGGGCCAGGCCCAGTGTTTATTCGACAGACCTGGCCCTTTTCGTCTATTCGGCGTTTGCTTTTCCTATCGCAATGCCAGACAAGCCTTTTCTTGTGTGACGCCCGACGCGCCCAGGAGTGGGATTATGCCATTACCCAGCACCCAGCCGTTGGATGGAGATTTTTGGTACGTGCTCGACGACCGTGACGAGGTCGTGTGGAAGCCACGCTCCAAATTGCGGGGCGAGTTCTATTTGGGTTGGCTGGGACAGAATAAAAACGTGGCGGGCGCCGGACTCGTGCGCTTGACGCAAGGTCAACTGACACACATCTGCACACACGGCACACCTTATTATTGGCTACAGCCCTACGAAGCACTGCCCGCTGCCGTTGCGACACTGCGCGGCCAACAAGTATTGGGCGCCGACACGATGCACCTGGATTTTTCTTTGGGCGGCTGGGCGATGCGCGATCAAACACCACCCTCGGCGATCCCGCTGCCCGATGCTCCAGTTCCATTGGCCACACTCAAGTCACTGTTACCCACGGCGGTGAGCACCATCGTAGAAAATTTTCGCAGCGAAGGCGAGCCTCCACAGCCGCTCTCCCAGCCCACCGGGCTGCTGGCGCGCGCTATATCTGTCGCCCCGGTTGACCCATTGGAGATTCTTTTGGAGCACCTGAAACACAATCTGGGCGAGCCTAACGTTGTGCCCACTCTCATTGAACTGGCCGGACACGATATTAACGTCCTGCCGGCCTTTCGCCAATCGAATTTGTTCGAGCAAGTTCGGATCGCAGGCAAACCCTCGCCGCCCAGAGTGGCCCGTGTCGTGATGAGCGCCATTTATCATCTGGCCCCGGTGCTGCAATGCCGGCGATTGAACAGTGTGATATTGTTGAACAGCCTTCGCCAGCGCCACCCTTTCGACGTAACTTGGGGGGCGGATTTCCTCGTCAGGTGCTTTGGTATGCCCACTTTGGTCAGGTTGTTGCAGGCAGCGGTGGCCAAAGAAAGAGATGAGCAGATCAGAGGCAATGCTCTCGATATGTTGCAGGAATTGGGATACGGTTCGTCTGTGGAGCTCGGAAAAGAAGTGTTGAACAGTTTATCCAACCTGCTTCAGGGTGCGGACTCGAGTTTTGTTCAGGTCGTTGAGTCTCATCGCTCCTTTCTGCAGAGTCATTTGCAGCAGCACGCTGATGCCCAGGCCCAGTAGGCCGAAACGGTGATGCGATGATGAGCAGGAACCCCGGCCGCTTAGCCATCCATCGGCGCTCTGACGAAATCGTCTTTCTCCAAGATAGACTACACGCGCTTGGAGAGATACAAAGAGTAAAAACCGTCAACCCACTTCCAGTCCATTCCGTGCAGCGTGAACTGCAAAGCGAGGCGCTGGAGCGCCAACGAGAGTTGGCCGACGAGTTACTGCACACTCGGCAGATTGAACCGCTAGGCGAGGCTTTGCAGCGGCGCTTGGCGATGGCGGAGCGCATCTGCCAAAGCCTCATCCCTAAAGATCCATCTCACACAATATCCGAGCCGGTCGCTGGATCTGATACTTACCGATTGGCAGAAGTAGAGCGCCTGGCATTGGTTGATATGCTCCAACGTTGGTGGACCTGGCTACGCGAAACATAGGTCAATGCGATGCGAGTCCCGATCATCTTGTACGGTCTCGGTCAAGTGGGTTGCGCGTTTTTGCGCCAATTGATCAAAATCAAGCCCATGTTGTCCCAGCAGCGCAATCTGGATCTGGCTGTAGTAGGACTGGCCGACCGTACCGGGATGCTCCTAGATCTGTCTGAGGCGAGCGATGAACGCCTATTGACTTTGGTCGAGGCAAAAGAAGCAGGACAATCGTTAGCGCACCAGGTCGACAGCAATCCAGATACTTTGTCCATGCTACACACTTTGCTCCCGGCGCTGGATGAGCCGCCTATCGTCATTGACGCCACCGCCGCCGTCGGGATGGAACACATTTTACAGTGTGCATTGGATCAGGGGTGCCGATTGGCGCTGGCCAACAGCCGGGCATTGGTGGGGCCATGGTCGTCGAGCCGGCGTTTTTTTGAAACGCCCCACGTGCGTTTCGAGGCGACAGTGGGAGCTGGGTTGCCCGCCACACGGACCTTGCGCGACTTGTTAGAAACGGGAGATCGCGCCAGTTCTATAGAAGGCTCTTTGAGCGGAACGGTGGGTTATATTTGTTCTCAACTCCAGTTGGGTGTGCCCTTTTCGACGGCGCTGAATCAGGCTTTTGAGCTGAGTTATACAGAACCGGACCCTCGCGAAGATTTAAGCGGTCAGGACTCAGCCCGCAAGATTCTGGTGATGGGGCGGCTGGCCGGTTGGCCGCTGGAGATGCGCGACGTACAAGTTGAACAATTGTGTTCGGCCGAGTTAGCCAGCTTGCCGGTCGCTTCATTTATGGAGCAGGTCTCCGAGCTGAACGATACACTGACCCGGCGCGTCCAGGTGGCCCGCGAAGAAGGTCGCGTACTGCGCTATGTGGCCGAAATCGACCCGGGGGGCGGACGGGTGGGCTTGCGCGCCGTGCCCAAAATCAGTCAATTGGGTGTGCTCCAGGGGCCAGAGTGCTTGGTGACTATGTATACGGCCCGCTACACCGTCTCGCCGCTGACCATTTCAGGGCGTGGCGTCGGTCGAGAACTGGCAGCAGCGGCTCTATTGAGCGACGTGGTCTGCCTGGCCTACACTCCCCCTTAACCCGTAGCCAGCAAAATAACGGTGGCGACTATCACCGCAAGTAAAATCCCTGCGCCGATCCAAATCCAGACGGGCACCCGTCTAATGTCGTCCGACACCGAAACGGGGCGGGTTGCTTTTGTGTCCACGGCGCTGCGACGATCAAAAACCTCACCGCCGGCCATGCGCCGGGTCTGTGCATCTTGTACCGCTTCGTGCAATGCCGCTGTCAGCACGCCGGCCGTTTGATACCGGCTGGAGGGCGGTTTGGCCAACGCTTTGAGCAAGATGGCGTCCAATACTGGCAGCAGGTCTGGATTGTAAACACGCGGCGGCGCCGGTCGCTGGGTCTGATGCGCCGCGATCACTTCTTCAGCGCTACCCTCAAACGGAGGCCGGCCGGTCAGCATCTCGTATACCACGCAACCCAGTGCATAGACGTCGCTGCGCTGATCGACGTTCGCAGCGCGGGCGGCATCCAATTGCTCGGGCGCCATGTAAACCGGCGTTGCGCCCACCGCTTCCAAGAGGCGAACATTAGCCAACGTTACGGTCTTGCCTGCCAGGTAGATGTTGGCCGGACGCACGTCGCCATGCACAAGGTCCTGCTTGTGAGCATAATCCAGGGCCTCAGCCACTTGAGAGACAACCGACAACACATCGTCGATGTCCAACGGCCCGGATCGGGCGATACGCTGTTCCAACGACTGGCCTTCGGGAACGTCGGTCACCACATAACATGCATCTCTGCCCGCGTGAATTTGACGCACGGGCAGCATGTGAGGGAGGTGAAGCCCCAGCCACGGCTTAGCCTCCCGACGAAAGCGTTCGATGAGTCCGGCATCGTCCGAATTTACGAGCTTGAGGATCACCGGTTGGTTGAGCTCAGTATCCCGGGCGCGGTAAACGCTCAATATCTCGCCCTGATCGATCAATTCTGTCAGTTCATAGTGATTCACTTGTCTTACAGCAGGCATAACCGGTCTCCCCAATAAAAAATTGCTCGCCGCATCTACACCGTTGGTTCTCGAATACCCCAAGACATCACCGCCGAGACGCTGAGAACGCAGAGATACAGGATATTTCTCGGCGCTCTCTGCATCTCAGCGGTGTGTTCTGCCTTTAATTGAAAGGTGTTGGGTTCAACTTCCCCTAGACCGCAGCACTAGGAACAATCCTACGATAGCCACCAGGAGTCCGGCTGCTATCAGGCCAAAGGGTATGGTCGTGCCAAACAAAGTGAGTTGAGACTTGGCATCCTTGGCGTCTTTGGCCGCGTCCTGGATGGATTGATCCGAGGAGTGATAGCTCTGTTCAAACACCGCTGCCAACGGATAGGGATCAGGCATGAGAGTCAAAACCTGGCCGAGCTTGGTCAACGCCTCTGCAGGCAGCCCTGCGCCTTGCGCGGCCTGGGTCAAGACATCCTTTGCCAAAGCTGCCTGGCGCACCTCGTGCTTGTCATAGTCAATCAGCACGCCGGTGGTCGGTTCGACCCAATAGGTGGTCTCGTACTCATACGTGTACTTGAGCGGCACCAGGTCGGGCAGGTTTTGCAACACCAGGCCCAATGGCTCTTTCAAGTCGGCCAACGCCGGGGGCAGCTCGAGACCCGCAGCCAGCGTCAGGAACAACGACTTGGGCAAGCCCGGTGGAAAAGTCGCCAGCAGCTCGGGATCCTTGATTTCTTTGGCTCCCGACTTGGACTCAAACACGTAGGTGTCCAGACCACTGGCGGCGTGCTTTTCCGTGCGCACAAAGCTCACGGTGACCAAGGTCTGGTAATCGTCGCTCCAGCCCTGGTAATCTTTTTTCTCGGTGCCGATGGGAAAGCCGATGACCAAGCCCTCGCGGGCCAGGATTTTGTCACTGTTGTTAAAGCCAGCGGCCTTGTCCAGGGCCAGATGGTCCATAGACTTGCGGTCGATGGCGTACCACGTGTCCGAGCCGATGATCTCTTGGCCGCCCGGCCCCAGCATCTTGGCAATCTCACGCACGATAGCTTTGCTGCCCTTGACCTCCTCTGTAGTCACGTGGCGTTCGTTGGTGATGGGAACGTCTCGCAGGAAGAGATTGGCCATATCTCCGCTTTGCAACGCTTGGGGATTCAACATCACCACCAGAGTACCATCGTAGGTGCGGACCGAGTCTACGTCGTCGGGCCATTGGGCCTGTCCGGGCAGGATCACGAACTTGATGACCAGTCCGGCCGCAATGAGCACAATGCCCAAAACAAGAACGACTATTCCGGTTATCTTGGAACTCATAGCGCTTTTCTCCTTTCTCTGAAATGCTGTGTGGGTCATCCGGGCGCCGTCACCCGGTTATTGAAGTGAATGGATTATACCTCTTTTTGTTCATGCAAGCCAATCCACGGGATCGCCTGCGCCCTGTGTCCGCTCCGGCCCGCGCCGCAATTTGTGCGAGCAGGCGCATTAAGCTATAATCGCACAAGGTCAACACAGCTCCTGCTGAGGAAGGTGAAACCATGAATGACGGCATCGAGCTTGTGCTTGTCTTTGTCCTGATTGGCGCGTTTTCGCTGGTGGCGACTGGCGTGGTTCTGCTCATCCTCCAACGAGACCGCGAGCAAAGGCGCCAGTTTCGGGTCAAACAGGCTGTGTTCTTTGGCCGCCGACCTACAGCCAATGCACAGCCGGAAGCCTTGCGCTGCGAACGCTGCGGACGCGTCCTCGGCCCGGCGCTGCGAGCTTGCCCAGACCAGGAATCGGGCGCGTGCCCCTATCACGTCGTGCGCACGCCGGGCTTGGGCAGCAGCGGTAGAAACTGGGGCTGCTTGATCCTTGGGGCGGGGTTGGCCGGGGGCGGGTTGGCCTTCCTGGTCCGCTGGTTCCCTGCCAGCCTGTGCGTCGCGGCGCTGGGGCTGATCTCGGCGGCCATCGGCGCGTTCGGCTTCCTGGCGAGCGGCTGGACGGTGTCCCACCGGACCACGGGGCAGACCTGGCAGCGCCACAGTCTGCTGGGCTTGCCGCTGACCGAATTCACGGCCACAGCGCCGCAGACAGTCGCGCTCTCTGTCTCGCTACGTCGCCCGCTGCGCTATCCGGCCAGCATCAGCACACTGGTCCAGGGTCACGACGCCTATACGATTTTCTACACGGCGCTGTTGAGCCTGGTGAGCCAGGAGGCCCTCACGCTGCAAATCACCCGTTCATCCAAGACCGCTTTGGGCTTTCCCATTGGCGCAGGATACGACTTTATCCTGGCGCCCGGCACGCGCCCACCCACCGCCGCGACGGCCGGCGAGCTGGAGACGCGCATCGTGGACGCGGTCGCAGCGTGGTCGGGCCGGACCGAGCGTTACATCTGCTTCACGCACCAGAATTATCGCCATCGGATATTCGTTCCTTTCCTGACGCTTTACGACGCCGTCTTTGTCGTGTTTGAAGGCCAGGAAGCCAACCCTGCCGGTTGGCTGGTGTTGAACCTGGTGCGAAAGGACGCGGTCCGGCGCGGCTGGGGCCGGGTGGAAGGGCGAATGCGGGCCAGGTTTGAACCTTCGATGGAATACGAGGGGCCTCTGCGCGCCGACTATGCCGTGATTCTCGCGCTGCACGAGGATCTCAAGGCCGCACAGCCGGAGCTACCGCCGCAACTGGCCCAGGCCATCGAGCAGGCTATTAACGCTTTAGAATCGTGGCCCGACTGAGCAGGGACAGGGATATGCACAAAAATCAGGAGTTGTGGGCGCTGATCGGCATTCTGGCGCTGGCCTTTACTCTGCGCATGGGCTGGCCGGCGCTGGCCGAGTTCAAGCTGGACGAGGCCAACGTGACCGTGGATGCGCTCAACATCGCCTATCGCGGCCAACGCCCCGCCATCGGGGTCGGCTCGTCTATCGGCGTGGCCAACTTGCCGCTGACCGAGTACATGATGTCGCTGGTTCTGCGCCTGTGGCCCGACCCGTTGGCGGCGATCCTGTTCGCCGGGCTGCTCAACGCGCTGGCGGTATTGGCCTGTTATTTGTTTGGTCGGGCCTATTTTGGGCGCGGGGTGGGGTTGTTGGCCGCTTTTTTATTCGCGCTCAGCCCGTGGGCGGTGGTCTATGCGCGCAAAATCTGGCCGCGTGACCTGCCGCTGGTGACGCTGCTTTTTTTCGCCTCTCTTTTTGCGACCTTTGTGCGCGGGCGACCCTGGGCGCTGGTGAGCGCCTTGGCCAGCCTGGCCGCGCTGATCGGCCTGCAACTGGAGGGGCTGGCCTTTATCCCCATGCTGCTCATCTCGATGGCGCTGTTTTGGCGGCGCGTGGCCCCGCGCCCGTTGCTGGTGGGGTTGCTCATCCTCGGGCTGGCCTTCGCGCCCTATCTACTTTACGAGCTACGCCACGACTGGCCCAATCTGCGCGGCTTTTTGGACTATCTGGGCGGGGGGACCGCGCACTATTCTCTCGACGCGCTGCACTATGCCCTGCGGCTCACCGGCAGCGAAGGCATTCACGCTCAGACCGGCGGGCGCTTTCAGACCTTCCTCGACGGCCTGCCCGATGGGTGGGGGCTGAATGGGCTGATGATGGGGCTGGTGGTCGTGGCGATTGGATATGCGATGTGGCAGGCGCTCACCGGGCCGCAGGAGCGCCGCCGCCCGCTCTTTTTGCTATTGCTCTGGTTTTTCGTCCCGGTGGCTTTGCAGACCCGCTCGACGGCGACCGTGCAGCCGCACAACTTTGTCCTGCTCTACCCGGTGCAGTTTCTGCTGGTCGGGATTTTGGTGAGCGACGGGCTGGCCCGCGCGCGCGCTTTTCGGCTGGGGCTGGCGCATCGCGCCGCGCCGCTGGCTGCGCCGTTGGTCGCATTGGCGCTGCTCGTGTGGGGCGGCTGGCAACTGGCGGTGGTGGGGCGGCTGTTTACGTTTATGGAGCGCTACCCGACCACCGGCGGGCACGGCATCCCGCTCAAATACCCGCGCATGGCGGCCCAAGCGGCGCGCAAACTGGCCGACCCGGCCGAAATCATCGTGCTGTCCCCCGGCGTGGATCTGCGCGTCGACGAGACCATCACCGTGTTCGAGGCTCTGCTGTTCCGCACGCCGCACCGCTTTGCCGACGGGCGGGCCGCGCTGCCCGTCCCCGCCACGTCCAGCGCCGTGTACGTGCTGGGGCCGATTCAACCCGACGACAAGACGCATCCGCTGATGCCCATTTTGCAGCGTTTGGAAGCGATGGAGTATGTGCGCCCTGGTCCGTCAGTGGACCTGCCCGACGGCTGGAGCTACCGCCTCTTTTACCGCGACGGTCCCGACCGTGAAGATGTGGTGGCCGGGTTGAACGTGTTCCCCGAACCCATTAACCTCGCCAACGGCGTGGCCTATTTTGCGTCGGCATTCCCCGAAAACACCTCGCCCGGCGAGACGCTGGAGGTGTGGCTGGCCTGGTGGGTGCGCGACCTGCCCCCCCCAGGCACCCATTATCACTTTTCGGTCCAATTGCTGGACGAGAAGGGAGGGCAGTGGGGGCAGAACGACGGCGCCTGGTTCCCCACGCACTACTGGCACGTTGGCGACCTGGTATTGAATCGTTTTGCCATCCCCACGCCGCCGGACCTGCCGCCGGGGCGCTACCGGCTGTGGGGCGTCAGCTACAGCTATCCCGACGTGGTCAACGCGCCGGTGCTGGACGCCAGCGGCAACCCGGCCGCCGACGGGGTGATAGTGGGGGAGGTGGTCGTCGGCCAGTAAACAGAAACCCGGTTTCTCAAAAACCGGGTTTCTTTACTCGGACATTGTTCTAACTCGCCGCGACCATATCTCGCAGCACCGCGTGCAAAATGCCGCCGTTGCGGTAGTATTTGACCTCCACCGGCGAATCAATGCGCACGACAGCGGTGAATGTGGTTTCTCTACCCCGCTCGTCGTGGGCGCGAACCGTCAGTTCTTGCCCCGGCTGCACATCGTCGCCCAAACCCTGGATGTCAAAAGTCTCAAACCCGCTCAACCCCAGGCTCTCGGCGCTCTCGCCCGGCATGAATTGGAGCGGCAGCACGCCCATGCCGATCAGGTTGCTGCGATGGATGCGCTCGTAGCTCTCGGCCAACACAGCCCGCACGCCCAGCATGAGCGTGGCTTTGGCCGCCTGGTCGCGGGAGCTACCTGTGCCGTACTCTTTGCCCGCGAGGATGAGCAACGGCGTGCCATCGGTCTGGTAGCGCATAGCCGCGTCGAAAATGCTCATTTGCTCCCCGGTGGGCTGATACACCGTATAGCCGCCCTCGACGCCCGGCGTCAGCCGGTTGCGGATGCGGATGTTGCCAAAACCGCCGCGCATCACCACCTCGTGGTTGCCTCGCCGCGAGCCAAAAGTGTTAAAATCATGGAACTCGACGCCGCGCTCGCGCAGGTAACGCCCGGTCGGGCTGTCCAGCGGGATGGCGCCGGCCGGCGAGATGTGGTCGGTCGTCACCGAGTCGCCCAGCCACGCCAACACGCGCGCCCCTTGTATGGGCGCCACCGGCGGCGCGGCGGGCGTCATATCGGCAAAGAACGGCGGCTCTAAAATATAGGTCGAGTTTTCGTCCCACGCGCACAGGTCGCCGCCGGCCACGGGAATGGCGTTCCAGGTCTGGTTGCCGTCGAACACGTTGGCGTATTGCTCCTGGAACATCTCCGGCGAGATGGAGCGGGCCATCTCGGCTTGAATCTCTGCCTGCGTGGGCCACAAATCTTTCAAATACACTGGCTGGCCGTTGGGGTCGTGGCCCAGCGGCTCCGTCGCCAGGTCAATGTCCACCGTGCCGGCCAGCGCGTACGCCACCACCAGCGGCGGCGAGGCCAGGAAATTAGCTCGCACTTGCGGGTGGACCCGGCCTTCAAAGTTGCGGTTGCCCGACAGCACCGCCGCCGCCGTCAGATTGTGCTCCTTGACCGCCGCCGCGACCGGCTCAGGCAAGGGGCCGCTGTTGCCGATGCAGGTGGTGCAGCCATAACCCACGATGTGGAAGCGCAACGCCTCCAGATAGGGCAGCAAGTTGCTGGCCTGCAAATAGCTCGAAACCACCTTGGATCCGGGAGCCAGGCTGGTCTTGACCCACGGCTTGACCTTCAGCCCGCGCTCGACGGCCTTTTTCGCCAGCAGCCCCGCGCCGACCATCACACTCGGGTTGGAGGTATTGGTGCAACTGGTGATGGCGGCGATGACGACCGCGCCGTGTTTGAGCTGATAGGTGGTCCCATCGTCGCTGACCGTCGCAACGCGCTCGCGCTCCGCTGCGGGCAGACCGATGCCGGCCTTGCCGGCGGGAGCGATCAAGGCGCGATTAAACGCCGTTTTCATCTGCGCCAACGGCACGCGGTCCTGCGGGCGTTTGGGACCGGCCAGACTGGGTTCGACTTGGTTCATGTCGAGTTCCAGCGTCTCGGTGAAAATGGGGTCGGGCATGTCATCGGCGCGAAAGAGACCCTGCTCTTTGGTGTAGCGCTCGACCCAATCGGTCGGGCGGCCGGTCAGCGCCAGGTAGCGCAGCGTCTCGGCGTCCACCGGAAAAAAGCCCATGGTCGCGCCGTATTCGGGGGCCATGTTGGCCAGCGTAGCCCGGTCGGGCAGACTGAGCTGGCCCACGCCGGGACCATAGAACTCGACGAACTTGCCCACCACGCCGTGCGCCCGCAGCATCTCGGTGACGGTGAGCACCAGGTCGGTGGCAGTGGCTCCCTGGGGTAGTTCGCCGGTCAATTTGAAACCGACGACTTGGGGGGTGAGCATGTAAATGGGCTGGCCCAACATCACCGCTTCGGCCTCGATGCCGCCCACGCCCCAGCCAACCACCCCCAGTCCGTTGATCATGGTCGTGTGCGAGTCGGTGCCGACCAATGAGTCGGGGAAGGCCACGCCGTCGCGCACTTGCACGACCGTAGCCAGATACTCCAGGTTGACCTGATGCACGATGCCGGTGGCCGGGGGCACCACGCGAAAATTGTCGAAGGCCTGCGCGCCCCAGCGCAGAAACTCGTAGCGCTCGCGGTTGCGCTCGAACTCGCGCCCGGCGTTAAATGCCAGCGCGAACGGCGAGCCAAACTGGTCGATCTGCACCGAGTGGTCCACGACCAGGTCCACGGGAACCAGCGGGTTGATGCGCCGAGGGTCGCCGCCCAACCGGGCCATCGCGCCGCGCAGCGCCGCCAGGTCCACCACGGCCGGGATGCCGGTAAAGTCTTGCAGCACCACGCGGGCCGGTTTGAAGGGCATCTCGCGCCCCTCGGCGCGCCGGGCTGTCCAGTTCGCCAGGCCGAGCACGTCGTCCTGGGTGATCTCAAAGCCGTCGAGCTGGCGCAAGGCCGCCTCCAGCAGCACTTTGATGGAATAGGGTAGGCGCGAGACCTGCCCAACCCCGTCTTTTTCAAGCCGGTCCAGGCGATAAATCGTCACCGGGCCATTTTGGGTTCGCAGTGTGGCGCGCGCGCCGAATGTGTCTCTGCCCATATCAATGTCCTTTCTGTTTTCATCAACTCAACATACCGTCCGTAATTATACACCAAACCGGGGTGAATTCATCCGAATCGCGGGCTAAACAAACAAAAAGAGGCAAGCCGAGTGCTTTGCCTCTTGAGCCTGGCGGATGATTTTCAGCGCCTCAAGTCGCTCCAAAACCTGGCTTCATTCTACTTCATCTCATACGCACGATCATGAGGCCCTACGGTCATAAAGACGACAGTTTTGTCAGCTAATCCTTCACAGAAGCAATACTCACACCTGGGTATACGCCGACACTCCTCGCAGATTACAAAGATGATCCGAAAGTTGCGGTCAACACGAGCGCTTCGGCAACCGCGAAGATTCAACTTGCTCGTCTCTGCCAAGAGTTCACTATTCGCATAAGGGTCAGAGAGCACCCGATCAACGCGGCGATTGATTCGATGGCGCACTGCAGCATAGCGCTGTAGATTCTGCCTGAACTTTTCTTCATATACGCCCCTATAGTTGCTCACCCCAAACCTCTTCATGCGTGTACAGCTTGAGCTGGCCCTGTTCCTTTCGGTAGAGTATTTCCTCCATGTCTTTGTAAAGAGGCGAATCTGGTTCGAGGTAAAAAATTTCAGGTTCTCTCGCAGCGAACTCGGCCAATTCCTCGCGTACAATGCGACGCATGAGCGGTTCTAACAAACTGGTAAGCTCTTCTACACTCATCTTGACAGTTTGCTGAGCTTTTATCGTCATTGACTTTTCTCCCTGGCTAAAGATCGAGGTGGTTGAATAGAGTCAGCGGCACCTCACTCTCGCAAAGCAATAGACACGTATCATCTGATTCATTTTAGGCTACAAAACGGCGGCTGTCAAGCGAAAAAGGTAGCTTGACAGCCTTTACTTGCGCCAAAATCTCCCGCGCACTCTCCCGCGTGCTGTCACTGAGCGTGCCCAACATTTGCGCCAGCTCCTCAACCCGCGCGTCGCCGTCCAAAGGCTGAATGCCGGTGACGGTGCGCTCCTCACCCTGTCCCGACCCTGTCGCCGGAAGCACTTGTTTGGCGACCTTGAAGTGCCGGTCGCCGTAACCGGCCAACTGGGGCAGGTGGGTGACGCACAGGACCTGATGACCCATGGCCGCGTCGTTAGCCACACTCAATCCCCACAGCTTTTGCCCCACTGTCGCGCCGACCCGCCCGCCGATGCCCTGGTCGATCTCGTCAAAGATCAGCGTGGGCGTCTCGTCGGCGCGCGAGAGCACGGTTTTGAGCGCCAGCATGAGCCGGGCTGTCTCGCCGCCGGAGGCGATTTTGACCATCGGTTTCAAGTCTTCACCGGGATTGGGTGAGACGAGGAATTCCACGTGGTCGATGCCGGTGAGGTCGAAGGATATTGGAGATAGGGTATTAGGTATCGGGACGCCGGTGGGGTCCTGGCGCCACTGAAAGTCCACGCCGAAACGCGCTCCTTGCATTTTGAGATCGGCCAGCTCGGTTTCGACGGCGGAAGAGAGGCGTTCGGCGGCCTCGCGGCGGCGGGCCGACAGGTCGGCGGCCAGCGCCCCGATCTCTTGCAGCAGCGCGGCCTCCTGCTCGCGCAACTCGCTTACGCGCTCCTCGCTGTGGGTGATGGTTTCCAGCTCGGCGGCGGCCTTGGCCGCAAAGGCCAGAATCGCTTCTATCGAGTCGCCGTACTTGCGCTTTAGGCGCTGGACCAGGTCTATCCGATCTTCGACGCGGGCCAGGCGGCGCGGGTTCCACTCGGCTTCCAGCGTCTCCTGATAATCGCGCAACACAGCCGCCAGGTCATCGAGCTGATACGAAATGGATTCCAGCGTCTCACGCTGCGGCTCCAGTTGCGGATCCAGTTTGACCAGCGCCGTGAGCGACCGCACGGCCTGGTCGATCAGGTCCAGCGCGGCTGCGCTTTCATCGTGGCCGCTTTCACGCAACAGGGTGTAAGTTTCTGCGGCCAGCGTGGTCAATTGCTCGGCGTTGGCCAGGCGGTTGCGCTCCTGTAACAGCTCGTCTTCTTCGCCGGGTTGCAGGTTGGCCCCGCCGATCTCTTCGACCTGAAATTGGAGCAGGTCGGCGCGGCGGGCCAGGGCGCGCTCGTCACGCAACAGCTCGTCCAGCTCGCGGCGCACCTCACGCAACGCCCGCACTTTGTCGGCCACCTGCCCGCGCAGCTCCCACAAGTCGGCGTAGCGGTCGAGCAGGTCCAGGTGGGCGCGCACCTGGAGCAGCGACAGATGTTCGCTCTGGCCGTGGATGTCTACCAGCCCGGCGGCGATCTCGCGCAGCAGGCTCAACGTCACCGCCCGCCCGTTCACCCGACCCACGCTGCGCCCGCTGGCGCGCATCTCACGCCCCAGCAACAGCGCATCGGGCGCGTCGCCCTCTAATCCGTTCGCCTCTAACAGGGGGTTAAGGCGGGCCTGGACGTGCGGCTCCAGCCGAAATGTGCCTTCGACGATGGCCCGCTCGGCCCCGGTGCGGACCACGGCGCTGTCGCCGCGCCCGCCTAACAGCAGGTCCACGGCGTCGATGACGATGGATTTGCCCGCGCCCGTCTCGCCAGTCAGCACGTTAAAACCGGGATGCAGGCGTAAGGTCAATTCGTCAATGATGGCAAAATCACGGATGGTCAGTTCGGTTAGCATGTTCAGATTTCCTCGCACACATAGCTCGACTGCGTTGGCTGGGCCGTCAAATCTTATTATATCGGATGACGGTCTTGGGGCCAAGTGATCGTCGCGCAGTTGTTCACCATTTGCTATAGGCCCCGCTCATTTTGCGATACTCGATGAACGGCTCGTCGATGAGTTTAGCAGTGAGGATGATCTGACAACACTCTTCGAACGCGCTGGTCCACTGAAAAGCCTCATCCAGCGTTTGGCCGATAGCAAAGCTGCCGTGACCGCGTAGCATGATGACCTTGTACTCTCTCAACGCCTCGGCCACAGCTTGGGCCATCTGTGGGCTGCCCGACGCCATCTCGACGGCAACCACGGGCACTTTTTTCAGCAGATACGACCCTTCATTGTCGATGGGCACGATCTCTTCACGGCTGAGCGAGAGAGCGATGGCCGTGCGCGGATGGGCGTGGACCACCGCCAGCGCCGGCGTCGCTTTGTAGATGGCGCGGTGGACGATCAGCTCGGTCGAGGCCAGGGCCACGCCGCTGTCGTTCTTGTGCAGACCGGTCTCGATCAGGTCGTGTGGCTTGAGTTGCCCCAGCATCGCTCCGCGCCGCTTGATAATCACCCGGTCGCCAAAACGTACACTCAGGTTGCCCCCGTGCGAGCTAACCAGCCGGTCCACATACATGTCGCGTCCGATGTCGCGAAATTGCTCATATAGACGTTGGTCTATCATGGTCACTCCGTATATCCAAACTCTGCCAAATCCAATTCTTGTAGTTTTCTTTTCATCGGTATGCCCTGCTCATCCCAACCCCGTGCGCGGTAATACTCGGCCAACATCGGGGCCAGCTTGGAGACCCAACCCGCGCTGGGGCCGTCGGACACGGTCTCCTCCAACAAGCGCGAGGGGAGCGTGTCGGCGGCGGCGGTGAAACCCTCTCGCAGATTGTAGAGCCGCTCCAGGTTCCACACCCGCTCGCCGACGCGAATCAGGTCGCCGGTGGCATAGTCTAGCCCGGTGACGGCGCTGAGGGCGCGCGCAAAATACTCTTCCGCCACGGCTAAATGGGTAAACTTGCACACCACCAGCGAATCAATGGCCGCCGCCGCGTCCTGATGCAAGATGACATAGCCAGACTTGCCCTGTACTTGAAAGCGGTCAATCAATTTGGGTAAGCCCAGCACCTCCAGCCCGAGCATGTTGCCTCGCATGTGGCAGCCGCCCCGGTTCGACGTGGCATACAGCAACCCTTGCCCCTGCATGCCGCGCGGATCATACGCCGGCATCTCGAGGCCCTTGACGCTCATGGAAAGCTGCGGGGCGCCGAACTTGGCGGCAAAGCGCCGGCTGCCCTCGGCCAGCTCAGCGCCGAGATCGCGCCGATAGGCGATGGCCTCAATAGTGGGAGCGAGCAGGTCGGCGCGGCCAAAGCGCAGATCGCTGTCGATCAGCCCCAACTCGGCCAGCTCCATCGCACAGCCGATGGTCGAGCCGGTAGAAATCGTGTCCAATCCCAGGTCGTTACACAGCGCGTTGGCTTGGATGATGGCGGCGAGCTCGTCTATTCCACACTGCGCGCCAAACGCCCAGGTTGTCTCATATTCCGGCCCTTCTCCTTCCACCTTGTCCGTCCGGCTGACCCGTGTGCAGGCGATGGGGCAGGCCCAGCAAGCAGCGTTTTTTACCAGATATTTCTCGCTCAGCGCCTCGCCAGAGATGCGCTCGGCCCCCTCGAACTGGCTTGAACGAAAGTTACGGGTGGGCAGGGCGCCGATGCCGTTGACGAGGTTCATGATCACCGCCGTGCCGAACTCGGGTAGCGCCTGGCTGGTGAGCGGGCTGGCAGTGAGCATTTTGCGGCTTTCGTACAGTACGAACTTGAAGCGTGCGTCGTCGCCAATACCTGGTCGAGTCTGGCCTTCGACCACGATGGCCTTGAGGTTCTTGCTGCCCATCACCGCGCCTGGCCCGCCCCGGGCCAGGCTGCGCTCGCCATCGTTCATGATCGCGGCGATGCGCGCGCGATTCTCCCCCGCCGGGCCGATGCACAACACGCTGCGTTTATGGTTATTCTGCCCCAGCAACGAGGTTGTCTCGCGCACGCGCCTGCCCCACAGATGCGTCGCATCGCGCAGAGCCGCGCCGGCGGGCGAGATTTCGAGCCAGACCGGTCGCTCTGCCTTGCCCCGCACGATGAGGGCGTCGTAGCCGCTCTTTTTGAGCTGCATGCCCCAATAGCCGCCCGAATTGGCGTCGAGGATTGTGCCGGTCAGGGGGCTTTTGGCGCTGACCGTGAAACGATTGCTGGTCTGGTAGCCAGTGGCCGTCAACGGCCCGGTGGCAAAGACCAGCACGTTCTGCGGGTCAAAAGGCGCAACCTGCGGGCCGACCAGATCCCACAGCAAGCGCGCTCCCAACCCGCGTCCGCCCAGAAAGAGCCGCGCCTGCTCGCTGTCCAGTGAGTGTATTTCAATTTCACCGTTGCTCAGATCAACTTGGAGAATTTTTCCCGTCCACCCGTCCACGCACACCCCCAAAATAGCTCGCGCTCTGGTTTGTGCGCTATTATACCGTCAAAACTCAAATCCTTGAAGCTTTTGCCTCAAGGTAGTAGAATCTGAACTCTTGTGAGCCATAAAAATCCTTAAAAAACTATTGACACATCCAACAAACCATGATAAACTGTATCTAATTCTTTTGGCCCAAGCAGATGATGGAAAAACAGCCCGTCGAACCTAACGCCATCTATTCGCGTGAAGAGACCGCCCAGATTTTGGGCGTCAGCCTGAGCACGCTCAAGCGCTTGATTCACCAGGGCCAGCTCAGAGTCAGCCGTCCGGCGGGCTTGCGCCGCATCTTTATCAGAGGGTCCAGTATCCTGGAAATGCTCGAGGACTCGGTCCTCAATATGGAGTATCAGTCGTGACGGGTTACTTGAAACCTACGCCCATATCATCGTTGCAAACCACGCTCGATAACGCAGCGGGTAGGAACCTGCGCTGGGAACACGACGCCGGTACGGTTTGCCCGTTTGACAGGGGCAATTCCCACGCCAACCGGAGGCGGCATGCGCCATGACTCTACAGGCGCAACGCGCCGCTGAACGGGCGTGGGATGGTCCCCCGCCCGTTTTTATTTTGTCTGGGAAGGGAAAGAGATGATGCTCACAGCAGAACGAGTCGGTGTGGAAAAGCTGGAAGAACTGGTAATTCCCCAACTGCGGCGCGCCTATAGCGATTATGGTTTCGAGTCGCTCTATTTGATTCTGGATGCGCTGCACGACTGGGCCAGCGCAGGTCGTCTGGATGAAGTGACCGATCTGTCGCCGGAACAAGTTGTAGAGTGGCTAAAAGAGTTGATTTTCACCGCTCGTGAAACCATGCAGGAGATCGAAGCATTCGCCATTCGTCATTCGTAATTTGCAGCAGGTGTTGGCTCAAGACGCCCCGGTTCCCCTGGGCTAAATCCAGTGGGAACCGGGGAGAGCCTTCAGGGACTACGACGCCGGCCTTGACCTTCGACGGTCATCGCCCAAGCCGCCCGCCGCAGCCCGGCGAAGAACCGGGAACCGCCAGCGGCGGGCGAGGGAACCCCGAAACGTCGGTGGCGACGGGAAGCCGGTCCCGTGACCGGCGTCGAGCGTCCCATTTTGGCCTACAGCCCACTCCCCGCCAGGCTTTTCAACACTCTCACCACCTGGCGATAAACCTCTAACAGCCAGGCGTTGGGGCCAGGCTTCTGGAGGGCCTCGGTCCCTCCCTCTGAATCCCGAACCGCAACCACCTGACCCTGGTAGGAAAAAACCACGTTGGGGCCGCTTTGCATAAAGAGCCGTGCGTCTGGGTCGCTGGCCAGGGCGAAATATTCGTCCGAGCCGAACTTTATCGTGCGGTCAATCCTGATGTGGTCCTGAATCCACTCGACGGTGACAGGCGCATCCAAGTCTGTTTTCTCTTGTAGCAACGCCAGGTCCACGTTTTGGTCAGCCACCTGCGCCAGGCTGCGCGAACCCAAGTTGAGCACGTTGGCCCCGCCGGCCAGGTTGGCCTGCGCGGCCTGCTGATAAAGCTGGTTTTGCACCCGCGCCTGGACCGTGGTCTGGCCCCAGGCCTGGTTCAACCCGGCCTGGTCTTGATACAGGGCCATGTTGGCCGCCGAGGCCGCCCCATCGGCCTGGGCGGCGATGACGGAGGTAGTGTAGGGCGTCACCAGACCGTAGCCCAGGCCCAAGGCCCGGATTTCGGCCACCAGGGCCTCGCTTTCGCCCTCCACCCGCACCCGGTCCAGCAGCTCCCCGATGCGGCGGGTGGCCCATAGCCGGGGTACAAAGTCGTGCGCGCCGTTTTGCGCCAGGTCGAAGCGATACACGTACTCGCGCATCGCGCCGCCGGCTCTCCCGCGCACCCGTATCGCAGCGACGGGTCCCGTAGCCTGATAACGACCGGTCAGCAGCAGGCTGGAACCGGCAAACATATCCGGTATACTGGCGGGATACAGGTCGCTGACCTCCAGCCCTTCAAACTCAACTGTGACGTCGGTCAGGACCGGCGAGGCGATGCGAGTGTAGAACCCGCTCAGAACCGTTTCCAGGTTCTCGCCAGGCTGCACGTAACTCACGCTGCCCCCATTGTCGGCGGCCAGGCGGTCCAGCAGGTGGGTGTTGACGTCGTAACCGACGCCAAAGACGTGCAAGCGGGCCTCGATGCGGGTGTTGGCCTGCGCCACCCAATCGGCAATGAGCGTTTCGTCGGTGATACCGGCCGTGGGCAGGCCGTCGGTCAAAAAGACCAGCAGGCGCGCGGCGTCGCGCGGCTGGCTACCCGCCAGAATCTCTAGCCCGGCCTGCAACGCCGCCTGCAGGTCGGTGTTCCCGTCGGCGGCCAACCCGTCTACAAAACGATGGGCGTCGATCAGGGTATCCTGAGTGACGGGCTGCAATGTAGCGCCCAACATCACCAGCTGGTGGTCAAAACCGACGATGGAAAAGCGGTCGTTCGGGTTGAGCTGGGCCAGGATAAAGTGCAGCGCATTCTGGGCCTGCTCTATCTTTTCGCCGCTCATGCTGCCCGAACGGTCAATGACCAACACAATGTCTTTGGGGAGGGGATTATCCTGGAGCGGTTCCACGTCCGGCGCAAACAGAAACAGAAAATGGTCGCGGTCCTCCCGCCGGCCCGTCAGCAGACCTCCGCCGAAGCCGCCCTCACTCGGAGCATAGAATAGCTCAAAATCCTCAGTGGGGCGGACGTTCTCCGCTGCCCACGTGACCCGCGCCTGGCCTGGTCCCAGCCGTTCGGTGGTGACGGCGTGGGTCGAGGAGTACAGACTGGCCAGGCCGGCCGACGAACGCAGGTCTACCGTCACCGACACTTTTTCCAGCGGCCGCGCAGAGTAACGCTCGGTGCTCAACACGTAGCGATAGCGATACAAACCGCCGGTCGGGGCCAGCACCTGTTCGTATTCCAGCGTCATCTGACGCGAGCCGCCGGCCGGCAGGTCGAGGTCGAAGGCCAGGCTCTCCCAGTCGGTGTATTGGAACAACGAGGGGTCACGCTGCTGGGCCACCATGTCGTACAACGCGGCGTTGGTGGCGGCCGGGTCCTGGCGGGTGACAGTTTGGCGTTGCCCGTCCACGCTCGCCTCGAAACGCGACAACATGGCCTCCGGCGGTACGGGGAACAGGTAACGCCCGCGAACCGGGTAGGGATGGGGGTTGTAAAATTCTTGTTCGACGCGCGTCACGGCGTAGCCGTCCTGGATGGCGACGGTGACGTGGTGATAACGCACGTTAAGATAATTGGGACTGAGCGCCTCTGGGAAGATCATCCCATCGGCGTGAACGAGGCCGCCGCCCAGGTTGAAGAGCAAAACGCCGGCCAACAGGGTCAATACGATGCTACGCATGGCTGTCTCTCCTTTCGCATGAGGTTTGTGGGAATTGTAAAGGAGTTATGGGGCAGTTACGTGACAGGAAAAAGACAGTCTGGACGAAAAAGAGAACAGAGTTGAGACAGAGGGAACAGATTAACTGGCTGTGTTACGATTGGCTCGAGGCTTCCAATCTGGCGCGTAATTGCTCGACAAAGGCGGCGTGCGCCGGCGCGGCTAGTTCCTGTTGCAACACCGCCAGCAGCGCCGCCATGTCGCTCGCCCACAGCGCCGCCGGCTGTAGCGCCAGCCCCGGAAATACGGCGCTGCGCAACACACCCTTTTCGTCCGGTTGCAACGGCTCATACACCCCTTCGCGCCAGGCATACCAGTCGGCGCGTTGCTCGTACATTTGTAGCACCAGATACTCCTGCACGCCGTTGCGCTGATAAACTCGGAACTTGTCGTACAAGTCATAGGCGGCGCTGCTGGCGGCAATCTCGACGACGAGCTCGGGCGGCCCTTCCAGGTAATCGTCTGGGGTGACGCGCGAACGCCCGCCCACCTGCGGCTCCAGGCGCAACAAGACGTCGGGTTGCGGCTCATTCTCATAGTCCAGCCGGATGGTCGCCTCAACGCTGGATACTACGCCAGGCGTCGCGGCTTCGTAGGTGCCCAACCAGGTGGCGATGAGTGTGTGAGGACGGCCATGTTGTTCAAAGCGAATCGGGGATGGCATATAGACGACTCCTTCGATGAGCTCGGCCTTTTCAATTTCGGGGTGAGCGACGTAGCGACGCTCGAACTCGGCCCGCGACAGCCGGTCGCCGGGGTAAAGGGGCGGCGGCTTGAGCCGCCATCCTGAC
This sequence comes from Anaerolineae bacterium, assembly GCA_034435435.1. Lineage (GTDB taxonomy): Bacteria > Chloroflexota > Anaerolineae > S140-20 > S140-20 > DAOTXN01. The sequence continues at coordinate 6,997 of DAOTXN010000087.1, read as the reverse complement.
AAAGATGTGCGGGTGGACTCGCGGGAGCGGGTGGCCGTCAAAACAGGTAGCGTGCTCATACATCCCTCCAGACGCCTTTATCATATCACCTTTTCAACCGCTCGGCAACGTAAAGCTCGCTGTCGTCCCCCGGCCCGGCTCGCCGAGGCTCTCCAGCCACAACTGGCCGCCGTGGGCCTGGACCAGAGCTTGAGCGATGGCTAACCCCAGCCCGCTGCCGCCCTCGGCCCGCGAGCGAGCCTTGTCGGCCCGGTAGAAGCGCTGACCGATGCGGGGCAGGTCGGCCGCCGGGATGCCGATGCCCTCGTCGCGCACCTGCACCAGCACGGCTCGCTCGCCGCTGGACGCCACGCTGACCGTCACGCGGCCCCCTGGCTGGGAATACTTGATGGCGTTATCCAGCAAATTGACCAAAACCTGTTCGATGCGGTCGGGGTCGGCCCAGGCCGACGGAGTATCGGGGCTGGCTTGCACTTCCAGGACCAGCGCCCGGGCCTCGGCCTGCGGCGTCAGGCGGCGCACGACGGTCCGGGCCAGCTCTGCCACGTCCAGCGGCTCACGGCGCAGGTTGAGCGCCTCCGAGTCGGCCCGCGACAGGAGCAGCAGGTCGTTGACCAGCCGGATGAGACGGTCGGTTTCGGTCTCGATGGTCTCCAGGAACATGTCGCGCACCAGGGGGTCGTCTACTGCGCCGTCGCGCAGCGTCTCCACCGTGCCCTTGACCGCCGTCAAGGGTGTGCGCAGCTCGTGCGATACGTTGGCTACAAAGTCGGTCTGCATCTGGCGGGCGGCCCGCAGGCGCGCGGTCATGTCGTTAAAGGCGCGGCTCAAACGACCCAGCTCGTCGTCAGAGCGAACCGGCACGTGCTGGTCGAATTGGCCCTGGGCCACGGCCCCGGCGGCCGCCGTCAGCCGGCGCAGAGGGCTGGCGATGGCCCGCGCCAGCAGCAGCCCCGCCGCGCCCGACAGCAATAAGGCAATGCCGGTAGCCAGCAACAGGCGCGCTCTTACGTCGGCCAACACAGCCATCACATCATCCAGGGGCTGGCTCACGTAGACGATGCCCACCAGTCGCTCCGCCTCCTCGCAAGGCGCTGCGCAGACAAAGGCCGGCAGGGCCAGGTGCATCGCCGCCTGGCCCTCGGTGGCGGCGGTGCGACTCGCGGTCTGCCCCTGCAAGGCCCGCGCGACCAGCGGGTCGGTCCGCAGGTCTGCTCCCTGGCCCTCCTCGCGCGTATCCACCAGCACCACGCCTCGCGCGTCCAGGATGCGAATGCGGGTATCGAGCTGTGTGCTGAGCTGGAGCGAGGCGTCGGCCAGGTAGGTCAGGTCTATGTCTCCCAGGGAAAAAGCCTCGGCGGGCAATGTGACGTTTTCCGTCTGCAGAGCCAGGTTGCTCAGTTGCTGCTGCTGGACTGCGTTGTAGGCTGGGGCCAGGCTGCCGGCGTCGGTGTGCAGCTCGCCGGGGATGAGGGCCTGGGCCGTGATGTGCGCCTGGGCCAGCAGGCTCTCTCGCGTCGCCTGAAAAAAGTAGCGTTCAAGAAAAGAGAGCAACAAAAACCCCGACAGGCCCATGGCCAGGGCGATGAGCGCCAGGTGGCTGAGCGTCAGTCGAACCCGCAGACTGGAAAACAACCCCCGTACTCTGCCCATCAATGTGTGTCCCATTCCACCAGCTTGTATCCCACGCCGCGCACGGTGGCGACGATTTCGGCGTGAGGTGCGGCCCGGCGCAGCCTGGCCCGCAAACGCTTGATGGCCGCATCCACGGCCCGCAGGTCGCCATAGTAGGCATAACCCCACACCTGTTCCAGCAGTTGTTCCCGACTCAATACCTGCCCGGGATGGCGGGCCAGCGTGTGCAGCAGCTCGAATTCCAGCGCGGTGAGTTCCAAAGCCGCCGCGCCCAGCCGGGCTGCGTGGCGCAAGGGATCCACGGTCAATGCGCCGACTTGAATCACCGGCGGGGCCGTCCCGGTCGCCGGTGGGGCCGTTTGGGTCCGGCGCAGCACGTTCTTGACGCGGACCATCAGCTCGCGCACGCTAAAGGGCTTGACCACGTAATCGTCGGCCCCCAGCTCCAACCCCACCACCCGGTCTACCTCGGCGTCGCGGGCGGTGAGCATGATGATGGGCACATCGCGCTCGCGGCGCAAGGTGCGGCACACCTCCAGCCCGTCCAGCCGGGGCAGCATCAGGTCGAGGATGATCAGGTCGGGCTGCTCGCGCCTGGCCCGCTCCAGCGCCTGCTCCCCGTCGCGGGCGACCACGACCTCATAATGGGCCCGTTTGAGGTTGTAGGACAACACATCTACGATGGGCGGCTCGTCGTCCACGATCAGGATTTTGGCAGGCATAGGCTCCTCCAGGCGGCGCGATTCTTTTCGATTTTAGCAGAAAGTGGGAGGGGCGTCTAGCGTCTGTGTGACAGGATGGTGACAGATAGACGGCAGATAAGCGGCCAGGTTTTCGACTATTTCAAAGCCCAATTGACAGGTCGGATAACTCGTGCTACAAAGCAGCACGTCATGTCCCTGGTCCGGTATCTCTCACCCTAGCAGCCTGTCGGAGAGATGTAATTTAGCCCCTTGTGGGCGTCCAAAATGGGCGCAAGATGTAATTTAGCCCCTTGTGGGCGTCCAAAATGGGCGCAAGATGTAATTTAGCCCCTTGTGGGCGTCCAAAATGGGCGCAAAACGAGCAAAAAACGGGCGCAAGGCCCTATATGACAGGGTTCTCCGACAGGCCGCTAGATCAACCCAGGAGGTCCACGAGATGGCATTTGACCAAAATACACGCGCAATCGGCCCCTTGACCTTCGTTACGTTGATCGTACTGGTCACGCTAATGGCCTGCGCCGCGCCTGAAAACACTCCGCTGCCCGCCACAGTCACAGAGCAACCCACCCCGACTCCCGGCGAGCCTCCCGGCGCACCGGTGAACGAGTGGACGGCGCTCCAGCAAAAAACGCCCTTTCCTTACACAACTCCCCTGCCGCCAGACGCTCCCACGGAGCTAGACGGCACTTTCGCCGAGCTTGACCCCATCGAGGCCACGCGCGCCCCTTGCCGGCGCTGCCCTCCTTATCCTCCCGAAGGAGGCATCTGGAAGCTGAGTTTGCAGCACGGCGTCTATCGTATGTACCACGAACGCACCGGCTGGCGCACTCTGGGTTCTTTTACGGTTTCGGGGGACCAAATCGCGCTGTTTAACGACCCGCACTGCCACGAAAGCGTGGGCTGGTACACGTGGCGCGTAGACGACGGCCATTTGAGCCTGTCGCTGGTTGAGGATGATTGCGGCAAGCACCTGCGGGCGGCCCGCTTTACCAAACTCGAGTGGATGAGCTGTCAGCCGCCAAACACAGAAGCCGCCGTGATCGCTCATTGGTCCATCCCGCCGGGTTGTGAGGACAGCACTGGCCGCTAATGATTATTGCTTCCAGCGCCGCACAAACTCGGTCAGCAGGCGCACGCCAAAGCCGGTCGCCCCTTTGCCGGGGGCATAGGGAACATCTTTGGCCTCGAACTCCATCCCGGCCATGTCGATGTGCGCCCAGGCAGAATAGTCCACGAAATGCTTGAGAAACGTCGCCGACGCGCCGATGCCGCCCCACTTGCCGCCGCTGTTTTTGATGTCGGCGGTGTCCGATTCGATGGCTTTTTCGTACTCTGGGTATAGCGGCAACGGCCACAGTTTTTCCGCCGTCGCCTGAGACGCGGTCAGCAATTTGTCGCGCAGCCGGTCGTCGGTGCTGAACAGCCCCGCTGCCACTTTGCCCAATGCGGCGGCGCACGTGCCGGTGAGCGTGGCGATGTCTACCACGGCCACGGGCTTGAAACGCCCGGCGTAGACCAGCGCGTCGGCCAGCAGCATGCGCCCCTCGGCGTCGGTGCTGATGATTTCGATGGTGACGCCATTGCTGGCCGTGACCACTTCCTGGGGCCGATAGGCGCGTCCGCTGATCATATTGTCGGCGGCGGGCGCCAACCCCACCACGTGCAGCGGCGCGTCTAACGCTCCGATGGTTCGCATGGCTCCGATGACGGCGGCCGCGCCGGCCATGTCGCCCTTCATCGTCTCCATCCCCTCGGCAGTCTTGAGGCTGTAGCCGCCGGTGTCAAAGGTGACGCCCTTGCCCACCAGGACGAGGGTGTCCAGCTCGTCAGCGCGATCGGCGTTGTGCTCCAGGATGATAAAGCGCGGCGGCGCCTCGCTGCCCTGGGCCACCGCCAGCAGCGCCCCCATGCGCAGCGACTCCATCTGTCCCTTTTCGAGCACCTGAATTTTCAACCCCACGCTATCGGCCACCTGCCGGGCGACCTCGGCCAGATAGGCTGGGGTACACACATTAGGCGGCGCATTGACCAGGTCGCGGGTCAGCGTGACGCCCGCAGCGACGGCCTCTCCTACAGCCACACCCCATTGCGCGGCGAACACGTCCTCCTCCGAGGCCAGCACCCACTCGAGTCGTTGGGGGCGCGGTTCGGGCGCATCAGTGCTTTTTTGGGCGCGGTAATCGTATAACCCCAGCCGGCCGCCTTCAGTCATGGCCTGAGCCGTCGCCTCGACCGCCAGCTCGCCTAGCAGGGCGCTCGCCACCCGAGCGGCCTGGAGGTCACGCGCTTTCTGGATGGCGCGAGCGGCGGCGCGACGGGCGCTGTCGAGACCGAAAACGTCACGCGCTCCCAGCCCCACTACAATCACCCGCCGGGCCGGGATAGCGCCGCGTGGGTACAGCACGGCCATTTGATCCACTTTGCCCACAAAATCACCGCCGTCTATCAGACTACGGATGGCGCCGTCCAACGCTTGATCTACGGCCTGGGTTGCGTTTGGGGGAGGGCTTTGCTCAAACAGACCCACGATAATGGCATCGGCGTCGCTTTCGTGAATTGCGCCGGATATGACTTGAACGTCCATGCGTCGCACTCCTCTCTGCGGGTGTCTCTACAGGTATTTTACTTTGTATCCTGTTTATTGCCAACTCGTTCCGGCGCGCGATTATCCTTTGACAACCCGGCGCGACCAGGGTATCATTTCACAGCATGAGAATGGAAATGACCAATTCTATCGCCTGGCGACGCGTCCGCATTGTTTTGACATACACCGTCTTGTTCATTGCCATCGTCTGGACGGTGCGCTGGGAGCACGTCCCCCCAAACAGCTTCAACGCGCGGCTAGACCGCATCTTGCGCGGCAGTTATTTTGACTTTGTCTCGTGGGAAGCGGAGGCGTTACTGGGCAAGCTGCGCCAGGAACTGACCACCCCCCAACACTATCTGGACAACGCCACGCGCAAACAAATCGTGCTGGACTATATGGACCTGGCGAGCCGCATCAACCAACTGGAATGGGAAATATCTGACATTTACACCGACCCCGGCGCGACCGATCCTGAAGCGGTCTCGGCCGAGCCACGTGCGACGCTGGCGCAATTGCGGGCGGAGCAAGCCAAAATCCAGAGCACCGCCGAAGCGATTATCGAGGAGCAAATCGCCAGCGTGCTGCAAGACGAGGGGCTGGCCGTGTTGGGGCAGGTCTTGCCGCCGGTGCGTTTCCATTTTACGCCCCTGCCCGATTTTCTGATCATCTCGCCTCGTTCAGAAATCCGACTCGAAAAAGGGGTCATGCTGCGCGGCGGCATCGAACTGGAGCGCATCGAAGCCCTAGAAAACGAAATCGACCAGACTTTTGACGTTTCATCGTTGGTTGTGCCCATCGGCGGGCTGGCTGTCTACCCGGCTATGTTGGCGGAAACGTCCAGCCTTTATTGGGGCGTTGGCTCGACCGCTCACGAATGGGTGCATCATTACTTTTTTTTCTGGTTGAAACCGGTAGGGGTCTATTATGAGGCGCGCCCCGACGTGCGCACGATCAACGAGACCGCCGCCGACCTGGTGGGCGACGCCATTCGCAACCAGGTGTTAGCCCGCTACTACCCGGAACTCTTGCCGTCGCCCACCCCCACACCCGACCCAGACGCGCCGCCGCCCCCAACGCCCGAACCACCCGCATTCGACTTTATCGCCGAGATGCGCGAGACGCGGGTCAACACCGACCGCTTGCTGGCCGAGGGCAAAATCGAAACAGCCGAGGCCTACATGGAAGCGCGCCGCCGCGTCTTTGTCGAAAACGGCTACCCCATCCGCAAGCTGAACCAGGCTTATTTTGCCTTTTACGGCGCGTATGCCTCCGATCCCGGCGGGGGCGCAGCCGGCGACAATCCGGTGGGGGATCCAGTGCAAGAACTGTGGGCCGCCAGCCCCTCCATCAAATCCTTTTTGGAGGCGCTGGGTCCCGTCACCAGCCGCGAGATGCTACTGGAGCTATTAGCCGCCAGGGGCGTCGAATATCCGCCGCCTACACCACCGTCGGATTGATGGAAAACTCGACTTTTTCCCTGTCACAATCTGGGCAGCGCACCACCAGCCGCTCAAAGTAGGGGTTCGTGTGGCCTTGCTCGATGGCCCACTCGACCCGGCCTCGGCACTTGGGGCAGACCGGGGTGAGCAGCCACAGGTAAATTCCGGGCGGATAGACGACTGCGCCAAAACTGGCCAGCAGCAACAAAACCAACAAGACCAGGGCACCGCCGGTAGGTTGAGCGAGGATGGCAGCGACCAAGAGGAGCAGAGACAGCACGGCGATGACCCGGCGCGTGAGAGAATACGGTAGCCGGATCATATCCCTTCCTCCTTGAACCGTTTCAAAAAGGAAACACGTCTCTGCTATTATTATACCACACGTGTCCAGAGGGTCTAGCAACCTGTCGGAGAGATGTAATTTAGCCCCTCGTGGGCGTAAAAATGGACGCAAAACAGGCCAAAAACGGGCACAAGGCCCTATGCTACAGGGTTCTCCGCTGGTTGACTGACAAAAGTCAAGGAAGCGAGCCTTCCAAAAAGCGCACAATGCGCTATACTTTCCTGGATACCACTCACAGGAGAGTGAACGATGGAAAACTCGCTTCGTCTTTATCATACACTGGTTCAAG
>DAOTXN010000086.1:0-30268 GCA_034435435.1 Anaerolineae bacterium | reverse complement strand
CTTGAACCAGTGTATGATAAAGACGAAGCGAGTTTTCCATCGTTCACTCTCCTGTGAGTGGTATCCAGGAAAGTATAGCGCATTGTGCGCTTTTTGGAAGGCTCGCTTCCTTGACTTTTGTCAGTCAACCAGCTCAGGAGCACTAAATGGAGATCGACTGGTTGTTGGTCAATGGGCGGTTCTACACGATGGATATGGATGCGCCGCGCGCGACGGCGGCGGCGATTTGGGGCGAGCGCATCCTGGCCATGGGCGAGACGGATGAGTTGCGGTCCGAATTTTCCGCCAAAAACATGATCGACTTGGGCGGGCGCTGCGTGATCCCCGGCCTGACCGACGCGCACATCCACTTTCAGGGCTATGCGTTGAATCTGCAACGGGTGGATCTGTTCGAGGCGCCCAGCAAGGAAGAGGCGCTGGCGCGAGTTGCGGCGCGCGTCGCCGCGACGCCCCCCGGCGCGGGGATTCGCGGGCGAGGGGGGGACCAGGATTTGTGGCCTGAGCGGGCTTTTCCCAGCGCCGCCGACCTGGACCGGGTCGCGCCGCAGCATCCAGTGGCGCTGGCGGCCAAGAGCGGGCACGCCTGGTGGGTCAACTCGCTGGCGCTGGAAACCGCAGGCATCACCGCCGACACGCCCAACCCGGCCGGCAGCCAGATCGTGCGCGACGCCAATGGCCGACCGACCGGCATTTTGCTCGAAATGGGGGCCATCGACCTGGTGCGCGACTGCGTCCCCGAACCCACACCCGACGAGATCGAGGCGGCGCTGCGGGCGGCCTTTCTCAACGCCTGGCGGCTGGGTCTGACGGGCGTGCACGATTGCGACGGGCGCAGCGCCTTCCAGGCCTATCAGCGCCTGCACGAGCGGGGCGAGCTGGGCTTGCGCGTGCACAAGCACATCCCCGCCAAGCGGCTGGACGACGCCATCGGCGTGGGCCTGCGCTCTGGCCTGGGCGACGAGCGCTTGTGGGTGGGGCACGTCAAGATTTTCGCCGACGGCGCGCTGGGTCCGCGCACGGCGTGGATGATCGCGCCCTACGAAGGCCAGCCAGATAACACCGGTCTGCCGGTCCATACGCCAGCAGAACTGGCCGAACTGGTGCAAAGAGCCGCCGCCAACGGCCTTGCCTGCGCCATCCACGCCATCGGCGACCAGGCCAACCGCGCCGTCCTCGACGCTTTTGAGCGAGCTGCAAGTGGTGCGGGACGCATCCAAAATCGAAAATCCAAAATCCCAAATCGGATCGAGCACGTGCAGCTCTTGCACCCTGCCGACGTGGGGCGGCTGGCCGCGCTGGGCGTCGTCGCCAGCATGCAGCCCATCCACGCCACGCAAGACATGGACATGGCCGAGCGCTACTGGGGCGAGCGCTCGCGCTGGGGCTACGCCTGGCGCTCGCTGCGGGAACGCGGCGCGACGCTGGCCTTTGGCTCCGATTCGCCCGTGGAAGATCTGAACCCGTTCGTGGGTCTCCACGCCGCTGTGACGCGCCAGCGCGCCGATGGCTCGCCCGGCCCGCATGGCTGGTATCCGCAGGAGCGGCTAACGGTGGCCGAGGCCGTGCGCGCTTTTACGTTGGGACCGGCCCAGGCTGCGGGCAAGGCCGACCAGCTGGGGTCGTTGACGCCCGGCAAGCTGGCCGACCTGATTGTGTTGGATCGGGACATTTTTCAGGCGCCGCCCGCCGAAATATTGGAGACCCGCCCGCTGGGAACGATGATCGGTGGGGAGTGGGTGGTTCGAGAAATGTGAGCAGGGAATGGACGTTCGACAACACAACCGTCTGGCCTGGAACAAACAAGTCGAAAACGGCAACCCCTGGACCATACCCGTCCCGCATGAGTGGTTTCCCGCCTTGTCAGGGTGTGACGTGCTGGGTTTGGCCTCGGGCGGCGGTCAACAGGGGCCAATCCTCGCGGCGGCGGGGGCCAACGTGACCGTGCTGGATAACTCGCCGCGCCAACTGGCCCAGGATCGCCTGGTCGTCGAGCGCGAGGGTCTGAAAATCGCCACGGTCGAAGGGGATATACGCGACTTCGCGGACGCCGAGAGCCTGTCGGAGGACGAAAAGCGGCGTCGGGCCGAGGCGGGGGAGCCGCTGGAGTTTAGCCACTTTTTATGAGGACCGTTACCCGGACGAGGTGCGCGATTTACTCTCTCGGTACATGCCCGTCTCGATGGCGACGCAGGCCGCAAAGCCGTGACCTGAGCGGACCTGAATCGAAGAGCTTTTGCCGCACAGAGGAGAAAGGAGCCAACGATGAGCAAGCTCATCACGACATGGGTGTCCCTTTTGCTCATTCCGATTTTGTTCGCTGCGGCATATCAGGCGTATGTGTTTATCGGCTCACAGTTAGATTTCAACGCACTGCGCTGGTTTGTGTATGGCGCGTTGGGCTGCGTGGTGGTATACGCCGTAATGGGCAGCCGGATGGAATTCGCTGAGACGTTTGAGCACGAACTCGGCCACATGCTGGTAGCTTTGCTGTTTTTTTATCCGGTCAAAACATTTGTCGTAACGACTGACCGAACTATCAACGGTGGACTGGTGCAGTATCAGGGATCGCCCAATTTCCTAGTTGCTCTCGCTCCTTACTTTCTGCCGATTTTTTCCCTGCCCTTTCTTATTCTCAAGATATTTCTGCCAACCTCCACCGTGCCTGACTTTTTAATCGGGTTCACTTTAGCTTTTCACTACATAAAACTGTCCAGGCAATTTAGAACCTACCAGCCGGACATCAAGAATACCGGTCTGGCTTTTTCTTTGCTCATAACTGTCCTTTTCAATGTCATCATTCTAGTTCTCATTCTGTGTGTCGTGCGGGACGATTATTCTGGACTGCGGGGATATTTCGAAAACACCTATGATCGAACCGTAGAGACGTATCGCTGGATCGTCCAAAAGTTGAAAGAGGCGTGACCCATCCGGCGAACAAAAAAGGGACGGGGTGTCCCGTCCCTAATTTTCGCTCTGCGGCAACGCTACTCTTCTTCTTCAACCTTGCCCTTGCGTACGACCTCCACCTCGGCCGGCGCTGCGAACGCTTCTTCTTCCACTTCTGGGGCTGCTTCGTAAACCACCTGCGCCACCAGCTCTTGGGGGTCGGTCAAAATGGTAATGCCGGGCGGCACGCGCAAGTCGCTCACATATAGGGCGCTGTTTAGCTCGATGCCCGACACATCCACTTCTAGCGTGGGAATCAGGTCGCCGGGGAGACATTCGATCTCGACCGAGTTCGCCCCTTGCAGCAGCATCCCCATGCCCCGGGCCACAGCCTCCGGCTGGCCGACGAGGGTAATGCTCACCTGGGCCGTGAGCTTTTCGGTCATGCTGACGGCCAACAAATCTACATGGATCGGCGCGCCGGTGAAAATGTGGCGCTGAACCTCACGCGGTAATACGGGCCGCAGCGTCGGAGCGCCTTCGATCTGCAACTGGATCAACTGGGACGTACCGGCCTGAGCCAGTATTCGCTGCAATTCCAGCGCCTCAAAATGCAAAGCCTCGTTTTCCACATCGTGTCCATAGAGGATACCGGGTACTCGCGCTTCTCGCAGCAGTCTCTTGGCCGCACCTTTTGAAATCTCGCGGCGCTTGGCCGTTAAATGTATCTGTTCCATTCTCTTTCTCTCCACAGTGGTCCGCTATTTCAGGTTGGACGTTGGCCGGGGCCGCCGGCAACTATGCAACAGGCGGCATTCTAACCCAGATCGGAAGATTCGTCAAGATTGGAAATGCCCTTGCCCTTGACGGCAGGCATTCTGATTGCTATAATTCAACCGTCAGCTATCAGGGGTCAGCCGTTAGCGGTCAGCCATCAGCCTGATACCTGAAACCTGAAAGCTATTGGAGGAATCATCATGCACGCGGGCAGCGAGTTGCTCTTTCCCCCTTATGCCATTGCACCTCTGAGGGACCTGCGTGGGCCAGAGTGGGAGGCTTTGGTCAGGCGCGTGGCGGCGTTGCCGGAAACCCATCCCGAAAGCCTGGGCTTTTCTTTGATGATGATGCGCCTGAACGGTTGTTTAACGTGCGAAACCGACAGCTATAAAGCCATGCGTGGCTGTGTCCAGTGTGCGATCCAGACCATCCGGCGCTTCAAAGATAACGATGCAGACTTGCTCCATTTGTACGAGCAGGCCCTGGCCGACGTAAAGGTCTATCTGGAAGACATGGCGCAGCAAGAAAAGAAAGCCGCGTAAAGGTGAATACCGGTCGCTCATCCAAAGGGTGGCTGTCCTGGCCTGGTGTGCAAACATGGGCCGGGGCAGTTTTTTTTCAAGGAGAACCATGACGCCTTTTCGCCCCGACTTTTGGAATGTCCCCCCCTGGGCCATCGCGTCGATGTATGTGATCTTGGGCGCCGCCGTGCTGGCCATGGTCGCTCAGTTGTGGGAGCGGGCGCGCCTGTGGCGCGTCGGACGAGACAAGCCCAAGTTTGACCACCTGGCCTGGCGGGTGGCGCGTCTGTTCAAATACGGCCTGGTTCAGGTCAAGATCGCGAATCAAGCCTACGCCGGGGTGATGCACCTGAGCGTCTTTTGGGCCATGGTGGTGCTGTTTATCGGCACCACCCTCGCCACCATCGACACCGACATCGTCGAAATTCTCACTGGCGACGTGTATCGCATCTATGAGCTGGCGCTAGATGGCTTTAGCCTGTTCCTCACCTTGGGGTTAGGGCTGGCGATGATCCGTCGCTGGGGGCGGCGCCCGGGAAAACTCACCCACACCGCCCGTTTTAGCGGCGGTCTGACGATCTTGTTTTGGATCATGCTGACCGGGCTGCTGGTGGAGGGATTGCGCCTGGCGGTTCAGCAACCCGACTGGTCCGAGTGGTCGCCGGTGGGCCACCTCATCGCCCAAGGCTTGCGGGCTATCGGACCCGCCGAAGCGACGCTGCGCGATTGGCACGTCGCCCTGTGGGTGACGCATTTTGGGCTGGTGGGTCTCTTTTTCATCGTGCTCCCCCAAGACACGCTTTATCTACATCTGGTCACATCGCCGCTCAACATCTTTTTCTCTGAGCCGGAACGGCCGCGCGGAGCGCTCATCCCCATCCGCGACATCGATGAGACCGAGGTGTTGGGGGTGGGTGAGCTGCGTGAATTTCCCTGGAAGAACTTGCTTGACGCCGACGCCTGCACTGAGTGCGGGCGCTGCCAGGAGGCCTGTCCGGCCTATCTGGCCGGGCGGCCCCTCAGCCCCAAGCTGCTCGTGCTGGATATTCGCGATCATTTGTGGGCCGAAGGCCCCGGCTTGTTGGCCGGTCAAAAAGAAAGCCGCGTGAATCTCATCGGCGAAGTGATCCAGGAAGAGACGCTGTGGGCCTGCACTACTTGCTACGCCTGCGTGCACGAGTGCCCGGTGCTCATCCAACACGTGGACGCCATCGTGGACATGCGCCGCCACCTGACGTTGATGCAGGGCAAGCCCTACGGCGCGCTCCAGCAGGCGCTCGTGCAGGTGGAGCGCACCGGCAACCCCTGGGGCCAGTCGGCGGCCGACCGTTTTGCGTGGGCCAGGAACCTGCCCACCGGTCTCTCCGCGCCGCTGATGGCCGAGCGCAGAGTAGTGGATATCTTGTACTGGGTGGGTTGCGCCGGCAGCTTTGACCCCAATGGTCAGAAAACCACGCTGGCGATGATCAAAATCCTCACCGCGGCCGGTGTGGACTTTGCCGTGTTGGGAGAGGAAGAGTTTTGCAACTGCGAGTTTGCCCGGCGGGCCGGAAACGAATATCTGTACCAGCTCGCGGCCGAACAGAACTTGAAGACCATGCGCGAATACACGTTTAACCGGATCCTGACCCAATGCCCGCACTGTTTTAACACGTTCAAGAACGAATATCCGCAATTCGGCGGCGATTTTCAGGTGGTGCACCACAGCCAGCTCATTGGTGAGCTGATCGGCAGCGGACAACTGCGGCTCAGCCGCCCGCTGGACCAGCGGGTCACGTTTCACGATTCGTGTTATTTGGGGCGTTATAACGACGTGTACGACGCGCCGCGCCAGGCGCTGCGCGCGACGGGGGTGAATCTGATCGAGATGGCCCGCTCGCGAGAAAAGGGCCTGTGCTGTGGGGGAGGCGGGGCTAACGCCTGGTTTGAGCTGGAAGACACCGGCCGGCCCTCAACTCACAAGCGTCCGGGGGCGCAGCAGCGACACGTGCAGGATATTCGTCTGGAAGAGGCGCTGAGCCATCACGTAGAAGCAGTGACAACGGCTTGCCCCTTTTGCGTGTTGATGCTCGACTCGGCCGCGCAAAGCAAAGGCGTCAAAGAGGAAATTGCCGTGCGCGATATTGCTGAGCTGGTGGCCGAAGCGATCTAGCGGCTGTTATTCGCGTTTGATCCGCTTTTTGAGAGCCGACCAGTCGAGGGCGCGATTCGTTTTGGCTTTGGCCTCGACCATGTGCTTGACGGCCCGTGCAATCTCGTCGCCGTCTGCGCCGGCGCGCGCCATCATTTGGTCTATGGCGGCGCGCTCTTCGGCGGTGATGGACCGGCCCGTGCCGGCTTCCAGGCTGGTCAGGGCCAGTAGCAACGCTCGCTCCTCGTCGTCGAGCTGGTCTACGCCGCCCTCCAGCAGCCAACGAGCCTTACCCGCCACCATCAACGTGTCTTGTTCTGTCATTTCTCCCCTCTCGTGGTTTTTCTGCCCTCTGAAGAGGGTATCCGTATCCCTGCTTTATGTGTGATTCACTTTCAGTATAGCCTAGTGTGCCATCTGGGGCAAGCGCCCCCGTCCCGCCCTAACACTGGCGGGGCAGGCGGCTCTATGATAGAATGATGGCGTCTTTTGTGTTGACCACAAGGAGATCGCTATGTCCGATCTGGTTGAACAAGCCCAGTTTGCCTTTCGCTCGAGTGGGATGCGCCTGACCGCCCAACGTCACACCATTTTGGCAGTGTTGAGCGAGAGTGAGGCCCATCTGGACGCCGAAGAGCTGTATCAACGCGCCAAAGCGCACGATGCGAATATCAGTTTGGCTACTGTCTATCGCACCCTGGCCGTATTGCGGCAACTCGGCCTGGTGCAAGAACGTCACCTGGTGCGCGACGACCAGCGTGGTTACTACGAAGTCGCCGATCAGCAACATTATCACTTTACTTGCCTGCGCTGCGGGCGAGTGATCGAATTCGACACGCCGCTCATCGCCCAAATCCAGCAAGAGTTGGCCGGCGAAATGGGCATCCAGGTTATTCAAGCCCGTCTTTATCTGGAAGGCTATTGTTCGCACTGCGTCCAAGACGATTGATTGCGCGTAACTGCTCACCCTGGTAGCTCTTTGGACAAGATTTACAGGATTTACAGGATTTTTCCACGAAATCCATCCTGTGAATCTTGTGAATCCTGTTGAATGGCTTTGGGTTTGCCGCTTTAAAGTATCTGGGCTGAGCAATCACGATTGTGCAACCAAACCCAGGAACCTGCATCTAAGAAAATGACACATACAAGCATAGATTTGACGGCCTTGAGGCGACGAGACGCGCTGGCATTTCAGCAATTAGTCGAGGCTTATTCGCCACGGGTGTACAACCTGGCCCTAAAAATGCTGGGAGACCCATATCTGGCCGAGGACATTTTACAAGAGACTTTCATCAGCGCCTACCGGGGGATTGATCGTTTTGAGGGGCGCTCGCACATCAGCACCTGGCTCTACCGCATTGCCCACAATGCTGTGCTGATGCGACTGCGCAAAGACAAGAATCTCCCAGACCTTCAGTCTCTCGAGGATGATGTGGACGTGGAAGCCCTGCCCACAGCCAATCGGTGGGACGACGCGCCAGAGCGCCATGTGTTAGAGATCGAGTTGTATCAAAAAATGGATGAAGCGTTGGCAGGGTTGAGCGATGGACTGCGTGAAGTGTTCATCTTGCGCGATATTGAAGGGCTTTCGACAACGCAAACCGCCGAGGTATTGGATCTGAGCGAGACAGCAGTCAAGAGCCGCCTACATCGAGCACGACTGGCGCTGCGTGAGCAACTGGCTCCTCTTTTGCATGACTTTTGGAGAGATGACGGCGATGAAATGCGGTGAGATGTTGGGCGCGTTATCGGAGTATATTGACGGCGAGCTGGAGGCGCGCCTGTGCGCCGAAATCGAAGCGCACATGCGCGAATGCCAAGACTGCCAGGTGATGATAGATACGCTGCGCAAGACCGTCGTGCTCTATCGCACCCATGGGTCGGCGGAAATGCCACAGGATGTCAAACTGCGCCTGTATGCCGTGCTCAAACTGGACGAGTTGCGAGCCGGCTAGTGGGATGTCTGGATCGCATATTCAAAGCAGGAGGCAACATGAGTTTGAGTTTTGATCTGGGCCTGGGAAAAGGCATTGACCAGGAAAAAATCTACGATGTCATCGTCATTGGGTCCGGTCCGGCGGGATTGAGCGCGGCGTTATATGCCGGCCGCGCTCACCTGGATACGCTGGTGCTCACCGGCAGCGAGATCGGCGGGCAGGTGTCGCTGACCAGCGAAGTAGATAACTATCCGGGCCTTGCCGAGGGGCTGACCGGCCCCGAGTTGGTGCAAAAGCTACAAGCCCACGCCGAGCGCTTCGGCGCACAGGTGCAAATCGACACCATCACCGCCGTGGACCTGAAACAGCGCCCCTTCCGTCTGAGCGGATATAACGGCGAATACCGCGCTCGCGCGCTCGTTTTGTCTACAGGCGCTTCGCCGCGCAAGCTGAACGTGCCCGGAGAGGCCGAGTTTACTGGACGGGGTGTAAGTTACTGCGCCACGTGTGACGGGTGGTTCTTCCGCGACAAAGAGGTCATCGTCGTGGGCGGCGGCGACAGCGCACTGGAGGAGGCGCTGTTTCTCACGCGCTATGCCAAAAAAGTAACCCTTGTGCACCGCCGCGACGAGTTGCGGGCCGGGCCGGCGTTGCAAAAACGGGCTTTTGCCAATGAAAAGATCGGTTTTATCTGGAACGCCGCCGTCAAAGAGATCGTAGGTGAAAATGCTGTGAAGGGGGTGCGGCTCGTAAATACGCAGACCGGCGCAGAGTGGGAACAAGCCGCCGACGGTGTGTTCATTTTTATCGGCCACATCCCCAACACCGACCTGTTCAAGGGTCAGTTGGAAATCGACGAAAACGGTTATCTGATAACAGACAAGCGCATGTTTACCGGGGTAGAGGGCGTATGGGCTGCGGGTGAAGTGGCCGACTCGGTCTTCCGGCAGGTCATCACCAGCGCCGGGATGGGGGCCGCCGCGGCCATCCAGGCCCAGCGCTGGCTGGATGAGCATGGATAGGAGACAGGACGCGGATGGACGCCGCTAGGTATGGATGGTATTGAAGAATTGGCGTTCATCCTAGTTCATCTTTTCCCTCTTCAGGTTCGATGCCCACCGCCGACAACGCGGCGCATACGTGCTCGGCTACTTGTCCTGGAGTCAGATCGTCAGTGGGCAGATACAGGTCGCAATGGGCGCGGGCGTGGGCCAGCCGGACCTGTAGCGCGTCCAGTCGCTCTTGCCCCCAATGAATGACCCGCCTGCGGGCAATAGTTTCCAGCGTGGCATCCAGAAAGACCAAAAAGGCAGGCTGGGAAAGCCGCCGCCACATATCGGGCACGTAAGAATGATCTTGTGCGCACGAACGGGCGTTGTAACCCAGCGCCGTCAGTCGCGCCACCAACGTAGACTTGCCGGCGGCGTCCGGCCCGACCACGACAATGCGTGGCCCGCTTTTTTCTGTCCGTCTCTGCACTTGCCTGGCTCCCCGAAGAAAAACCCCGGTTTTTGAAAAAACCGGGGTTCTGAACTACCGCAGCGGAGCCGTCAACGATAATCGTCGCACGTCTGCTCCCGACAGCGACGCCGTTTCGTCTGCCCGGCGTTCTTGCACCGCCAGTACGAGAATGCTAATGTCGTCGCTGGCCCGCCCTTCATCCAATTGCAATGCCTCGTCAAGCAAACGGTCAGCGACGACCTGTGCGTCACACACCCGGGCGTCGCACAAATCCATCACCAGGACCGGCAGATCCAAAGACCGATCATAGCGTTGGCCTGCCGCCAGTAGACCGTCGGTAAAGAGGACCACGGTCATAGGCGCTAGCAGGGGCAGTTCGGCGACCACCGGCTTGGTGCCGCGATGCACCCCGACGGGCCGCGCTGTTTCGTCCAGCACGCGCAACCCCTCGGCAGTGATCACAAAAATCGGGCAGTGGCTGTTGCGTGAGAGCACGATGGTGCGGCTGAGCATATCCACCGACAGGATGTTGAGCGTAGCCGACACCTTGCCGCCGCGCTGGGCGAACAGGTAATCGTGGGCGGCGCGAGCGGCGGCCCCATCACGCACCCCCTCGCCGAGCAGCGAAATGGCTTTGCGGGCCACCAGGTTCGAGATGGCCTTGGCCGAGCGCCCCGAACGTTGTCCGTCTACCAGCACAAAGCTAAAGCCGCCGTGCGGCCGCTCGATCATCTCGACGGTGTCGCCGCTCTCGCTGGCGGCGTATTTTCTCACTTTGGCGACGGCGACCTGGACTTGCATTGAGCCTCTCGAATGAGGTTTCGACGTTGGCCCGCATTGTACATCAGCTTGGCAAGAGTGTCCAGTTACTTCAACACCCGCTCCCACAACGGCGGCCCCAGCAGCAACAATCCCACCACCACCGCCGCCGCCGCCGCCAGCGTCACCGCCGCCGCGCTAACGTCTTTGGCCGTCCGGGCCAGCGGATGTTGCTCCGGGCTGATCAAGTCCACCAGCGCCTCTAACGCCGTGTTGAAAGCCTCGGCCGCCAGCACCAACCCGACGGTCACGGCGATGACCGCCCAATCGCGGGCGGGCAGCCCCACCCACATCCCGACCACGACGACCGCTCCGGCAACAGACAAGTGAATGCGCGCGTTGGGCTGGGTGCGGAACAAGTGGCCCAATCCGGCAAAAGCGTAGCGAAAACTGGCGATCAACCTGCGCATGGAGTTTGACCACGGATTTCACGGCTTGCACCGATCATCTATGCCCCGTCCGTGAAATCTGTGGAATCCGTGGTTGACAGGCCCAGCTCACGCAGGATCGCGGCCTGGGCCGACCACATTTCGGCTTTCCCGGAGGGGTCCGGCTCGGCGTGGTCGTGACCCAGCAGATGCAGCACGCCGTGGACGACGAGCAACTGAAATTCGGCTTCCAGCGGATGGCCGGCCCGCCGGGCTTGGGCCTCGGCCTGGGGAAAAGAGATGACCACGTCGCCCAAATAGCCGGACGCAAAGGGGTCATCCGCGCTACCAAAGGCCAGCACGTCGGTGGGAGCGTCAACGCCCCGATAGGTGCGGTTGAGGCGACGCAGCATCCCATCGCCAGTGACGACGATGGACAGCCCTGTCGGCTCCCGCACACTCTGATAGTCAAGTGCGACTGTGGCCGCGCGGGTCAGCCCTTCTTCGCTCACTTGCCCGGTGTAGGCGCTATCAATCTGAACGTCAATTTCAAATTCAGGCAGCGTCATGCTTGTCCTTTTGAGAGTGCGGGGAGGCTACGAAAGCCTGAGCAAACGATTTCACCGAACCTTCGCCAGTCGCTTCGACCGGTTTCGGCTCCGGGTATTCGACGCGGGTGTGATACAGCCCGCGTAAGGTGTCCACGAAGGACTGACGGATAATTTTGAGGTCCTGGAGTGACAGGCCGCAGTCGTCCAGTTGGCCCTGTTCCATACGCATCTGAACGACGCGATTCATTAGCGTTTCCAATTCCTCGACCGAAGCGGGGCGCTTGGATTTGGTCATGGCCTCGGCGGTATCGGCCAGCATCAGCAGCGCCGTCTCGCGGGACTGGGGCTTGGGACCGATGTAACGGAAACGGTTTTGATCCACCTGACTGGCGTCGCCCTCTGCCGCATCTACTGCCCGTTGATACATAAAGCTGATAAAACCATCGCCGTGGTGTTCGCTGATAAACGCGCGCACGCGGCTGGGCAGACGATACTTTTTGGCCAGTTCTACCCCGTCGGTCACGTGGCTGCGCAGGATCTCGGCGCTGGTGTACGGATCCATCCGGTCGTGTGGGTTGACGCCGTCCATCTGATTTTCGGTGAAAAAGTGCGGGCGCAACGTTTTGCCAATGTCGTGGTAATACGCGCCGACGCGCGTCAACAGCGCGTTGGCCCCGATGCGCTCGGCGGCCTGTTCGGCCAGATTGGCGATCATCAGTGTATGATGATAGGTCCCCGGCGCATTGAGCAAGAGCTGGCGCAGCAGCGGGTGTGAGGGCTGAGACAACTCGAGCAGCTTGAGCGAAGTGGTCACGTCGAAAAGATTGCCCACGATGAAAAAGACGGCCAGCGTCAGGCTGGCGGCCAGTGCGCCGTTGACCAGCGCCATGACCAGTAACGTGAACAGCCCCAGAGCGTCGGTCACGTTGTCGGGCAGTCGAAAGAC
This sequence comes from Anaerolineae bacterium, assembly GCA_034435435.1. Lineage (GTDB taxonomy): Bacteria > Chloroflexota > Anaerolineae > S140-20 > S140-20 > DAOTXN01. The sequence goes on along the minus strand of DAOTXN010000086.1, from coordinate 17,871 downwards.
CAGCACGGTGACAACGTTGGTCAATCCAACGTAGATGCCGGCCCGGAAAAAGGCGTTGACCCGTTCCACGCGCTGCAGCACCAGAGCGGCCATGATTCCCCCGCCGGCCACATAGACCGTCAACTCTAGCGAGTCGGCGGTGATGTGGCCCACTAGGCTGGCCAACGCCAGGCTGGCAATGACGGCCAGTTCGGGGTTGAGCAGCACAGTCACCAGCATAGAAAGTCCGGCGGCCGGAAAGAGGTACGGCAAAACGGCGCGCCCTGGCACCATAAATTTGGCCATCACGACAAACAAGATAAACAACAGCGCCACCAGAGCCACGTTGCGGCTGCGTCCGGTCAATAGATCGGGTTGGTAGCGTACCAGAGCCAGTCCCAGCCCAGCGACGTTCAAGAGGACCAGCGCCAGCGCGCCCCCAATTTCGCGCCAGTTGGTGGCAGTCTGCAACAATCCCAACTCTTGCAACGCTTCCAGGTCCAACTGGCCCAGGATGTCGCCTTCGCGCAGCACAATCTCGCCGGCCTCAAAGACGCGCACCACCGGCTTGACGTCGTCGCGGGCTTTTTGGCGCGCGGCGTCGGTCGCCCCGGTGTTGACGAACGTATTGGGGACCAGCAAACCCTGCACGATGGCGCTGACGATGGTCACTTCGTCATCGGTCAGGCGTGCATCCACCAGCGCCTGCACATCGGCGCGCGCCTGGGTCAACTCACCCTGGCGAATGCTGGCCCGCATGGCTTGAGTAAGTACGCGCTCTACCTCGTCGCGCACCCGCACCCACGCGGTTTCTCGTAAATTTAGCAATTGTTGAATGCGCTCTGGGCTGAGCGCCAGGTGCAGCTCTGAGTCGGGGATGGCCTGAATCCAGACGATTTGCTGGTCGGAGGAAGCGTATGTATCTTGGCGCACCGAGTTGAGATAAGCCAGGACCTCTTGAGCGCGGGCGATTTGTTGACGGGCCACTCGGGTCTCGGGTGGGTTGAAAATCTCTTTAACCGCCGCAGCCGCCCGCTCGCGCTCGCGTTGCGTCTCGATCTGACTTTCGTACTCCAAACGATGCGGCGCGCGAATGTCCGCCTGGGCGACGTCGCCGACTTTGTACGTGACCTGTCCCGTGGGCAAAAGTGGAACCAAAAGCAAGCCGGTTAAAGCGGCGACAAACGCCACACCGACCAGAACGATACGCGCTCTGGACCATGGGTTAACGCCATTTTGATTTGGGTCAGTCACCGCCGATTTTCCTCGCAAGAGAATACGTTTCGAGAGAGCTGGCCGTTGGAGAGACGTAGAGACGTGGGCGTCTTGTGGGCGTCCAAAACGGGCGCAAGGCCCCATATTACAGGGTTCTCCGACAAGCTGCTAGCTCTGTGAAATCTAGTGGCTTAGTAGCTCGCGCACGACTTGATTGACCAGCTTGCCGTCCGCCTGTCCTTTCAATCGCGCCATCAAAAGGCGCATCACCTCGCCCGTTTGCTGGGGGCCTTGTGCACCCACCTCGGCAATGATCTGGCGCGCATGCTCGGCAATCTCTGCTTGACCGAACTGCTTGGGAAGATACTCTTGCAAGATCTCCAGCTCGGCTTGTTCCTCGACCGCCATCGCCGGACGCTCGGCGCGGGTCAGGTCTTGCAGCGTCTCACGGCGTTGCTTGGCTTCTTTTTGCAGGATGGCCGCCACGTCGGCGTCAGTCAACTCGCCTCCTACCTCGACCTGGCGGTTTTTGATGGCCGCCAGGGCCAGACGCAGTGTGCGCTTGCGCGTTTCGTCCTTATCGCGCATGGCGGTCTGCAGGTCAGTTCGCAGCTTCTTTTCAAGGGACATTTTCTTCACCCTGCCTAATAAACAAAAGCCCGCGCTCGGCGGGCCTTTGTTTTAGCGATCTTGACGTTGGTTCTTGAGCGTCTGCCGACGACTCTTGCGTAGCTTGGCCGCCTTTTTGCGCTTGCGGATCACGCTGGGTTTTTCAAAAAAGCGCCGTCGGCGCACTTCGGACAAAATACGGTCGCGCTGCACCTTCTTTTTGAAATCCCGAAAGGCCTCCTCGAAGGATTGGTTGTCATGGACGACGACCCGTGTCACGCTCTCTACCCCCTCTCGCATACGGACCAATTGCCCGCAGAATAAGGTCTTGACCCACGTGGGTCAAGGCGCTATTATAATCGCCTCTAAAACTGTTGTCAAATGGATCCGCACATCACGACCTCGCCGCGCAATCCCTGGCCCGTCGCGTGGACGAGGCGCGTCGGCGTGATGCGGTTGGACAGGTCGTCGGCGCATGTGGCGCTCACGCTGAGATAGTTGTCGGTCAGACCGCGCCACAAGTCGCCCTCGCTCGATATTTCCCACAGCACAGGCAGGGTGCGCCCAACAAAATGGTCGTGAAAAACCCGCGCCTGCCGTGCGCCGAGCTGCCGCAGGCGCCGGCTGCGGGCGGCCTTGATTTCAGGCGACAACTGGCCGGGCATGCGGGCGGCGGCGGCGCCCGGTCGCGGCGAGTAGGTAAAGACGTGCAGGCGAGCGAAATTCAGCGCCTCGATAAAGTGATAGCTCTCTTCAAAAGTCGCCTCGTCTTCGCCGGGAAAGCCCACGATGACGTCGGTGGTCAGCGCCAGGTCGGGGATGCGGGCGCGAGCGGCAGTCACCAATTCGGCAAAGCCCGCGGTCGTGGTGCGGCGGGCCATGCGGCGCAGGATGGCGTCGCTGCCGCTTTGCAGGGGCAGGTGCAGTTGGCGACACAGACGCGGGTCGGCCCACAGGTCGAAAAAGTCAGGCGACAGGTCCCACGGCTCCAGCGACGACAGCCGCAGACGCGGCACGCCGGTCTCGGCCAGCAGCGTCGCTACCAACTGATGCAAGCCGTTACGCTCGCCCCGGTCGTGTCCGTAGGAGCCGAGGTGCACGCCGGTGAGCACGACTTCTTTATAACCGGCCTGCACCAACCCCCGCACCTCGCCTGTGATGTGCTCCACGGACCGGCTGCGACCCGGCCCGCGCGCCACAGTGGTGATACAGAACGTACAGTGGTTGTCACAGCCATCTTGCACCTTGACAAAGGCTCGCGTGCGCCCCAACGCCCCCGGCCCCAGGTGGCGCACGATTGGCTCCTGCTCAAAAGAGGAGGCGACCGGCGCGATGATGTCGGCCAGACGCTCTTTGTCGGCGTTACCCACTACCCAGGCCACGTTGGGCAGGCGGGCCATTTCGTCCGGCGCGACCGTGGCGTGGCAACCCGTGACGGCGATTTGAGCGCCGGAATTGAGCCGGGCCAGCCGACGCACCAACTGGCGTGACTTGCGCCCGGCCTCGCCCGTCACGGTGCAGGTGTTGACCACGCACAGGTCGGCCTGGCCCGGCTCGGACACCACGTGATGGCCGTGGCTGGCAAAGCGCCCGGCCAGTTCTTCGATTTCGCTCTCGTTCAGACGACAGCCGAGATAGGTCAGATAGACATTCATCGTGAAACGTGAGACGTGAAGCGTGAAACGTGAGACGCTGTTTTGGATTTCACGTTTCACTTTTCACGTTTTACTCTCCCAACGGTTCAACCGTGAAATTGTCGAACAAGATATGCGTGCCCGCTTCGGTGTAAAAGGTCCCGGCGACGAGACCGACGTCGCCTTCGGCGTAGCGGCTATCCTCGACGCGGGTCAGCTCGACGCCGTTGGCGTAAAAGACCATGGTCGAGCCGCTGCACTCGACGGCCAGGTGATTGGTCTCTCGGCCCTTTTTTATCGCCGGGGATGCGGTCCAATCTACCAGGAATTCCCATGCCAGGGAGCCTTGGGGCGCTTGCACCGCAAAATAGCCGTCGGCGCTGACCTCGAAGCGGTAAAAGTTGCGATCATCTTGGTGGCGAATCACCAGCCCGTAGGCGTTGTCGTCTGGGCCGCCGACGGGCGTGGCATCTACCGACACGACGCCGTCTTTGAACCTGCGCCCGGCCACCGTCCAGGCCACACGGTCGATCACCTTGATCGCGATGGTCAGCCCGCCATCGGCGTGAGCGATCTCGACTTCGGGATCTGCAATGACCCGCCAACTGCCAGGGGTATCAAAAGTGTCGCTAAATGCGCCGCCGTCGCCGCCGCCGTTTCCTTTACTCCCACACGCCGCCAGCGCCAGCGTCAGTAGCAGCGCGAAAAGATATGCTTGCTTCACTGTTGACCTCCCGACTCTCACGTTTCACGCTCATTATAGCACGGCCCTGGTTGATCGTCTATCACCCGGCATCCGCCGATTTTTGCAAGATCAGCACAAACTCATGGACTTTGTTGATCCGGAACTTGTAGGGATAGCCTAGAGGGCGCAGGTTATTGTATTCTTGGCGGCGGTCCCAGATGATCAGGTCGTCGTAGATAAAGCCGATCTTGTGCATACGAGAGGCCAGGTCGGCGTGCAGGGGATAGAAGCGGCGGCGTTTGCGCAAATCCATCACCACCACGACACAGTAAGCGCCGGGGCGCAGGGCTGTGTGCACGGCCTGGAATACCTTGTCCAGCTCGTCCAAGAATGCGGCGTAATCCTGGATGGTCCCCAGATCGCCGTCGCTGTCTCCATAATGGCGGACCGGCTGACCGTCGGCGCTGCGGCGCTGGCGCAGGATGTCCCAATAGGGTGGCGAGGTGACACAAAAATCAACGCTGGCGGGGGAGACGTGGTCGAGCAAACGGCGGGCGTCGGTCTGAAACAGCGCGAATTTTGGATTTTGGATTTTGGATTTTGTCGGCGCATCGCGCAAATCCCAAATCGAAAATCCCAAATCCTGCAATCGGCGGCGGGCCACGGCGACATAGTCGGGGTTGAGTTCCAGCCCCACGGCGTGCTTGCCGGCGGCGCAGGCGGCCAGCAGTGCGCTGCCCACCCCGGCAAAGGGGTCCAGCACGACTTGGTCGGCGGGGGTGGTCAGGCAGGCCAGCAGGCGCTCGACCAGCGCCTGGGGGAATAGCGCCGGATGGCCCAATGCCAGCTCTTCCGGCGTCTTGCGAATGTCGCTCCACACGCTGATCGAGTAGCGCAGCCAGTCGCGGCCGTTCAGTGCGTTGGCGCAGGGTCGAGGCATGGACAGTTACCACTCTTGCTCCGGCCAGACCTGCAAACCGGCCTGGCGGGCTTAAACGATCATTCCCGATCTTTCACGACCAAATCGCTGAGTAGCCGTGGCCCCCGGTTTACGGCCACCGGGTCTGGAATTTGAAAAGGTTGGCCGTTCCAGGCCAGGAATCCATCGGTGGCCAGTCGCCACACGCGCTCTTGCAGTTCTGGCGACGGATCGCTTTCTGCTCGCGGGCGGGTGGGCGCCAAGCGCGCCGCCGGCTCTCCGCGCACAGTCACTTCGACGACCCGGCCCTGGCGGACGGCGCGCAGGTAATGGGATAGATGCTCTTTCAGTTCTCGGACGCCATTACTTTCCATTTTTGATCCACTTGTCGAGGGTTTGTGGTCACATTGTATCCGAGATGGTCACATCTGCCAACTGAGAGATGGTTCGCTGGCGCGGGGTTTCGATTTGGGTGTGTTTCATTTCGGTTGGGAAGAGGAGTCAGCACGCCCACGTGCGGCTCATTCCACTAATCGTCTTTCTTTGCGCCCTGTCTCTTGTCCCATAACACCAGCCACGCGAACTGCGGCAGGACCAACTGCCGCCGCAGCCGCCACGGCTGCTTGAGCAGCCGGTATAGCCACTCCAACCCGGCCCGGCGCATCCAGGCCGGGGCGCGGGGAACCAAACCGGCGATATAGTCGAACGAGCCGCCCACCCCCACGGCCACCGGCGCGCCGACCCGGGCCTGGTTGCGGGCGATCCACAGGTCTTGCTGGGGCGCGCCGTAGGCCACGAGCAGCACGTCGGGACGGGCGGCCTGCACCCAGCCCACGATGGCGTCCTCCTCTTCGCGGCGCGGCGAGCCGGCGTAACAGCCCGCAATCTTGAGACCCGGATAGCGCCGGGCCAGCGTGTTGGCCGCCTGCTCGGCCACGCCCGGCGCGGCCCCTAGAAAATAGACCCGCCAACCTCTCTCGGCGGCCCGCGCTGCGATGCGCTCGACCAGGTCTACCCCGGCCACGCGCTGGCGCACCGGCCGGCCCTGACGGCGCGCCGCCCACGTCACGCCGCTGCTGTCGGGCACGCACAACCCGGCCCCGGCCAGCACCTGCTTGAATTCCGGGTTGCGCCGCGCCTCCATGATAAACTCGACGTTGACCGTGGCGATCTGGCAGAGTTGGCGCGTCTCGATGCAACGCTCGACGTGGGCCAGGGCCTCGGCGTAGGTCACGTCGTCCACACGCACATCCAGGATGATACGTGAGGAGTGAGGAGTGAGGAGTGAGGAGTGATTCGTCATTCGTCGCTCGTCCTTCGTCATTTCCCCGCCGCGGTTTCGAGCGCAGACATCACCGTCTCGGCGCAGGCGCGCCAAGAGAAACGCGCCCGGTTGCGGCGGCCGCGGGCCACCAGGTCGGCGCGTAACGCTGCATCGGTCAGCACGCGGGCCATGGCCTGGGTCCAGGCGTCCGCGTCGGTCGGGTCCAGGAGCAACGCGCCGTCGCCCGCGACCTCGGGCAGCGAGCTGGTGTTCGCGCACATGAGAGGCGTGTCACAGGCCTGCGCCTCCAGCGCCGGAAAGCCAAAACCCTCGTACAGCGAGGGGAAGACGTAGGCGATGGCCCCGCTCAACAACGCCGGCTTGTCGGCGTCGTCCACATAGCCGGGAAAGAGCACCTGCCCTTCCAGTCCCAGCCGGCGCACCTGGTCGAACAGTTCGGTGTACAGCCAGCCTTTTTTGCCTGCCAGAACCAGTTGGATTTTGGATTTTGGATTTTGGATTTTGGATTGGAGGGTAGCAAAGGCGCGCACCAGCAGGGAAAGGTTTTTGCGGGGCTGGAGGGTGCCGAGGTGCAGGAAATAGTCGCCCCGGATGGCGTAGCGATTTTTGACGGCGGCGATTTGGACCGGGTCGGTCACAGGGAGCAGTGTGTCGTCGTAGCCGGGATGCGCCACGACGATTTTGTCGGGCGGCGTGCGGTAAAAGGTCGTCAAGTCGTTTTGGGTGGCGTGCGAGTCGGCGATCACGACGCGGGCTGTGCGTGCGTTGTGGCGGGTGGACCCATCCAGATACCAGCGTTGGCTGAGCGGGTGGGCGGCAGGGAAATACAAATAGCCCAGGTCATGCACGGTGACAACCGCCGGAGGGCGTGTCCACCAGGGCAACACGTGCGACGGGATGAACAGCACGTCGGGCGGGCGGCGCGCCACTTCGAGACCCAGGCGGATATGCGTCCACAGGCGGGGGAAAGGGATGATTCGATATTCGGTATTGGGTATTCGAGATGCGGGCGGGCGGTTGAAATACAGGCGGAAGGTGTGCGGCGTGTCCAGCGCCAGCAATGCCTGGATGAGGCGCAGCGAATAGGTTTCGGTCCCGGTGCGGTGGGCGACGGCGGCGCGGCTGGCGTCAATTCCGATCAGCATTCAACTCATTTGTCCATTCGTATCATTCGTGTTGCGGCGGCGCGGTTGAGGTGCAAAAACGGTTCTTCGGCGCTGAGCGAGCCGTAGCAAACCTGCGCGGCGGCTTTACAACCGCCCTGGCACGTCTCGCGCAGCGCGCACGGGTCGCAAAACTCTGGCGCGGCCTGCACGAACGGAGCCATTCGCTCCGGCGCCATCAGGTCGGCGAAAGGCTCGTCGAACAGGTTTCCCAGCACGGTGGGGGTGTGATTGCACGGGCGCAGGTTCCCCACAGGGTCGAGTGTGTAATAGGCGCGGTCGGCGCCGGCGGCGCAATAGCCGAAATTCAAGTGTGAAAAAGCGCGCGTGTCCACCAGGCAGGGCTGGATGGGAATAGAACACGAGATGGACAGGCCAAACTCGGCCACGGCGGCGTCGGCGACGGCCAGCGCAGCGCGCATCTGGGCAGGGGTGGGCAGTAGCTCGTCCAGGTTCGCCTGCCCGCGCCCGCCGGGGTTAAAGCGGTTGAGCATCAGGCCGCGCGCGCCAAAGGCAAAAGCCAGCTTGATGACGCCGTAAAGGTCGGGCAGATTGAGTTGTGTGGCGACGAACACGGCCACGAATTGGCCGCCCAAGTAGCGGATGTTGGCCATGGCCGACAAGACGGCGTCGAAAGCGCCCGGCGCGCCGGAGAGATGGTCGTGCGTCTCGCGGCGGTGGCTGAGCAGGGGCAGTTCGAACAGCCTCACGCCCCGGTCTAGCAAATCTGCCACAGCCGGCTCGGTCAGCAGCCGCCCGTTGCTGATGACGGTGGTGAGCACACCGCGCTGGCGCAGCAGGTCTACAATTTCGGGCAGGTCGCGCCGTAGCAGCGGCTCGCCGCCGGTGAGGGTGACGTGCTCGCAGCAGGTCTCGTCCAAAGCTTTGGTCAGCAGCGCCAGCGTTTGATCAGTGCCCGTCTCGCCGTTGGGGGTTGAGACGCCCGGCGTCTGCCAAAAGTTGTAACAGTGACGGCAGGCGTGGTTGCAGCGCAGCGTGACTTCAAAGATGAGGCTGTGCAGGCGCGGGCGGGCGTCGGTCACTGGCTCTGCTCTCCTAACAGCAAATCGGTCAAGAAGCGGGCGGCCTCGATGGCCTCGGGCGGCGCTTCCAGTTCCAGTTGGTCAAAGTTGGGGATGGAAAAAGACTCGCCGCCGGCCTCGAGCAGGGCCTCGTACATCGCCTGGACTTTTTGGCTGGAGAGGATCAAAAAGGCAATGTCGCGCTCGACGACAGCCCGGGCTTTTGCGACGGCCGCGGGGTCCAGATCGGCGGATTCGGCCATCTCGGCCAGTACGGCAGCCTGTTGCACCAGTTGCGCTGCGCTGGTCGGTTTATAGTCGATCAGCACTGGCTCGTAGCAGGTGACGGGGACGTTGGAGCGCCAAACGTGGTAAGCGGCGGCGGCATAGGCCGTGTGAATATCGTCGGCGACGGCGGCGCTCAATTCACCGCCTGCGACCAGCTCATTCAAGACCGAGCGATGATTCTGGACAAGCTGGTTCAGCGCGTCTTCGCCCATGTCTTGGCTGTCCCAACTGTCGCGGGTTTGCTGGGCCAACAGGCTGAATTGGAGCCAATAACCGCGCAAGCGGTCGCGGGTGGTTGGGGTCGGCGATGGCTGCTGGCTCGACCCTGCCCCACAACGGGCCATCGCCAGCGCGGCCAGGGCAATTCCGGTCCGTTCGATGAATTCACGGCGCGTGATGTTCATTTGGGCACCCCCTGGATCACTTGCATTCTCGATAGCTCAACGGTCTATTTCACAGACGATGACCAGGGGTGATGGGTTCCTGTGCGCAATCGGTAGGCGTGCTCGGCCGTATCGCCACGCCCCTCTTGCAAAAGTGCGATGGCGTGGGGTAAGGCGGGCAGAATGGTCTCCAGGTTTTCGCGCACGGCTTTGGGGCTGCCGGGCAGGTTGACGATGAGCGTGTGGCCGCGCATGCCCGCTACGGCCCGGCTCAACATGGCGTGAGGCGTGACGCGCAGGCTGGCGGCTCGCATGGCCTCGGCCAGACCGGGCGCTTCGCGCTCGATCACGGCTCGCGTCGCCTCAGGGGTCACGTCGCGCGGGGCAAAACCGGTTCCGCCGGTAGTCAAGATCAGATCCATCCCGGCCTCGTCGCACCACTTGAGCAGCCCGTTTTTGATGGTCTGAAAGTCGTCGGGTAGCACGGCCTCCAGATGGACCTGCGCCTCCGGCAGGCGCGTCTCGATGATCTCGCGGATGAGCGGGCCGCTCTGGTCCTCGTATTCGCCGCTGTAGGCGCGGTCGCTGAGGGTCATGATACCGATGCGGATCGCCTGGATTCTCAAAACAGCATATCCTAACCCGGACAAGCCGGAACTGGATAGGTTCGACAGGATTTACAGAATTGACAGGACGAAGGGCGGAGTCTTGTTAATCCTGCAAATCCTGTCCGAATCCCTGCTCAAAGAGCAAGGACTTCACTGTTCAGGTCCTAGATAAGACCGGTCTGAATCAGGACCTCTTGAACCTCGGCCAGAAACTCTTGAACGTCAATAGGCCGCGTTCCCTCGGGTGAAACGTCGTGCGCGGCGGGGTCATCCGCAGGATGCCGATGCCAACGACCGGTCTCGCAATCGCGCCCGTACAGGCGTTGCCCCTGGTAAACCAGCGCCAGGCCAACTGTGCCGCTGCGCTCGTTGAAATAGAGTTGGGCATACAGGTCTGGTTCAATGTACAGGCGAAATTTGACCGAATAGTACGTCTCGTCCACCCGGACGATTTGGCGCACAAAAACAAAGCGACGCGCCGCCTCCTCAATCTCACGAATTCGGTCGTCAATCCTCACGACTACTTGTCTCTCAAATCGGACAACATGGCCTCAACGGTTTCAATCCCGTCCTGCGCCATTTCCCAGTCCCAAAAATCTGACTCGACCTCAAATGAATAACTCTGTTGTTCAACAACTCGCTGCGCTGTGAATTCAGAGAAGGACATGTTATACTTGCGGCCCAGGGTTCGATCTGTGAGCTGGTAGCGATTGAGCCGGCGGATCAGTTCGTTTTCGAGCAGTCGTTCCAGGGTGCTGTTTATGTCCTGCTCCGGTTCTAGCCGGGCGATCAGATGGCCGATTCGTTCAGACACTCTTTCCGCCATAATCTCCTCCTTCAAGCCCTTCGCCATCCACCAACTGTTGCCACTCGCCGTGCAGGCCGGCTTCGGTAACGCCATAGTACACGCGCAATCCCCCGTTCTCCCGCTGCACCAGGTCATACATCACCTGACCACGGTGTTTGCGCGTTTGCAGTAGCCCGATGTCGCCGCGCCATTGCACCTGTTCGGCGGCGACCGGGCGGGCCTCGCGCTGGGCGATGGCATAGTGCCACAGCCGGCGGGCCGACTTGCGGGTGACGTTTTTGACCACGTTGCCGTTGCGCAGGTCGCGCATGGTGTGATAAACCGTGCCTTGCCGTTCCTGACTGGCGATGATCTCCACGCCGGTGCGGGGCGGTTCGACCATGCCGGCCGCTACTTCTGCCTGCGCGGTTGCCATGGGCGGCGCCTGGGTCATACCCGGCCCGCGACGCACCAGTTGCACGATTTCGTCGCGCACGGCCAGACTGGTCTCGGCCTCATCGCGCACATAGATGCGGTTGTCGTCGATGGCGTAGGGCGGGTCGTCGCCCCGAGGCACGACCAGCCGCACGACCTTGATGCCTTCGGTCTCTTGCACGTCGATGGCAACTTCGATCAGCGGGGTAATTTTTTCCTCGATCTCGCCTCGGATGAGCTCCATTGCAGCCGATGGGTCGCTCACACCGGCGGCCTTCTTTTTTGGATCTGCCGGCAGGCCCACGTAAATGGTCCCGCCGTTGGTGTTAGCCAGGGCGCACACGTCGGCCACGATAGCGTACAGCCGCCCGCCCCGCCGGGTATAGCCTTCGTGAAAGGCCTGCACAATGTTGTCGCCCTCTTCGCGGGCCGCCCGGATGTGGTCAAAGGGGGCATGGGTGGCTCGATAGGGCCGGCTGCGGGCAAAATCGTCGCCCAGAAATAAATCGCGCAACGCCTCAAAGCTGACCTCTTCGAGCAAAAATTCTGTCACCCGCTCGCCAACGCCGAGCCGCTTGGGGTTTTTAGGGTCGCGTATCAGTCGGTGGCCGTCCGAGCCCTGAATGCAGCGCATGCGGCGCGGATATTCCGGTTTGGAGCCGCTGAAAAACTGGGCCGTGGTGCGCCCCCCCTTCTTTTCCAGATCGGTCACTTCGAGCGCGTGCAAATGAAGGTCCTGGGTGTAGGCGATACGGGTCTGGCCGCCAAAATCAAAGCCGCGCATGGCCACGCCGTGGGACGAGTTGGCGTGGGCGGCGATGACAATGCCTCCAGCCTGGTCGATCACCCGGTAGGCGGTGAGCACATCGGCAGTCGCGCCGACTTCCATGCTACCGTCGTTGAGCTTGCTGGATGGAATATTCAATTCGAGCAAAATATATTCAATCTCGCGGACGGGCGTGGCGTCGGAAAAAATCGCCAGAACGTGAAAACCAAAAGTGGCCGTGAATTCAAATCCGGGCAGGACCAGGATTTTGTCCAATAGGCGGCGGTATTCATCCAAACGTTGCGATTCGTCGGGATGCAGGCGTCCCAGACGTTCCAAAAATTCCAATTGCTCGATTTCTTCGCGCATCGACCGATAGCCGGCCACTGTGTTGTGGTCGGTAAAGGCAATGATGTCCAGACCGCGGCTTTCCGCCTGCTGCAAAACTTCCAAATAGCTGCGTTCCGGCTCTTCAAAGTCTGACGAAGCCCGAGTGTGCAGGTGCAGGTCGGCGCGCCGCCACTGCCCGGGCTTTTGGCTACGCTTTTTACTCATTTGTATGGGGTTTTAACTCCTTTCTACTCGTCCAACACGGCCCGAACTTCGGACACCAGCGCAGCAGGGCGGAAAGGCTTGAGTATAAAGCTGGCCGCCCCCGCCTGTTTGCATTCCAGGCTGCGGTCCAGACCCGAAGTCATCACCACCGGAATGCCTTTCAAATTCGGATCCTGTTTTATCTCGCGCAGGATGGGCAAACTCTGCGTCTCGGCCAGATGAAAGTCCATTAGCACGACGTCGGGTTGTTCCTCGCGCACCACCTGAAGTACGCGGGTCGGGTCGGGGCACACGCTGGTTTTGAACCCTTCCATCTGAAAAACGGTTTTCAACAGACCGGTCGTAGACCGATCGTCTTCGACGATGAGAATTTTGGTCACGTTGTCGCCTCCTCCCCCCCACTCTCTTCTGCGGTGATCTGAGTTTCTTGTTGAGCATGGCCATTGTCGCGCACGGCCTCCTGTATCTTTTCCTGCCAACCAGGCAGTGGATCACACAAGGCGGCCTGGAAGACCTGGTCGATCTGGTCCACCAGGATAAACTCCATTTGTCCTCGGACCTCTTCGGGAACATCCTCCAAGTCTTTTTCGTTACGTTTGGGCAAGATAATCGTTTTGAGTCCGGCGCGGTGAGCGGCCAACACTTTTTCTTTGATGCCGCCGACCGGCAAGACCTGGCCGCGCAGAGTGATCTCGCCGGTCATACCCACGTCGTCGCGCACACAGCGCCCGGTGAGCAGCGAAACCAGGGCCGTGGCAATCGTAACGCCGGCCGAGGGGCCGTCCTTGGGAATGGCTCCGGCCGGTACATGCAGGTGGAGGTCCGATTTGTTAAAAATCTCGACCGGGATACCCAACTCGTCGGCTTTGGCGCGCACGTAGCTGCGAGCAGCAAAGGCCGACTCTTTCATCACTTCGCCCAATTTGCCGGTGACGGTAAAGCCTTTGCTGCCAGGCATGCGGGTGGCTTCGAAGAACATGATGTCGCCGCCAAAAGGCGTCCACCCCAGACCGGTGGCGACGCCAGGTATCTCGGTGCGCTCGGCTGTCTCGGGGTAAAAGATCTGCCGGCCCAGATAATCGTACAGGTCGTCGGCGTCAACGGCGATGGTACCGTCAATGGTTCCTTCGGCCACGTGGGTGGCGACTTTGCGACACACGCGCCCAATCTGGCGTTCTAGCCCGCGCACGCCAGCCTCGCGTGTATAATCTCGGATGATCTGGCGCAGGGCGACCTCAGAGAAAGTGACTTCGTCTTGACGCAGCCCGTTTTCACGCCGCTGGCGGGGGATGAGATAACCCTCGGCGATGCGTATTTTTTCACCCTCGGTATAGCCCGATAGGGTGAGAATCTCCATGCGGTCGCGCAAGGGGCCGGGGATGGGGTCAAGCAGATTGGCGGTGGTGACGAACATCACCTGCGACAAATCAAAAGGCACGTCCAGGTAATGATCGCGGAACTCGCGATTTTGCTCTGGATCGAGCACTTCCAGCAACGCCGAAGATGGGTCGCCGCGAAAGTCCATACCCATCTTGTCCACCTCGTCCAGCATAAAGACGGGGTTGTTGCTGCCTACGCGCCGCAGCGCCTGCATAATTCGCCCCGGCATGGAGCCGATGTAGGTGCGGCGATGGCCGCGAATCTCGGCTTCGTCGCGCACACCGCCCAGCGACATACGGATGAACTTGCGCCCCAAGGCCCGCGCGATGGATTGCCCCAGGCTGGTCTTGCCCACGCCCGGCGGTCCGACGAAACATAAAATCACGCCTTCGCGCTCACGCCTAATAAAGTCGGTGAATTCTTGTTGCTCGCGCTCGGATGTCCGCTCCTGGCGCAACTTGCGCACGGCCAGATATTCCAGAATGCGCTTTTTGATGTCTTCCAGGTCATAGTGGTCTTCGTCTAGGACCACCCGGGCGTGCCCAACGTCCAAGTTGTCGGCGGTGCTCACCTTCCAGGGTAGACTGGTCAACCAATCCAAATAGGTGCGGATGACGCCATACTCGGCAGCGGCGGTGGGCAGTTTGGAGAGACGGTCCAATTCACGCCGGGCCTCTTTTTCGGCCTCTTCGGGCATGCCGCTCTCTTGGATCTTTTGGCGAAATTCTTCGACCTCGAGTTGTTGTTCATCTCCTTCGCCCAGCTCGCGCTGGATGGCTTTGAGTTGTTCGCGCAGGAAAAATTCGCGCTGCACCTTTTCCATTTCCGACTGGGCTTCGGTCTGGATCTTGCGCCCTAGCTCCAGCACTTCGATCTCTTTGGTCAGAATGGACATGAGCCGGCGCCCTTTGTCGGTGACGCTGTCCAATTCGAGGATGTCTTGGGCGTCTCGCAGCTCCATACGGATATAATTAGCCACGGTGTAGATCAGTTGGCGCGGATCTTCGACGTTGATGGTGATCATCATCAATTCGTCGGGGATACTGGGCACCAACGAGACCACCTGGCGAAAGCCCTCGCCGATGTTGCGTCGCAAGGCCTCGATTTCGGTGGTCTTTTCAGTGATGTCGGGGGCTACCTCTACCCGCGCCCTGAGATAAGGCTCCGTCCCGACGTATTCGAGGATGCGGATGCGCTCCAGTCCCTGCACGATCAGCCGGATGGTGCCATCGGGAGCTTTGAATAGCCGATGGATGGCAGCGGCTGTGCCCATCATAAAGGTATCTTTGGGCATCGGCTCTTCCAGTTCGGGGTCTTGGCTGGCTACCAGGCCAATGGTCATCCGAGCGCCTACAGCGTCATCTACCAGGCGCACCGAGCGGGGTTGACCGACGCTCAAAGGTTGGGCGGTGAGCGGATAAACCACCACGCCACGTAAAGGCAAGATGGGGATGACGTCGGGAATCTCGATGAGGGCGGGTTCTTCGGCGTCTTCTACCTCTGGCGTATCACGCCCCCTCACCGTTGCGATGGGGAGGGCCTGCTCTTCTGTCTCCTGTTTAGTCACCTGTGTCTCTTGAGTGGGTTCGGTGTCCGACATTTGTCTCCCTTGGTTCTCCTGGCATTTTAACACATTATTCATCATCCGCCGACCATTGTACCATACTTGGGCAATCTTTCAAACACTTGACCAGAATCTCTGCCAGGGTTACAATCATGGGTGGATGTGATCCTTGGCGCCAAGACACGATCAGGTGTTTTGCAGATTTGCAGTGGACGTGATCAGTGGACGTCCGGCCACGGCCAATATCGGCCCTCTTGTCTTGGTGGTATCAAGTGTAGTGGAAGGGAGGCAATGCATGTCACTGGTTGAGTCGTTAATGCGCGCGCAGATTTTCGTCGGTCTGGCGCAGGACGAGTTGGAACGCGTGGCCGCGCTGTGCCAGCCCAAAACCTTTCAGCCGGGTGAGACGATATTGAGCGCAGGTGAAACTACCCGCGAGCTGTTCATCATCGGCCAGGGGATGGTAGAGGTGTCGCTCTCGACCGCGGGGACCAGCACGCCGATTGTTAACCTGGGGGCGGGCCAGGTGGTAGGTGAAATGACGCTGGTGGACCGGGGCGCACGATCGGCTACGGTAAAGGCTGTGAACGAGGACACGATTTTGTATGCCATTCCGCACCAGACTTTTTTGGAGTTGTGCGAGCGGGACAATCACATCGGGTTTGTCGTGATGCGCAATCTGGCCGCCGAAATGTCACTCAAGTTGCGCTACGCCAATATCGCCGAGCAAATGGGCGCCGGCCGATAGCCAGACACAGGAGCAACGCGATGATTTATCGAGTCAGCTATATGGTCCGGGGCCAAGTGCGAGGGAAAAAGCACCCAGGTCTCACACGCGACGAAGACAAATCGCCGGTGGTGGGGGAGCAGATCGAGCTGGCAGGGGATCGTTTTCGCATCACAGAAGTGCAGGAATTGATCCCGCCGATGGGGGGGTTCAGTTTTTTGCACGCCACGTGTGAGTGGATTCCCGACGACAACGCGCCCTAATGGGCATAAACCGCGATGACGATTTGCGGAGTGATATAGACTTCGATCACCGCCGCGACGATTAAGCACGGCAGGACCACAAACACAAACAGCTTGATCAGGTGCGCCAGAGCCTGTAGCCAGCTCTGGCTGACCGTCATTTGGGGGGGAGGCGCCACGATCGACATCCCCAGGCGCACTGCGGCGGCGGTAGCGATGATGGCGGCAGGCAGTTCCACTATCCCATGGGGCAGGATAAACACGCCAACAAAGACCAGGGGATTATATCCAGACATAGCGACCTGGGCCGTCAAAAAGGTGATGATGGCAACCGGGGCCATGAGGAGCAAGATAGAAAGCGCCCCAAAGGAAAAAATCCCCAGGCATACCCCTAGCAACAGCGAGCGCACGTTGTTGTCCAGGATGCCCCAAACAGAGAGCGAGGGTAAGACACGGTTGCCCTCAAATGAGCTAAAAGTCTCCCGTCGAATGCCAGATAGATCCAGCACGCCCGCCGGCAAAGGGTAGAGCGCCGCGAAAATCCATCCCAAAAGGGCGCCGCCAGCCACGCCAATCAGCACGACGATCATTGGGGCGCGGTGCAGGCGTAGTAATTGAGGCACGTCGCGCCGGTACAGGCGTGATAAACGTCCTGTGTACGAGTGAAGCCCGGCGCCAGTCGCAGGAGGGCCAACCAAATATCCTTTGAACAAGCGCCAACTGCGCCGAATATTGAGGGCGTCGATTTCTCTGCCTAAAAGCTCTTCGCGGTTAAAGATGCGCACCCCCATGCGCACCAGGATCACGTCAACGACGATCAATCCGAGCAAGACGAACCACAGCGCCTCGTAACGCCTCCAGAACATGATGACCGCTTCACCCTGCACCAGAAAAGCCATAGGCAAGATGATAAAGCTGGCCAGGAGATTGGCCGCACGCACACTGGTGGTCTGGCTGGAGACGATGACCGCGCCCGAAACCATCACCAGGGCTTCAGCCAGCGTGAGCAGAAGCAGTTGGACGACGACGACGGTCGAGGGGCGAAAGTCGGCGCTAAACACGAGCGCTATCAAATAAACCGCGATGCCCAAATAGCTGGCCAATACCGGAGGGATGAGGGCTGCCAGGGTCTTGCCTAAGTAAAGCTGAGTATTCGATAGGGGAGTGGCCAGTAGCGGCTCTAGGCTCTTGCGTTCCTTTTCGCCCACAAAGGTCTCTAGCGCGATGACCAGAGAAAACGAGATCGGGAAAAAGCCCACCACCAGCAGCATGAAAGGAATAGCCTGCTCACCTACGACCGATGCGCGATACTGCTGTACCCAGCGCAACATCAAGATGGCGGCAAAGTTGAGCAGAATGGGGAAAACGAGCGTCAACAGCGTAATCGGGACCACCAGGCGCCAGTCGCGCAGCGTATCGCGGATTTCGCGCCGGGTGATGACCCAAACCGGCGCCAATTGTTCGCGCCATGTGGATTGAGGTACAAACCCGCTCTCTGAAATTACGGTATAGTGAGTTGCTTCCACTCCAGAAAACGCCATAATCGTTGTTCAAGCCAAATCGCGATTGTCGTGATGCAGAATACTCCAACGTAGTCAAGATGAGACGACAACTTGCACAGGGGA
>DAOTXN010000085.1:0-1692 GCA_034435435.1 Anaerolineae bacterium | reverse complement strand
TCAGCGAATCTGTAGGGCGGGTTTCTTACCCGCCATCAGAACGGCGCGTATGGAAACGCGCCCTACAACTGTCAGTAGGGCGGGTTTCTTACCCGCCATCAGAACGGCGCGTATGGAAACGCGCCCTACAACTTGGTGGTGACTCATTTGACCGCTTTGACAGCGTCTTCAAAGGCCGTGAGCGTGTCGGCGACCTCCTGGTCGCCGTGGCTGTAGCACAGGAACCACGGCTCGCGCCCGTCACAATCGGGAACGACACCCCGCTCAATCAGCGCAAACACCAACCGCTCGTACAGAGCGTCGTCGCCCGCGCAATAATCGCGAAAGTTGAGCGGTTCCTTGTCCACACCCAGCAGAATGCCAAAAACCGACGGCAGGCCGCTGACATAGTGGGGGATGTCGTGGCGGTTCAAGATTTCATCAATGCCATCCATCAGCTTGCGCCCTTGCTTGAAAATAGAGGCGATGACCGGCTCTTTTTCCAGGATGTCCAGCGTGATGTCGGCGGCGGCGGTGCCCACCACGTTGCCGCAATAAGTGCCGGCGTGCGACACTCCCCTCATCTCCACGACTTTCATCACCTTGCGCGTGCCGGCGATGGCCGCAATGGGAAAACCGTTGCCCATCGCCTTGGCGTAGGTAGCCAGATCGGCCCGCACGCCAAAGTACTCCTGCGCCCCACCGTTGGCGATGCGAAAGCCGGTTTTGACTTCGTCGAATAACAGCACGATGCCGTATTTGTCACACAGCTCGCGGGCTTTTTGCAGCCAGTCCAACTGCGGCAGGATACCGGCCGCGTTGCCCATCACCGGCTCGATGATAATGGCGGCCAGGTCATGCCACTTGGCCTCCACCGTCTCTTCCAGCCGCTCGACGTTATTGAACGGCAATATGGTGACGTAGCGGCGGATGCCTTCGGGGATGCCCGAGCTGGTCTGCGCCGGGATGGGGCTGTGCGCCGAGCCGAGCGCCCCCGCCGGCGACGAGGCGGTGCTAAACATGACATAGTCGTGCATGCCGTGATACTGGCCCTCGAATTTGATAAAGCGCTCGCGCCCGGTAAAAGCCCGCGCAAAGCGCAGCGCGTGCATCGTGGCCTCGGTGCCCGAGTTGGCCAGACGCACCATGTCCATCCCGGTCATACGGCAGATACGCTCGCCCACTTGAATCTCCAGCGGCGTCACCCAGGCGAAAATCGTCCCGTCGCGGACGGCCTCCGCCACCTGGTTCACCACCCGCTCGTCGCCGTGCCCCAGAATGACCGGGCCAAAACCCAGTCGATAATCAATGTAGCGGTTGCCGTCGGCGTCCCAGATATAAGCCCCCTGACCTTTGGGGACTACCATGGTGTTTTCGCCCCAGTCACGAAAGTTCGAGTTGACCCCCCGCGGCAATACTTGCCTGGCTCTCTGCTGCCAGGCTCGAGTTTGAGTCAAATTGCGTGCCATGCTATCCTCCTTTGGATTTTACCACCAAGACACAAAGAAAAGCAGAAAACTTGTTTCTTTCTTCGTGTCTTGGTGGTGAATAACGCTTTACGCCAAAATACCCTCGTCTACGTTCACTACCGGACACTTTTAGACAAAGGCTGTGAGTTCGAGCATTTGGAACGCGACAGGAAGGGGCATCGACTCGTTCAAGAAGTGATCGAGTAAGCGCAAGCCAAGCTGGAACAAGCTCAAATCACAGCGC
>DAOTXN010000084.1:0-111381 GCA_034435435.1 Anaerolineae bacterium | reverse complement strand
GTGTGCGAGAGCGTGGCTCGCTGGCCGGCCTGCGTGCGCCCGGCCTTGATCACCACCACCGGCTTGCGCCGGGCGCATGCGGCCACGGCCTGCATGAATTCGCGCCCGTCGGCCACCGTCTCGATGTACAGCGCCACGACTGTTGTGTCGGCGTCGTCGGCCAGGTAGCGCAGCAAGTCGATCTCGTTCAGATCGGCGGCGTTGCCATAGCTGGCAAATTTCGAGATGCCCAGCCCGAACTCTTTGGCCCAGGCCAAAAAAACGCCCCCCACCGCGCCGCTCTGGGCGATGAGGCTCACGCCTCCGGTGGGGGGGCGGGTCTCCAGCGTGGGGTAGAGATGGTGATGCGTGTTGACGATGCCGGCGCAGTTGGGGCCGAGGAAGCGGATGCCGTGCTCGTCGGCCACGCGCTTGAGCGCGGCCTCGCCCGCGTGATTGCCCATCTCGGAGAACCCGGCGGTGATGATGACCGCCGCCGGCACGCCGGCCTGGCCGCAGTCGGCCAGCACCTGCGGGACAGTCGCCGTCGGCGAGACGATCACGGCCATGTCCACCGGCTGGTCGATGGCGGAGAGTTTCGTGTAGCCAATATACCCAAAAACCCCCTGTGCTTTTGGGTTGACGGGGAACACCTCGTGGTAGCCGCCGTCCACCATCTGGCGGATCAACTCGTAGCCTAGCTTGCCCTCGGCCACCGAGCCGACCACGGCGACGCCGCGCGGATAGAAAAGCTTGTCCAGCGTCATAGCGCCTCCAACCCGGTCTGATAAGCCAGGGCGTTGCGTTCGGCCCCGCGCTTCCAGCGTTTGCGCACCAGTTCTTTGACTTCGATCGGGTCGAGTAGCTCGCGCAGCCCCGTGTGGCCCAATGCCGCGCCCAAGACGAAAATATTGGCCGGCGCGGGCGCGCCGTCTTGCGCCGGCAGTTTTGCCGGGTCGAGGTACAACAGTCTGGCTCCGACTCCCGCGATCTGTTCGCGCACCTGCTCCAGCGTGGGGTAGGGCGCTTTGCCCAACATCACATCGGTCGGCTGCCACACGTGACCGAACAGCAGGAAATCCGCGCCCGGTTTGGCAAAGCGCACCGCCTTGAGCGCCTCTGACAGCTCCATAGCAATGACCAGGTCGGCGCCGCGTTCGGGAATCTGCGGCCCGACTGTCTCCCTTCCCAGGCGCAATTGCGCCTTGACGAACCCCCCACGCTGGGCCATGCCTTTGGTGGGGTAGAAATTGCTCGGGATGCCTTTTTCCAGCGCCGCTGCGCCGATCAGGTCGCCGATGGTCAACACGCCCTGACCCCCGACGCCCACCAGGTAAACGTCAAACGTGAAACGTGAAACGTGCTGCGTGATATTTTTTTCGTCTTTCGTCTTTCGTCCTTCGTCGCCCATCTCTCTATCTCAAATCTCTATCTCTATCGCATCCCGGTGACACACCTGCGCGCACAATCCGCAGCCGTAGCACAGCGCCGGGTCGATCACGATAGTGTCCTCGCCCACGTCGATGGCGGGGCAGCCGGTCTGCATGATGCACAGGTTGCACAGATTGCAGTTTTCCGCCACCACGCGCACGTGTCCGGCCTCCAACCCATAGCGCATGGCCTGGATGGCGCACTCTTGCCGCGAAAGCACGACTTTGACGCCGGGCAGCGTCAGGCATTGGCGGATAGTCTCGGTGGCAGCTCGCAGGTCGAACGGGTCGATCTCGAAAAAGTGCTCGACGCCCAGCGCCGGAATGATCTTGGCAATGTCTATTCTTTGGCCTTGGTGTTGAAAGGTCTCGGCCGTGCCCGGGTTGACTTGCATACCGGTCATCGCGGTCCAGCCGTTGTCCAAAATGATCAGTGTCAGCGGCGTCTGGTGTTGGACGGCGTTGATCAAGCCGGGGATGCCGCCGTGGAAAAAGGTCGAGTCGCCGATGGTGGCGATGACGGGGGTCTGCAGGCCGCTGTGGGCGTAACCCTGGGCCAGGCTGATGCTGGCCCCCATTGAGACTTCGTTCCACACGGTATTAAAGGGCGGGTTCATCCCCAGGATAGTGCAACCGATGTCGCCCGTGACCATAACTTGCTCTTTTTTCAGCTTGAGCTTGCGAATGGCCTGGTTGACAGCCATGTACGTGCCCCGGTGCGGACACCCGGCGCACACGGTGATGGGGCGAGCCGCGGCCAGCGTCTCGGCGCTGGTTTCGCTGTGGAAAAGGTCAGCCGACGGCGATAACCCCAACGCCGCCTCGACGCCCCGTACCACGTGGCGCACGTCGTACTCGCCGATGCGCTGAAATGTGTCATCCAGCTTGCCCACGATGCGGCCTCGAAAGCTCATCTTTTGGGCCTCGACGTACACACCCCGCTCGATGTGGGGTTCCAGTTCTTCAAGCACGAGAATAATGTCACAGTGTTTGAGCAGGGCGCGAACCTCATCCGCCGGGAGGGGATGCGTGGCCCGGATTTGCAGCACAGAAACCCGATTTTTCCGAAAACTCGGGTTTCTCTCCAAAATCTCCAACCCTTCGTCCAGGTAGGCCGCCGTGACCCCCGCCGCGATGATGCCCAATGCGCCGCCGAGTTCGAGGCGATTGAGTTCCATCTCGCGAATCACCTGCCCGGCCTGGTCCAGTCGCGCGATCAGGTCGCGGTGCTGCTGCATACAGATGGCCGAACCGGCTTTGGTGTACTTGGCGATGTTCCATTCCAGAATCGGCTCGCGCTCCGGCGGGGGCGAGGGGTCAGCGAAACGCAGCGGCGCGTGCGAGCTGGCGACCGCCGTGACCGAGCGCACGAATACCGGCGCGCCCACGCGCTCCGACAGCTCAAAAGCCACCTGCGCCAACTCGTACATCTCGGCGACCGACGCCGGTTCGAGCATGGGCAGGTCAGACATGATGGCAAAGCCGCGTGAGTCCTGCTCGGCCATGCCCGCGCTCACGCCGGGGTCGTCGGCGACGTAAATCACCAATCCGCCGTTGACACCCGAATAGGCGATGGAAATAAGCGAGTCGTAGGCCACGTTCAGCCCCGACATTTTCATCGTGCACAGGGCGCGGTGTCCGGCCCAGGCCGCGCCCGCCGCGATCTCGAACGCCACCTTTTCGTTGGCGCTCCACTCGACGTGCCGGCCTTGTAGCCAGGGGTGGTCAGGCTTGAGCGCCAGCAGGCTCTCCAGCGCCCCCGACGACGGCGTGCCGGGGTAGCCGGTGAGCACTTTGGCCCCGGCCTGTAAGGCCCCCAGCGCCAGGGCCTCGTTTCCGGTGAGGATTTTGGTGTTCATTGCGTCTCCTGTGGGTTGGTAGATTGGGGTCGCCCCAATTTACCAATTCCCAATCTACCAATCTACCGGTCTCCCAACGTCGGCAAAAACTGTCCCTGTCCCGGCTCGGCCACAATTTCGCCCTGCCACAGCACGCGCTGGCCGCGCTGGAAAGTGGCCTCCGGCCAGCCGAGCACCGTGCGGCCCTCGTACAGGGTGTAGCCGACGCAGCTGTGCTGGTTTTCGGCGCGGATGGTGAACGCGCGAGTCGGGTCGAACACCACCAGGTCGGCGTCGGAGCCGACCGCGACTGTACCCTTTTTCGGATACAGGCCAAAAATGCGGGCCGGGTTTTCGCTCAACACCTGCACCAGTCGTACCAGGCTGATGCGCCCTCGGTTCACGCCGCCGTCGTGGGTCAGCGGCAGTAGCGTCTCGATTTGCGGCGAGCCAAAGCCTTGCGCGATAAAGTCGCCGTGGGGATCTTTTAGTTTGGGTGCGTGGTCCGAGGCGACCACTTGCAGCGCGCCGTCGGCCAGGGCGGTCCACAGGGCGGCCTGGTCGGCGGCGCTGCGGATGGGCGGGCCGATTTTCGCCAGCGCGCCGCGCTCCTCGATGATGTCCTGGGTCAGGGTGAGGTATTGCGGGCAGGTCTCGGCATAGACCGGCAGCCCTTCGGCCTGGGCCTGGCGGATGGGGCGCAGGGCGCGGGCGCTGGTCACATGCGGGATGTACAGCGGGCAACCCACTACTTCGGCCAGGCGGATGGAACGGAACACGGCTTCTTCTTCCAGCGCCGCCGGGCGGGAGGTGTTGAAAAAGCGGGCCGAGGCGTTGGGACCTTTCAAGTATTTGTCTTCCAGGTAATCAATGCCGCCGCCGTTTTCGCAATGGACCATGGCCATGCCGCCGCGCTCGGCCAGGATGTCCATAGCTTTGATGAATTGGTAATCGTCGGTGTACCAGCCCTGTTTGAGATAGGTCAGGAAGAACTTGAAGGTGCGCACGCCCAACTCCATCACCTGCGGAATTTCGGGTACCTGGCGCGGGGCCTCGAACATGCCGCCGTGCAGCCCAAAGTCGAGCCGTGAGCGGGCGTTGGCGTCGGCCAGCATCTCTTTGACTTTTTGCAGCAGACTATCGCCGGTGCGGGCGTAGGCAAAGTGCAATAGTGTGGTCGTGCCGCCGTAGGCCGCGACCTGCGAGCAGGCCTCCACGTCATCCAGGTAGACCGGGTGCACGTGTACGTCAATCACGCCAGGCAAGACGTATTTGCCGGTGACGTCGAGGATTTCGCGGGTGGACGCGCGAGGTAGATCGGGCGCGACGGCAGCCACGAGTTCGCCGCGCACGCCCACGTCGGCGCGGCAGATGCCAGAGCCGGTGACGAGCAGACCGCCGGTCAAAAGCAGGTCAAAGGATGTGTCCATTACTGTCTTGGTTCCTCTCTTTCTGATTGTCAGCCCGGACAAACCGTGTTAAAATGAATCCATCTAATCAAGTGCAGGAGAAGGTAGAATGCCAGGTGAAATTCTTGTCCAACCAATGTTAACCGAGATTGAGCCGGGTGGTCGGCTCGTATTGTCTCAAGTGTTTCTTTCGTCTGCCGGCCTGCGGGAAGGCGATCACGTGATCTTGTTTCCCATAAACCCTGGACAGCTCTATCTTTATAAAGTGGCCGCACCCAGGCCGCTTTCTCCAGATGAATTGAGGGCGTTGATACGTGATACTTTTGCTCGTAGCGGTTACACGACCCGTGAACAGGTGTTATCCCTGGTTCGTGAAGCCAAACAAGAACTGGCTCAAGAATGGTAGATTTGCCATCACGGCTTTTGCTGGACACCAACATATTCATACTCGGTTATTTAGACCCTGACGGCCCAGAAGGACGTATTATCCGCTCGTTAATGCACCGTGCTGATGTGACGCTGATTATATCGAGTGAATTGGTTGCACAAATACGGCGTGTAGCACGTCGTGTTGGCGGCAAAGACTGGACGGGCTATTTACTCAGTCGGATCTGGCAAGACTATTTGGTTGAATACGTTACCGTCTCAGTAGCGGAGATGCGCGAGATGGAAACCCAATCCGACATCCCTCGCGAGGACGTTGGTATCTTTTTGACGGCATTGCGTGGCCAAGTGACGTGTTTTGTCTCAGCCAACCATGAACTGGTACAGCAAGCTGGAGTATGCCAACGTCTTTTTGAGAGCTTGAGTCCCACGGAATTTCTGCTCAAGTATTTTCCCGACTGATCAAAAGCCATCATACAAGCCCTTGCGCTCGTTCAGTTTCACGCGCGCTACCTCGCGGGCCATCTCGACCGATTCCTTGATGTAGCGCTGCAACTCGCCCGTCTGAGCTTTGGTCACGCTCTGGTCGCGGTTCCACCAGCGCACCTCGACCTCGGCAATCCGATAGCCGGCCTTTTCCATCAGATACAGTAACTCGACATCATAAGCCGACACCTTCCAGCCAGTGGGGCGCTCGGCCTGTTGGAAGAATTGCAAGTGCGGAAAGACTCGCAGCGCCACCTCACGCCGGCAGGATTTGAACCCGCATTGGGTGTCGCTGATGCCTCGTAGAAGAAAGATTTGGCGCAGCGCGCGAAACATCAAGCTGCCGAGCTTTCTGACGATTGAAAACCCTGCGCGACCCGTACCGCGCGAGCCAATGACCACGTCGTAGCCTTGCGCGTACCAGGGCAAGAGTTTGTCCAATTCCGCGATGGGAGTAGACTGGTCCATATCGGTAAAGAGGACGATGTTCCCCGCCGCTTGTTGGATGCCCGCCCACACTGCGGCCGGCTTGCCGCCGTGGGGAATGTCGTACAGGTTAAAACAGGGTTTGTCAGCGATAAAGCACTGAATCAATCGGCGGCTGTCGTCGTTGGACTCATCGTTGACGATGATGACTTCCCAGGCATAGTCTTGGGCAACGAGAAAGCGATAGACCTCGTCGAGCACACCGCTCTCTAAGTTTTTTTGTTCGTTGTAACAGGGGATGACGATGGAAATGTCCGGCGTTGTTTTCTGGCTTGGCATTTCAGACGTCCATATCCAGCGTGTGTACCAGAAATGTCCACCGGTCGGCCATCTCTTCGATCAGCTTGGAAGTGGGTTTGCCCACGCCGTGGCCGGTCTTGGTGTCGATGCGAATCAAAGTCGGGGCAACGCCGGACTGAGCGGCTTGCAGCGCTGCCGCAAATTTGAAACTGTGGGCCGGAAAGACGCGATCATCGTAATCGCCGGTAGCGATGAGCGTCGGTGGATAAGCCACGCCCGGTTTGACGTTGTGGTACGGCGAATAGGCCCACAACGATTTGAACTCTTCTGGGTCGTCGGGCGAGCCGTAATCCGACACCCACGCCCAGCCGATGGTGAACTGGTGAAAGCGCAGCATGTCCAGCACACCGACCACGGGCAGGCAAGCTCCGAACAGGTCGGGCCGCTGGGTCATACACGCGCCAATGAGCAGGCCGCCATTGCTGCGCCCGCCGATGGCTAATTTGGGTGTGCGGGTGTAGCCGTTGGCGATGAGCCATTCGGCGGCGGCGATAAAATCGTCGAACACGTTTTGTTTGTTTTGCTTCATCCCGGCCACGTGCCAGGCCTTGCCAAATTCCCCGCCCCCGCGCAGGTTAGCCAGAGCAAAAATGCCCCCCATTTCCATCCACACCAGGTTGGGCACCGAAAAGACCGGCGGCTGGGGGATGTTGAAGCCGCCATAGCCGTAAAGAAAAGTTGGCGTGTTCCCGTCAATTTCCAGCCCTTTTTTGTGGCTGATGAACATGGGCACGCGCGTGCCATCCTGGCTGGGATAAAAGACCTGGTGGGTCACATAGTCGGCGGGGTCAAAACCGACCTGGGGTTGGCGAAAGATGGCGCTCTTGCCTGTTTCTGCGTCGTAGCGGTAGACCGTGCCCGGCGTGGTGAAACTGGTGAACAGGAAAAAGGTCTCTGGGTCGTCGGGCGAGCCGTCAAAGCCTTCCACGCTGCCGATGCTGGGCAGGCCCACCTGGCGCACGGCCAGGCCGCTTTTGTCGAACACCTGAACGCGGCTGTGGGCGTCGTGCAGATAGACGGCGATGAATTGTTCACCGACCAAATGCACGCTTTGCAGCGCGTCGGTGGATTCGGGAATGATGGTTTGCCAGTGGGCGCGGTCGGGTTGCGCGACGTCGATAGCCACCACGCGCCCCAGTGGCGCTTCGAGGTCGGTTTGAAAATAGAATACCGGCCCGTCGTTGCCGATGAATTGGTAGGCCGCGTCAAAATCGCGTAACAATTCGACGATCCGGCCATCCGCAAGGTCTTGATAAAAGATGTTGTTCTCGCGGTGGGTGCCCTTCCAGACATAAATGATGAGATAGCGCCCGTCGTCGGTAACGATGCCCTCAAAACCCCATTCTTTTTGGTCCGGGCGCTCGTAAATCAGCTCGTCCGCTGCCTGGGGGGCGCCCAAACGGTGATAATAGAGCTTGTGGTAATAATTGGCCCCCTTGTAGGCCGTTCCTTCGGCGGGCGCGTCGTAGCGGCTGTAAAAAAAACCTTTTCCGTCAGACGTCCACGAAGCCGAGGAGAACTTGACCCATTGTAGGTGATCGGCCAGGTCGCGCCCGGTTTCTACCTCGCGCACGCGCCATTCTTGCCAGTCGGAGCCAGCAGCCGACAGCCCGTAGGCCAGCAGCTTGCCATCTTTGCTCACAGCAGAGCCGGTGAGCGCAACCGTGCCGTCCTCGGAAAGTTGGTTGGGGTCGAGCAACGTTTGGGGTTCCGCGTCCGGCGCTGCCATCCAATAGAGCACGTCCTGGTTTTGCAGGCCGTCGTTGCGGGTGAAAAAGTAACGCCCGCCCCGCTTGAACGGCGGGCTGAGTTTTTCAAAGTTCCACAGCTCGGTCATGCGCTGCGTGATGCGCTGGCGGGCCGGAATTCGTTCCAGGTAATCAAAAGTCAGCCGGTTTTGCGCGGCGATCCAGTGCTGGGTCTGCTCCGAGTCCAGCTCTTCCAGCCAACGGTACGGGTCGGGCACGCCGACGCCGTGCAAAACGTCCACGTGATCGGTGCGCTGCGCGGGTGGATAGTTTATTTTTGTCATTTCGGCTTAGAATTCCTGCATAAAGTGCTTGTCGAATTCTGCTTCCAATAATCGCTTGTGGTGTTTTTCCTGCTCGATCAAAAAGCCGAACAGTTTTTTCAGCTCGTCATCCTCGACCATTTCCGCCAACTCGGCGTACAAATCGCGCGCTTCTTCTTCGCGGCGGATAGCCATTTTCCAGGCGTCTGCGAGATCCATTTTGACTTTCATTGTGAACCCTCCTCTATGGTTTGGTTTGCTCCAGCGCCGCCAGCACTCGCTCGGCTGTGATGGGTAGCTCGTGCACGCGCACGCCGATGGCGTCGGTCACGGCGTTGGCCACGGCCGGCGCGGCCGGGGTGAGCGCCGGCTCGCCGATGCCCTTGGCCCCGAACGGCCCCACGCCGCTCCCAGACTCCAGGATGATAACCTGAGTTGGCGGAAAGTCAAGCGCAGTGGGAACCATGTACTCGGACAACGAGGGGGTCATAATGCGGCCACCCTCGATGATAAAGTCTTCCAGCAGCGCGTAGCCCAAACCCTGACTGCTGCCGCCCGCGATCTGTCCTTCGACCGCGGCCGCATTGATGGCCCGCCCCACGTCGTGGCAGGCGACGCTCTTGAGCAGCGTGACCTGGCCGGTCTCGGTGTCCACCGCCACTTCGACCGCCTGCGCGCCGAATGTAAAATCGGGGAACACGCGCCCCTGACCAGTTTCGGGGTCGATGCCGTCGCTAAAGGGAGCCTCGAACTGGGCCAAGTTCTGCAACGGCAATCCCTCGGCGGCGCAAATTTTGACCAGGTCGGCCAGTGGAATGGATTGGGCCGGGTCGCTTTTCACAAATACGGTGCTGTCGGCGATGTCCAGGTTGTCCAGCGGCTCTTCAAAGTGCTTTTGCGCCCGCTCTAGCAGCGTCTGGCGCACGGCGGCAGCGGCCTTGACCACGGCATTGCCCGACATGTACAGTTGGCGCGTGGCCGTAGAGGTGCCCGCCAGCGGCGTCACGGCCGAGTCGGTGGCATAAATGGTCACTTGCTCCAGCGGTACGCCCAAAATCTCCGCCGTAATCTGGCACACACTATTGGCCTGTCCGGCGCCCAGATCGGGCACCCCGCAGCGCACCACGACCGTGCCATCCATCTCGACGCCCACCCACGCCCGCGA
Source organism: Anaerolineae bacterium (assembly GCA_034435435.1). Taxonomy (GTDB): domain Bacteria; phylum Chloroflexota; class Anaerolineae; order S140-20; family S140-20; genus DAOTXN01. The sequence goes on along the minus strand of DAOTXN010000084.1, from coordinate 101,893 downwards.
CGTGTCGTGTAGCCAGGTGATACGCCCGTAGCTCTGGAAATACGACGAAAAACCTTGCCCAATCTTGATTTTGTCGTTTGCGGGCCGGGTCTTTTCGCCCAGCGCCGCCAGCGCCCGGCTGGCCGTCTCTTCCAGCCAGGCCGCGCTCTCGATGACCTGCCCGGTGCTGTTGGGGTCGCCGGTCCGTAGGTAGTTGATCCGCCGCAACTCCAGCGGATCCATGTTTAACGCTTTGGCGATCTCGTCCATCTGTTGCTCGTAGGCCAGGCAGGCTTGCGGGCCGCCAAAGCCGCGAAAGGCGCTGGTGAAAGATTGATTGGTGGCCGCGGCCACGCTGTCCACCCGCAGGTGGTCGATGCGATACGGGCCGGGAGCCATCACTGTGGCATAGAGCAGCACGTAGGGGGTCAGATAGGGATACGCGCCCGAATCGGCCAGCATATCAATTTCGGCGGCAGTGATGCGCCCGTTGCGTTTGACGCCGGTGCGGTGGGTGATGATAAAGGGGTGACGCTTGGACTGGGCGGCGAAGGATTCTTCGCGCGTAAAAACCAGCTTGACCGGACGACGGGTGTGTTTAGCCAGCAAGGCCAGGAAAATCTCTACCGTGATGTCTTCTTTGCCGCCGAACCCGCCGCCCAGCATGGTTCCGCGCACGCGGATTTTGTTCTGCGGCACGCCCACGGCCCGGGCCACGCTGCGAAAGTGCTCCACCACCTGCGTGCACACACGGATGTTGATCACGCCTTGCTCGTCCACCCAGGCCAGCCCGGCCTCCGGCTCCAGGTAGGCATGCTCGACGAACGGCGCGCGAAAGGTGTTCTCGACGATCAGATCGGCCTCGGCCATGCCACGCGCCACGTCGCCTTTGCGGATTTTCCACTGCGCGACCTTGTTGTCCGGCGCGTGTAAAATGGGTGCGCCGGGTTTGAGCGCCTCTTGGGGGTCGTACACGCCGGGAGTCGGCGCGTACTCGATTTCGATGAGCTCCAGCGCCCGCCTGGCAATATCCGGCGTCTCGGCGGCGATCAGCGCAATCGGCTCGCCCACGTAGCGCACCGAGTCTATCGCCAACACGGGTGCGTCTGACCCGGCGCGGCGCTGTTGGCCGGTCTGGCCGGGGATGTCGGTAGTGAGGCGGGCGTTGGGCAGGTCGGCGGCGGTCAGCACGCACACCACGCCGGGCAGCGCGCGGGCTTTGCTCACGTCCAGCCTCGTGATGTGCGCCGACGGCTCTGTGCTGCGCAAGACTTGAGCGTGCAGCATGCCGGGCATCGCATAGTCGGCGGCGTACATGGTGTGGCCCACGGCCTTGCCCAGCGCGTCCACCCGGCGCAAGGGCTTGCCGACTTGGCGCAACTCGGGCAGGCTGACTTTTGGCAGGGGTTTGGGTGTATAGCTCATTTTCCGCCTCCCGTTTTTTCGGCAGCCATTTGAATGGCCCCGATTATCTGTCCGTAACCGGTACACCGGCACAGATTGCCGGAAATCGCCTCGCGGATTTCGTCCGGCGTTGGATGTGGATTCTGGTCCAGTAGGGCCTTGGCCGAGATAACCATCCCCGGTGTGCAGTAGCCGCATTGGATAGCGCCGTGATCGGCAAAGGCCTCTTGCAGCGGATGAGGGCTATCCAGGGTGCCCAGCCCGGCGTTGGTCACGATTTCCGCGCCGTCGGCCTGCCAGGCCAATACCAAACAACTGTTGACGGCTCGACCGTTCAACAGCACCGCGCACGCGCCGCAGTCGCCTTTCTCGCAGCCGTTTTTCACGTCGGTGTAGCCCAGCTCGCGCAGGGCGTGCAGTAGTGTGACGTTAGGGGGCAACGCGACAGCGTGGGACCGTCCGTTCACGGTGAGTGTGACCACTTGAGGTTTCATCGCTGCACTCCTTCCAATAAGCGCCGAACCAAGACCGCTGCCATTCGTTTGCGATAAGCGGCTGTACCTCGTATATCGTCAATGGGGCGCGTGGCCTCGGCTGCGAGGCGCGCAGCTTCAGCGATGGACGCAACAGTGAGCGGTTGACCGCGCAGCGCGTCCTCGGCGGCGACGGCGCGAATGGGCGTGGGTGCGACGGAGCCGAGGGCGATGCGGACATTTTCACAGCGGCCGGTTTCACCGCGTTCCACTGCCACGGCGACGGTGATGATGGAGCAGGCCAACGCGTTGCGCAAGCCCAGCTTGCGGAACGCGCCCGCGCTGCCGGCCGGCGGGACCGGCCAGCGCACCGCGACGAGCAATTCGTCGGGGCGGCGCACGGTCTGGTTGGGGCCGAGGAAGAACTCGTGCAACGGCACGCGGCGTGTCCCGGCCTGGCTGGCCAGCTCGACCTCTGCGCCCAGCGCCAGCAGCGGCGGCGCAGTGTCGGCGGCGGGCGAGGCGTCTACCAGGTTGCCCGCAACGGTGGCCCGGTTGCGCACCAGCGGGCTGCCCAGTGTGGCGGCGGCCTGGCGCAACGGCGCGCCGTGCGCGGCGATCAGCGGGTCGGCCAGCAGCGCGGCGATGGTCGCGCCGCCGCCGAGCACGACGTGGCCGTTCTCGCGCCGCACACCGCGCAGCTCGGTCAGCCGCGACACATCCATCAATGTGCCATTGCGATGCCGGCCCTCGCGCAGCTCGACGATCACGTTGGTGCCGCCGGCGATGGGCGCGATGCCGGGTGTAGTCCCTAGCATTTCGAGCGCCTCAGAGAGCGTCTGGGGCATCAAGAGGTCGAATTCCGGTAACATCTGTCATCTCCTTTGCCTTGCAGGACATGCGGAATGTGATATACTCTGAACACCTCGTGAGCGAAAAATCGTGAGGAAAGGACTATGGAACAGGTTTATAGACTGCCTCTTATTCTAGAACCCCAGCCCGAAGGCGGATACACGGTTACCTGTCCCCTCGTGCCCGGCCTCGTGACCGAGGCCGACACGCTTGACGAGGTGATCCCTCACGTTGCCGACGCGCTGGCGGCTTTGATCGAGTTATATGAAGACCTGGGTCAGCCCGCGCCGCATCATCCACCAATTCAGTCTCGATTGGGATATCTTTAAGCGAGCCTGACGTTTCACCCCTTCGGCTACGCTCAGGGCAAGGTTTCACGCACACTCATCACCGCCCGCACGATGCTGGCGAACCCTGTGCAGCGGCAACGGTTGCCGCGCAGGTGCTCGCGCACGTCGTCCTCGCTGGGCGCGGGGTTCCGCTCCAGCAGCGCCTTGGTCATCATCAGCATGCCCGGCGTGCAATAGCCGCACTGGAAGCCCTGATGCTCGATAAAGGCCTCCTGTAGCGGGTCCAGCGCGCCGTCCGGCCCGGCCAATCCCTCCACGGTGCGCACGTCGCCCCCGTCGGCGGCGACGGCCAGCGTCAGGCAGGCCAGCGCGGGCTGCCCGTTCAGGTGCACCGTGCACGCGCCGCACTCGCCGATGCCGCAGCCGTATTTGGTCCCGGTCAGCTCCAACTGCTCGCGCAGCACATTCACCAGCAGTTCGTTGGGCGCGACGCGCAGACGGCGGCGTTCGCCGTTCACGGTGAGGGTGATTTCGTGTTGCGTGAAACGTGAAACGTGAAGCGAATTGGGTTTTGGGTATGGGGTATTGGATATTGGGTATGGTGTATTGGGCTTCGTCCTTCGTCTTTCGTCCTTCGTCCTGCCCCACGCGGCCAGCAGCACGTCGTGGGTTACGGCCTTGACTACCTCGCGGCGATACCAGGCCGTGGAGCGCACGTCGTCGATGGGCGCGACCTCGGCGGCGGCCAGTTTGCCGGCTTCGAGCGCCAATTCGGGGCTGAAGGGCTGGCCGAGCAGCAGCGCCTCGGCTTTGCGGGCGCGCATCACCGTGGGGGCGACGGAGCCGAACACGAGCCGGCAGTCGGCAACGGTATCGCCGTCGCGCACGAGCGCCGCCGCCGCGCTGACTTTGGCCAGGTCGGCGGCCACGCGCGAGATTTTGACGAACGCGCTGCCCGTGCCGGGCTGCGGCGTGGGCAAATAAATGCCGGTGAGCAGCTCACCCGGCTGCAAGGCGACCTGGCCGGGGCCGATCAGGAATTCCTCGACCGGCAGCGTCCGCTCGCCAGCGGGACCGGTGAGCGTGAGCTGTGCGTCGAAAGCCAGCAGCGCCGGGACTGCATCCGAGGCCGGGGAGCCGTTGCACAGGTTCCCGCCCAGCGTGCCCATCATCTGGATTTGGGTCGAGCCGAATGCGGCGCAGGCGTCGGCCAGCGCCGTGTAATGGGTTTGAATTTCGGGCGCACTGCGCAGTGTGTAAATCGTGGTGCACGGGCCGAGCTCGGTCAAGCCATCTTGAACGGTCACGCCGCTCAGTCCGGGGAGTTTTTGGATGTTGATCAGGTGCTCCGGCGGGGGCATCTTTTCCATTTTCATCTGGATTAGCAGGAACGTGCCGCCTGCCAGCAATCGGGCGCGGTCGCCGTGTTCCTGGAGCAGCGCGATGGCCTCGGCGAGCGTCGCCGGCTCCCAATAGTCGAACTCGTGGACCAGGATGTGCGTGTTGGTCATTGGGTGCGCGTGAACGATTTCCCCGCTCATTCCATTTTCTGCCTTTCTTCGGGTAACGAGTATGCTCCAATCTCAATCAGGCGTTGCCGTTCCGAGATTCTATCCGGGTGATTTAATTGCAGGATCACGGCTGTTACGCGCCCAGCGGGAGTCAGCGGAGTGATCTGGGCGCCAATCAGGCGAAAATGCTCGGTCCATCTCTGTGTTCGGGGGTTGAAAAATGAGGTCAGTTGCCCGGTATCGGGATCAATAGATCCCACGTCGGTCCCCTTGAAGCGATTGCAATAAGGGCAGGCCAGAGCCAGGTTGTCCTCAGTGGTCGCACCACCGTGTTTTTCGGCGATGATGTGTTCGATCTCAAAGGCCAAAAACGAGGCTGCTTGAGGGTATAGGCAATACTCACATCGCCCGCCCGCTCGTTGGTAGATCATCTGACGCAGTAGGGTTGGAATGTAGGTCGGCGTCATGGTCAGGATTGGGCCGCTAGTTTTTTATAGGCGTGAGCTTTGGCCAATCGCACCAGATGTTCCAGGGTCAGGTATCGCTCTAGTGCGGCCTCTTCTTGCCGCGAGAGCTGACCTTCTTTATTTCGGCGCAACAAATCGCTCACCTGGGCCTGGAGTTCGGGGGAAGGATGGATGGACAACACCTGCTCCGGGGTGGGTTGACTGGCGAGCAACGTCATAATGGCGTTTTCATCCTGAAAGTCTTGAGGCTTTTCGGCCAATACTTCATGCAGACCGCGTTCCAGAATTTCTGGCAGTCGCTCGCGGACGCGCTGGAGCTGTCGCCCCAGCCTGTCGGGCACCTGGATTGTGAATTCGATCGTCATCGTAATTTACCTCCTGACGCTGATTCTATCCAGAATGGGTAGGTTTGTCGAACCTTTCTTTCAGCGCCCACAGAATCTTTTCCGGCGTGATGGGCAGCTCGTAGAAACGTACCCCGGTGGCGTTCTTGATGGCGTTGGCGTAGGCCGCCGCGACGGGGTTCGTCGCGGCCTCGCCGATGCCCTTGGCCCCGTGCGGTCCGCTGGGTTCGTAGGTGTCGGCAAAGTGCACCTGGATACCGTCCACGCACGGGCTTTCTTCGATGGCGGGGGTTTTGGCGTCGATCCAGTAGCCGCCGCCCTTGAGCTGCCCGTCGGCGTCCCATTGGTTGTCTTCGTATAGGGCAAAGCCCGCGCCTTTGCTCAGGCCGCCCTCCAGTTGCCCGGCGGCCATGTCCGGGTTGACCACCGTGCCGCAATCGCTGCCCAGCACGGCGCGATGGGTGCGCACCTGGCCGGTCCAGGTGTCTACCTCGACCTCCAGGAACACAGTGACGTAGGCCGGCGGACAGTGCACCGGACGATGGCTCACCACCCCCGCGACGGTCTTCCAGCTTTCGGTCCAGCAACGGGTGGCGATCTCGGCAATGTTCATCCGGCGGTCGGGGATGGCCGGGGCATAGATTATGCCTTGACCTTGTTCGGCGTCTAATCGCAAGGTCAGGGCGTCGGGCATCACGTTCAGAAAGCGGGCTGCCGTCTCGATCAATTCTTGGCGCACCTGTTCGGCGGCTTTGACCGCCGCGCCGCCGCCCGCGTACACGCCGCGCGTGGCGTGCGTCACACAGTCGTACACGGTGGAACAGGTCTCAGCGGGGGCCAGGTTGACCTTGTCCAGCGGCACACACAGCGTCTCGGCCACCAGCTTGGCCAGCGCCTCCAGCGTGCCGCCGCCGTGGTCCATCAGCGCGGTGATCACGTCTACCGAGCCATCCACGTTGACTTTGACCATCGCGCCCGAAAAGTCAATCACGTCGCCGGGCTGGGGCGCGCCGGCGCTGGAAGTGTGAAAGCCGCGCGCCATGCCGATGCCGCGGCGATAGCGGGGATGGGTAGATTGGGTGGTTCGGCGCTGCCAGCCGATTTTTTCGGCGCCTTCCTGTAAAAGCTGCGGCACGCCGTCGCTCTGGACGATGGAGCGTACCAGTGGTCCCTGGCCCCAGAAGGTGTCGCCCAGGCCGACATAGTTTTTCAGGCGCAACTCAATGGGATCCATGCCCAGTTTTTCGGCCAGCTCGTCCATCAGCGATTCGACCGCAAACGTGACCTGCGGGTTGCCAAAGCCTTGCATGGCGCAAGAGGGGGCCTTGTTGGTATAAACGGCTGTGCCGTGGTAGCTCAGATTCGGCAGGCGATACATCGAGACCATCCACCCGACGCACACGCCCAGGAAAGAGTAAGATTGAATGATGTGGGCGCCGATGTCGGTGATCAGGCGCATGTGGGCGCCGGTGAGCGTACCGTCCTGTTTGGCGGCGAGCTTTAATTCGATGTGCGTGCTGTAGCGCGAGTGGTCGTGCACGTCTTCTTCGCGCGTGAGGGTCAGCTTGACCGGGCGGCGGGCTTTGAGCGCCAGCGCCGCGCAGATGGGGATGGGCGAGTTCATCTGGATGCTGGAGCCAAAGGTCCCGCCGACGGGCGCGCGGATGACGTTGATCTTGCTCAGGGGGATGTCGAATATTTGTCCCAGCAGGATGCGCACGTTGTGGATGGATTGGGTGGTCGGCCAGACGGTTAGGCCGCCGTCTGGCTCTGGGCGGACCACCACCGATTTGGTCTCCATTTGAGCGTGGTAAATCTTGGGCGTTTTGAACGTGCCCTCGACGATGACGTCGGCCTCGGCGAAGGCTTTTTCGGGGTCGCCCTCGTAAATTGTGCGCTCGCAGGCGATGTTGTTTTCGATCTTGATCTCGTTCTCGCCCCACATCACCGTGTCGTAAATCGGCTCCGCGCCGGGTTGCATGGCCTCGAATGGGTCGGTGAGGACCGGCAACACCTCGTATTCGACTCGCACGGCGCGGGCGGCCTTTTCGGCCAGCGCTTCGGTCTCGGCGGCCACGGCAGCCACGGCCTCACCCATACGTCGCACCTTGTCGGCCAGCACGTAGTGGTCTTTGTGCAGCACCTTGGGGATGGTCAGGATGCGCTCGTTGTAGCGCACGTGCGGGACGTCGTCCCAGGTGATGACCACTGCGCCCAACGCTTCGGCGGCGCGGGTGTCGATACTTTTGATGCGGGCGTGGGCGTAGGGACTGGATACGATGCGCCCGTGCAGCATGCGGGGCAGCGAGATGTCGGGGCTATACTTTTCCTGACCCGTAACCCGCGCCACGCCGTCTTTGCGCCGGGTAACCTGGCCGACCGTGTTAAATTCGCGTTCCGTCATTCTACCACTCCCAACACCAAAGCGATGAGCGCCATGCGGGTATAGACGCCGTTCTGCACCTGGCGGAAATAGGCGGCGTTGGAAAGGTCGTCCACATCGGCGGCGATTTCGTCCACGCGGGGTAAAGGATGCAGGATAGTGACGTGTGAGTTGACTCGCTCGATCATCGCGCGGGTGAGCACGTAACTGCCTTTGAGCCGCTCGTATTCGGCAGGGTCGGCAAAACGCTCCTTTTGAATGCGCGTCATATACAGCACGTCGGCCCGGGCCAGCGCAGTTTCCAGGTCGGCTGTCTCTTCGACGGCGACGCCCTGTGCGCGCAGGTTGGCAGTGATCTCGGCGGGCATCTGGAGCTGCGGGGGCGCGACGAACATCAGCTTGCAATCATAGTGCTTGTATAGCTCGACGCCCGCGTGCACCGTGCGCCCGAATTTGAGGTCGCCGCACAGCGCGATGGTCTTGCCATCTACGCCTCCACACTCGGATTGGATGGTGAACAGGTCCAGCAGGGCCTGGGTGGGGTGTTGGCCCGCGCCGTCGCCGCCGTTGAGCACGGGGACCCGTGCGACGTCGGCGGCCTCTTGGGCCGAGCCGATTTGAGGATGGCGCATGGCAATGATGTTCACGTACTGATCCACGGTGCGGATAGTATCGGCCAACGACTCGCCCTTTTTGGCCGAGGTGGCCCCGGCGTCGGCAAAACCGGTCACCGCGCCGCCCAGCCGGAGCATGGCCGTCTCGAACGAGAGGCGCGTGCGGGTGCTCGGCTCGAAAAAGAGCGCCCCCATCACCGCGCCGTTCAGCAGGTTCAGGGAGTGTTGGGTTTTTAACTGCTCGCGCATGTCGGCGGCTACTTGCATGATGTGCTCGATTTCCTCGCGGGTGAATTGTGCGCCGTGAAGAATGTCCTGGCCTCTTAGGTTAGTCATATTGCCTCCCTCTGAAAGCGTCTAATCGAGATTCAGGCTTTGATGGCCTTGTTCAACTCCTGTGCGGAGCAGAGCGGAAATCCGTTGAGCGGCCTGACAACACAGACTCACGTACTGTTGGGAAAGCGTCTCTGAAAATCGCAGCGTGGGTCCGGCGATGCCGATGGAAGCCACGACTGCGCCGTCTCGGTCAAAAATCGGCGTAGCAACTCCCCATGCGCCGGGGTCTGTTTCTTCCACGCTCTCGGCGTATCCTTGCGCCCGAATTTTAGCCAGTTCATTCAGCAGCTCGGCGGGATCGGTGATGGTGTTGGTGCAAAGCTTGGGTAGACCGTTTTCGTGGATGATGGCCTGGATTTCCTCTTCAGGCAGGTAAGCCATGAGGATCTTGGAGGATGCTCCGGCGTGGGGGGGGCAGCGCATCCCTACCTCCATCGCCAGGCGCACCGAGTGGTTGGTTTCTATTCTTTCGATGCAGACGACTTGACGATTCTGGTAGATGGTTAATATGGGCATCTCACCTGTGGCGGCTGCAATGTCCTGCATTACCGGTCGGGCGAGGTGTTGTATGCCGGTGCTTTCGGCAGCCAGGCTGCCCCAAATAGAGAGGCGATAGCCCAGCCGCCAGCGTCTATCTCTGGCGCTGCGGCGGAGAATCCCGTGGAATTCAAGGCTGACGAGGAAGCGATGCAACGTGCTCTTGGATAAGCCGAGGTGTTTACTCAGTTCCGCCAGGGACCAGGTGGGGTGGTCGGGCGAAAAGCAGTCCAGGATTCGGACCAGGCGGTTGACTGTTTCAACCGAAGAAGTGTTGCTCATTGCAACTCACGCAGGGGGTTCTAATTAACGGAATATAGTTTCATTATTTGATATAGTATCATGCCTTTTTTCTTTTGTCAAGCTCAGATACATCTCAAGCCCGATCTCCTACGCATTGACTTGTTCGCCCGACGCCCGGTTCACGATAGCGTCAATCTTGGACTGGACGTCTGTCGGAAGCGGCTCGGGTTGATGGCTGGACAGAATTTCTTCCACCCGTTCTCTGGCTCGCTGGCGCAAGGTTTTGCCCCCTGCGGCAGCCCAGTTGTCATAGTTGCTGCGGTCGAGCAGAGCGGGGTACCAGTCCTCTTTGAAATGTTGGCGGGTGTGCTTGGTCGCTAAAAAGTCGCCGTGCGGACCGACAGCGTCGATCACGTCCAGCGCCAGCGTTTCCGCGTCGATCTCCAACCCGGTCATAAAACGTTTGACATAGTGGATCAGCTCGTCGCAGATGACGATTTGCTCGACCGAGTTGAGTCGGCCTCCCTCCAGATAACCCACGTCGTGTACCATTTGTGCGCCGCCCAAAGTTTCCAGGATGAGTGAAAAGGCGGCTTCGGCGGCGGCCTGTTCATCCGGGAGCTTGGAATCGCTGGCCCCGGCTAGCCCAAAAATGGGTAAGCCGTAATAGTGCGCCAGCTCCACCAGCATTACCCGGTTTTCAGGCGCGGCGTAAATGTCGGCCATGCTGCGCATATCGGCCATGTCGTTGACCCCGCCGGTGAGGATGACTGGCGCGCCTTCGCGTTTCAACTGGGCCAACACCAATCCTGCCAGCTCACCCGCATTGGCCAAGGCGATGGCCCCGGCTGCTGTGACCGGACCGCTCATGCCGCGCAGCACGACCGGCGTATACGTGGTGGGCAGGCCCTTTTCGGCCATAAACATCAGCTTGCGCAGCGCCTCTTGATTGTGGCGCAGGGCGCTGGTCACGTTGATGTACAGCGCGCCAATGGGATTGCGGCGCAACTCCTCTGCGCCGCCTGCCACAGCCTCGGCCATCTCGACCACGTCCACGCAACCCTCGAACTCGGTGGTCACGAACAGAATCGGCTTGGTGCTGTTCATCAGCATGGCGCGCATCTGATGCCGGTCCGCCGTCTCCTGTTCGATATCGGAGGCGATGCAGATGGACATCAGAAAGTCTATGTTGGGCAGCGCGTCACACACGCGGATGGTTTCTTCGATGTCCTTCAAGGTTCCCTGACGCCGCTCGCCGGTGCGGTGATCCAGAACGTAGGGACAGTCGGAGCCAGGGCCGAAAAAGACGTTGTGACGCTCCAAGGGCATCACGCGCTTTCCATGCCGATCACACAGAACCACGCGCTTGGGAGCGATGGACAGCGCCCACTCGACCAGACGCGGGGGAATGCGTACGCGATTTTCTTCGGTCACTTGCACCCCAGCCTTGCGCAGGAGGTCGAGGCATTCCTCGTCGTACAGACATACGCCGGTGCGGTCCAGGATTTCCAGGCTGGCGTGGTGCAGGTGCGTTACCTGGTCGGGAGAGAGTTTTCTAAATTGGGGGGTGTTATAGGCTGTATAATTGCTCTGCAAAATCATTTATCGCTCCTTAGCGTCAATCTCTTCCTGCATCTCGATCTGGTTTGTAGCTGTGTGGCGCGGGAGTAGGAAAATCAGCGGCAGGCCCACGAATGAGATCACACCGCTTATGACAAAGGCCATGCGCATGTCGTATCTATCCGCCACTGCCCCCAGGGCAACCACAACCAGGGAGCGAATGGTGAAAGTTTGAGCCAAGAGCACGCCGGTTGCCAGGGCGCGATTCTCGGGGAAACTCTCTTGCATCACAGCCATAAATACCGGCTCAAGCGACAAGACGGAAAAGCCGAGTACGATCAGGATGATGAGCTGGACCCAACCAGATACGCCCAGAAAGACAAAAACAAAGATCGAGGCCGTGGACATTGCGAAAAAAAGGATGCGCCGCCGGCCCAGGCGATCACTCAAGGCACCGCCCGAAAAGGCGCCGACAACGCCGGCCGCCTGAAAGATCGTGAGTGAAGCGCCGGCCAGCCACAAATTTCCACCTTGCTCTGTGATCAAAATGGGCAGGTAGGTGGATAGACTTGCCACCAGAAACGCGCGCGCCGTGACAAGGCCGGCCAGCGGGAGCGCAAACGAACTCATCCCGCGCAACACCTGGCGTAAGGGCAATTCTTGACGGGTCTTGGGGACGCTTTCCACTACGTTTCTGAGCCGCCAATAGAGCAAGACCGACGCGCCAGGCCCAGTGATCATGAGCCAGGGCGTGCCTTTCAGGCCCACCAGTTGGACCGTGGCGACGACGACCATGGGGCCGAGTGTGCGCCCCAATTCGCCCCCCACCATCCAAAAGCCCATGCCGCGTCCCAATTGACGCCCCGACAGATGGCCGATAAACGCCGGACCTGCGGCGTGTAGGCTGGCCGAGCTGAGGCCCGCGACGAGCAACAACATGGCGAGCACGGCGTAACCGGGCGCGACGCCCAACAGGCTCATCGCCACTGCCGTGACGGTGGGAGCCATAATGAAAAAAGGGCGCAGACTGACTCGGTCGGCGAGGTATCCGAGAAAGGGTTGCAAGATGGATGGCCATTGCATAAAGACGGTCAGCAGCCCGGCCTCGGTTTTGGTCAATGACAGGGCTTCGATAAACTTGGGCAGCAGGGGATTCAGAAACCCAGTGTAGGTGTCGTGGACGGCGTGGCCGGCGCTGACGGCGATGACGCCAGAGGTGTGAAATTCACCGGGTAGCGCTTTCTTGCTTTCGACAGCAGCGATTCTGGTCTCTACGGTCGTTGAGGCAGCTTGGGCTTCGCTCATTGCCTAGCAGCCTGTCGGAAAACTGTGTAATATAGGGCCTTGTGCCCGTTTTGCGCCCATTTTGTACGCCCACAAGGGGCTAGATTACGTCTCTCCGACAAGCTGCTAGCCCTTCAGGTTTGTATGATGGCGTGATTGGACTTGGGTGTTTCAGCGCGCCATTCGCTGAGGTCTAGCTGGCGCTGGCAATCCTGGCGCGTCCTCACAGGCATTTCGTACATCGCATGTGCTCCGGTTTAGCCCGCTTTTGAGCGTTTGCGGGCCAGTTGTTCGCGGATCCACTCCAACCACTCGTCGATGCCCTGACCAGTGATGCAAGAGACCTCAAAAACAGCCAGGCGCGGGTTGATCTTGAGAGCGTTCTCACGCATCATGGCCACTTTGGCCGGGATGTACGGCTGCAGGTCGATTTTGTTGATCACCATGGCCTGGGCGGTCAAAAAAGCCATGGGATACTTGAGGGGCTTGTCGTCGCCTTCGGGCAGGCTGGCGACGACGACCTTGATGTCCTCGCCCAGATCCCATTCGGTCGGACACATCAGGTTCCCGACGTTCTCGATGATCACCACGTCCGCGTTGGCGCTGTCGAGCTGCTCGACGGCCCGCCGGATCTGGCGCGCTTCCAGGTGACACCCGCCGCCGGTGTTGATCTGCACGACCGGTATGCCCACGGCGGCGATGCGTTCGGCGTCAATGCTGGTAGTGGGGTCGCCCTCGATGACAGATAACCGCAACTCGCCGTTTAGCCGTTCGATGGTGCGTTCCAGCAAAGATGTCTTGCCGGCGCCGGGTGAGGCGATGATGTTGAGCGCCAGGACCTTGTTTTGGGCAAAGCCGGCCCGCAGGGCTTCGGCGAGCAGGGTATTGGCCTCGGTAACTTCTTTCAACACAGGGATAGTGATCGGCACGGGATTGTCGCCTCCTCTTTCCTGTTCCGATGGCTGGTTGTCTGCGTGTCAGACCAACTCTCTCACGACCTGCGCCAGCCGGACGATGCCTGTTTCGATTTCTTCTGGCGTCAGGGCGCAAAAGGGCAGGCGCACGAAGCGCTCCCCGCCGCCGTTGGCGAAAAAGCCGCGCCCGTCGGTCAAAAGCAAGTCCACCTGGCGGGCCTTTTGCAACAGAGCGTCGGCGCCGACGGGGTCGTTGAGGGTCAATCCGACGAAAAAGCCGCCATCGGGTTTGCTCCACGTTGCGAGGTCCGGCAAGTGCGTAGCCAGCGCGTTCAACAGCGCGTCGAGCCGAGGTTCATACAGCGCCTTGAGCTGTGCGATTTGCGGCTCTAGCCAGCCGCGCTGAATATACTCGTAGACGATGGCCTGGTTCAGATAGCTGGCGTTGATGTAGGTGTCCTGGGCAAAGTCGGCGATGCGCTCGGCCAGGAGGTGCGGCGCGACGACCGTGCCGACCCGCAGGCCGGGGCTGATGAGCTTGCTGTAGGAGGACATTTGCAGCACGCGGTCGGGGGCCAGCTCGCGCAGCGTAGGTAGGTCGTCACCCCGGTAGCGCAGCCGGCGATAAGGCACGTCTTCGACGATCCAAAAGCCATAGTGTTGAGCCAGCTCGACCAGCCGTTTGCGCTTTTCGAGCGCGAGCACGGTCCCGCTGGGATTTTGAAAGTCAGGGATCACGTAAAATAGAGCCGGCCGCTGGCCGCCTTTCAGCCGGGAGGCGAGCGCGTCCACGTCGAGACCGTCGTCGTCCAGCGGCCAACCGACGACCTGCGCGCCGGCCCGCTGCAACAGCACGATGGCCCGGTCATACGATGGCTCTTCGACGTAGGCCACGTCGCCCGCTTGGAGGAGCAGTCGCGCCACCATGTCTTGCAACTGGAGCGACCCCTGTCCGACGATGACCTGCTGAGGATCGGCGTTTGCTTCTTGGGCCACCCGCTCGCACAGGGGTGGAAAACCGCGCGCTGCGCCGTATTGGAGCACGATGCTGCCGTGTTCGTCCAGCACGGCGCACGCACACTCTGATAGCTGGGCGGTGGGGAAACTCTCGGCCGGGGGCACACCCCGAGTGAGTTTGATGCTGGTCATGATGCCTCCATAGTTTGTGGGTGGAGCAGTGAGTGGGCGTGCTCCCGGTTGTTTTGTACGAAGAGTTCCGTATAATGGAACCGTGTTTTGTTTCACGCCAGGGCTATTATGGCACAGCTTGTGTGAGATGTCAACCTGCTTTTTGACGCTGCGCCGCCGGTGTGTATAATCGGTGTAATCTGTGAAATCTGTGGTCGTTTTCTACTAAATAATTGTGTATGAGGGAAGCGCAGGAAAGGATGGATCATGTCGAATAAACGCGAGACGGCTACGTTGGGGGCGGGGTGTTTCTGGTGTGTAGAAGCCGTATTTCAGGAATTGCGGGGCGTCGAGCGGGTCGTTTCGGGTTATGCCGGCGGCGCGGCGACGAACCCCACCTATCAGCAAGTGTGCAGTGGCAGCACCGGGCACGCCGAAGCCGTACAGATTACTTTTGACCCGGCCGTGATCTCGTTTGAGGAATTGCTGGAGGTGTTCTGGCGCACGCACGATCCGACCACGCTCAATCGCCAGGGAGCCGACGTGGGCACGCAGTACCGCTCGGTCATTTTTTATCACACCGAGGAGCAACGCATGATTGCCGAGCGATCCAAGCGAGAGACCGATGCGTCAGGATTGTGGCCCCATCCTATCGTGACCGAGATTGCGCCGTTCACCGACTTTTACCAGGCCGAGGGCTACCATCAAGATTACTACCGGTCCAATCCTCACCAGCCGTATTGTATGCTGGTCATCGACCCCAAGCTGCGCAAGCTCAGAGCGGCGTTCGGGGAAAAGTTAAAGTGAGGGTATGGGGCGCTCGGAAAAAACGGGCACACTCAACGCTACCGCTTGAACTGGGATAGGTTCAGGGAGCTACTCGACCGCTACCAGGTAGAACGGCCACGTATCGTCGGGCGACCGAAAGCGCGAGTGGGACACTGGCAGCATAGGCTGGATTGCGGAGCGAGTACAACCGAAGAGCCCGGTGCGGTAGTTCCACACGCCGAGATCTGTGCAGGGGGAGTCGAGTAATTGGCAGCTCTACCGCGATGGCGTTTGGCAATTGGTGGTAAAACTATTGAAAGATCATAAGATGTGTGCTGCAATTTATGCTAAGATATCTTTTGGCACACTAATTCAAACAAATGGAAGGAGATTCTCATGCACCAAGGTAAGAGCGCCACCAAGAAGGCCAAGGGATTCACGGACGAGGAACGAGCCGCGATGAAGGAGCGCACCAAGGAGCTAAAGGCGGCCGCGAAGAAGGCAGACGGGGAAAGCGACGTCCTCGCCAAGATCGCCGAGATGCCGGAACCGGAACGCGCCATGGCCACGCGGCTACATGCGATTATCAGAGCCAGCGCGCCAGCCCTCTCGCCGAAAACCTGGTACGGGATGCCCGCGTATGCCAACAAGGACGGCAAGGTCGTCTGCTTCTTCCAAAGCGCGCAGAAGTTCAAAACGAGGTACGCGACGTTGGGCTTTAGCGACGCGGCGAACCTCGACGAAGGCGCTCTGTGGCCGGTCGCCTTCGCGCTGAAGGAGTTAACTATCGCCGAAGAGGCAAGGATCGTCGAGCTTGTGAAGAAAGCAGTGAGTTGAGGACTGCTGATCCCTTTGATTGGTGGTGGAAGTTTTGGCTATAGAAATCTGCATAGCACGTCATTCCACCGGACGCGCAAAAGCGGCGCGTCCGGTGGACTCTTAAGCGCGTCTATGCATACGGGTACCAAAAATTCTTGACCCCGCCTTCGATGTCCCAGTGTACGTGCTTGGTCTGCCAGAACTCCTCCAGGCCCTCTATGCCCAGCTCGCGCCCGACGCCGCTCATCTTCATCCCGCCGAACGGCCCGGCATAATTATCGGTCAGCGGGTCGTTGATCCAGATGGTTCCGGCCTGCACCTCTTCGTAGAACTGACGCACCTTGCGGGCATCGTGCGTGTACAGGCAGGCCCCCAGGCCGTATTCGGTGTCGTTGGCCAGCGCGATGGCCTCGTCGAACGTGCTATAGCCCATCACCGGGATGGTCGGGCCAAAGGTCTCTTCGCGCATAATGCGCATCGAGTGGTCCACGTCCACCAGCACGGTCGGCTCGAAGAAAAAGCCGCGCTCGAATTGCGCCGCCCGTTTACCGCCCACCAACACTTTTGCGCCTTTGGCGACCGCGTCGGCGATGTGCGCCTCGACCTGCGCGCGGCCGGCTTCATTGATCATCGGCCCCACGTCGGTGCTTGCGTCTAGCCCGTTGCCCAGCCGCAACCCGCCCACTTTTTCGGCCAGCGCTTCCACAAACTGCGCCAGCATGGGCCGGGGCGCGTACACCCGCTCGGTGCTGGTGCACACCTGCCCGGCGTTGATCAGCCCGGCGTAGGCGATGGCCTCCACGGCCATCTCGAGCGGCGCGTCGTCGGCCACTACGAACGGGTCTTTGCCACCCAGCTCCAGGTGCAGCTTTTTCATCTGCCGGGCGGTCAATCCCGCGATGTGTTGGCCCACGGCGGTCGAGCCGGTGAACGCTATGGCGGCCACGGCGGGGTGTGTCACCAGCGCGTCGCCGACGGCGCTACCCGGCCCGGTGAGCACGTTGACCACCCCCGGTGGAAAATCGGCAAAGGCCAACTCGACCATTTTGAGCGTGGTCAGAGGGGTCTGGCTGGCCGGCTTGATCACCACCGTGTTGCCCGCCGCCAGCGCCGGGGCCAGCTTCCACGCCAGCAGCAGGATGGGATAGTTCCACGGCGTGATACAGGCCACCACGCCATACGGCTCCTTGAGCACCAGCGACAACTGCCCCGCCGCGGGCGAAGGAATTACGCTCCCGCGCACGTGCCGGCCCAGCTCGGCGTAATAGTCCAGCGTGTTGATCGACCAGTCCAGCTCTTCGGCGTTTTCGGGCAAGGGCTTACCCTCTTCCTGGGTCAGCAGGCGGCACAGCGCGTCGAAATGTGTGCGCATGTGGGCCGCGGCCCCGTGCAGCAGGTTGGCCCGCTCGACGGCGGGCGTGGCGCGCCAGCCCGGAAAGGCGGCCTGGGCCGCGCTCACGGCCCGCTCCACGTCTTGCGGCCCGCCGGCGGGCGCGCTGTCTAGCACCTCTTGGGTGGCCGGGTCGATCACCTGCATCACCTGGCCCGCAGCCGCGGCGCACGGCCCGCCGTCAATCCACATATTCATGTTCGACCTCCTCCAAATTGCTTACCCTCCCGCAGGGTAACTGCTCAGCCTGTGCAAATATGACAACGAATCAGAGGATTGAACGAATCTGTGCCTTCAGCTCAATGGCCTGGGCCCCATAGCTGCGCTGACCGTGGTCCAAAGTGATGCGACACCTCACCTGACTGCAGGGCGAGGGCAGTCCTGGGACAGAGTGGGCAGCCGCCACGCCATTCAGTCACTCCCAAAAATTCGTTGTCATATCCCCATCTGAGCAGTAACAACTGCTTTTTGATCTCTTCGGCCAGCTTGTTAAGGACAGTGGATTTACCGCATCCTGAGTGGCCGGTGAACAGCAGTTTGACCGGCATGTCGGCCAACGCCAGCCCTTGTAGATAGATTTTCATCTCTTCCATGGGATTGCCAGGACGGTCAATAAACCACTCTTTCAATTCCTGTCCGGCCAGGGGGCGTGTGTCGAAGGCGCGGATCACTTCGGGCAAGGTTTGGGCTTTCATAATGACCTCTTTTTTCTTTTGGCTTTGGTCAAAGAGTGGAGATTATTGTTCTGTGTTCATTATAGCATATTCCAATCCCTTTGACGAACATGGCTTGTCGGGCTAGAATGACGTTATGAGCAAGCGGGTTGCGTGGCCGGGTCTGGTGTTTGTGTTTCTATGCGCCTGGGCGCTGCGCCTGTATGGCCTGAATTGGGACCAGGACCACGGCCTGCACCCCGACGAGCGCTACGTGACGTGGGTGGCGGCCAGCCTGGGTCTGCCCGACCGCCCCGGCGCCGCGCTCGACTCTGACCGCAGCCCGCTCAATCCCTACCGCTGGCCGCCCGACGGTCGTTCGGCGGCAGAGCGGACGCGCCCGTTCAGTTACGGGCATTTTCCGCTGTATCTGCTGGCGTTGGTCGCGGGCGGCGACGGCGACGAGGCGCGGCTGGCGCTGGTTGGGCGCACCCTCTCGGCGCTATTCGACACGGCCACCGTTGCGCTGACCTTCGCGCTGGCCCGGCGGCTGTATGGCGAGCGCGTGGGGCTGCTGGCGGCGGCGTTCCTCGCGCTCACCGTGCTGCACATCCAACTGGCCCACTTTGCTGCGTTCGATCCCGCGCTGACCTGTCTCGTCGTCGCTGCGCTGCTGTTTGCCGTGCGCCGCAACGCGCGCCTGGCGGGGCTGTGTTTTGGGCTGGCGCTGGGAACCAAGTTTGGGGCGGCGCTGCTGATTTTGCCGCTGGCGCTGGCTTTTGAGCGACGCTCGCTGCTGGCGGCAGTGGGGCTGGCGCTGCTCGCTTTCGCGGCAACCAACCCCTACGCGCTGCTCCAGCCGGGCGAGTTCGTCGCTAACCTGCGCGATCAGGCCGCCATGCTGCGCGGCGACCAGAATTACGTCTTTACGTATCAGTATCACGGCGCGTGGGCCTATCTCTATCCCATCCAGCAGCACATCAAGTGGGGGATGGGCTTGCCGTTGGGCCTGGCGGCCTGGGGCGGGCTGGCGGGGGCGTTGGCGCTGGCCCTTCGGGCAGAGCCTCAGGCCGAAGCCTGGCGGCGGCCGCGGGCCGGGCGCTGGGTCGTGTTGAGCTGGGTGCTGCTCTATTTTGGCTTCACCGGCGGCCTGCACACCAAGTTTATGCGCTACATGCTGCCCATCACGCCGCTGCTGGCCGTGTACGGCGCGGCGGTGTTGGACGCGCTGCGCGCGGTGCGCGGCAGGCTCGGCGGGCTACTGACCGGCGGCGTGCTCTTGTCGACGTTCCTGTACGCCCTGGCCTTTACGAACGTGTATCGGGGCGAACACCCGTGGGTGCGGCTGTCGCGCTGGGTGTACGCCAACGTCGCGCCGGGCGCGACGCTGGCCTTTGAGCGTTGGGACCATCAACTGCCGTTGACGCTGGAGCAAAATGGGCGGGTGCGCTGGCCGGGTGAGTTTGGACAGCAGGCGCTGGACCCCTACGCGCCGGACACGCCCGAAAAACTGCGCCGGATGCTGGAACAACTGGCCGCCAGCGATTATCTGATCATTGCCAGCAACCGCTTGTACGGCAGCACTGCTCACTACCCGCTCACCCGGCGCGTCTACCAATTTTTGTTCGAGGGCCACTTGGGCTACCAATTGATCCCTCTGCCCGGCGTCGCCCGTCATCCGCGCCTGGGGCCGCTGGCGCTTGTCGCCGACCCGTTCCGCGCGGCCGGGCTGCCGAATCCGCTGCCGCAGCGCCAGCAGCGCCCGGCTCCGGTGACGCTCTCGCCGGGGCGGGCGGACGAGAGTTTCACCGTGTACGACCATCCGCTGCCGCTGTTATTTCAGAATATCGAACGCTTGTCTATGGCGCAAATGGAGCAGCGTCTCTCTGATTCTCAAGAGTGACCGGAGGACTATTGCCACCCGCCTGGCTCGCGATTATAATGAGCGTGAGTTCATTTGTTCCAACCTCGATTTAGGGAGCACGACGTGATCGGCGAAACCATCGGCAAATACAAAGTCATCGAACGCATCAGCCAGAGCGGCATGGCGACGGTCTACAAGGCGCTCCATCCCGAGTTGAACCGTCTGGTTGCCATCAAGGTGCTGGATCGGGCTTTGGTGAACAGCCCGGAGATGCTGGCTCGTTTCCGGCGCGAAGCGCAGGCCATTGCGGCCTTGCAACATCCGCACATCGTGCAGGTTTTTGATTTTGACGCCGCCGACGGCGCGTATTTCATGGTGATGGAGTATATTGAGGGCGAAACCCTGACCCAACGCCTGACCCGTCTGCGCTGGCAGGGCGAGCGCATGGCGTTGGTCGATGTGTTGCGAGCCGTCGCCGACGTGGGCCGGGCGCTGCATTTTGCCCACGAACAGGGGATGCTCCATCGAGACATCAAGCCGAGCAATATCATGTTCCGCACCGACGGCAGCGCGGTGCTGACCGATTTTGGCGTCGCCAAGATACTCAACGTAAGTACCGAGATCACCGCCACGGGCGCGGTGGCCGGCACGCCGGCCTACATGGCCCCGGAGCAGTGGACCGACGACCGGCCCGACCGGCGCAGCGATATCTATTCGCTGGGCGTAGTGCTCTATCAGGCCGCGACGGGTGAGCTGCCCTTTACTGACACAACGCCCGGTCGCCTGATGTACAAACATATTTCCGAGCCGCCCCCGCTGCCCCGCACGCACTTTCCGGGTATTCCGGCCGATCTCGAGCGCGTGATTCTGCACACGCTGGCCAAAGCGCCCCAGGACCGTTATCAGACGGCGCGGGAATTGGCAGATGACCTGGAAAGCATCCTATATCAGATGGAAAGCACTGCGCTGACAGGGATTTTTGAGCGGCCGGTGTTCCGCGAGGGCGCCCGTGAAACGGAAAAGGGCAGGCCGGGCCGGCCGCGTTCGATCATGCTGCGCGTGGCTATTGTCGCGGTTATTTTGTTGACGGCTTTTTTAGGCGTGCTGGTGGGGAGTGGGCTTGGCGGTTCATCTGTACCGACCGGCGCGCCTGACGTTACCGGAACGGCGCTGGCGGCGCGCCTGGCTATGTTGGAAGCGACCTTGTCGATCACGCCGACGCCCCTCCCATCGCAGCCATCGGCAACGCCGACGCTTGTTCCACCGACTTGGACAAAAACGTCCGTCTCCCCCACGCGTACCAAACGCATTGTAGACACGCCAACCCTGTCGCCCACGGCGTGCGTCTTGAGCGCGACGCTGGTGCGGGATGTCAACTTTTATAACGCTAACTGGTGGAATCTGGCCGGCGCGTCTTTTTTCAAGACCTGGCGCTTGCGGAACGATGGCGCGTGTCCGTGGCCGCCAGATACGGCGCTGGCGCATCTCGATGGGGAGGATTTTGGGCAAGACGCGAGTTTTGCGGTCGGGGCGCTGGGGGTGGGCGAAGAAAAAGAGCTGGCGCTTCCTTTGCGAGCGCCCACTGCACTGGGAGTGGTTGCGGGGCGCTTTCAGTTGCAGACGGCTGACGGGCAGGCTATCGGCGAACCCTTGAGCGTGGAGTTTGAGGTGCGCGAGCGGGTTCCGCCCACTCCCACGGTTGCACCGGTGGTGGATCCCGTGCGTATGGCCGGTTTTGCCCTGGTCGAATGGAGCGCCGATCTGGGCCGCCACATCTGGCGTGGCAAAATCAGTCTGTGGGCCACCGGGGGCGACGGGCAATACACCTGGTATCGCGACACGCTGGATAATCCCTTACCGGGCGACGTGCTGGAGTTTGAATGGGGGATGTGCAGCGCCTTTTTTGGCAGCGTATGGGTCACATCGGGCGATTCGATGGACCACGAGAGTTTGTACGTGCCGTATCCGGAACCGTGTGATTAAGAAAGGGGGTTTCTCATGTCTGTAGAACTCACACCTGACCTGACGCACACCTTTGCCCGGACACAGTTGCATACCGATGAGGTCGAGTATGTCGTGGTGGGGCTGGCCCCGGAGCACGTCGCCCAGGCCTTGTTTCTGTTTTCGCGCCTGGGCGAGCCTTTTTCTACGGCGGTGGTGGACAAGGACGAGGTCACGCTGCTGCTGCCGTGGGAGTCTTGGGTGCAAGTGCGCGACGAGATGGCGGCCTATGACGAGGCGCGGGGCTATCGGCTGATCACCTTCGACACGCCTGCCGACCTGGGTCTCGTCGGTTTCATTGCTGCCCTGAGCGCCGTGTTGGCCGAGGCCGGCATCGCCATCATCTCGATTTCGGCCTTTACCCGCGACCACGTGTTGGTGCAGCAAGAAGACCTCGACCGGGCGGTCGAGGCCCTCTCTAGCTTTTTCGGCGACTGTCGCGCCCGCCTGGCAGCCTGAGTCAACGGACTTGCCTTCCCGGAAGCCTCCGAGCTTCCGGGAAGGTAGCGCTACGGACAGACGGCAAAGAGCATGTCTCGCCGCCACACCATGTCAAACAGCCGCTTCGGTATGCCGTTCACCGGGCTGACGCGCCACACCAGGTCGCTGCCTTCCACGTTCGCCTCGTCCACTGTAAATAGCGTCTCGCGAATCGGCTGCCTGGTCGTCATACTCGTCCCCTCGTCGGCTAGCTTGCGACGGCGTTCCATATCGGTCTGGGCGACTGTCTCGCTGGCGTAGTGAAAGACCAGCAACCCCACCGGTTTTTCGCCTTCATAACGATAGCCTACGCCGAGGGCAATGTACGGGTGGATGCGGTCTTGGTCTGTCAAAGGCTTGTCCAGCCCATACTCTTCTCGAAGCTTTTCTAATAGCCTTTCCCGATTCTCAGCGGTTAGATGGGAGAGTAGGAACACCTCGACGCCGAAACTTGTGCAGGTGTCTGGACCGGCGGCGATGACGGCCGCGGCGACCTCGCCCAGACGCCCGGCGATGGCCTGGGCGTTTGCGTCGTCGGCCAGCGACTTGCTCTCTCCCTTGTAGGTGTCGAGCACAGCCTGGACGCCGTCAATGCGGGCCGAGAGCACCAACCGCTTTTCTTTTTCGATGACTGCTGTGTTGAGCAGCGCAAACGCTGCGGTAGAGCGCAGCCATTCGGCTGAAATATCCTGTTCGTGGGAATAGATGGTGACGCCCTGGTATTCACTACTGGTGAACTCGCGCTCTTGCAACAGGGCCAGGAAGGGGCCGAAATCGAAATCATCGGCGAATTGGAGCACGTATAGCGGCGCGCCGCCCTCGCTCTCTAGCGTGATCTCCCAGGCCAGATCGGTGCTATCCCAGCCCCATACCTCGGCGTGGTTCCTCAAGTATTGGATACCGTAAGCTGAGGCCATGGCCTGTCGCATGGGTGTTCCGGCTTGCACATCGGCCCCAAACATCAGGAATTCCATACGCCGGTCCAGGCTATCCTGGCTGCTGATGTCGGTGTAGCCTTCGTACTCTTTGATCAGCGCCCAGTCGGTAAAATAGAACCAATCGGTGTCGGCCGGGGCCATGCGCAGCGCCTGGTCCAGGTTGCTGCTCTCTTTTTTCCCCTCGCTTTTGCCGCAGGCCGCCAGTCCGATAAAGAGTGTCAGGGTGGCCAGCGCCAAAAGCACACGTTGGGTCTTCATAATACCTCCTCGAAATGTCGCTCGTAAACGGATCTAGGACCAGTATACACTTGAAACGCCGCTTGGCGCAAGCTTGAAATCTGCGCTTCTTGCGTATCAGGGGGCTGTGTGCTAAACTCTGGTGAGTCAATCGCGCGGTGTTTGGAATGTGTGGAGACGAATATGAAAGTGGTCAGTGATCGAATCCTGCTCAAAATTCTATTGTTTCTTACCTTGTTTGTTCCACTGTTAAGCGCGTGCAGCGACTCGCGCACGACGATCACCTTTGTCTTTCTCAGCAGCAGCCCCGACAAGCTGCGCAATTATTGGAAAGGCGTCGTTCAAGATTTCGAGGCCGCCAATCCCGACGTCAATGTGGACCTGCGTGTCTACACCTGGAACGAGGGCCGACCCAAAATCGCCCAGATGGTCGCCGACGGTCGCCCGCCCGACCTGGCCCGCGTCGCCACCCGCGAGATCCCCGAATACGTGTCCGCCGGGTGGGTCGAGCTGGTGGACGGCTATTTCACACCCGACTTTCGCGCTCAATTCTTTCCCCTGTTTATCGAAGAAGGGGCGCGCTATCAGGGCCGCACCTTTGGCCTGCCGGCGGCCGTGTCGGCGCGAGTGCTGTATTACAACCAGGATTTGCTGGCCCAGGCCGGTTATAGCGCCCCGCCAGCCACCTGGGACGAGCTGCGCGAGGTCGCCACAGCCGTCAGCCGCCCGGCCGAGGGCGTCTATGGCTTTGGCATCCCGGCCAGCGAGGATTTTGCCGAGACCAACACCTACTTTTACTATTTTCTGTGGGGCAACGGCGGCGACGTCTTTTCGCCCGATGGCACCAAGGCCGCATTCGACGGCCCGGAGGGGGTCGAGGCGCTGACCTTTCTCAACGAGCTGGTGCAGAGCGGGGCCGCCCCGCCCAATCCGCTGGACTATACCCGCTCCGACATCGAGCAAGAGTTCCTGGCCGGCAAGCTGGCCATGGTCATCACCAAGCTGGGAGGTCTGGCGCCGTCCGATTTTGCGTATGGCGTGGCTCCCATCCCGTACAAAGCCGCGCCGGTGCTCCCGCTGGTAGAAGACACGCTGATTATGTTCAAAACTTCGGAGCACAAGGCGCTGACATGGCGTTTCATCGAATTTGTCTACCAAGATACGTACCGGCTGGCCTATTCCGAGCTGGAGGGGGCCGTGCCCGAAAAGGCGGCTGTGGCCCACGACCCGACCATGGTGGCGCGTTATGGGGCTTTCCTGGATCAGTTGACCGCCGGCCGGTTCGAGCCGCTGAACATCGAGAGCGCCGAAATCGCCGCCGACGTCAGCGCCGCCGTCCGGCAGGTCTTTTTAGGCCAGAAAAGCCCCCAAGAGGCCCTGTCCGAGGCCGCCGCCCAGGCCAATGAGCGTCTCTCCTACTCGGCCAGCGCGTGGTAAATTCGATATTGGATATTGGGTATTCGTCCTTCGTCTTTTGTCTTTCGTCGTGGAGAAACCATCATGAAACGTTGGCTCACATCGGGGCTGTTGCGGCGTATGCTGGCCGCCATTCTCATCGCTTCGCTGATTCCGCTGGCGCTGCTGGGCCGGCTGGCTATTGACGGCTATGAGCGCAGCAAAGACCGGGCCAGGGAACAGAGCATTCAAGACCTGGACGCCAAATCCTTCGACATGCTGGAAACCCGCACCCGCGCTGTGGCCCACGACGTGGCGGCCTTTTTAGGCCAACGCGAGAGCGATGTGCGCGTTCTGGCTACGTTACCGCGCACCGCCGAGGCCTACCTGGCCTTTGCCGGGTCAATGACCAGTCGGTTATGGACGGTGGACGAGCAGGGCCGCACGCTGTTCTTTTCTTTTCCGCTTTACCGCGAGGCGGCGTTCGTTGATGCGCAAGGTCAGGAAGTGCTCAAGGTCGTCAACGATTGTCAGGCCTACCCGTTTGATTGCCAGATGGTAGTGTCCAATGACTTGCGCGACGTCAGCCGTCCCGAGAACACCACGTTCAAGCGCGAGACCTACTTTGCCGACGCGATAGGGCTGGAAACCGGCGAGATTCACGTGGGCCGCCCGGTCGGCTGGTACACCGAGTCGGGCGACGCCTACGCCGGCGGCCAGAACCGGGGCGGGCAGCGTTATCAAGGCGTGATCCGTTTTGCCACGCCGGTCGAGCAAGACGGCGCAACCATTGGCATGGTTGTCCTGGCGCTGGATCAGATTCACTTGTTAGAGTTCATCGCCCACGTCGTACCTTCCGAACCCGAGCCGCAGGCCGAGGTGGACCCGCGCTACCTGGAATACGCTTACATCGTTTCCGACGACGGCTGGACCATTGCCCACCCGCGCAGCTTTAACATTGCCGGGGTGGACGAAAACGGTGATGATGTGCCGTCCATCCACGCCAGCGAACCCCACCGTTTGAACCGGCCCGGCAACCTCACCGAAATGGGCTTTCTCGACCCTAATTTTCCCCAGTTGGTCGAGCTGAACCGGCAGGGTAAGTCGGGCCACGTGGACGTGTACACGATTCAGGATCGCGAGCGCGCCCTGGCCTACGCCACCATTCCCTACCGCACTGGCCAATTCGACACCCCGGCCGGCTTTGGCATGGTCATCCTGACCACCGACGGGGCTCGCTTTCACCTGGAATCGGAACTGCTCGGCCAACAGATTGATAATGAAATCCAAAGCCTGATTGACAAGCTGCGCTGGCTCACCGTGGGGACCGTGGCCGCCGTCTCGGTCATCGCCTTCGTCCTGGCGCGGGGCGTGGCCTGGCCGGTGTTGCGCGTCACCAGCGCCGCCGAGGTGATGGAAGGCGGCGAGCTGAGCGACAGTGCCATCACTGCGCTCAAAGAGACCAAAGGCGGCGACGAGGTCTCGCGCCTGGCGCGCATCTTTGCCCAGATGGCCGAGCAAGTCCGCGCCCGCGAGCGCCAGTTGCGCCAGCAAGTCACCCAGCTCAAGATTCAGATTGACGAAGCCCGCAAATCCCAGATGGTTCAAGAAGTCGTCGAGACTGATTATTTCCGCGACTTGCAGCAGCGCGCCCGCGAGATGCGCCGGCAGCGGGGGCAGAGATCTGATCAGACCAAGACCGACGCTGCGGAGTGATAGGAGAACGCCATCGTGCGCGAGCGGGTCAGGCGGCTGTTTAATTTGCGACCGGGAGAAGAGCGCAAAACGCTGTTGCTCTATGCCCTCAACGTGGTTTTTTACGCCGGACTGACGTGGGGCAATAGCTCCAGCCGCGCCCTGTTCGTGAGCGCCTGGGGCGCCGACGCGCTGCGCTATATTTTCATCGCCGACGCCTTTTTTTCGCTCCTGCTGGGTCTGGTCTATACCTTTTTCGCCGACCGCGTGGGCAACGCGCGTTTGTTGATCATCTTGAGCCTGCTCATCCTCACCGGATTGGTGGGGGTGCGTATCCTCCTCGAGACCAGCACGGGCGGGCGCGAGGTGGTTTACCCGCTGTACCTGCTGCTCTACCGCGCCTTTCGCCCCCTGCTCACGCTTCATCTCATCGCCTACGTGAATGACTTTTACGACACCCGCGCCGCCAAGCGGGCCTTGCCGTTGATGATGGCGGCTTCTATCTTGGGCGCGGCGCTGGCCGGTCTCGTGGCTCAGCCTCTAGTGGGTGTGTTCGGCGCCAAGAACCTGACTCTGGGCTGGGTCGGATGCCTGGTCGTCGTGTTGGGGCTGGTCGCCCTCGGCGAGCGACAGTTCGGCCACGAGCGCCAGACGACCACGAACTACCGACCGCCGACCACCGACCGCCGACCGCACAGCAGACGCAAGGGCAGTCTGGACAACCTGCGCGACGGTTTCAATTTCGTCAAGGGTTCTTCGTTTTTGCGCTTGCTGGCCGCGGCCACGCTGGCCATGGCCTTGATGAACAATCTGTTCTCGGTGCAAACGAGCTGGGCCATTGACCTGGCCCACCCCGACCAAGAGGCCCAAACCATCTTTTACGCCGTGCTCGACGGCGTCACCAACGTCGTAGGGCTGTTCATCCAGATGCTGCTCTTGGGGCGCGTTTTGGCCTGGTTGGGCGTGGGAGTGACCAATCTCATCTTTCCGTTCACGTCACTGGTCAGCTATTCTTTGCTGGGGCTGTGGCCGGGCCTGGCGACGGCGGTGGGCGGTTATTTCAACGAAGCCGTGCTCAAGCGGGCCTTGCGCAGCCCCATCGACGCCATGCTCTACAATGCGGTCCCTGTGCAGGTCAAGGGCCGGGCGCGAGCTTTTATCAACACCATGCTGGTCCCGTTGGGCGTGCTTTTCGCAGGCGTATTGCTGTTTTGGGTGCCCGAGGGCGCGTCGCTGCCGGGTTTATTGGTCGGGCTGGGCATTGGGGTGACGCTGTTGTATGTGTGGCTGTCGCTGCGTTTGCGCGGCGAATATAGCCGGGCGCTGGTGTCGCTGCTCGAAGAAGAAGAGTTTGCACTCTATCGCCTGGCCTCCGACGATCTGAGCGTGCCCGACGCGGCAACGCTGCAAAAATTGGTCGAGCGCCTCAAAAGCAGTCCCGACGACGAGTTTACCATTTTTCTGGCCGAGCTGATCGCCGAGGTGGGCGGCAAGCCGGCCCTGCCGGTGTTGCAAGAGCTGACCCACGCACCCAGTCCGCGCGTGCGCGCTGCCGCCCTGACGATTTTGAGCGACGCCGGCGCCAGCCCGTCCGAGCTGCGTCGTCTGTATCTGCGCCACCTGACCGACGAAGCCGGCCTGGTGCGCCAGGCGGCCATCGCGGCCCTGCGCCGCCTGGCCGGCCCGGGCGATCAGGAATTCCTCTCTGGCGCGTTGAGCTTGTTGAGCGATCCCGACCTGGACGTGCAGGCTCAAGCCATGCCATCGTTGATTCAATCCGGCGATTTCTTTTACCAGGCGGCGGCGGTGCAGAGCCTCAGCGCATTGCTCAAAAGTGACGATGCCCAGCGGCGGGCGACCGGCGTGCGTCTGCTGGGGACGTTGGGCGACGCCCGCTTTATCCGCACCCTGACTGACTATATCTCGGATCCAGACGACATGGTGCGCCGCGCTGCGGCGTTGGCGATTGAACAGTTGACGGCGCTCGAAATACCCCCCTGGCTGGTTCCGCAGACGCGGGAAACGGCTCGCGCCCTGTTGAACGATGCTGTCGAGCGGGTGCGCCTGGCAGGCGTGACGACGCTCAGACAGTTGGGAGGCCCCGACGCGATCCACCTATTGCTGGTCGCCCTTTCGGATAACAGCCGCGCTATCCGCGAGCGGGCCGCCGAGGCTTTGCAGAGTATGGGCCGGCCGGCTCTCCCCGATCTGGAAGCTGCTTTGGAAAACAAGGCCCTCGATATTCGGCAGCGCGAGACGGTCAGCGTCGTCCTGGCGCGCATCGAGCGCGAGCGCTTTGCGCCGCTGGTCCATCGGCAGATAGATGATAACCTGCATACCGCCTACGAGACGCTGACGGCGCTATCGGCCCTCGAGACGCTGGAGCAGCGCCCCGACGACGCCAGCGTCGCGCTGCTGCGAGCCACGCTGGTGGAATATAGCGACCAACGCCTGGAACGGATTTTTGACCTGATCGCCTCGGTGCACCCGCCTCAAGCGGTTCACACCGTCGCCGGGCATCTGCGCAGTCTATCCGAGCGGGTGCGCGCCAACGCCGTCGAGGCTCTCGAAGCGCTCACGTCGCCGCATACGGCTTTGCTCATCGCCGCACTCACACGGGCGCGGACCGATGGCGCGGACATATTGACCCTGGGAGCCGACGAGTGGGGCATTCAGTCACCCACGGCCCGCCAGGTGTTCAAACGCTACAGCCAAAGTGATGATCCCTGGTTGCAAGCCGTCACCGTGTATGCGCTGGGCCACGGGGGAGCGGCCTTGTTCGGACGGGACGAGATCGACGAGCTATTGGAGCGCATCGGCCAGGAGACTCAAAACCCGGATGTACAACAAGCCTGCCGCGCCGCCCGGCATCACCTGAGCGACGCCGCGCTCGCAGCGTGCACAAGAGCGGAAAAGGAGGGCGCGATGCTTTCCACCATCGAGCGGGTGATCTTTCTCAAACAAGTCCCTTTTTTCGAGAGCATGACCATCGAACAGCTCCGCATTCTCGCCAGCGTGAGCGCCGAGCACACCTTTGACGAGGATGAAGTGATCTTTGGCGAGGGTGACGCCGGCGACGCGCTGTACATCGTGGTCAGCGGGCGGGTGGGCATCGAGCGGACTGGGCGGCGCAAAGGGGCGGTCGTGCGGCTGGCGACGCTTTCCAACCGCCAATATTTTGGCGAGATGTCCATTTTTGACGAGGAGCCGCGCTCGGCCTCGGCCATCGCGTTGGAACCAACGTTGCTGCTGGGTCTGCACCGCGCTCCCCTGTTGGCGCTGGCCCGCGAAAACCCCGATCTGACGCTGGAGCTGCTGCGTGTGCTCAGCCGCCGTCTGCGCGAAGCCAATCAGCAAATCGCAGACAAGAGCCGCGAGCGCCCGCGGCAACTGGAAAAGCTGTACGACAAGCTGGATTCGGCGTCGCAGACGAAAGACGAATGACGACAACTCTGCGGCGCGATTTGCGGGAGACGCGACGCGCAGCCTGGCGGTGCTGGCTGACCTGGCGGGTCGAGCGTCTGATCTGGCAGATAAAGGGCCGGCCCAAGGCGGGCGCGGCTATCGTCGTGGCCGGGTCGGGGCGGGCGGGGACGACTTGGCTGGCGCAGTTGCTTTCTATCGCGCCGGGGATGCAGCTTATTTTTGAGCCGTTGCATCCCAACTTTGTCCCGGCGGTCAGGGCGCTGCACGATGCACCAACGCCTATTGATGTGTTGCATTCGACCTATTTGCGCCCTGGGGAGCCGCATCCCGGTTGGGAAGATTTTTTCCGGCGCGTGTTGACCGGCGAATTGCGCAACTATTGGACCGACCACGAACGGGCGCGGCTGCTGGCCTGGCGTTACGTTGTCAAAATGATTCGGGCCAATTTGATGTTGGGATGGCTGCGCGCGTGCTTTGGCTGTGTGGTGGTCTTTATCGTGCGTCATCCCTGCGCCGTCGTCTACTCGCGGTTGGCGCGAGGCTGGTCGGCGCCCGTCGAGAGCTTTCTGAGCCAGTCCGCTCTGATGCAAGACCACCTGACGGAGTATGAGAGCGTCATCCGCGCAGCGCGGAGCGACGTCGAGCGGCACGCCGTGATGTGGGCGGTGGAAAATTGGGTCGCTTTGCGGCAGATTCGGGCTTTTGGCGGTCCGGTGGTATTTTACGAAACTCTGTGTGAGCAACCCATAGAACAGATGCGCGCGCTGCATGGTGAGCTGGGGCTGCCCTTTCGGCCTCAAGCAGCAAGAGCCATTCACCGGCGCAGCCTGGCGCGGGATGAAAAGGGGCGAGCCGCGTCCAAAGAACAGATGCTCGGTCGCTGGCGGCGCGACCTTTCCACTAGCGACCAGCGGCTTGTGTTGGACATTGTCGGTCGTTTTGGCCTGTCGCTATACGATGAGGTGCGTCGCACCTGACAGGGATTCAATTGGCGCCCTCGGCGCGACTCGAACGCGCAGCCTGCGGATTGAAAGTCGATGCGCCGTCCATTGAGCTACAGACGGCGCACGGAAGGCGCCCTCGGCGCGACTCGAACGCGCAGCCTGCGGATTCGAAGTCCGACGCTCTGTCCATTGAGCTACGAGGGCAAAAAACCGCCCATCGCTGGCGGCGACGGGCTGAGGGGTGAGTGGTGGGATTCGAACCCACGGTCTCCTGGGCCACAACCAGGTGCCTTTGCCGCTAGGCTACACCCACCGCGTTGGCGATATTCTACCACAGAACAGTGTCCGTGGCAAGGATGAAAGGATGGAAATCAGATGGGCTTGCAAGTTTCTCTCCAGCGTTACGATGTGCAAGTGCTGGGGCGCCGTTTTCAATGCGCCGGGCAAATGGAACCGGTCGGCCCGCTGTTGGATTATCTCAACAAGGGCAATCGCTCCACATTTCCTATGTTTGACGTCAAGCTGATGCCCATCGAGTCGGCGGGGCCATTGACAGCCATTTCGCGTCCGGAAATAATCCTCAGCACCCAGGAATTGGGGATCATCTACTTTCTGGATTCCGAGTATCGCCGGCAGGTGCAGATGTTGCGCCAGTTCGACCGGATCATCGCCTACACTCCCCACGCTGTCCTGCGGGGCAATTTTCATCGGGGCGCAGAGACGCGCCTGCGCGATTTGCTCGATATGCTGAGCGGCGCGTTCCTGGCTATGACCGAGGTGAGCATCTTTCCCACCACATCTCTACCTGGCGCGTTTCCGCAGCAGGCTGACCTGTTGGTGGTCAATCGTCTGCATGTTCAGTTTTATCATTCCGACTAGCCCGCTCGGCAACCCACACCAACACCTGGCTACGGGGCAACTCGATTTTCAATGGCTGCGCCGACAGCCCTGCTGCGTCGAACAATGGTTGCCATGCCTGCGCGCTGATGGGCGCACGCTGCCCGGTGATGCGATACAGCCCCTCAATGCCACGGCTAACCGGGTCGCGTCTGCAGAGTTGCGCGCTCACCACCACAACCAGCCGTCCGCCGGGGCGCAGCACTCGCGCGACTTGGGTTAGAGTGACCGGGTCAATGATGTAGTCGGTGGGGAAAGTGGCGACGACGCTATCAAACGCGCCGCTGGAAAAGGGCAGTCGTTGGGCCGGGGCGCGCACCAGGGGCGTGGCGTGGCCGTTTCGCCGCAGCCGCCGCCGCGCCATCCGGCCCATTTGAGGCGACAGGTCCAGGCCCACCGGGTGGAATCCGGCCTCAGCCAGCGCCGCGAGCAGGCGCCCGGGGCCGTGCCCCAACTCCAGCACCCGTTCACCCACCAGGTGGGGCAGGGCCGCGCGTCCCCAAGTCTGCCACTGGCCGAGTGAAACCAACCACGCCACCGCGTCGTAACTCCAGGCCAACTCGTGATACAGCAGCCGAAAGCCCAACCCAATCAGTCGTCGCCAAATCTCACGCTTCACGCTTCACTCCGCAAGATTGACACATTACCCCCGGCGTGGTATACTCGGCTTGACGAGCGGAGGCCCTACGGAGGGATGGCCGAGTGGACGAAGGCAACGGTCTTGAAAACCGTAGTGGCCGCAAGGTCACCGGGGGTTCGAATCCCTCTCCCTCCGCCAAGATCCGATGGGGAGGTGCCAGAGTGGTCTAATGGGGCCGCCTGCTAAGCGGTTAGGGGGCCAAAAACTCCCTCCAGGGTTCGAATCCCTGCCTCCCCGCCTCACACTTCGGAAGTCTCTCGGGCTTCCGAAGTTTTGTTTAATCGCCACACGCGTCTGTTGAGTCTTTGCCACATCACGACATTTGGCGTACAATTCACGCTATGAACAAGCTTTACCCATCGTTGCTCTTTTTCACGTTATTGAGCGCTTTGATAACCTCGCAACCGGCTCAGGCTCAAAGCAACGCGCCGCCTTTTGGGCTGCCTTTTAACACGCCGCCAGGACCATCTACCTGGCTGCTGAGCCAACTCTACGGCAACACGACCAGCGCCTATCTATTCCGTGAGATCTGGTACTCGGCTGGACAGGGCTTGCACTTTGGCCTCGATTTTTCCACACCGTGCGGCACAAAAGTGGTGTCCATCGGCGACGGCGCGGTGGTCAAAGTGGATGCCCGCGAGCACGGCGCCGGCCCGCACAACTTGCTCATCCGCCACGAGAAGCAGGGTTACGTCTCGCTATACGGGCATCTGCTGGAGCGTCCGCGCTTGAACGTTGGGCAGGCGGTGCGGCGCGGCGACGTGATCGGCCTGACCGGCGATCCCGACGAGACTTGCACCTCGCGCCCGCACCTGCATCTGGAAGTCCGCAACCTGAGCTACACCGTCGCCTACAACCCTGTGCCGCTCATCGACGCAGATTGGGACAGTCTGGCGCTGGTGGGGCAGTTTGGCGCTGATTTCCAAAAAGATTTGCGCAACCCGCGTCTGTGGCAATTTGCGGACGACCAGCCCGACGTTTTTTTTGGCGGCCCACTGCTCAACGAGTATGCCACGCCGTGGCCGCCGGCTTGGCGGGGATTTCCGTGAGCCAGGCCAGGTTGAGAGCGTTCCTGTTTATCGTTGCAGGGTTACTGCTGGCGGCTTGCGCAAAAGCGCCAGCACCCACACGCGCCCAATTGCTGCAACTCCTCCCAGCCTCGCCGACGGCTCTGCCCGGTCCGCCGGCGAGATCGACTCAAGTCACCCGTACCACCGGCGTGCCACCGGCGACGACGCCCGCTGCGTCGGTCCCTTTGACGCCCAGTTTCGTACCCACCACGGCGACCACAGCCACTCCTACATCTATCCCGCAGCCCACCCTGCGCCGACTGACTGGTGGTGGCTGCTGTACTCAGCCCTTTTGGTCGGCCGACGGTCGCCGCGTGCTGTTTATTGATCGCCCCACCAGCCGGCAGGTAGGTGTGTATGGGGTAGACGTCGTACAGCCTGGCCCACCGGCGTTGATCAGCGAGCAAATCTATCCGATGTCGGGCGACGGTCAATTTTACGTCTATCCCGATGGCAGCGTCACTGTCATCCAGCGTATCGAAACGGGCGAGCAAACTGTCATCCCGAACGGCGGACGGCCTGTCAGTGTATCGCCTGATGGACGGCGCGTTTTGTGGCAGGTGACCGACTCGCAGGGCGACTTTGACCGGCGGCGCAGCGAAGTCTGGATTGCCGATGTGGATGGCAGTCATCCTCGTGTCGTAGCCCGCAGCATTGGCCTTGGTGACAGCCAATGGCTCGACAGCCAGCGCATTCTGGTCGTTGGCGTGCCGCTGGACGATTCGCCCTTTGTGGCCGTTGGTGCGCTTAGCCTTGATGGTCAGGCGGATCAATGGATCGAGTTGGCCCAAGTGTCGCGTCCGAGTGGCGCATCCGTTTCGCCCGACGGGAATTGGCTGGTCTATTATCTCACCTTCCAGGCAGATGCGGCCCACGATGGATTGTGGGTTGTGCCTACCGACGGCAGCGCGCCTCCGCTCAAGCTGGACTTTTTTGGCAGTTACCGCTGGCGCAACGATGCGCACTTGTTGTACGTTCCGCTTGAGCCGGGCGTCGAGAGCCACACGCTATGGGAGTATGATGTCGTCGCCAACGCGAGCCGCCGCCTGACCGACCCCGCCTTCACGCCTTTCAAAATCGCCAA
This sequence comes from Anaerolineae bacterium, assembly GCA_034435435.1. Classification (GTDB taxonomy): domain Bacteria; phylum Chloroflexota; class Anaerolineae; order S140-20; family S140-20; genus DAOTXN01. The sequence goes on along the minus strand of DAOTXN010000084.1, from coordinate 67,273 downwards.
CAACGACTGGAGCGTTTCGCCAAACGGACGATATATAGTTTTCGTGAGCGCCGCCGATCATAGCCTGTGGTTGCTAGATCTGGAGCCGTGAGATTTGCGTTCACCAGGCGGCAGTGTAAAAGGCGAGATATTCGGCTACGTGAGCGGCCCAATAGTCATCGTGATGAATGCCCTCGTACACGTGATAGGTGTGCGGCACGTTAGAAGCCTCTAATGCCGCGTGCAAATCCTCCATTCCGGGCGCCGCCCAATCTCCGCTCCCCACGTCCAAAAAGATGCGCAACGCGCGAATTGCGGGGTCGGCCGCCAAGTAGAGCGGGTCGTAAACTGGCGGCGCCCGGTTCACATTGAGCGCCACGCTGTGCCCACCCACGGCGGCAAAGTGGTTGGGATTGCGGAAGGCGATCTCTAGGGACCAGACGCCGCCGCGAGACATCCCGCCGATGGCCCGCGCCTCGGCGCTGCCGATAGCGGGGTAAGTGTTCTCGATAAAAGGGATAAACTCATCTACCAGCACGGCCTCAAAAGAACCGGGGCCGCCGCTGGTGTTGGTATAGGTACCTTCGTTGTCGGCGGCGGGCATGGCGATGATAAAAGGCGGCAGGGAACCCGCCGCGATGCCCGCGTCGGCGGCTTCGTCGATGCCGAGGTCGTCCCAGTGGCGGTCGTCGTAAGGGTAGCCGTGGAGCATATACAGCACAGGGTAGCGTTCGGCCTGCCAGCCGGAACACGGCGGCAAGTAAACGCGGTAAGGTTGTTCCTGGCCGATGACGGCGCTGAAAAAGGCGCCGGTCTCGATATGACCTCGGGTTTCGGTGCAGCCGGGCGTCAGTGAAGGTGTTGGCATGGCGCTAGATGTAGGTGTGGGTGTAGGGGTGTGGGTCGGCGTAACGGTGGGGGCTGGTGTGGCAGTGTGGGTGTGCGTCGGCGGCAGGTGTGTGGCCGTGGCCGTGTTTGTGGCGGTCGCGGTGGGGCTGGGCGATCCCTCGCCCTGGGTTCCAGCCCGCAGAGGCGTCGCGTCTTTGCAGGCAGATACAGCGCCAATCCCAATGAGCAGTAAAACGGCCACAGTGGCCGCCGTCGTCCGTTTTTTGTCCTTTGTCATCCGCCCACTCACCGCTCCTCGATGCGGATGGTTTTGATCAGGTCGCCGGGGAAGGACGGGTCCGTCTGCGGGTCGCGCGGCGTTAGCGCTTCGAGTACGTCCATCCCTCCGATGACGCGCCCAAACACGGCGTGGCACGACACGCCGGGGAGCTGACAGTCCTTCAGGTTTCCGGCTTCGTCGTAGGCATCCAGCCAGGGGGTTGGCTCGTAGGTGATAAAGAACTGGCTGCCATTGGTGTTCGGTCCCGAGTTAGCCATCGAGAGAGTGCCTGGCTGGTCGTGTCTGAGGTCGGGGTGGAATTCGTCGGGGAATTGGTAGCCGGGGCCGCCCGCGCCTGTGCCGGTGGGGTCGCCGCCCTGGGCCATAAAGTCTGTCAGCACGCGATGGAACGTAGTGCCGTCGTAAAAGCCCGCGCGGGCCAAAAAGACAAAGTTGTTGACCACGGTGGGGGCTTTATCTGCATATAGCTCGGCGACGATATTACCTTTTTCTGTCTCGATGGTAGCAGTGTAGGTCTGGCCGGGGTCAATCTGCATTTCGGGCGGGGCGCTGAACATCCCGTTGCGCTGAAGGGGATCGGAGGGCATCTCGATTCCGCTTTTGGCCAAAGATTCGGAACGGCCTGCCCTGAGAATTAGCCACACGGCGATGCCCACCACCACTACGGCCGCGGCGATACCGCCGATCCATAGCCAGGTGGTCCAGTTGCGTTTGTCGTTGGTCGGTTGGCGGCGGGGTGGAGCGCCGGCGGTGGTCGCCCGGTTACGGCGTTTCCTTTTCAAGTCGCGCTTGCTTTTGCTGTGTTTAGACATGTTGCCTCCTGCGTGCATCCAAAATATCCAGAATCATAATCAAAAGTGAGAGACTGTCAACCTGAGTATCAATTGGCTCTTGACACTTATGACGCGGTGTGTTATAATGACAGCTATAACGCAATGCGTCATAAGTGTAACACATAGGGAGGTGTAAGAATGAATCTTGTTCGTAAATCTTTTCTGTTCTGGATTGGACTGGCGGCAGTAACGCTCGGGGAGACGGGCAAGACTGTCAAGTCGCAATGGGAAAAAGTGGGGACGCGCCTCGCGCGAAGAGGCATAACCTAGAACGTATAGGAGGTAAGAAAATGGCTACAAAAGTCAAAAAGACTGAGGAAACAGTAGCGGCTGAGGAGCGCAGTCCACTGCTAGAGACTGTGCGCAAGGTTTTGTTGGCCGGCGTCGGCGCGGTGGCCCTGGCGCAAGACGAGGTCGAAGATTTGGTAGACCGGCTTGTGGAGCGAGGTGAGATCGCTGAAAAGGACGGCAAACAACTGATCCGCGATCTGATGGAAAAGCGCAAGAAGGAAACCGAAAAGGCCGAAACAGAACTCGACAAGCGAGTTGAAGAGCTTTTGCATCGCATGAACGTCCCGAGCAAGGCCGACATTGAGGCGTTGAGCGCAAAGATTTCGGCGCTCACCAAAAAGGTAGATGAGCTGAAAAAGGCTTGATAGCCACAAGTACGGATCGAAAGAGAGGGCGCAAGCCCTCTCTTTTTTTGGACCTATCCTGCATTTGACACATTGCCTCAGCCAGCCTATAATCGGCGCAGAATCAACCGGAACGTAGGAGCAAAAATGCCCATCGTCAAGCGTTATCCCAATCGCAAGCTTTACAATACTGAAACCAAACAATATATTACTCTTGATGGCATTGCGGCGCTCATTCGCCAGGGCGAAGATGTACAGATTGTGGATCACGCTACTGGTGAAGATCTGACCGCGCTGACTTTGTCACAGATTATTTTTGAGCAAGAGAAAAAGCAAAGCGGTTTTTTACCCCACCCGGTTTTGACTGGTCTGGTGCGCGCTGGTGGGGAAACGCTGAGTACGCTGCGGCGCACGCTAGTATCGCCCCTGGGATTGCTGCGGCACATCGACGACGAGATCGAGCGGCGCATCAATGTACTCATCAGCGGTGGGGAACTGGCCGAGGACGAGGGCCGGCGTTTGCTCGAAAAGCTTTTGGAGCAGGGCCGGCGCCTGCGCGACGGGCATCAGGTCAGCGACGATGACATTGAGCGTATTTTGAATGAACGGGGTGTGCCTTCACGAGACGATTTTCAGCGCGTTGTTACGCAATTGGACACCTTGGCCGCCAAGCTGGACGAGATGAATCGGAATGTCGAGCAAGTATGATCCAAGTCACTGGCTCTGTCAGTCGCTCGTTTGTCTTTCCTGCCGAGCTACCCATCACTTTCGCCTATTACAGCGACCTGGGTCGCATCCTGACTTATCTTCCCCACATCACGTTGGTGCGCGCCTATAGCTATAACCGCTTTCGTGTGCTGTATGCCACTACCGAGCTGAGCACCTATCGTGTGCGTATTTTCTGCGATCTGCAGGCTGATCTGGATGCAAAAAAGCAAACACTCGGCGTATACTCGCTAAACGCGGTGACGCCGGTGAAGGCTCAAGCCGGCTTGCGCTCGACGACAGCGCAAGGATTTTACAGCAGCCGATCGGTTTTTGCCGCGGCTGGCGACCAAACCCGCATCGAATACAGCCTGGAGCTGCACGCCAATTTGCCTATTCCCTTGGGGCTGCGCTTTATGCCCAGCGCGGTAGTGAATCGTATCGCGCAAAATGTCACCAATTGGCGCATTCGCGAAATCGCCGATGGTTTTATCGATCGCTCTATCGATGCTTTTCCGCATTGGCTGGCCGAATTGAGACAGCCGCACTTGCCGGCTTTGTGAAAAAAACAGACCCGGCCGAGTGCGCCGGGCCTGTTTTTGATTGCAGTTAACTCTTACGTCCGCGCAGCGCCAGGGCTAACCCGCCGAGGAGAGCCAATGAGCTTGCCATCGCTCCGGCGGCAGCGACCACCGTCTTGGGCTCCATTCCAGGCATCACTGCCCCTTCCAGGCCGGCTTCCGCGCCGTAGCTTTGAAACAGCCTACCCCATTGGGTATCGAGTGCAGCTTGGACGCGTTTGCGCCCCACAAAGGGATACCAATACACGTTGTGGTAAAAGTTGCTGGCGAAATAACTCCATGGCACCAGCGGCGAACGCAGCAACAGATTCTCAAATGGCTTGAGCCAGCCGTGATAAATCAGTTTTTGCCCTTTGCTGGCAAATGTGTCTTCCTGAATAAAACCCCACGCCGGCTCCGCATCGATGTCGTAGCCCATCACCTGGATTTTTTGGGGGTCGCCCACGCCCAACCCTTTTTCGTGAGCCAGGCGAATAAACTTGATGGACAAAGGATCAAAGCCCTGCAATTTGGCCGAAATGGCGTCGATAGCGACCTGGTCGGCCGAGGCCAGCAGGATGTTTTTTTCGTGCCAGCGCATGGCCCGCGGACCGGGACCATCGCCCGCAAACGTGCCGTCCATCACCGCAAATACGCCGGGGTGGATGTCTTGTTGAATTTGCAACAGGTCTACCAGCGTTTCGTGGATTACACCGTGCGTCCAGTGGCGCTTGCGATGCAATAGACCGCCAAAGGCGTTTTTCATCGCGCCGGTGATGGTCGTAAAGACGTGAGTCTTGACGGTAGGCAATTGCACAATGTTACGCCCCACCAGTAATTCTGGAATGTACAGTCCTTCTGGGTAAATCTTGTCCAGCGCCAGGAATGGTTCTTTAGGTTCGTAACGCACCCAACGGTATTGTGGTTCGTACATGTGGGCGTTGCGCACGCCGTACTTGTCCACGACGTACTTTTGTTTGTTGTTGTATTCGCCCACGTAGGCATCCACGACCACGGTGTCGTTGTGTGCGCCGATCAAATTTTGATAACCTGCGCCTTGCAGCGCCTTGATCACGCCCTCTAGCTGCCAGGGGGCCGTCGAGCAGGCCGGATACCACGTCTGCCACGAGATGTTGATTTTGAGGATGGTTTCCTTGTCTTTGGGGAGTGCGGCCTCAAAACCGGCCATCTCCATCACTTTTTGATAATCTGCTAGCACGGTCTCTGGCGTCGTCTTGACGACGGCGACCTTGCCTTTGCCGGGAAAATCTGTCATTTACGTACCTCCTTTCGATTCGCGCGCAGTATACCGCAACACGTTTGGACTGTCCAGTGCTTTCGACTCAATTTGACAATCGCCTGTTATGTGGTAAAATGATATGACTATGACAGTGAGAGGTTGGGCATTCACACGGATCAGCGTTATGGTTGTGGCTTTTGACCAACAGTTCCAGCAGCGCTTGCTATGTGAGAGGTGTTCTCCCTCGTAACCTGTCCCGATTTTCAGGCTGACGGCAAAGCGCGGGGTGTGAACACCACCGCGCTTTTGTTTTTCATAGTGTGGGATCGTCTAATGGGCAGGACGTCTGACTTTGAATCAGGAAATGGAGGTTCGAATCCTCCTCCCACAACCTGGTATGTAGTACTTTGCGGGATCGTCTAATGGGCAGGACGTCTGACTCTGGATCAGGAAATGGAGGTTCGAATCCTCCTCCCGCAGTAGGGGTTTATACGCGCAATTCTGTTCAGATCCTAAATCAGGCGCTCGGCGGGGGTACGGGCGAAATAGGCGCGATAGGCCGCTGTCTCTTGCAGCAGCGCATGCAGGCGAGCCTGAATTTCCTCCATCTCAGGTCGCACCTGGCCCGCGCCGTGCGCCAGTTGGAGGGTCGCATCGGTCTCGTCTACGATGCGGATATGCCCCTGAGCTTGTAGCAAATGTAGCCCGGCGCGGACGGTTTCGACGCGTTGCGCGCTGGCAGCAGCCAGAGCCTCCAGTTGAGCGAGGCCCTTTTTTCGACGCAGTGTATGCTTGACCAGCCCAGCCAGACGCGGCACAAAGCCTCCCGGCGCAAGATTAGGATTTGTGACGTTGAATAAATAAACTGTGCGGGGTGACACGCGCTCCAGGGCGGCCCGCAATTCGCGCGGACCGGGCGGCGGCGTCCATAGCGCCAGCGTTTCGGCAGGGACCAGCTCGTCGCGGCGCAGGCCGGAGAAGCGCTCAGGTGTTTCGCCTTCGATCCAGATGACCACGTCTCCCTCGGCGCGCAGTCCAGCTAACAGGTGCAGCGGGTCAGGCGCGGCGCGGTGGTCGATGACTTGAACAAACGGTGCAACGACTGCGGTGATGGATGGAGCTACGCTGCGGTGAGCGACGTATTCGATCTGCAACCCCAGCTCGCCGCGATAGTCGCTGGCCTTGAGCGTGTAGGCCAGGTCGAACTGGCCGACGGGCAAGGCGTGTTCGGCTCCGCGCCACCAGACGACGTCTCGGGTGTTACCGGCCTCGTCGCGCACGGTGAGCCGACGGTGAGTGTTGTCGCGGCCAATCTTTCGTTCCCCTGCCAATTCTAGGCGTTGGCTGGCGAGTGTGATCGGCGGATTGCCTTGACCAAAGGGGGCCAGGGCGTTCAAAGTGTCTACCACATCTAATTGGAGTTTGTCCCACGGCAACACGGCATCCACGATCAGGCTGGGCGCGGCGCTGCGATCCCACAGAGCGTCTACGGCGCGCGCGAGGGCGCGGCGAAATTCGGGGATGCGCTCCACGGCGATCTGCAGACCGGCAGCGCCGGGGTGGCCGCCGTGACCGATGAGCAGGTGCTCGACGACGGTGATGGCGGTGTGGATGTCCACGCCGGGGACCGAGCGGGCCGAGCCGCGCCCGATGCCGTCTTCACCCTCGCTGACGAGCACGGTCGGCCGGCCGAAAGTCTCGGCCAGCCGGCTGGCGACGATGCCGATGACGCCGGGGTGCCAGCGCGGGCCGCTGAGCACCAGTGCGTGAGTGTCCAGCAGGGCCGGGTCGCGGACGATCTGCTCCTGGGCGGCGGCGTAAATCTGGTCAGTGAGCCGCCGCCGCTGCTCGTTGAGACCCTCCAGTTGGGCGGCCAGGATGCGCGCCCGGCTCAAATCGGCGGTGATGAGCAGCTCGACGGCCTGGTTGGCGTCGCCCAGGCGGCCCAGGGCGTTCAGGCGCGGGCCAATGGCGAAGCCAATGTGGTCGGTGGTGAGGTGCGCCGGGTTCACCTGGGCCGTCTGTATGAGGGCCTGCAAACCCACCCGCTGGGTCTGGCGCAATCGATCCATCCCGCGTTGAAGCAAGTAGCGCGTATCGCCGGTCTGCGTGGCCACGTCGGCCACGATGCCCAGGGCCACCAGGTCCAGGTGATGTTCGGTCTCCTGGTCGGGTCGACCCATTAGGCGATACAATTCTTGGATCAGCTTATAGGCCACGCCAACGCCGGGCAATTCGCGTAGCGGATGGTTGCCGGGCAAGCGTTTGGGGTCAACGATGGCGTGGGCAGGGGGAAGCTCTGGCGGCAGGTCGTGGTGGTCGGTGACAATAGTCAAGACGCCGTGGCTATGCGTAAGAGCTAAAGCCGCGTGTTCGGCGACCCCGGTGTCACAAGTCAGCAACAGGTCAACGCCGAACAGATGCTTTTCGAGCGCCTCAGTTTTGATACCGTGCCCTTCATGTAGTCTGTGAGGGATATAGAAGCGGACGCGCCCACCCAGCTCGCGCAGCGCCGACACGAACAGTGCGGTGGCCGTCTGGCCATCCACGTCAAAGTCGCCCCACACGAGGATGGTTTCGTCGCGCCGCAGGGCGTCGCGTAGGCAGGCCGCAGCGGCAGGCAGGTCGGGCAGGGCGCTGGGAGAGGCAGGTGTATAAGCGTCGGGGTCGAGAAAGGCGCGAGCGGCGGCGGGCGTGCGAATGCCCCGGCGAGCCAGGATTTGGGCCACCAATGGGTGTCCGGCGGCGCGTGTCAGCGCGTCTGCGGGTTGGATGGGTTCGGGAAGCAGCCAGGTGGTCACGTGCGCCATTCTAGCACAGTGGCGCTACGGGGCAAGTGACCTTCCCGCAAGCCGCAAGTTTGTGGGGAAATTGGGACTTGCGCCGACGCTCCCTCTCGTGTAAAATAGAACTAATCCTCGTCTTGCGTTTTGCTCTTTCACTCAAATTCCTTGCGCGGAAAGGTCTCTGTTCACAACCGAGTCGGGAGACCGGATTGCCAGCCTAATCCATAACAATAAAGGAGGCCTCATGTCCAGGAAAACCTTAGCCTTGGCGTTGACTATTGGACTTGCCATATTGTGGCTCGCCACGTTGCGTTGGGCGCTGGATACCCCCACTGCAACCGCCAAGACCCAAACCGGCGCCCAATCGATTATTTCAATCGGTATCACCGAAGAAATATCCAGTCTGGACCCTGCAGACAGCCATTCTGCCGCCGATTGGGAGGTTCTTTACAACGTCGGCAGCGGTTTGTTGAGCTATGTGGCCGGCACGACGGATTTAGCGCCGGGCCTGGCCGTCACCATGCCCCAGGTCAGCCCCGACGGTCTGGTGTACACGTTTACTTTGCGGCCGGGTTTACACTTTCCTGACGGGGCGCTTTTGGATGCCTATGCCGTCAAGTGGTCTATTGACCGGGTAGTCGCTCTGGATGGTATGATGAAAATTCTGGTGACCGACTTTGTCTCTGAAACGGAGGTGATAAATAGCCTCACGGTGCGTTTCCGTTTGAAACAGCCGATGGCTTCTTTCCCCCAGTTGGTGGCGACGCCGCTCTATTTCCCGGTCAGTCCCGATTGTTTCCCCGCTGGCTCCTTCGATCCCGGCAGCACGTGTGGAGGCCTGGGTCCGTACAAGATTGAAACCTGGACGCAAGGTGTTAGCCTGTCGCTGCAGGCCAATCCCGATTTTTACGGACCCCCGCCGCGCACACCATCCATTCTCGTGCGGCAGTTCGCCGACTCGGCCGGCATGCGCCAGGCGTTGGAGCAAGGCGAGATAGATGTGGCCTGGCGCACCCTGGCATCGGAAGACATCCAGGCGCTGAAGAACAGGCCGGATGTGAAAGTGGTGGAGGGCAAGCGCGCGTTTATTCGCTATCTGTGCTTCAATACCACCGCGCCTCCCTACGACAATCCGACTGTGCGCCGGGCCTTTGCCGCTGCTTTGGAGCGGGAGCCGGTAGCGCAGAATGTGTACGCCGACCGCATGTTTGCGCTGTACAGCATGGTCCCTGAAGGCATCTGGAGCCACCGCGAATCGTTCCGCGACCGTTTTGGTCAGCGCGATCTGGATCAGGCCCGCGCTCTTTTGCGCCAGGCCGGTTACAGCGAAACGAATCAACTGGCGGTCGAGTTTTGGTACCCGCCCGACCATTACGGTCCGGAGGAGCCGGACCTGGCCGCCGAGCTGGCGGCTGACCTGGCCGAGACCGGGTTGGTTTCGGTCTCTTTGCGCACGACCACCGACTGGCCGACCTACGTGAGCAACTTTCAATCCGGCACCATGCCGGTCTTTTTGCTGGGCTGGTACGCCGATCACCCCGACCCGGACAATTTCACCTGGCCCTTTGCCCATTCCAGCAGCTCCGGGAATCTGGGCATCTCGTACAGCAATGTGGCGATGGACGATTTGCTGGAGGTTGGCCGGGCCACGTTGCCTATGCAGGGCGCCGATCGAGAGAGCGTCTACGTGGACATCCAGGACTTGTGGGTGGATGAAGCGCCCACGATTCCCTTGTTGCAAGGCAAACATTACGTCGCCGCCCAGACCTACGTCGGCGACATCATTATCTCGCCCTTTGGACTGCTGCCCTTTTTTACCCTCGGCCCCGACGAGGGCGCGCGCTACGTTGCCCTGACCGGCGACGACGCCGGGCCGAATCTGTGCGACGATGGCGCCGCTCCGTGTCGCACTGTGGCCAATGCGCTCAAGTGGGCCGCGCCCGGCGACTCCATCCTCGTCGCCGGGGGGACTTTTGTCGAGAACGTGCTGGTTGACCAGCCGGTCACGCTTAAAGGCGGTTACGAAGCCAGCAGTTGGACCCGCGACCTGACGCAATACGAGACGACCCTCGACGGTTCGGCCAACCCGACCGTGTGGGGCGATTGGGACGGCGGCGGCGTGGGGAAACCGGCGGTTATCACCGACGTAGCCGGGTACAAAATGTGGTTCGATGGCAAGGATTTGTTCGGCCAGGCCCGCATCGGTGTGGCCTCGTCGAGCGATGGCATCACGTGGACCAAAATGCTGACCAACCCCGTTCTTTCTGGAACGCCCGGCGCGTGGGATGAAGCGGGCCAAGAGCGCGCCCCGTTCGTGCTCAAAGAGGGCGGCGTGTACAAGATGTGGTACGAGGGAGAAAGCGGCGGCGTCCGCCAACTGGGCTACGCCACCAGCACCAACGCCATTGACTGGAACCCCTACTCCGGCAATCCGGTGCTGAGCGCCGGGCCGGAGCCTTTCGATCAGCAAGCCGCCGCTCACGGCAGCGTGCTCAACGACGGCGGCGTATACAAACTGTGGTATCACGCCATCGGCGACCAGGGACCCATCATTGCCTATGCCACCTCGCCCAATGGGATTGACTGGACCAAACAAGGCCCGGTTTTGACGGCCGATCCCGATGGCTGGGACAGCGCCGTGTGGGGACCGAGCGTGCTCAAATGGAATGGTCTGTACTGGATGTGGTACGACGGCGCGGGGGGATACGGGTCGCCGGCCATTGGGGTGGTCACCAGCACCAACGGCATCACCTGGACGCGCTTTCTGACCGGTCCCGTCATCGCCGAAGCTGCGCCGCTCGGCGACCCGGTGGTCATCAATGACGGTGGCATCTTTAGGATGTGGTTTCAGGATTTTGAGGAAGGTGTGTTGCTGTATGCCGAATCGAACGATGGCATCAACTGGACGCAATTTCCCGGCAATCCTGTGCTTACACCCGGCGCGCCGGGTCAGTGGGGCAAACCGGTGCTCCGTTTTGAACCGGGCAGCGACGGCGCGACGCTGGACGGGTTTACCCTCACCGGCGGCGACGCCGACAGAGGGGCCGGCGTGTTCGTGGATGGCAGCTCGGTCGTGATCGCCAACGCCATCATCACCGCCAACGTCGCCCATTCCGACTATGGCGGCGGCGTGCGGGCCGACAATGGAGCCACCCTGCTGATTCAAGACGCGCTCATTGCCAACAACCTGGCCCCGTCGGGCGGCGGGCTGGCCGCCGAGAACGGCTCGACTGTCACGCTTTTGCGCACCGACGTGCTGAATAACAGCGCCGGGGGCGGCGGCGGCGGAGTCGGCTTGTGGCGGCATTCCAGCGTGATCGGCCAGCGTTGCGTCATTGCGGGCAACGCGGTCAATAACGATGGCGGTGGCGTGCACGTCTCTGACACCGACCTCGACCTGTTGCTGGACCTGACCAATTGCCAGGTGACGGGCAACCAAGCCTACGACGGTGGGGCCGGGATAGACAACTGGGGCCGGGTCAGGCTGATGAACGTGACGCTGGCCGACAACATCTGCACGGGCGGGATGTGCGTCGGGGGATTGAGCAACGCCTGGTCCTCGTCGGCGGCGACCGTGACCAACAGCATCCTGTGGGGCAACGACTATTTGGATGTGGCCGGGTGGGGCTATGCGGTCAGCTACTCGGACGTCGGCGCGGCTTCGCCGCCCGTCACGGGCACAGACAATCTGTCGGTCGATCCGCGCTTTGTAAACTCGTCCAGCGGCGACTATCACCTGAGGTTAGATTCGCCGTGCCTGAACATCGCCACCGGCGTCGGCGCGCCCGGCGTTGATTTTGAGGGCGACCTGCGACCCGTGGGCGGCGGCTTTGACATAGGCGCGGACGAAACGCCGCTGTTTATCACTGCCGGCCCAGACGTGGACACGTCGCTGGTCTTTACCACAGCCCAGGGCAGCCAGACCACCCTCGACATCCCGGCCGGGGCGGTGACGACGGACACGCTCATCCTGTACACGCCCAAAGACCCCGCGTCGGTGGAAGCGGCCCCGGCCGGGCTGGCCTTTGCGGGCCACGCCTTTGAGCTGCAAGCCTTTCAGGGCAGCACGCCGATCACCGGCTTTGCCGCGCCGGTGACGCTGACCATCGCATACACAGACGAGGACGTCCAAGACTTGATCGAAAGCGAGCTGGCGCTGTACCGGGCGGACGCGGCGGGCTGGGTCAAGGTGGGCGAGGGGCCGCCGCCAGGCGAGAGCCAGACGTTGGACACGCTCAATAACCTGCTGACGGCCTATCTGCGGGGTTTCAGTCGCTTTGGGCACTTTGGCGCGAGCATCCAGCAGCGGCTCTATCTTCCGCTCGTCCTGAAGAATGGATAACCGCTCAGCAAAGTTGCGCCTCAAACCGACGAGTTGGATTCACCGCAGAGACGCCGAAGACGCAGAGTCTTATTCTTGTCTCTGCGCTCTCCGCGTCTCTGCGGTGAAATAGGGAGGTTACACGATGAAACGCTGGCATTTTCTTGTTCTGGGCGGCGCGCTGGCGCTGGGGCTGTTGTTGTCGTGGACTGCGTGGGCGCAGAACGGCCGGGCGGCGGGCGTGGAAATCGCGTCCGGGTCAACTGGCGCACCTCAGACAGAGCCGGTCAGTATTACCGGGCCGACCACGCCGACGGTACAGCACCTCTATCACGTCTATTTTCCCCGCAGCTACTATGACTACAACGCGACGCTTTACCTGCAAAATCCCAACACTCTAACGGTCAACCTGGTCCTCAGCTTTTATGATTCCGCTGGCGGCCTGGCGGCGAGTGTTGCCGACGCCATCCCGCCGTGGGGCGAAATGGTTGTGGCCGCCGATGGCGTGTTTGGCCTGGCGGACGGGAATGCCTACAGCCTCATCGTCAGCGCCGACCTGCCGGTGGAGAGCGTGGTGCACGTCCATCGCTCCACGCCGAGCGGCGACAGGCTGGCGGCCTATCGTGGAGCGGGCAGCGCCAGCGCACAGCAATATTTCGGGCCGTACTTTTATTCTGAGGGGGGTGTGCTGGCGGCGTCGCTGCTCGTGTGGAATGTCAATGACGTTGACGCGCACATCGCCGCTGACTTTTATGACCTGAACGGCTCGTTAGCGACCAGTGCGCTGCAAACCGTACCGCCCTATGGCCAGTACACTTTTTTCAACCCTGCCGGATTGCCGGTCGCCTTTGCCGGCTCGGTCAGAATTACCGCCGACCAGCCCGTCGTTGGTCTGCTGTTTCGGGACAACCAGATCAAAAACGAGTTCGCGTTTGACGGCTGGTTGGGGACGGGCGCCGTGCAATCCTACGCGCCGCGCGCGTTGAAAGCGTTCGACGAGGGAGGTGGACCGCGCACCACGACCCTGTTTGTAGGCAACACGGGTGTCGTGAGCACTGACGTCACCCTGGACTATCACGCGGCGGACGGCGCGGTGGGCCATTCCTCCGATTTTGTGCTGCTGCCTGCCGGGGCCAAGCTGATCCCGTTGAGCGCCGAGGGCGGTCTGCCCGATCACAGCCCGTGGGCCGTCGCGCTGGCGGGGAATGAGCCACTGCTCATCGGCGGCTACACCGAATACGACGGCGCATTCACGCATTCCAGCGCGGCCTACGCCGCCGACGCCGACGTCGTTTTGAACCTGCCTCGGATGGCGCGCACCAGCACGGCCTACACCGTGTTCACTCTGCAAAACACCGCCACGTCCACGGCCACGGTCTCGATAGCGTACCATGATTTGACTGGCGCCCAGGTGTTTACCGAGACAACCATGTTGTCTGCCAACGGGTGGGTGTGGATCGACCTGCGCCCGATGGCCGCGCTGAGCAGTCATTTCCAGGGCAGCGCCCACGTCACGTCCGACCGGCCGTTGATAGCGCAGGTGGTCGAGTATCAGAGCGAGGTCGCCGACACCGGCGAGGTGCACGTCTGCCCCAGCGGCTGCGAATTTTGGTCGGTGCAGGCCGCGGCGGACGCGGTGGACGCAGGCGGCGTGGTCAAGGTCGCCGCCGGCGTGTACACCGCTCTGGAAACACGCCCGTCGCCCACAGGCTACAGCGGCGCCCCAGCTGTGACCCAGGTCGCCTATATCACCAAAGACCTCACCTTGGAGGGCGGCTACACGTCGGATAACTGGACCACGCCCGATCCGGAAGCCAACCCCACCACGCTGGATGCCCAGGGCCAGGGGCGGGTGATCTTTATCGCGGGCGGCGTGGCTCCCATCATCAAAGGACTGCGCATCACCGGCGGCGACGCCACCGGCCTGGGCGGCGTCCCGTGGGGTATGGATACCGGCGGCGGGCTATATGCCATTGGCTCTCATGTGGTGATCGAGAACAGTCGGGTATTTAGCAACACCGGCTCCACGCTGGGGGCGGGGTTGGTCGTGTTTTCTGGAACCGCCGCCATCAAAAACAACGTGATCACCGGCAACAGCGCCGAATGGGTCGGTGGGGTTTACTTGTACGAATGCGACGCCACGGTCAGCGACAACGTGGTTTCCTATAACACCGCCAGCCAACGCGGCGGCGGGTTGCTCTCCGCGGGCGGCAACGTCACCTACGAGCGCAATGTCATCACGCACAACAGCGCCAGCGAGGGCGGCGGGCTGGCGTTGGAAGACAGCGACGCGACCCTCATGAACAACGTCTTGGCGGACAACGCTGCCAGCAGTTCCGGCAGTGCGTTGTTTGTGTGGGGTTCTGCTCCCTATCTGAAACACAACACCATTGCCCGCAACACCGGCGGCGATGGCAGCGGCATCTACATCACCACGGATGCCTGGAATGGCGTTACCAGCACCGTCGAGTTGTTCAACACCATCCTGGTCAGCCACGCGGTCGGGCTGGAGGTCACGGCCGGCAACGCGGCCTTTTTTGATCACGCGCTGTTTTTCGGCAACGGCGTCAATACCACCGGGGCCGGCTCGGTCGGCATGATCAACGGGTTTTCGGGCGACCCGGCCTTCGCCGCCGATGGCTATCACCTCACCGCCGACTCGGAGGCGCGGGATAAAGGGATAGACGCAGGTATCAGCGCCGACATTGACCTGGACATGCGGCCCATCGGCGCGGGTTACGACCTGGGGGCCGACGAATTGCCTCCGCTGCCGGCCACGGCCACGGCGGATGGCGGAACGCTGGTCTATAGCGACGTGGGCGGCGGGCAGACGACACTGCAAGTGCCCCCTGGCGCAGTGCTCAACGACACCATCGTTATCTTGACGCCCAAAGCCGCCGAAGCGGTAGAAGAGCTACCGGCCGGGCTGGCTTTTGGCGGGCGCGTCTTTGAGCTGGAAGCCTATCAAAATGGGACGCTCGTGTTGGGTTTTGCCAGGGCTGTCACGCTGACCGTGGAATACACGGACGCCGACGTGGTGGACGTGTTCGAAGACACGCTGAAACCCTATCGCTGGACGGCCGGCGGGTGGGCGCTGATCGGGACGCAGTTTGGCGAGGAGGGCTATACTCTGGACGCCGGCAACAACCGGATGACCTTTTACTTGCTGGGTTTTAGCCGCTTTGGGC
The DNA here is from genome assembly GCA_034435435.1 of Anaerolineae bacterium. Lineage (GTDB taxonomy): Bacteria > Chloroflexota > Anaerolineae > S140-20 > S140-20 > DAOTXN01. Next base: position 51,897 of record DAOTXN010000084.1, on the reverse strand, counting down.
ACTTTGCGGTGGGCATCAATGCGCGGTTATACCTGCCGCTGCTGCTCAAGTAATTCGTCTACCCTCCCGCAGGTTGATGGGAACCTGCGGGAGGGTGCAAGGAGAGTGTTCGATGAAGAGGCTCTATTTTCTCGCGTTGTGCAGCGCGCTGGCGTTGGGCGCGCTGGGATTGTTGCTGGGTCTGATGCGCACCGGACAGGCCAGTGTGTTGACTGAAGTGACGGCCCTTCGACAGGCTCAGGGCGCGACGGCCCCGGCAGGGCTAGCGCAGGTCCCAGTCAAGGAGCTGGTCATCGGCCTGGGGTGGGAACCCCGCTCGCTGTATTATTACGACCTGAAACGCGTCGATGACTGGAATTTTTACGGGCTACAAGTCCTGGAAGCGCTCCAGGACGGCCCCATCGACACGCCCAACTATGACTATGTACCGGTCATTCTGGTCAAGTTGCCGGATGTCGTGGATGGCGACGCGGCTCTGCAGAACGTCACGGTGAATCCGGGCAACCCGATTGTCGAAAACGGTGAGGTCGTAACGTACACTGGCTCGCCGACGACCATGCAACAGCTTGTGGCCACGTTCACCCTGCGCAGCGACGTGCGCTGGTGCGACGGCCAGCCGCTGACGGCGCTGGACTCGGCCTTTAGCTTCCAGGTGCAGCAAGGCACCGCGCCCACCGTGACCGATCACACGCTGGTGGATCGTACTTTTACCTACACACAGCAAAGTACCTACACCACCCGCTGGGCCGGCCTGCCGGGCTACATCGACTCGCTCTATTTCCATCACTTTTGGACGCCGTTGCCCTATCACGTCCTGAGCAGCACCCTGCCGATGGACATCTTGGACAGCGACTATGCCCGGGCGCCGCTGGGCTGGGGGCCGTTCTGCTTTACCGAGTGGACCACCGATCACATTACCTTGGACCGTAACCCCTACTACTGGCAACCGGACCTGCCTAAATTGGACCGACTCATCTTTCGCTGGAATACGGCGGACGAGGACTTGCTGGCCGACATTATCGCCGGGCGGGTGCAGGTGGGCCTGAACCTGGGCGGTGTATTCGGAGGGCGGGTGATCGATCTGAATCAGGCAGGAGCGCTGCAGAGTTTTGTCACCCCTTCCACGGCCTGGGAGCACATTGATCTTAACGTGGACCCGATCGATGCGCCGACCCACACCCTGCCCTTCACCGACGTGCAGGTGCGACAGGCCATCCTGTACGGCACGGACCGGCAACGTATGATCGACGAGGCGCTGTATGGGCTTGGTGCGCCCGCCGACGCCTTTGTGCCCGACCTCCACCCGGCCTACCCCTCCGCCACGTTGACTACCTACCCCTACAGCCCGACGCTGGCCAATGCCTTGCTCGATGCGGCCGGCTGGGAGGTGATGACCGGCGGGATGCGTTACAAAAACGGCCAGCCTTTGGCCTTTATCCATCGCACGACCGATGCTCCTATGCGCCGGGATGTCAGCCTCATCTTTCAGGAGAACATGGCGGCCATCGGCGTCTCGGCGACGTTGGAGTTTTGGGCCTTTTGGGACCTGTTTGCCGACGGCCCCGCCGGCCCGGTAAAGGGCCGCTGGTTCGATTCGGTCGAGTACGCCTGGCTGCAAGATCCGCCGCCCGAATTGCCCGGTTCTTTATATCTGTGCGACCAGATCCCGACGCCGGACAACGGCTGGGAGGGAGGGAACTTTTCCGGCTATTGCAGCCCCGCGTACGATACCTTAGCCAGCGCCGCGCTGAACACCCTCACCCGCACCGAACAACTGGCCCGTTGGCAGGACGCCATCGCCCTTTGGACTCAAGAGCTGCCCGCGCTGCCGTTGTTTTATCGCGTCAAGGTGGCCGCGGCCACCATCCCCGACCTGATCGGGTTTGAGCCCAACCCCACGGAGTTCGAGTTGTGGGACGTGGAACTATGGGATACTACTACGACGGGAGCCCTCACCGTGGATGGCGGCGAACTGCACTCTAACAGTAGCAACACGAAAATGTTCTTCTCTGTCGGCGCAGTGGACGAGGCGGCGGTGGTCCATTATGTACCTCAAGTCCCTCCCGCCGACCTGCCGCCCGGCCTGGGCGCCACGTCCCACTTTTTCGAGCTGGAAGCGCTGGGCGAGGCCACGGGTCTGCCCATTGACCAGTTTGACGCGCCCGTCAGCGTGACCGTGCGTTACAACGACGTCGAGATCGCCGACCTGTTCGAGGACACGTTGGCGCCCTATCGTTGGACGGGAAGTGAGTGGGAGAAAATCGGTTCGCAGAGCGGGGAAACATACACGCTGGACATCGAGAACAACCTGGTGACGGCGCAACTGCTGAGTTTCAGCCGTTTTGGACATTTTGCGGTAGGCATTCAAAGCCGGCTGTACCTGCCGTTGGCGCTCAAGTATTGATGTGCCACGCACCTCAACGGTGCGTGGCGTGTAGAAAGGGGAATAGCAAATGAAGCGTTTTGTTTCTCTCACCATAGGCAGCGCCCTGGCGCTGGGAACGTTGTTTCTCTTGTTGGGATGGATGCAAACCGGTCGGGTCAGTACGTTGGCCGAGGCAGCGGCGCCGGTCAGCCTGGCCGAGAGCGTGGTCAAGGAGTTAGTCATCGGGCTGGGGGGCGAACCGGGTTCGCTGTTTCTCTACGACGGCGACTATTACGGCCAGCAGGTGCTAGACGCCATTCAAGACGGCCCGATTGACACGCCCGCCTATGAGCCGCAGCCGGTCATTCTGACCAAGCTGCCCGACGTGCTGGACGGCGATGTGGCCGTGCAAGTCACCACCGTCTTTTCCGGCGACCGGTTCATCCCCGACGTCGTAGGCAGTTGGATCACCTACACCGGCCCGCCCACCACCATGCAGCAACTCGTGGTTACGTTCACGCTGCGCGACGACGTGCGCTGGTGCGACGGCCATCCGCTGACCGCGCAGGACTCGGTGTTTAGCTTTGACGTGCAGCGTAGCCTGCTCTACTCGGTCACAGACCTGAGCCGGGTCGAGCGCACCTTTAGCTACACCCAACCGAGCACCTACACCGTGCGCTGGACCCGGTTGCCGGGCAGCATCGGCGACGGCGACTGGCCCTATGCCGCTAATTTCGATTATTTCTGGACGCCGCTGCCTTATCACGTCCTCAGCAGCACAGCGCCGATCAGCATTCCCACGAGCTGGTACGCCCGCGCGCCGCTGGGCTGGGGGCCGTTCTGTTTCACGGAATGGGTCACCGACTCTATCACACTGGACCGCAACCCCTTCTACTGGCAGGCGGGCCTGCCCAAACTGGACCGACTGGTCTTGCGCTGGGACACGGCCGGCGATGCGCTGCTGGACGACGTCGTCGCCGGGCGGGTGCAGGCGGCGCTGGTCAGCGCAGAGCTGGATGGAAACCAGGTGCAGGCGCTGGACGCGGCCGGCGCCATACAGGGCCATCTGGTTCCCGGTCCGATCTGGGAGCACATTGACTTTAACCTGGATCCGATTGACGCGCCCACCCACACGCTGCCCTTAACCGACGTGCTGGTGCGGCGGGCCATCGCCTACGGCGCCGACCGCCAGCGCATCATTGACGAGGTGCGCTACGGCGTTGGCGCGCCCCCCAACGCCTACGTGCCGGACGACCACCCGGCCTATCCCACGGCCACGGCCATGACCTACCCCTACAGCCCGACGCTGGCGAACACGTTACTCGACGCCGCCGGTTGGGTGATGAGCGACGGGGTGCGCTACAAAGACGGCCGCCCGCTGGCCTTTGTCTACCGCACCACGGACACGTCTGTGCGTCGGCAGATCGGGGCCATCTTTCAGGAGAACATGGCCGCCATCGGCGTCTCGGTGACGCTGGAGTTTTGGAACCCGAGTGAGTTTTTTGCCGATGGTCCCGACGGCCCGGTCTTTGGGCGCTGGTTCGACACGGCCGAGTATGCCTGGATATTTTCCGGGGTGCCGCAGCCGGGAGGAGGGATCTATTTGTGCGCAAACATACCCGATCCAGGCAACGGCTGGGTTGGACGACAGAACAGCACTGGCTACTGCAACCCAGCCTACGATAACGCCGTCCGCGCCGCGCTGGCAACGCTCACCCGCACCGAGGCGCTGCCCTATTGGCAGGTCGCCATCGCTGTGTGGACGCAGGATTTGCCGGCCCTGCCGCTGCACTATCGCGTCAACGTGGCCGCTGGCGTCCCGGACCTGACCGGCCTGGAGTTGGACCCGACAGAGAGCGATCTGTGGAACGTAGAGTTGTGGGACATCGTGGCCGCAGAAACCGTCACCGAGGGCGGCGGCGAACTGGTCTCCAACAGCGGCGGCACGACGGTGACTTTTCCGGCGGGAGCGGTGGCCGGGACGACGGTCGTCACTTTGACGCCCCAGGTCGCCCCAATCGACCCGCCGCCCGGCCTGGGCGTCACCTCCCACTTTTTCGAGCTACAGGCGGTGGACGCGGCCACCGGCCAACCTATCACCGGCTTTAGTGAGCCGGTCAGCGTGACCGTGCGCTACAACGACGCAGAGGTGGCCGATCTGTTCGAGCATACGCTGGCGCCCTATCGTTGGACGGGGAGCGAGTGGGAGCAGATCGGGGAGCAGATCGGCGAGAGCTACACACTGGACATCGAGAGCAATTCGCTGACCATGCGCCTGTGGCGCTTTAGTCGCTTCGGCCATTTTGGAACGGCCATCCAGTCGCGGTTGTTCTTACCGCTGGCGCTAAAGAGCCAGTAGCGTGTTCCAGGCGCGGACGCAGAAGGGTTGACAAGTGCAAGGCGCCTGTCGCAGGGCGGCGGGTCCTTGTTTGACAGAAGTGGAAAGGGCCTGTCTGCTTCAGGACAGGCCCTTGCTTTTCAACTCGATTGATCCAATGCTGTTTGAATGCGAGCCTTTTCCTGGGGCAAGTCCAGCCGTTCCGCCAGTTCCAGCGCCGCCGACCACTGCTCTCGACCCTGCGCCGTATGACCCAGCTCGGCCAACGCCCGGCCATAGTCATAGAGAACCTGGACCAGGTCGAACTCGCGGTTCAATTGGCGCAAGATCGTCGCGCTCTGTTCCAGATGGATCAGAGCGGCGGTGGGGTCTCCGCTCTGGAGGTGAATATTGCCAATTACTCCGTAGACGATGCCTTCTTCTTTGCGGTCGCCGATCTTTTGTGCGTGCGTCAGGGCCTCCGCGCAGGCCCATAATGCACTTTCCGGGTCGCCGGTCTCCAGGCAGCACTGAGCCAACTGGCGGTGGCATTCGGCCTCGGCGTCGCTCGCGCCGATCTCTTGAGCGATGGATAGGGCTTGTTCCAGATGGACGATGGCCTGTTTGGGGTCGCCCTGTGCGCGATAGACCTCGCCCAGGTTGATGTGACAGTCGGCGATGCCCAGGCTGTCACGCAGCCGTTCCTTGATCGCCAGACTGCGCCGATAGTGGTCAATGGCCTGGTCATAGTCGCCCCGCGCGAAATATGTGATGCCCAGGTTTTGTAGCGCCTGCGATTCGCCCCACACGTTGCCCAGGCGTTGCATCGTGTCGAGAAAGCGCGCAAAGTAGGCCATAGAGCGGGCCAAGTCGGTTTGATAATAGATGATGGCCAGGTTGTTGTATACTCCGGCTGCGCCGTGCTCGTCGCCGATGTGCTCCAAGATACTTAACCCTTGCTCAAAGTGGGCGATGGCCTCGTTCGGCCGGCTGTAGCGAATGTATGTGTTGCCCAGCTCGTTATGGGCCTGGGCTTTCTCACGGTAATAGGTCGTGCCTTTCAGATAGGATAGACTGGATTGGCCGTCGGCCAGCGCCGCCTCGAACTGGCTTTGCTGCCAGTGGGTGCGGCAACGGGCGGTTAGTAGGCGCGCCGAGACCAACTCGACCCCGGCCAGCGGGGCGTCGGCAGTGTTTGGCGCACGCGGCAATAGCTCGATACCACGACCGAAAGACGTCAGCGCCGCCTCAAAATCCCCGCGCTTGTCGTGGACCATGCCGATGCGCCGGTGCAGGTCGGCCTCCTGCGTCAGACTGGTGCAGCAGCACAGCGCCCGCTGGTAGCAGTCCAGCGCCTCGTCGTACTCGCCGATGTGGAACAACACATCGCCCAGGCTGGCGGCAATAGTAGCCTGTTCCTGACGGCGGTCCAGTGTTTCGGCCAACGGCTCGGCCTGGCGATAAAAGGCAATGGCTTCAGGGTTCGCATAGGCGGCGCGTGTTTTGTCGCCAGCTTTGATCAGATAGGTCAGCGCCTTTTCTCGATCTTCGGAGAGGCTGTAATGATGGGCCAGCAACTCGTAAATCTCTTCCTGCTTGGGGCCGGTATATAGCTCTTCCAGATGTTGGGCGACCAACCGGTGAAAGGTTTGGCGGTCGCGCACCAGCAGGCTCTCGTAGGCTACGTCGCGGATCAGGATATGTTTGAAAGCGAACTCGAGGTCGGGAATGCGCATCCGTTCGCGGATCAGCTCGGCCCGCTGAAGCGCGGCCAGGCTGCCATCCAATTGAGCCGCCAGCGCGGCTGCCGAGGCCAGCCACGCCAACACCTGGTGGCGGAAGGTGCGCCCGATCACCGAGGCCAGCTGCAACGTGCGGCGGGCCTCCTCCATCAGCCGGTCCAGGCGGGCCATGATGATGCCCTGTAACGTGTCGGGGACGGTTCTGACGTCCACATGGCGGGTTAATTGCCAGCGACTGTTCTCCTGGGCGATGGCGCCCTGGTCAATCAAGGTGCGGATGATCTCTTCGACGTAAAAGGGGTTGCCCTCGGCCCGACCGACCAGCTCGGCCAGGGCGGGCGGCAGGCGTTCCAGCGACAGCAGGTTGCGCACCAGTTCTTCGTCTTGCTGCGCTTCCCGGTCCAGCGGTCGCAACTGGATTTCGGTGTAGCAATGGGGATAGTCGCGGGCGGCAGTTTGCCCCAGCGCCCAGCAGCCGTGAGCGCGGTCCGGGCGGTAGATGAGCAATATCAGAACCGGGACGCGATCGGTGAGAGCCAGGCAGCGCTCTAGCAGAGTCAGCGAGGCCGAGTCGGCCCAGTGCAGGTCGTCAAAGGCCAGCACCAGTGGGCGCTGGCGGGCCATCTGTTCCAAAAAGGCGGCCACAGAGCGCACCACCTGGCGCTGCAACGCTTCGCCGTCCAGGTAAGCCACCCGTTCGGCGGCCGGTCCACTGAGGGACAGCCCAAAAAAGTGAGTCAGGTAGGGTAGGATGTCTGTAGCTGCCTCGCCAGGCAAAAGAGCTTCGACTCGTTGGTGCAACTTGATACGAATGTCAAACTCGTTGTCCGTCTCGGCGATGCCCAGGGCGCTGCGCATCACGTCGGTAAAGGCCGAGTAGCTGACCTGCTGGGTGTATGAGAGACAGTGTCCTTCGAGCCAGGTGATCTCGCCCTGGCCTGCGCTCGTCCCCTCTGCTTGCAGGGGTGAGGGCTGCGGGCCAGAGGGGGCGATGCGCTGGCGCAGCTCGGCGATCAGGCGACTCTTGCCCAGTCCTGCCTCGCCGATGAGTGAAAGAATGTTGCCCCGTCCGGTACATAGCTCGCCGGTCAAGCGTTGCAGGGTGGCCTCTTCGGCGGCGCGGCCCACCAGCGGGGAGCGTAGGCCGCGGATGCCGCGCACTGGCTCCGGTTGGGCGCGCCGCCCGACGATGGTAAAGGTGGGCACCGGCTTGCTTTTGCCCTTGAGTGTAACCAAACCTCGGTCAGCAGTCTCGAAAAAGGGGCTGATTTTGCGTTGAACAAAGCTGGACAGCAGGATTTCTCCCTCCTGCGCGGCGCTCATCAGCCGGGCGGCCAGGTTGACTTCGTCGCCCATCACGGTGTACTCGCGCCGCATGGCGCTGCCCACGTGTCCGGCAAAGACCAGTCCGTTACTGATGCCGATTTTGGATTCTGGATTTTTGATTTTGGATTGCGGATCCAAAACCGGCAATCCAAAATCCAAAATCTCGAGGGCGGCCCGCACGGCCCGTTCGGCGTCGTCTTCGTGGGCCAGCGGCGCGCCAAAGATAGCCGTCAATTTGTCGCCCTGGTGATACAGGTCTATTTTGTTGATGACTCCCTCGTAACGTGCGATGGCCTGGTGCACAGCCACATAGTAGGACTGTAGAGCATGGGCGATCTGCTCGGTCCGGTCACGTCCCAGCCGGGTGACCAGCTCGCTGGCTCCCAGGAAATTGACAAAGAGGACCGCCACCAATCGGTGTTCGCCGCTCGTCTCGTGGCGGGCCGGGTCGAGCGCCAGGCGTGGAAGCAGGCCGGATGGCAAATAGGGCGTTAGGCGGTCGAGGGCGTCCAGCGTACTGGGCAGGTCGGTAGTGGGAATTGGGAATTGGGAATTGGGAATTGGGAATTGGGCTGTGGGGGCGCCTGTCACGATATAATGGCCTGCCGGGCCTTCGACGACGGTTGCAGAAACCTGGTTTTTCACTACGTCGGTGATCAGGATTTGTCCGGCCTCGGCCAGGCTCTCGGCTTTGGCCGTGGCGTTGACGGTTGGACCGGTGACAAAAAACTCCCGCTCGTCGGCGCTGCCCACTCGCGCTGCAAAGATCGGCCCGGCGTGCAGACCGATCTTCATCTGCAGGGGAAAGGTTCCAATGCTGGTCTGTGCCTGGTGAAAGGCGGTCATAGCCTGCTGCATGGCCCAGGCGGCTTGCAGGGCGCTGGCGCTGCCGCCAACCTGGTCGGGAAAGAAGGCCAGCAACGCGTCGCCGCCGAATTTGAACAGGTCGCCGCCGTGGGCAAACAGCACCTCCAGCATTGCGCTAAAGTAATGGTTGACCAGCGCGATGATTTGTTCAGCGCCTTCGTGACCCAATGTGTTCAACCGCTCTGACAGCGCCGTAAAACCACTGATGTCGGAAAACAGCAGCGCGCCGTCCAGAAATGCGCCGCCCGTAGGCGGCGCGAGGCCGGGAGCCAGCTCGATTTCCACCAGGTGGCGCGGCAGGTAGGTGATGACGGTCTCGAGCAAAGTCTTGAGGCGGGCCTGGGTGCGGATCACGTCCTCTTTTTTCCACAACGGGGCGGGAGGCAGGTCGGTCAGGAGGTGGGCGGGTAGATAGCGTTGCAGGCGAGCCAGGTCGGTCTCGCTGATGAGCGCGGGGGGGGCTTCTGGCTCGATGCGCGCCCCGCAGCGACCGCAAAAGGCAAAGCCGGGCGGTAGCTCGGTCCCACAGTTGGGACAGGTGAGGACGAGTCTAGTTCCACACTTGCCGCAAAAGGCAAAGCCGGCGGGGTTTTCAAAGTGGCAGGCAAGGCATTTCATAACGGCTCTTTGGGTTGGGTCGCATGGTCGTTTGTAGTATAAACTGAATCGGGCGTGAGGTCAATATTGATCCCTCTTGCAGTAGAGCGCGCGCGGGCGCCGCAACTGGACAAAGGTCATAGGATACATTATAATACCGGGCCGCAATCGATTGTTGAGCATTCACTGTACTTTGATTTGAGGAGGCGTATGTGGTAGGAAAAGCAAACAGTCTAAAGCGGATGGGGATTCTCGTTGCCATAACCCTGATTCCAATGGTGGTTCTGAGCGCTTTGATCTTGTACGACAAGCGTGTGGCGGCAGGACCTCAAGATAGCTCATCGACCGTTGACTTGAATGCGCTGCAATCGAATGCTGCCGGGCGCCCCGACTACGTCTTGCGTTTTGATCCCGAACTGGAGAGTTTCGAGGTCTTTACTTTGCCCACCCAGGCAGCGAACCCACACGGCGTGCTGGTCAGTGCAAATCTCACCAGCGAGGAAGTCTGGTTTACCGAACGGGACGCCGATCAGATTGGTCGTTTGGTGTATACGGCGACGGGAGATTATGCCTTTTACGAATATCCGCTCGCCGCGGGTAGTGAACCGTTGGACCTGGCGCAGGACGGCAGTTATATCTGGTTCACGGCCCGCAGCGGTAATTACATCGGGCGCATCGAGATTTCCAGCAGCCAACTGGTCACCTTTACGGGACTGACGCCGGATAGTCGCCCTTCGGGTATCGGTGTGGCTCCAGACGGGAGTGTCTGGTTTGCCGAGATGGGAGCCGACAAGATCGGGCGTTTGGTGATCACCACGACCAGCGACTATCGGGTAGAGGAATATCCCATCCCACTGTTTACCGGGCGTCCCGAGACGTCGGCGCCTTATGGCATCTATGTGCACAGCAACGATGCGATCTGGTTTTCGGAAACAGAGCGGGACCAGTTGGTGCGTTTCCAGCCCTCGGTCTATCCTTTCGATCCGAAACAGGCTTTTGCTCCCACTGGACCCACACAAAATGGGGAAGGCCATCCGCTTAATCTAGTATACGATTCCGCAACGGGTAGATTGTGGTTTACCGAGTTGTTGGGCAACTATGTGACGCTGTTCATTTTGTCTACGACTTCTTTCGGGCTGCAGTACACTGTACCGACGACCGACAGCCGGCCTTATGATCTGGCGATTGACTCGACCGGGCAGGTGTGGTTCACAGAGAACAGGGCCGCCAAATTGGGGCGGCTGGTTTTGGGCTCGTCGGTTCCAATCAGCGAATATCCCCTACCATTAGCCAACGCGTTGCCCACTGGCGTGGCCGTGGATGACGACGATAAGGTGTGGACGGTAGTCACGACGTGGCATCAAGTGTATCTGCCGGTCGTGTTCAATTATTACCCGCCTCCTACGCCTCCTTTTGGCATCCAGACCTATTGGGCCGTGGATAATGCGTACGGTTTGCAGGAAATGCAAGACGCCGATACGCAGTGGTTGCGACTGCTGCTTAGTTGGAGCGCCATCGAACCGGTGGATACGACGCCGGAGAGTTTCAATTGGGCCACGTATGACAACTGGTTTAGAAATCTGCAGGCGGCGGGCATCCGACCGGTCGTGATGATTCAAGGCAACCCCAGTTGGGCCGCCCAGTACAGCGCCGGCCCCATCTATCCGGAACACATGGATGATTTTTTGGAATTTGTGGGAGCGTTGGTAGAGCGCTACGACGGGGATGGCGTGGACGACGCAGCGGGTTCGCCGGTAGTCAATCATTGGGAATTCTATAACGAGGTGGACAACGGCTCTGTTTTGCTGGCCGAAGCCGGGTATGGTTATTGGGGTCACAATGGCGCCGGTTACGCCGATCTGCTCAGACAGGCTTGGCCGGTGATCAAGGCTGCCAGTCCGCAGGCTCGAGTGCTCAACGGTGGGCTGGCCTACGAACGCTTTGAAGAGACCGAGGGGGGGCCTTATGTGCGCCAGTTTCTGGATGATTTTTTAGCAGCGGGTGGAGGAGATTACATCGATGTTTTCAATTTTCACTTTTATCCCAGTTTTGCTCAAGTATGGGCGCCTTATGGGCGAGATGTCATCGGTAAAACGACGTATCTCCGCAATTTACTGGCTGGATATGGCGTATATAAACCAGTCGCCTGCACCGAGCTTGGCACGCACAGTGATCCCAGCCGCGGCGGGAGCTATGAATCACAGAGTCGTTATGTCGTGCAGGGTTTTGTGCGTTCAATGTCAACGGATCTTGACATTGTGATCTGGTTTGTCTTGCGTGATATTACGGAGGGGTTTCCATATCTCTATGGATTGCTGGATGATAGCTATGGTCCCAAGCCTGCCTACTATGCGTTTGATACATTGACGGCGCATTTGACCGGTGCACGCTATGAGCGCACACTCACTGTCCAGGAGACCGGCGCCGATGCGGTAGAGGGATACGTGATGATCAACGGCGCGCAGAAAATTTACATAGTTTGGACGAATGACGAGGCTACCTACTCACTCAATGTTCCGGCCGACTCGGTCGAACGGGTGGACAAGTTTGGCTCGGCTGACATTGTACTAGACAGCTACGATGGTAGTGTAGATGGTGTCGTTACCCTGGACGTCGGACCCAGTCCTATGTATCTCAGGTTTGAGCCGTAAGGGTTCGGAAAGGCAGTCGGTAAATGAGTCTACTCAAGCGAGTCGCAATGTTGGCTGGATTGTGTCTAGGTGCTTTTCTATTGACCTGGCGGATAGGAGGGCAGCGTCAAGCGCACGTGACAGCCGGCGTGCGCCTGGTCAGCGAGATGGCCGTTTTTCCCAACTGTCGTTTTGGCGTCACGGCGGGGAACGACGTGCTGGACTATGATGTGGCGAGTCTGAACGTCGGGTGGTATTTGAACTGGAGCACCTGGAACTCACCCCCGCAGCCTGGTGGAGCGGAGTTTATGCAAATGGTCCGCCTGGAGCAGGTGGCGTGGGGCTATATCGTGTCGCCGCCGACGACCACGTTGCTCTCCCTGGTAGACACTCACCCGGGATCAACGTGGTTGATTGGCAACGAACCGGACGGTAATCCCATCGCCGATGACACGGATAGCATGGACCCTACCATCTATGCGCGCGCCTATCACGATTTGTACGAGCTGATCAAGAATCGAGATCCCGGCGCCCAGATTGCGATTGGCCCCATCATCCAACCTACCCCCCTGCGTTTTGAATATCTGGACACCGTCTGGAATACCTACTGGCAAGAGTATGGGGAGACTATGCCGGTGGACGTGTGGAACATTCATTCCTTTATCTTGCGCGAGACGAAGGTCAGTCCTAATCCCGATCCCTGTGTAGAAGGCGATGGGCCTATATGGGGAGCCTACGTGCCGCGCGGCAGCATCGCCGAGAGCGGAGAGCTGTATTGTGTGCGCGATCAGGACGATCTGGATATATTCTGGCAACGCATTCGCGATTTCCGTCAATGGATGGCCGACCGAGGCGAGCGTAACAAACCGCTGATTATTACCGAGTATGGCGTCTTGTTCCCCGAGGACTATAGCGATGAAGACGGCGTGGCTTTTAGCGCGGATCGCGTAGCAACGTATATGACCGGAACCTTCGAGCTATTGCTAAACGAAACCGACCCGCTCATCGGCTATCCCTACGATGGCAATCGGCTGGTGCAGCGTTGGGCCTGGTTCAGTCTCAGCCAGGATCCGTACGCTTGGGGCGGAACGCTTTTCGATCCGGCCACGCATCAATTGCGCGAGCTGGGCCAGCAATTCCAGAATTACACAACGGCCATTTCACCTACTGTAGACCTGTTGGCGGCAGAGGCTGTTACCTTGCCTGCGGTCTATTGGCACGCGGATGCGCCGGTCACGGCCACGTTAAAAGCGGTCGTTTCCAATATCGGCAACATTTCGGCGACTGTACCTGTCAGCGTGACGTTTTACGATGGCCCGCCGGGTGAGGCGGGAACACAAATGATCGGCGCCCCAGTCGTTTTTTCCGGCAGGGTGGGTGGGTGCGCCGATTTTGTGACCTTTGAGACCCAGTGGCCGGGCTTGCCGGCGGGCGCCCACCCGTTTTTTGTGCAGGTGACGGGAGGCGGCGACAACCAGAGTACAAACAACGTGGTCGAAGGAAGAGTGTTGGTGGCGAGTTGGCGGGTTTTCTTATCTGCGACGTTCAAGGGGCAATAGGTTGGCAAAACAAGTCCAGCAGTCCCGTTTGTACCACTGGTTACTCGGGGGATTGCTGTTGGTCTGCCTGCTTTTCTATTCCATCCTGATTGAACGTCGACCGATCGAGTGGGATGCTTTGGGCTATCGCGTGGCCGGCGCGAACATTGCACAGGGTGTTGGGCCTGCCATTGAGCATCCTTTGAATCAGGATTTAGGACCTTACTTTACGCTGGCAGCCTTTGCGGTGCAGCGCCCTCAAGAGCCAGCGCGCCTATATCTGAACTATCCCCCAGGTTTTCCTTTGCTTTTGGCGCTGCCGCAGTGGGTAGGGTTGCCCGACTGGTTCTTGTTGCCCGTTTTGAGTACGTTGGGCGTTTTTTTTACATGCTGGTTAGGTAGTAGCCTCTTTGATCGCTGGACGGGGCTGTTGGGGGCGGCGATTGTAGCCTTTACACCCATCTATCTGGAGTGGGGAACCAGTTTTTGGGCTGATCTGCCTGCCACTTGTTTCTTGGTTGGGGCGTTAGCAGTCTATTTGATTGGTTGTCATCAACGGACCTGCAAGCGACAGATTGTAGGAGGGAGCATAGCCGGGGCAATGGTTGTCTTGGCTATGTTCATCAAATACAGCAGTGTCTTGGTGTTATTACCGCTGTGCGCCTATGCTGTTATTACGCAGCGTAAAAAGATGTTTGTCTCTGTGGTGAGCTGGGCATTTGCAGTGACCGTCGCTGCAGGACTGGTTGGTGTGGGATTGTATAACCGAGGGCTTTATGGCAGTCCGTTTGAAACATTCTATTCGGCCTCCCGATCAGGGTTTTCTTTTCCTATTTTTAGCTTTTCTTATGTCTTTGGCCCGAGCCCTGTTGATGGATACGGCTTGATCACGGCTGCCAGGACATTGTGGGCTAACTTTTCCTGGTTGATCGCTTTAGCTATCGGGGGATTGACAAGAGCAAAGCGTGAGGCAATTATCTTGTTGGGAGGGCTTTTTTTAGTTTTCCTGGCGTTGAGTAGCATGTATGCCTGGGCTCCAAAAGGAGTGGACACGCGTTACTTGCTGCCTTTGTTGACGCCGCTGGGATTGTTTATCGCGCGCGGTTTTTTTTGGGCGCTTGACGTGTGTGCGCCCTTGCGCAAGTGGATGCTTGGGTTGTTGCTGGTCGCCGTCGCAGTCACGTTCTTTGCTGCTCTTCCAGGGCTGTGGCGCCGCCTAGAGGAGCGCAATCATACCGTTGTGTTGGCTGAGCAGCTTGTTCGGCAGTTGACAAATGGAAGTGAACCCGACGCGGTCTTCTTGGCCTATTTTTGGAATGACCGGATCAATTATTTGGGCGGTCGTTTGACTTGCTTTTATCGCCGTATGAACCTGAATGATCGAGAGAACTTTGAGACTACATTGACCTTTGTTGTGACCAGGTTACTGGACAATGGACGGCAAGTTTTTTACGTACAGGACCGCGATCCAGCCCTCGGGGACAGCCTGGATGTTTTGCGAGAAAATTTCACGCTTGATTTATGGAAAGAGACTCCTATCCCAACTTTTCAGATTACCCGTCAGGAATAAAAATGCAGCCGGGGAAAAGAGGCCTAGATTGACAGCGGAGAGAATCCAAGTTTCGGTAGTGATGCCCTGTCTCAACGAGGCCGATACAATTGGTCTTTGTGTCGAGCGGGCCAAACAATCTTTGCAGAATTTACAAGTGCAGGGCGAAGTCATCGTCGTTGATAATGGCTCGACGGACGAATCGATCGAAATTGCGCTATCAAAAGGCGCACGTGTTGTGTATCAACCCATACGCGGCTATGGCAGCGCTTATCTGAAAGGAATTGCAGAGGCGCAGGGCCAATACATTGTCATTGGTGATTCAGATAACACTTATGACTTTGGAGAGATCGGGCGTTTTCTTGAACCTCTCTATCAAGGTAACGATCTGGTGATGGGTTCTAGGTTTAAGGGAAAAATTTTGCCTGGCGCTATGCCCTGGTCACATCAGTACATCGGTAATCCGGTGTTGACAGGGGTCCTTAATCTTCTGTTTCGCGCGGGCGTCTCTGATGCGCATTGCGGTATGCGCGCTTTTACGCGGCCAGCGTATGAACGCTTACAGCTACAAACAAGGGGTATGGAATTTGCGTCGGAAATGGTGATCCAGGCGGCCCGGGCTGGCTTGAAGATTGCAGAGGTGCCTATCACTTACTATCCGCGCCGGGGACATTCAAAGCTGCGTTCCATTCCCGACGGGTGGCGGCACCTGCGCTTTATGTTACTTTATAGCCCAACCTACGTATTGCTTTTGCCTGGTTTTGTTATGTGGGTTTTGGGTATGCTCATTGTGACTCTATTACTACCTGGCCCTGTGCCGATAGGTGGTCACGCTTACGATGTGCATTTTATGATTTTCGGCGCTTCGCTGGCATTATTGGGCTTTCAAGTTCTTAATTTGGGTATTTCCGCACGTACCTATGCGATCACTGAACGTCTTGACAAACAAGATGCTTTCCTTAGTTGGTTCTGGCGACACTTTTCTTTGGAAAAGGGTTTATTGATCGGTGGGTTCGTCTTTTTGCTCGGTTTTTTTATTGATACCTATATTTTTTCATTGTGGGTTGCCCGTGGACTTGGGCCATTGTATGAGGTTCGCACTGCCTTAGCTGCGATGGTCCTTTTGGTATTGGGCGCTCAGGTGGTTTTTACATCTTTCTTTCTTAGCATGTTGGGAATCCAAAGGGAACGATGATATCCAGTTCGCCGGAACAGTCGGAGCGTGACCATTATGACGCTTTCTTTACTGGTTCCGAAGCTCAAGCATTGGATCAAGGGACGGGTTTCCAGCTACTTCGTCGGATTCAAGCTGACTTCCTGCGTCAAAAAATATTATTTCCGGGCGCTATTGGCTCAATCCTCAGTGTGGGATGCGGTAATGGCGAGATCGAGATGCATTTGGCTAATTCGCACTGGCGGCTGTTTGCTTTTGACCTTTCTTTTGCTGGACCGGCCCTGGGCAGCCGGCGAACTGCCCGGCGTAATACGACGTGTCTGTCCTTTGGTCAGGCTAGTCTCACTGAATTACCGATTGCCTCGCACAGTTGTGATGTCGTGTTAGCGTTAAGCGTTTTACATCATCTTCGACCTCCTGAACGCCCTAAAGCCCTGGCCGAAATTTACCGTGTACTCGGCAAAAACGGCCGCTTTATTGCTTACGACCCCAGCAAGTGGCGAATCGTGCGGCTGGGCAAGTTTCTTGTGCGCGGTAAATTTGATGCTCTGCATAGTCCAGATGAAGAGGAACTTTGTCCGCGACAGATGCATCGTTTGGCTCAAGCGGTAGGGTTTGAGCGCGTCCAGATAGAATTTTTCGATATGTTCATTGATCCGCTTGTCTGGCTTTTACCCAATATGCATCCTGGATTGTTTAGGTTGCTTTATAAATTGGATCGCGCTATGATGCGTTTTCCATGGAAACGACTTGCTTCTAATTTTTTCCTGATAGGGCACAAGGCAGAATCTTAATCTTGTCACGCGGTTCCCAACTCCCATCGATCCGGTGAGAGCAACTTACCCGTTTGAATTGCTGCGACCAGCACTATGACAAGCGCTATCGAATTCGACCACGTCTCCAAACTGTTTCGCCTGCGCAAGAGCCGCCCGCGCTCTTTTCAAGAGCTGTTTCTCAACGCCTTTCGCTGGCGCCGTCGCCGCCCGCTAGAGACGATGTGGTCCCTGCGAGACGTCAGTTTCAGCGTAGCGCGCGGTGAGATGGTGGGGCTGATCGGCGTCAACGGCGCGGGCAAAAGCACCGCGCTCAAGCTCATCTCGCGCATTATCGACCCCACCAGCGGTCGTATCACGGTGGATGGCAAAGTGACAGGCCTGCTGGAGCTGGGGGCCGGCTTTCACCCTGACCTGACCGGACGTGAGAACATCTTTCTCAACGGCGCGATCATGGGGATGAACCGTCGGCTCGTCGAGCGCCGCCTGGAGGCCATTGTCGCTTTTGCCGAGCTGGAGCAGTTTATTGACGTGCCGACCAAACACTACTCGTCGGGCATGTTTATGCGACTGGGTTTTGCCACGGCGGTGCATTCGGACGCCGACGTTATGCTGGTGGACGAGGTGCTGGCCGTGGGCGACCAGGCTTTTCAGTCCAAGTGTTACCAAAAGATCACCGAGTTGCGCCGCGCCGGAACGACCATCCTGTTCGTCTCACACGACGCAGCCACCGTGCGCCGCATGTGTGACCGGGCGGTGTGGCTAGACAGGGGGCAAGTGCGTTCTGTTGGCCCGGCGGATGATGTCATCGCCGATTATATGGACCAAGTGTGGCACATTCGTGAAGAGCAAGTGGAGCAATCGGCGGACGAAGAATCGGTTGAGCAGCGCTGGGGATCAGGCGAAGCGGTGATCGAGCGGGTGGTGTTTTTGGGGGCTGATGGCAGCGAGCGGCGCGCCTTTCGCACCGGCGAAGCGCTGGTCGCCCGCATGCACTATCTGGCCCACGCGCGGGTGGAGCGACCCACCTTTGGCGTGGCGATTTATCGGGACGATGGCGCCCACGTCAACGGCCCCAATTCGGTGCTGGACGGTTTTCACCTGAACGCCATTCACGGCGCGGGCTACATGGACTATATTGTGGACAGCCTGCCGCTGCTGCCGGGGCGCTACGAGTTCACCGCCGCTATCTATGACCATACTTCCACACATCCTTACGACCACCGCCACCGTGCTTTTGCTTTTGAGGTACAACCCGGGCCTATGGGCGCACGAGAAGGGCTTGTGCACATTCCCGGCCGGTGGGAGCACCGCGTATGACGACGGCCTCGATCATCGTCATCAACTGGAATGGGGCGGCGTTTTTGCCGCTGTGCCTGGAAGCGCTGCTGGGCGTAGCAACCCCCGACGACGAAATCATGGTGGTGGACAATGCCTCCACAGACGACTCGCTCGAACAGGTGCGGGCGCGTTTTCCCGGCGTGACTCTAATCTGTAACGCACGCAACCTGGGCTACGCCGGCGGGGCCAACGTGGGGCTGCGGGCGGCGCAGGGCGAGGCGCTGATCCTGCTCAATCCCGACGTTCAAGTCCACGCCGGTTGGCTGGCGGCGCTCAAGGCGGCATTGCAGGATAAAACGGTCGGCGTGGTCGGCTGCAAGCTGTATTATCCCGGCGGTGAGATCATCCAGCACGCTGGAGGTATCATCCACTTCCCTCAGGCCATCGCCGATCATTACGGTTATCGCCAGCGAGACGAAGGGCAATGGGACCAGGGACAAGACGTGGACTATGTTACAGGTGCGGCTTTGGCGCTGCGCCGGGATGTGCTCGAAGCGGTCGGCGGTTTTGACGAGGATTTCTTTCCGGCGTATTATGAAGAAGTGGACTATTGCTTTCGCACCCGCGACGCGGGCTATCGCGTGGTGTATGCGCCGGGGGCCGTGGCGACGCATTTCGAGCACGCTACTTTGGGCGAGGAAAGTTATCGCTATTTGCGCTGTTTTCACCGCAACCGATTGTGGTTTGTGCTCAAACACCGTGGACCGAGGTACTTTGTGACGCAGTTCCTACCCGCCGAAAGCGAGTGGCTGCGGCATGGCGTGGCCTCGCAGGCTCGCCCGGTTTACGGTAACGTCTACTTGGAGATTATGCTGACTTGGCCCAAGCTCCAAAATGAACGTTTTACGGTGGGCAGTGACGATATTGGCGCGAGTCTGGATGTGCTGCTGGACGCACTGGTAATGCTGCGCAATCAGGCCGGGGCCAGGTAAAGGAGCCATCGAGATGCCAGACCGTTCAATAGATGTGAGGGAACGTATGCAGGGAAAGCTGCTCGACCTGCGCAGCAAGGCGCATATTCAGGAACGGCCTTTTGTCTCCTATACACCTGTCGTGGGTCGTTTCATTGCCTGGTTTCGGGAACAGTGGAACAGTGTGGCCGCCAAGTGGTACGTGCGTCCGATGATCCAGCAGCAGAACGCCTTTAACCACGTGCTGGTGCAGATGTTGCAGGAACTGGTAGACATCCAGGCCGATCTGAACCGCGAAATCTATGAGCGTTTGGACGAGTTAGACCAGCGTGCAATCGGCAGCGATCACGATATAACGCTATCGGCGCGGATCATTGCCGAAGACGGGCACCGATTGCGCCAACTGCAAAAACGGCTTGAGCAATTAGAAGAGACACTGCTGAATATGCACAGGAAAACAGGACAATGAAGGCCCTGCGGATCGCGTATTTTAGCCCCTTGAACCCGATCCGGTCTGGAATTTCGGACTATAGTGAAGACCTGTTACCTTACCTAGCCGAATTGACTGAGGTTGACCTATTCATTGACGATTTCCAGCCAGCCAACCAAACATTGTGCGACCGTTTTGCTATTTACTCCATCGCCGACTATGCCCGCCGCCGCTGGGATTACGATGTGGCGCTGTATCACATGGGCAACAACCTGTACCACGAGGCGATCTACCGCACGGGGCTGCGTTTCCCCGGTGTGACTGTTTTGCACGACTATGCGTTAGTGGGAATGTTGGGCAGCGTGACGCTCAAGCGCGGCAATCGGGGAGCCTTTGCGCGCGAGTGGGGCTATGCCTACGGCCTGGAGGGATTGGCGCAGGTGCGCAAGATCCTGGCTGGTCAGACTGTGCTCTCACCCGCCGAACCGCTCAACCAGCGTTTGATAGACCTTAGTCTCGGCGTCATCGTTCACAGCGACTTTTTGCGCCGGCGAGTGCTCCAATCTCGTCCCACAGCCAACGTCGCGCACATTCCGATGCCCTGTGTCAGTCACCAGCGACGTGCGTTGACCCGCCCGCAGGCGCGGCGCGAGCTGGGGTTGGACGAAGACAAGTTATACATCGGCTCTTTTGGGTTTATGGCCCCCAGCAAGCAGGTCGAACCCATGCTCGATGTACTCGCCGACCTTCTATCCCAGTTTCCGCACGCCCGCCTGGTGTTCGTCGGTGAGAATCTGGATTGGTTCGACCCGCGGCCCTTGATTGAACAGCGCGGCCTGACTGACCATGTACACATCACCGGCTATTTACCTTTGTCTACCTGGTATACCTACATGGCAGCGGTGGACCTGGCCGTGAACCTGCGCTATCCCACGCTAGGCGAGACCTCGGCGGCGGTGCTGCGGCTGTTGGGTGAGGGCGTGCCGACGGTTGTATCCAACGTGGGCTGGTATGCGGAATTGCCGGATGATTGCGTGCGCAAGGTTGGGACAGGGGAGATGATGCGGACCGATCTGGGGGCGACCATTACAGAATTGTTGAGTGATTCTGAACAACGAACCGGCTTGGGTCGCATGGGGCGTGATTACGTGGCGGCCCACCATGATGTGCGCCAGGTGGCTCGACAATATGCAGATGTGCTGGTCGAGTTTGGGCATAGTCTTTGTAGCGTGAGAGATGAAAATCGCATTTGACATTAGTGTGCTGTATATTGCCGGAGCCGGGGTCTTTTACCACTCTTACAACTTGCTCAAGGCCATGTTGGCCCTGCCGACGCACCACGAATTTGTGCTGCTGGACTATTTCCCTGTCGCCGGCGACTGGGCTCGGAATGACCCAGATGAAGTCAAAACACTGCTACTCGGTCCGGCGCACGTGCGGCGAGTAAAGGGACTCAAGCATCGCAAGTTGGCCCGGGTGGGATTCATTCAAAGACATCGCCTGGCGCCGTTGGCTGACCGAATAGACCATCTCCTAGATAGCTCCTGGCGCAAGCTGATGGAGTTGGAGACGCGCCGGCGCTTGCGCCAACACTTGGCGGATGTAGACGTGTTCCACACGTCGGATGTGTTGAACTGTGCTCTGCCGTGGGCTGGAAATGTTACCACAATACACGACCTGACTGCCCTGTTATTCCCTGAATATCACACGGCGCTGGTGCGTAAGGCGCAGGCCGCAAAGTTTCGCTTTGTCCAAAACCAGGCCGATGCCGTTATTGCCATTTCAAACAGCACTAAACAAGATATTGTGGAACACTTGGGGTTGGATCCATCGCGTGTACATGTAGTTTACAGTGGAATTGATGCGTCCTTCTGTTCGCTGCCTCCGGCCTATGTAGCCGATAGCTTGCGTTCTCTGGGCCTGACGCCACAGGGGTACATATTGCACGTGGGCACGATTGAACCGCGCAAGAATCTGGTGCGGCTGATGCAAGCCTATCACCAGGTCCGGCAAAGACTAGGGCGAGCCACCCCCAAGTTAGTCCAGGTAGGAATGAGAGGCTGGTTGTATGATGACGTGCTGGCGCAGGTGCATACCCTGGGATTAGAGGACGACGTCGTTTTCCTGGGGCGGCTTGAATCCGGGTTGTTGCCGTCGCTCTACAATGGGGCGCGGGTATTTGTTTATCCCTCTATCTACGAAGGGTTTGGCCTGCCTGTACTTGAGGCTATGGCTTGCGGCGCACCGGTCGTGACCAGCAACACCTCCTCTTTGCCAGAGGTTGCCGGGGACGCCGCGATTTTTGTGGACCCTTACGACGTGGCGCAAATCGCTGGCGCAATGGAGCGTATGCTGACGGATGAAGATCAGAGAGCCTTGTCCCGTCAGCGTGGTCTCGACCGATGCGCACATTTTACGTGGGAAGCGGCGGCTAAAAAAACGTTAGCCGTATATGAAAGCGTCAAGTGAATCACCTATGAGCATACCGGTTATCTGTACCATTGTTGCCAAGAACTACCTGGCGCATGCCCGGTGTCTGGTGGACTCTTTTCTGGAGCAGCATCCCACAGGCCGCGCCTTTGTCCTGCTGGTGGACCGACCAGATGGATACTTTGATCCGGCCCAGGAGCGGTTTACCACAGTTTTAGCCGAGGATTTGGGCATTCCCAACTTTAAGGCAATGACCTTTCGCTACACCGTGCTAGAACTAAGCACGGCGGTGAAACCGTTCTTTTTGCAGCATCTATTCCAAAATTACGAATATGACAAGATTTGCTATTTCGACCCGGACATCTATTTCTACCGGCCCCTGGACGAAATCTGGACGGCATTGGATACGTATGCCATCGTGCTCATCCCTCACTTGTTAGGTCCTCTGGATGACGAGTTTCTCCCCAACGAGCTGACTATTCTGCGTTCCGGCGCTTACAACTTGGGATTTTTGGGACTATCGCGCCACCCCCAGACAGAACAGCTCTTGAACTGGTGGCAGGGCAAGATGCACAAGTACTGCGTGGTCGCCTTTGAACAAGGCTTGTTCGTTGACCAACGCTGGATGGACCTGGCGCCGGCGCGCTTTTCCAGCGTCTACATTCATCACGATCCCGGTTGTGACGTGGCCTATTGGAATCTATATCATCGCCGCATCGAGCGCGAGGACGACTTGTACACCGTCAACGGGGTTGCGCTCAAGTTCTATCATTTTAGCGGCTTTTCTCCCGACCGGCCTGAGGTCATTTCAAAACATCAGAACCGCTACACTTTTCAGGATCTCCCCCTGCTCAAAACCCTGTTCGACGCTTACACGCAACGTCTGTATGCCCATGGCTATGAGAGGGTGAAGGACTGGCCGTATACCTACGATGGCCGCAGCGCGGTGGGCGTGCATATACCCGACGCGGCGCGCGCCTTGTGGCGCGAGCTGGAGATCAACGATCCGACCTGGCGACCCTTTGAAGCTGCCTCGGATGACGACTGGGTGACGAATCTGTTGGCCTGGCTCAACGAGCCGGTGGGTGAGCCGTCGCCCGGTCAGCCGCCGATCACGCGTCTGGCTCTGTCTGTTTACCGGCGTCGCCCCGACCTGCAGCGGGCTTTTCCCGATGTGATGGGACGCGACCGCGTACCGTATGTGCGCTGGTTCGTGAATACGGACAAAAATGAATTGGGCATGGATGATTTCTTTCTTCGACCGATGACAGAATCACTGTCTCGTCTCACTGGGTCCAGAGCGCTGCTGGTACAGCATGGTTTCAGGGCGTGGTTTTATCAGACCACCGCCAACTGGTTGTTTCGTATCGGCGTGGGAGCGTTTATTGAACGTATGCTGGGTGAGCGGATCATTGGCCGAGTGCGCCGTCTGTTTATGCAGTCGTCCGGTGAGGCGGCTGTTGCCAGGTCGTTGCCTGTGTTGGCAAGACCTCAGCGCCAAGAGACTGAATTAGGGTTGAATGTCGTGGGCTACTTGTGCGACGAGACGGGGGTGGGCGAAAGCGCTCGCGCCACGCTCCGCGCCTTGGATGCGCAGGGCTTTCCCGTCGCCTGGACGATGGTGAAAAGCCACATGGCGCGAAAAAATGACCGGTCGGTGCTGCATCTACCACAGGGCAACCCCTATAGCGTCAATCTCTTTTATGTCAATGCCGATCAGATGGACATCGTTTATGATGAATTGGGCTCGGGCTTTTTTGATGGAAAATACAACATTGCTTACTGGGCCTGGGAACTGGATCGATTCCCAGATGAATGGCGCAACCGTTTTAAGTACCTGGACGAAATATGGGTGGGCAGTCGGTTTGTGCAAAACACGCTGGCCCACGTATCTCCCGTTCCCATCCTCATTATGGGGGTAGGGATAGATAGACAACCGGTCACCGATATGAACCGTGCTCAGTTGGGGTTGCCGGCAAACAAATTTATGTTTCTGTTCACTTTTGATATGTTAAGTTTTATCGAGCGCAAAAACCCATTTGGCGCCATCGAAGCCTATCGGCGCGCCTTTGGCCCAGATTTTCGTGACACTGTATTGGTCATCAAGGTGACTCAATTGGACCAGTTTCCCGAACATCATAAACCCCTTCAACAAGCCGTCGCTGCAGTTTCTGGTGTGTTGATCGATGGCTATTTGGAACGTTCAGAACTCGACGGTCTGTTTAGCTTGTGCGACGCCTATGTGTCGTTGCACCGTTCCGAAGGGTTTGGTATGACTATTGCCGAGGCGATGAGTATGGGCAAGCCGGTGATTGCCACAGACTACTCAGGCAACACCGACTATATGAATGTGAACAACAGCTATCCGGTGGCATATCGTTTGGTCGAGTTGGAACAAGATTATGGTCCCTATCGGAAAGGCAGTTTTTGGGCCGACCCTGATTTGGATCACGCCGCAGCCCAAATGCGCCTTGTTTACGAGCATTATGATCAAGCCTTGCGTAAAGGCAAGCGGGCTACGGCCGATATAGAACGTTGGTATAGCAACGAAGCGATGGCTCAGAAAATAATCGAGAGGTTACGGACTATTTCCTCTTTTGGCAAGAAAGACTGATTGGGTCTATCCAGACTGCGGGTCAGAAGCCGGAAGTAGTCTATGTTCAACTCTTGCCACCGATTGAGCTTCGGCGGCTTGTTGGTCCTACGGATCCTCGGGACTTGGACAATCCAGACGGCAGGCGAATTTGGGGGGACTTGGCGTATGGCCCCTTGATGCCCGGCGAGGCTTACCAGTACGTCTTTTACTTTGGATGTGGTTGCGGTCGCAATTGCCTGACCCATGGACGAAACGGATTTTTACTACAAAAAATTTAAATGTTTGCTGACTCCATTGTTCTTGAGCTTGGGCGCTATCGTGATGCTGTGGTTGGTCTGTGGTGAGCTTCGTCCCACTGTTGTCACAAGCCGTGACGTTAGGGCGCACGAATACTATTCGTTCGCTTCGTCGTCTGCGTCTGCCCAAGAACGCCTGCTCCTGGCCTTTTACTATCCCTGGTATTACTTGAGCGATTGGTCCAGCCCGGATATGCTTGACGCGCCTTTCTTCCCCTACGACTCTAGCAACCCTCTGGCCCTCGCCCGCCACATCACCTGGACCCAGGCGGCGGAACTAGATGGCTTGATCGTCTCCTGGTGGGGTTCCGAGAGTTTTACCGACGACAACCTGGCAACGTTCCTGGACAGCCTGAGCGGCGCCGACCTGCACGCGACGATCTATTTTGAAACCCTTTCTCCTCACTTTGATTCCCCGGACAAGGTGATCAGCGAGTTGGAATATGTGCTGGATAGCTACAGCAGCCACCCTAACTTTTTCTGGTATGCTGGCCGGCCGGTGATCTTTGTGTACGCAGTGCAGGGGGTGCCCATCTATGGGGGTATGACACCCTATTTGACCTGGCAGATGATCGTGGACCAGCTCCACGCCGACGGCTACAATCCTCTGCTCATCGGCGACGCTATGGACTCGCTCTACCTGGACATTTTTGACGGCCTGCACCCCTATCTGGCGCGGTATGACCCGGCCATTTACCAGGACATCTCGTGCAGCGCTCACCAGCTTGGTAAGCTGTGGGTGGCCGACATCTACCCCGGCTACGATGACCATCTGTTGGATCGTCCCACTCATCTGTACATTCCTCGCAACGCCGGCCAGACCTATTCAGACACGTTCACGGCTGCCCTGCAGACAAACCCCGACTGGATCGTCGTGACCAGCTTTAACGAATGGTGGGAGAACACCCATATCGAGCCAGGCGCCCTGTACGGCTATGATTATCTGTCTCAAACAGCCGGGTTGTCCGCCCGCTTTCACGCCTGGCACACCCTGTCTACCGTTTACGTGGATGCAGCCTTTGTCGGCCCCGAGGACGGATCGGCGGCTCAACCGTTCAACACGCTGCAAGAGGCGGTGCTGGCCGCGGCCGGCGGGGCCAGCGTGCGCGTCGCTACGGGTCTCTACACCGGCCCTCTCACCCTTACTCACAGCATTACTCTTGAGGGTGGCTACGACTCGTCTAACTGGATGCGCCGACCTGGATACAGCGCAAACCGACCATCCATTCTTCAGGGCGGCGGCGCAGGTCCTGTGGTGCGAGTCATCCCTGGCCTTTGCGCTCCACCCTCAGTCGTGCTGGATGGACTGACCATCACCGGCGGTATGGCCGAGGGCAGCAGTCCTTCGGGCGGCGGTGTATTTGCTGATGGTCAGGGGATCTCCCTGACCCTGATCAACTCGACGGTGACCGCCAATCGAGCGCAAACCCACGGCGGCGGCCTCTTTGTCGGGGGGGGCAGCCGTTTGACGCTACAAGCCAGCCGCGTCTTGAGCAACCTCGCCGCCGTCGGTGGAGGGCTGTTTGTAGGTGATCAGTCACAGTTGTGGCTGACCAACACGTTGGTTGCTGACAACCAGGCGACGGTGCTGGGAGGCGGACTCTATGCACACCCCGCTGCTTCCAGTTCCATTATCAACAGCACATTGGCTGACAACCAGGCTCCCAGCAGCGGTCAGGGCTTGTATGCGTGGCCGCTGCCCGGGCAAAGCGTTGCTGTGACCAACAGCATCGTGTGGGACGGCGGCGACGTTGATCTGAAATGCCTCGGGAATTGTACGCTGGCTTATTCGGATGTAGCAGGGGGAGCGCCAGGCCCTGGCAATCTGGACACTGACCCGCGTTTTTACGACCCAAACCGGGGCGACTATCACTTGCGCCACGATTCGCCGGCTGTGGACGCTGGCGACCCAACCGGTGTTCGGCCCGGCGGCCCGGCTCCCACGACCGACATAGACGGCGACCCCCGCCCTCTGGGAACCGGGGTAGATATGGGGTCCGACGAGGTCGGACCGCTGGCGGCATCCGCTCTCAGCGTAGATAAAGCGTTGGCGTCGGCAGGGGACACCCTCCGCTATACTCTCACGCTGACCAACATGGCAACTTCCAGCCTGATCTTCCATGTGACCGATACCCTGCCTGCGTTGACCGACTATGTTTCTGGCTCGTTAAACGTCTCCGGCGGCGCGGCCTTTTACGACGCGAGCGGCACCCTGGCGCTGCCACGCATCTTGTGGACAGGAACGGCAACTCCGGCGCAGGCGCTTCACCTGAGCTTTGCTGTTACCATTGACTCCTCTGCAACCCAGACGGCGCCCCTCTGCGCCGATGTGCTCAACACGGCGCAAATCCAGGCCGACCTCGGGCCCGTCGGGCGGGCTATGCTGGAGCGCAGCGCCATCACGCGCTTAAGCGACGGCCTGCTACAACGCCTGGATATTCAGGATACAGCCGGCGGGGCCGGGCGCAGCGTGATCGCTCACACGCTACGGCTCGGTGAAACGCTTACCGTGTATGCCGCCGGCTATGACAACTGCGACAACTATCTCGGCCCGGTCTTGGCTACCTGGCGCACCTCGGGCACTCTGGAATATCAGGCCGGCATTGGCGACAGCTTTACTTTTGCGCCTGGAACGATCGGCCTGGGGACTATTGTCGCCGACGACGGCCTGGGCCACATCGCTGAGACGGGGCCGATCACCGTCGTATTCATCCCGCCGGATCTCCATCTATCGCCTCCGACCCTGTCTGCTACGCTGCCTCTCGATCAATGGCTCACCCGCACCCTGACCCTCTCGAACGAGGGAGGGCTGGCGTTGACCTATGAAGTAGTGTCGGTCTATACCCAACCCTTTGAAGTAATTTTTCAGTGGGACGAGGCCTTTTTCATTGATCTGGACAATTCGTCGGGCCAAACTCTTTGGGATTATTACCTGTCGCCCGCCCAGGTAGACCCCTGGTTCGCCGGAGCGCAGGTGCAGGTGACCGAGATAGAACTCCAAACGACCGGGGTCAACCTAGCCAACTGGATCAACTGGGACTGGGAAGTGCATCTGAGTGAGAGAGACATCGGTCTGCCAGGGGGTCAATTCTGGGATTCTCTTATCGGCCCCGGCAGCGGCTATGAGCGAGACGCCCCGATTCAGTTGCAACTGGTGATCGGCGAGCAGCAGAACCCCAATTCGTATGAATATTGGGTCAAGCACAATTTCCAGGAGGGGACAACGACAGCCAGTCCCTTTTACAATTATGTGAAATATAGCCGATCCACCCCCTTACAATTGAGCGATGGTCTACATGTCCAGGTGTTTGCCTGGACCGGCGATTCCCGCGTGACCGTTCAATTCGACAGTCTCCAGTTGACTGTGCGCGGCTGGATGACACGCACTTTCTCTCTGGCAGACTGGTTGACGGTGACGCCCATTTCTGGCACACTTGCCCCAGGTGGGCATCAGGTTTTTGACGTCGGCTTTAACTCGACGCAACAAGCCTATGGCTCGCACACTAGCGCCATTGCCATACACAGCAACGACCCTGATGTGGCGCTATCTATTGTTCCGGTGACGTTGACTATTAGTCAAGCCCGGCTTTATTTGCCGGTGATGATGCGCAATGGCAGCTTCCGCTGATAACCAGATCGCTTTTGTGGTCCAACGTTATGGGTTGGAGGTGAACGGCGGCGCCGAGCTGCTGTGTCGCCAGGTGGCCGAGCACTTGACAGCTCATTATCGGGTTCACGTCCTCACCTCTTGCGCGCTGGACTATATCACTTGGAAGAATCACTACCGGGCCGGCGTGCAGGAAATCAACGGCGTGCAGGTCCATCGCTTTCCTGTGGACAAACCCCGCAATCCCCGCCGCTTTCGCCGCCTGACGCAGCGTCTCCTCGCCTGCGAGCGGCCTTTTTGGGATCAGTTGGAGTGGATGCGCCAACAGGGACCTTTTTCGACTCCCCTGTTTGATTTTATTCGGCGTCAACGTGGTGATTTTGGGGTTTTTGTCTTTTTTACCTACCTTTACCCCACGACCTACTTTGGCCTGCCGCTGGCGCCTGAGAAAGCGGCGTTGGCGCCCCTGGCCCACGACGAGCCGTTTCTCTCCCTGGATTTGTTTCGCCCACTCTTTCACCTGCCCCGCTACATCATCTACAGCACCGATGCCGAGCGACGGTTGGTTCAAGAAACCTTTGCCAACGCCTACGTCCCCGGCGCGACGGTAGGGATCGGCATAGAGATACCTGAGGACGTAAGCGGCGAGCGATTTCGGCGTGAGCACGCTTTGACCTGTCCCTTCATCCTGTACGTCGGGCGGATTGACAACGCCAAGAACTGCCCCGAGCTGTTCGACCACTTTATCCGCTTCAAGCGCGAGCATCCGGGCGATCTGAAACTGGTTCTGATGGGCCGGGCGGTCATCCCCGTTCCAAAACATCCCGATATTCTCCCGCTGGGATACGTGTCCGAGAGCGAAAAATTCGATGGGATGGCGGCGGCGGCGGCGCTGGTGGTCCCTTCGCTGTACGAGAGCCTGTCTATCGTGACGCTGGAGGCCTGGGGCGTGGAGACGCCCGTGTTGGTCAACGGGCGGTGCAGTGTGCTGCGGGAGAATTGCGAACAGAGTGGGGGCGGGCTATACTATTACAACTATGGTGAGTTTGCGCAGGGCCTGCGGCGCTTGCTGAGCGATCCCGACCTGCGTGGCCGATTGGGGCAGCAGGGAGCGGCCTATGTCGCCCGGCACTATCGGTGGCCCCAGATCGAACGACGCTATCAAGAGATTATAGAATGGATAAAGGAGTTAAAATGATGATTGCATCTTGGATCGCCGACAAGTCTCGCGGACCATACAAGCTGGGATTTGCTCTTTTGCTTATGTTACTATTAGGAAGCGGTGGCTTGGCGCTCGGCTATGATCAAGCCCGCGCCACGCCGACTGCCACGGTGATTACTCTGCCCACAGGTGAGCGCATCGCCGAGGCCTCCCTAGCCGTCGCCGATTTCAACGGCGACGGCTACAAAGAAGTCGTCGCTGGTGGTCAGGATGGCATGTTGCACGTGGTCAGTTTCAACGGTTCAAGTTGGTCTCGCGTGTGGGTCAGGCAGACCGCCGACGATCTCAACGCCGCCGGCGCGCCCAACCCCACCTCCACCACCGAAATCCACTCCTCGCCCGCCGTGGCCGACTTGGATGGCGACGGGAAGTTGGAAATCGTCGTCACGCTGGGCGGCGACCCTGCTCATCACTTGAATGGTGGAATTTTGGTCTATACCTACAATTCGCCGTGGTCCTTCTCGGTCAAGAGCGGTTGGCCCCAGCCCAAGCTGGACATCGTGGGTCTGGGGCCCGGCGCCAGCGACCCCGACGGCTACTGGGATGGTATTTGGGGCTCGCCGGCCCTCGGCGACGTGGACGGCGACGGCGACTTGGAGATCGCGGTTGAAGGCTTTGACCGCCGCCTGCATCTCTATCACCATACCGGCGTCGTGGTGGACGGCTGGCCCATCACTCGCGACAACGGCGATGCGCTCCTGCGCGGCGGTTGGTCCTCGCCCGCCATCGGCGACGTAGATGGCGACGGTGAACCGGAAATCGTCTTTGGCACGGACAGCCCCGAGTGGGCTGGCGAAGGCAGCGCGCCCGATTATACCAAGGGCACCCTGTGGGCGCTCAACGCCGATAGCAGCCTCGTGCCCGGCTTTCCTGTCACCACCGAGCAGTGGCTCCAATCCTCGCCGGCTCTGGGCGACCTTGACGACGACGGCCTGCTCGACATCGTGATCGGCACCGGTATGCCGGGCGTCGTCGGTACTGGCGGCTACCAGGTTTATGCCTGGCATGGCGACGGAACGCCGCTGCCCAACTGGCCTCGGCCGACAGCGGGTAATATGATGGCATCGCCCGCCTTGGGCGACGTGGACGGCGACGGTGACTTGGAGGTAGTCATTGGCTGTGGCCCTGGAGTGGGCACAGATTGCACCTGGCTGTATGCCTGGCATGGTAATGGCTCTAACGTGGCGGGATTCCCCATGCAACCCCAGGGCATTTTCTCTTTGCAGCCGCTCAATGACTTGTATTTCCCGCCGGTCATTGCTGATTATGATGGTGATGGCGCGACCGAGATTTTGGTGATTGTAGAGGGTGCTGGCGGGGTGACAATCGTCACACCCAACGGTTTGACCGATTCGGACATCAGTCATCGCACCAGCAGCACTTTATCTGCCGCTCCTGTCGTTGACGACATTGACAATGACGGAAAGCTTGAGACGCTGGTAGGAGGCGCTGATGTCAGCGGCGCCCACGGCGAAATCACTATCTGGGACGAGGCCGGCCCGGCAAGCGGCACCCTCCCCTGGCCTACTTTCCACCACGACATGCAGCGCACCGGTAACGTGTGGGGCAGCGACTCTACTCCCCCCACCAACCCCACATTGACCCCCGTGGGCCACGACGTGAACACCTGGTCGAACGACGACACCGTACAAATCAACCTGAGCGGAGCCACGGATGACGAAAGCGGCGTGTGGCGCTTTTACTATGCCTGGGATACCTCGCCTGATACGACCCTTGATGGCTCGGCTGCGTTCGTGGCTGCCAGCACGACCAGCCTCACCAGCGACGCGCTGACCGACGGCGACGCGCATTACTTTCACCTGCGTAGCCTAGACCATGCCGGCAACTGGGCTGACACGGTTCATCTGGGACCGTTCCAGATCGATACACAACCGCCCGCTTCGACAGCCAGCTCGCCCGTATTTGCGGCCGAGGGCTTTCAAGTCGTGTGGTCGGGTAGCGATGCGGGATCGGGCCTGGAGAGTTACGACGTCCAGGTGCGCCAGGGGACTGGCGGCAGTTGGAGTACCTGGCAGGATGATATAACCAGCACCCAGGCGAACTACACCGGCGCGCCGGGAAACACCTACTATTTCCGCTCTATAGCCCGCGACGTGGCCGGCAACACGGAAACGCCTCCCAGCGATGGCGACACGCATACCACCGTTACCACTTTTGCATTTACCGGCCACATATTCAACAATCGAGGTGAACCGGTGTTCATGGCCCAGGTGCAAGCCACACCTGCTGTGGTGGGCGCGACGCCTTCTGACCTGGCAGGGGCGTATGGCGTCTATTTTGACCTGACGGGCGTGTATCAACTCACGGTCCAGCGCAGTGGATTCGGCGCCCTGCCGGCGCTCAGTGTGACTGGCGGGAGCGTGAGCGGATTGGACTTTTATCTGCCGCCCGCTCAGGATTTTGTTACTGACGGCGGCTTTGAGTTGGGTGGTGGGGCGTGGGAGTTTCAGGGTGTTCCTATCCCAACCATCGCGTACACCGCGCACACTGGCGACCGGGCGTTATGGATGCAGGGACAGGGGATGACAGTCGTCAGTCAAACGTTCACGTTGCCGGGCGATCTAGCCGATGGCTCGCTCACGCTCTCGTGGATGGCGCTGGTCAGCGGCACGGTTTCGGCGTCAGATGTGTTGACGTTGACGGTCACGATTGACGGCCAACCCACCGAAGAGACTGTGGTGTTGACCGGGCTGACGGCGGACGAGTGGAACCACAGCTTTCTGTCGCTCTCTACCCAGGCTGGCCAGCAAGTGGTCGTGCGGCTGGTCCTGGACGCGGCTACAGACGTCGCGCTCTATCTCGATGAAATCAGTCTGGGCGCGACCCGCGCCGGGGTCGAGCGGGTCTATCTGCCGCTGGTCGTGCGCTGATCCGGGCGCAACACGTCCGCGTAAATCGCTTC
The DNA here is from genome assembly GCA_034435435.1 of Anaerolineae bacterium. Classification (GTDB taxonomy): domain Bacteria; phylum Chloroflexota; class Anaerolineae; order S140-20; family S140-20; genus DAOTXN01. Next base: position 19,263 of record DAOTXN010000084.1, on the reverse strand, counting down.
CATCTCGGCCGCGTGTGTTTCCATCGTCTTGGGCGGCTCGATCCCGGCCTGCAGTTGGATTAGCAGGCCGGGATTTTCTATCAGCCGCGCCAGCGCCTCGCGCAGCGCCTGGCTGTCGCCGGGCGGCGTCAACAGCCCGTCCACCCCGTGGCGCACCCGTTCGGCCAGCGGCCCCAGGCGCGACGCGATCACGGGTACGCCCGCCGCGAAGGCCTCGGATACCACGAACACAAAAGTCTCGTACCACAGCGAGGGCACAACGAGCACATCCACCTGCGCCAGCGTGCTCCACACCTGCTCGCGCGTCAACCGGCCTAGAAAACGCACGTTCGAGGCCGCCCGCGCCCGCAACTGAGCCGTGTACTCAGGATATGCCGCTTCGTCCCCGGCGATCCACAGCTCGCCGCCCGAGGGTGTGTCCCTAAAGGCCTCCAATAACACGTGGACGCCCTTTTGCCACGCCAGCCCGCCGATGTAGGCAAAGCGCACCGGTCTGCCAGGCCTGGCGGCTGTTCTAGGCAGAGACGACGGGATATCCAAGCCGTGCGGGACGACCGTGAGTCGTCCGCGCGCTACGCCGTGGGCAGCATACCACTCGGCCACAAAGCGAGTCGGCGCGATCAGCCGAGCGGCCCGGTCCAAAACCTGACGCAATTCCCGATTACGCCTGGCCAGGAGCAAGGTCAAGGCTGGCGCGACCGGCCACATATCCGGATGTCCGGCCCGGGCCAGCGCACAGCGGGCGCAATTCAGGTAGGCCCAAGGGCCATTGCACACCTGCTGGCTATAGTTGGTGAGCAATTGGGCGTTGGCGCACACCCACCAATAATCGTGCAAGGTGATGATAAGGGGAATCTCTCTTTTTTTGACTTCGTATATCAAGTTCGCGGGTAAACCCATCAAATGCTGAGTGTGAACGAGATGGGGCTGAGCTTGTTCCAACACCTGGCGAAAGGCGCTCTCTAGATACCCTTCGCCCCAAGTAGCCCGAAAGCGCTGCCAAGGCGTGACGCGACCGGACCAGGCTGCATAAACTGGTACGCCTGTCGGGTCTTGGCGGTGGTCCAGCCCTTGCCCCTCGGCGTCTCGGCGATAAAAAACACTCATCTCGTGGCCGCGACGGCGTAGGCTTGAGACCAGCCACTGGCTGTATAGCTCGGTGCCTCCCACGTGTTCCGGCAGATATTGGTGAATCAGGTGCAGGACCTTCATCTGTGCCCTTTGATGCCCTCGTGTTCAGTTTTGACCATGCTGTTATACTATGTTAGAATGTCATTCCAGTCAAACGAGGCGACAGCTTGTATGGAACTGGCGATTATCATTTTGAATTGGAACGCCGCCGAGGACACCATCCGTTGTGTGCGCGCCGTTTCTGCCTGGCAGCGTCTCCACCCGGTCGTTTGGGTGGTGGACAATGGCTCCAGCGATGAGAGCGCCGAGCACATCGCTCGAGCGTGCCCCAATGTACACTTGATTCGTAACTCGACTAACCTTGGCTTTGCCGGTGGGAACAACGTAGGGATTTCTCAAGCCCTCGCCGTGGGTGAGGCCCCCATTTTGCTGCTAAACAACGACGCTTTTATTGAGGAAACGGATGTCATTCGTCTTTTGACCACGCTCCACGCGGACGAACACATTGGTTTTGTCGGGCCGTTGCTCTACGACGCCGCAACTCCAGATCGGCTGCTATCGGCCGGGGGCAAAAGTCCGCTGCGCCACCATTCTCACATCTACGATTTGCCGGTGGATGGGCCGGTGCGTACCGTCGTGTATGTTCCAGGGACGGTGATTCTTGGCAAGGCGCAGGTCTTTGGCGGGGTTGGCTTGTTGGATGAAAATTATTTTTTTAGCACCGAGGTGGCCGACTTGTGTGTGCGGGCGCGGCGTCAGGGTTACTTGAGCCTTATAGATGCGCGCGCCCGGGCCACTCACGCCTTGCACCGCTCATCGCATCTGCGTGACACGCTTTACGTGTATTATATCATCCGCAATCGTTTCCTCTTTATCCGAAAATTTTATCGTTATGCCCGACTGCCGTTGTACATCGTATGGGCACTGTACAGCCTGGCCGTGGCTATGCGGGTATGGCTGAAAGGCAAAGCAGATATGGCGCGGGCCGTTCTGGTGGGGCTGTGGGATGGCTTGCGGGGGCAGTTTGGGGGCCAAAACGAGCGGGTGTTGTCCCTCTGTGCGGGTATACGCGGCGAGACGCAGGGATGAAAGCTCTTTATCATCTGACTGTGTTGCCTCCCAAGATGCCTACGTGTGAGGCGCTTTCTCAAGAGATAGACACGCTGCGCGCCCGCTTTGACGGCGACGTGGTTTATCTTAATCCCAATCAGCTATTCCCGCTCCATCTGCCACGCTTTGTTTTTGGATTCCACAAATGGAGGCAATTGCGGGCCAGGGAAAGGACCTTCGGTCTCCATCATATCTACAATCCCGATCCTTTTCCTTTTCCCATCCTGCGACAATTGCGCCGCCCCATCGTCTACTCTCTTACCGGTGGGGTGGGTGAGCGGCGGCCCAATATCCCGTTTTTTGCAGCGTTGGCCGCAGTCACCGTGTACGACGAGCGCAGTCTGGAGCGTCTGCGGGCGTGGGGGCTGGACAACGTCCACCTGGTTCGCTCGGGCATTGACACCCGCCGCTTTACGTGTACGCCGCTGCCGCTCGGGCCGGAGATTCGTCTGCTGGTCGGCTCTGCTCCCTGGACGCGAGCGCAATTTTGCACCAAGGGGGTGGATACGCTGTTGGAAGCGGCCCGCCGCGAGCCGCGTTTGCAGCTTGTCTTTTTGTGGCGCGGCGTGCTGTTCGATGAAATGCTGCGCCGCGTGCGTCGAGTGGGTCTGGAGCGTCAGGTGACGGTGTGGAACGCGCAGGTAGACGTGAATCAGGTTTTGGCGACTGTGCACGCCAGCATCACACTGGCGGCGCAGTCGGCCATCGTCAAAGCGTACCCGCATTCATTGTTAGACTCGCTGGCGGCGGGAAAACCGGTGCTTGTCAGCCGAGAGATTCCCATGGCCGATTACGTGGAGCGCACCGGCTGCGGCGTGGTGGTGGAAAGCGTCAGCGCCGGCGACGTCCTGGCGGCCATCGAGGCGCTGAGAGGCGCGTATCAGGCGTTACAGATAAACGCTCGCCAGGTAGGCCCGCGCGATTTTACCCAGGAGGCGATGGTCGCGTCCTTTCGACGGGTTTACGAACAGGTGCGGTAGGGGCAGGGCTTGCCCCTACGCAGGGACGCCCTGAAAATGAAGATATTGCAGGTCGTTCACGGCTATTATCCTTCCATCGGCGGCTCGCAGTGGCTGGCCCAGAGCCTGGCCGAGCGTCTGGTCTCGCGCTATGGGGACCAAGTGACGGTATTCACTACGGTTGCGTATGACATGGAATATTTTTGGCGCGGCGGACGAGCGTTGCCTGTCGGCGTCGAGCAAATCAACGGCGTCGCGGTGCGCCGCTTTCCGGTATTCAACCGCCTGAGCTGGTTGCGCATGGCCCTGGCCGGCGCGGCCTACCGACTACACCTGCCCTACAACGATTGGCTGCGCGCGATTCAGAACGGCCCCATCGTCTTGGGCATGACTCAGGCCGTTGCCAAAAGCGGGGCTGACGTGGTTTTCGCCACCGCTTTCCCGCTGCTGCATATGCATTATGCGCTGGCAGGCGCACAACGCGCCGGTATCCCAATCGTTTTCTTGGGCGCTCTCCACGTCGCCGACGCGTGGGGCTATGATCGCAAAATGATCTACCGGGCCATCCAGCAGGCCGACGCCTATATTGCCCACACGACCTTTGAGCGCGATTATCTGGTGGGACGCGGGATTCAAGCGGACAAAATCGCCGTCATCGGCGCAGGGGTAGACGCGGATGCCTTTGCCAGCGCCGACGGGGCCGAGGTGCGCCAGCGCTATGGCTGGGGCGACGCGCCTTTGGTAGGGACGATGGGCAAACAAACTGCTCGCAAGCGTTTTGATGTCCTTCTGAAAGCCATGCCGCACGTGTGGGCGGCGCGTCCCGAGGTTCATTTGTTCATCGCTGGCGCCGCAGGGCCTTTCTCACCCCACATCAAATCGCTCATTGATACGTTTCCGGCTGAGTGGCAAGTTCGAATCACGGTGATCAGTGACTTTGAAGAAACGGAGAAACCCGCCCTGCTGGCGGCTTGTGACGTATTTGCATTGCCTTCGGTGCACGAATCCTTTGGCATCGCCTTTGCCGAGGCCTGGGCCTGTGGCAAACCGGTCATCGGCGCGCGCGTGGGAGCCATCTCCTCTGTGATTGACGATGGAAATGACGGTGTACTGGTGAACGTTGACGATCCCCATGATCTGGCGCGCGCCATTCTGGAACTGCTCGCCGATCAAGAGTGCCGAGCGCGGCTCGGGCGGGCCGGACAGGAAAGGGTGTTGGAAAACTATACCTGGGATGTAGTGACCGAGCGTGTGCGCGCGGTGTTGTGTGATTCCATTGCTTATCATGCCGGGAGCTGCTGAGTCGTATCTTGCTCAGAGTCCCGCGCCATGCTAGAATGAGAGCCAGAACCTCAAATGGACGAGTCACTCGAATGTCGTTGAGACACTTTGTCGCTGGTTGGGTCGATGCTGCGTACCAACGCCTTCATGGTAAGCGATATTTGCCGCCCTGGATGCTACGTTTCACGGTTGGTTCACCAGCGGATTTTGAAGTCACGGGCGCAGAGTTTTTGGCTTATCTGAAACTGTTGGTCAGGCTCAGGCCGCAGCACAAGATTCTAGACATCGGATGTGGCTGCGGCATGATGGCTCTCCAATTGCGCGACTATATCGGCGGCGGAGGCTCTTTTGTGGGAATGGATATTGATCCAAGGGCCATCAATTGGTGTCAGGCCCACATCACGCCCCGGTATCCCAATTTCGCTTTTTACCAGGCTGATCTGGAAAATCCGCGTTATGCGGCGCGGGGTGGACAGTCGGCGGCCAGTTATCGTTTTCCCCATCCCGACGCCGATTTCGATGTGATCCTGGTCAAGTCGGTCTTTACCCACATGCGGCCGGGCGGCGTCGAAAACTATTTGCACGAGATCGCCCGTTTGCTCAAACCTGACGGGTGTTGCCTGGCGACCTTTTTCTTGTTGAACGCTGAAAGTGGACACGGGCATGCCGATTTGATCTTTAATCACGGTGATGAGGACTGTCGCTATGCCGACCCCATGCTGCCCGAAAAAGCTGTCGCTTATCGGGAGAGCTGGGTGCTCGAAATGGCGGTGGGTAGCGGTCTGAAATTAGCCACACCGCCGTATTACGGCGCGTGGTCCGGCCGGCGCGGCGGCCTCTCGTTTCAGGACATTTTGCTCCTGATCCGATCCTGTGGAGTCGAAAATGGAACTTGAAGAGATCGCGTCGATCATCCAGATCGGCGACCCGGAAATTGACGTGCAGACCATTATGACCCGCATCCGCGCAGGGTTGATCGAGCACGCCCTGGAGTCAGAGATCGAATTTCCCACCTTTGCCGTGGCCCGCGCCCAACGTGGTGAGGTTACTCGCTTCTCTCAAGACCTGTACGATCAGTTAGAGCAAGCCAATCTAAATTACGATCAGATCTGGGTTGAGTTATCGCTCATCGAGAGACAAATGCCCCTAATAGGGCCGTTCGTCAACCGTTTCAAGCGCGAGTTGCATCGCGTGGTGGTCTATTACGTCAATATGCTAGGCGAGCGCCAGGTGACGATGAACGACGCGCTGGTGCGCGTGTTGAACCAACTGGTAGAGAGCCTGGAAACGCCGGATCCGCAGGTCAAAGCGTTGGAGCGCCGGGTGGCCGAGTTGGAGGCGCGGCTCGAGCGTCTGGAGGCTCAGGGGAGGGAGGGGGACTGAACTCGCCCAATTTTCCCATTGCCTTTGTGTTGCCCTGGTACGGCTCTGACATTTCCGGCGGCGCCGAGACTGACGCCCGCCACACCGCCGAACACCTGCGGGCAGCGGGTGTGCCGGTCGAGGTGTGGACCACCTGCGCGCATGGGCCGGGATCCGATTGGAACTTGGATCACTGCCAGCCGGGGACTCGTCTGATCAATGATGTGGCCGTGACCCGCTTTCCGGTGACGCCGGTTCGACGTGATGATTATGCTACCATTCACCGCCAACTCGCCCGGGGCCGGCGGGTGACGCCTCGCCAAGAGGCGTTGTTTTTCGCCCAATCTATTCGCAGCCGGGCGCTGGAAGCGCATATTCGCGCCCGCCCGGAATACCGCTGCGTTTTTACCCCTTATCTCTACGGCACGACCTATTGGGGGGCATACGTTGCGCCGGAGCGTTCTTTTTTGCTGCCGTGCCTGCACGACGAGGGCTTTGCCCGCATGGCGGCGCTGGGGCATCTGTTCCGCCGGGTGCGAGGCATGTTGTGCAATTCATCTGCCGAGGCGCGGCTGGTTCAACGCCTGCATGGAGTGCCCCAGGAGCGACTGTCCATTGTCGGCGACGGTATTACGTTGGGCGCGCCGGGTAATGCGCAAGCGTTTCGAGCGCGTTTTGGTATTTTTGCCCCTTTTCTCCTGTACGCCGGGCGCAAGTCACGCGGAAAAAATGTCTCATTGTTGCTCACCTATTTCCGCCGCTATCGCCAGCGACGCCATACCGATCTTGAGCTAGTATTGATAGGTGGGGGCCAGCTAGCGATTCCACCCGACTGCCGGCCTTTTGTACACGATCTGGGTTTTGTGTCCGAGCAAGACAAACGGAATGCCTACGCCGCGGCGGCCGTCTTTTGCCAGCCTTCGGTGCAAGAAAGCTTTTCTATCGTACTGATGGAGGCGTGGGTGCAGAGCACACCGGCGCTGGTTAACGCCCACTGCGACGTCACCCGCGAGCACTGCGAGCAAGGGCAAGGGGGGCTTTATTTCGGAAATTATCAGGAATTCGAAGCGACTCTGGACCTGTTGTTAAATGACGCGGTTTTGCGCCAGCGGCTTGGGCAACTCGGGCGACGCTACGTGGAGCGAAATTTTACCTGGGAACAAGTGATGCGCCGCGTATTAGAGGCCGTCGGTGGCTGAGATTCGCAACATTCACCAGATGCAGGTGGCGGCGGCCACCGAAAATTCTATCGGCAACGAAGTGATCGAACTCCAGGCTGCGCTGCGCCGATGGGGATACCGCTCGGAAATCTATGCCGAACAGATCGCGCCGAGTATGCGTGGTCGCGCTCGACACTTTGGCCGCTACCGCCCATCGTCTCAAGATTTGATCATCTTGCATTATTCCACCGGATCGACGCTTACCGACTATCTCTACAATCTCCAAATTCCGCTGGTTCTGCTTTATCACAATGTCACACCGCCGGCTTTTTTGACCGGCATTGGCAGCGGAGAAAAGGAACGGGCGCGGCGTGGACGCGAGGCATTGGAAGGCTTCCGAGAGCAAACCGTGTTGGCGATTGGCCGTTCAGCATACAGTCGGGCCGAGCTGGCCGAGTTGGGCTTTCAAGATCCACAGGTCTTGCCTGTCATCGTGTCCGATGAACTCTTTCTCACGTCGCCGGACACAGGTGTTTTGGCTCGTCTAGGCGACGACGAGGCGACTAATTTGCTGTTCGTTGGGCGCATCGTTCCCAATAAACGCCAAGAAGATCTGATCAAACTGCTCTACTTTTATCGGCAAATCAACCCCCACGCGCGACTGTTGTTGGTTGGTTCGTGGAGCAGCGCCCGGCGTTATGCCGACTGGCTGCGTCGCCTGGCCCAACGATTGGGCTTGGCTGATGCAGTTCATTTTTGCGGTCATGTCTCCATCAGTGAGCTGGCTGCGTATTATCGTCTGGCGCATGTGTTTGTGAGCATGAGCGAACACGAGGGATTTGGCATCCCGCTGGTGGAGGCGATGCGTTTTGGCGTGCCCATCGTCGCCTATGCCAGTACGGCCGTTCCTGAGACCCTGGGAGACGCCGGCATCTTGACCACGCGCAAGGACTATTCTGTTATTGCCGAGACGGTGCATTTGCTGCATACCGATGTGGCGTTTCGCTCACGTATCGTCGCACGCCAGCATCGGCGTGCGCGATCTTTTGAACGGGAAGCGATCATAGCTGATTTTCGTCGTCTGTTGGATCTGACGCTCCAGAGATTTGCTGTAGCCAGTTGCGAAAGATAGCCTGTGGCAGTGTATCTTTGTTTCTTTGTGGTTCTTTTCTGGCTGTTGTTCCTGCCGGGTCTTTTGACCCAAGTGTGCTTTCTCTCGCGTCGCTCGCTGGCGACACGGCGAGATGGGCTAGAAACCCTGTTCGTGAGCCTGCTCTTCAGCCTGTGCCTGACGGGCTGGGTTGGATTGGTGCTGGTTGAGTTTAGCGCGTTCAGCTTGTTGCGCTTGCTGGCGCTGGTCGGCGCTTATTGTCTGTGTGTACTTTGGCTGTTAAGAGGCCGGTGGGGTGCGCTCCGCGATCTGTGGGACATTCACGACCGTTCGACGTGGGCGCTGGCGGTTCTGGTAGTGATCGTGTCTGTACTCTACTTTCGCCCCCACGAGTACATCCTCGGCGGGTCCGACGCCGGTGTGTACGTGAACCTGGGAGCGCACATCACCCGCACCGGCGGATTGGTCTTTCGTGATCCGGACATTGCAGCGTTGGACCCGGCGGTCTATCCGGCCCTGTTCCGCCAGCAGCCGCCAGCCTTTATCACGCGCTACATCCAGTTTCCCGGTTTTTATCTTTCCGACCAGCAGGCCGGTGTCATCATTCCCCAGTTCTACCCATTGCATCCCCTGTGGATGGCCGTGTTCTACAGCTTGGGCGGGCTACGGGCCAGCCTGTACGCCACGCCGTTATGGGGTGCGCTGGGTGTGTTAGCCGTGGGATTGACGGCTAAAACGTTGTTTGGTCGCCGAGTGGGCCTATTGGCGGCGATTCTGCTGGCGCTCAACGCCACTCAAATCTGGTTTGCGCGTTACCCTACCTCGGAAGCGCTCACACAACTCTTGCTCTATGGAGGAATTTATGCATTCTCTCGTTACATGGCTGACGAGTCGCCCGAGATGGGAGCGTTGGCCGGCTTGTGCCTGGGCCAGGTGATGTTGGTCCGGTTGGACACCTACTTTTTGCTGGCGATTCCGGTCTTGTTGGCGGCCTATTTGCGCCTGACGCGGCAGATGCAGAAACGGTACCTAACTTTTTTATTCCCTTTTCTGGCTTTGAGCGCCCATTCGGTGCTCCACGGCTTTTTCCAGAGCTGGCCTTATTTACACAACAGTTACGACTGGCAAATCGCCCGTCTCCCGTTGCCGTTTCTGGCCGGCGCGGCGGCGGCAGTGTTGGTCGGGTTCCTCGTCTTGGACCGCTGGGCGGGCGGATGCACAGAGCGCCTGGCGTGGCTGGCTCGCTGGGTGCAACACGGAGTCACGATTCTGGCCGTTTTGACAGTGGTAGCAGCTCTCTATGCCTATTTTATCCGCCCGCAACAGGCCGATTTGTCGGCAGGGTGGGAGAATTGGTATTCGGGGGGCATGATTCCCACGGTCGAGCCTTACAATCTGGTGCGGTTGGGATGGTACTTGTCGCCTCTGGGTATCGCTCTGGCCGTGCTGGGGGTGTGGTGGATGTTGCGCCGCGAGTTGTCCCGGCAGACTGCGCTGTTTTTGGGCGTGGGTCTGTTTTTTTCGTTTCTCTATATCCAAAATAGCCGCAACAACCCGCACCACATCTATGTGATGCGCCGCTACGTGCCGGCCGTCATTCCAGCTTTTACAATTGCCGCGGCTTACGCCGTCGGGCGCGGGTGGCGGCGGCGAAATCATTGGCGTAGACTGGCGCTGGCGGCGGCGGCGGTACAGGTGGGGCTTTTGTTGTACGCGGGCCGGGTAATTTGGCGCCAGACCGATTATCATGGTTTGGTGGACCAATTGACGCCTTGGGTCGAATCAATTCCTTCGGATGCCGTCGTGTTGTTCAACGACGACCTGCCCGTCAGTATCGGCGCAACCATCGGCACACCGTTACGCTATTTATTCAATCGGACAGTGTTCGATCTTCAGGAAGAGTATGTGACACCGGAGGTTTTAGGCAGCCTCATAAGCCATTGGCAAGCCCAAAACCGCCCGATCTTGTTGGCCGTGGGGCCGAACAGTGTGCGAGAACCTTTTGTGCGCTGGACGCTGGCCCCGTCCACAGGGCTGTGGTTGGACAGCAAGGTCCTGGAAAACACATATTTTCACTTTCCCCAGGAGATTTGGCACGCCACAACGACGCTTGAAGTGTACGAGATTCGCCCTGGCGCGCTCGCTTTCCCACTGCGCATAGATGTCGGGATGGCGGATTGGCTCTATTTGGGCGACGGATGGCACGGTAAGGAACGATTGCCAGACGGCGCGACGGTGCGCTGGACCGGAGGGGCGGCGCGTATTCAACTGCTGGCCCTCGCAACCACGACCGGCGATGTGCAGTTGCGTATGCGGATGGCTGCGCCGTCACCTGCAGGACGAACACCGGTCGAAGTACGCTTGTTGTCTGGAAAGGACACTGTTGTCCGCTGGCAAGTGGGGACCGCTTTTGCCGAGTATGAGATAGTTGCGCCGGTTTCGGCGCTGGCGCATGGTTTGGTCATCGAGACAGAGGTTTGGAACCCCGCCGCTTTAGGTTTGGGGACCGACACGCGCGACCTGGGAGTGATGGTGGATTGGATCAGCATCGAATAAGATGCGAGACTGCCGGCAATCTAATATTCTTTTAACGTTTCTCTTGCGTTTTTCTAATACAGGATTACTACAATAAAGGCAGTTTGGAACTGAATCCCGAATGACAACTTTCAGGAGGTGACGAAATGGCAAATCTGGTACGTTGGGATCCTTTGCGCGATATGGTCACGCTGCGTGAGGCGATGGACCGCTTGTTCGAGGACAGCTTTGTGCGGCCGCGTAGTTGGCTGGCGCCCGCCGAGGGCGCGGCTACACTGGCGCTGGATGTCTTTGAGGACAGTGACAATGTGACGGTGCGAGCCTCGATCCCCGGCGTCAAACCCGAAGACATTGACATCTCGATCACCGGCGACGTGTTGACTATCAAGGGTGAGACGAGCGAGGAAAAAGAGGAAAAGCAAGGCAATTATCATGTGCGCGAGCGTCGCTATGGGGCTTTTCAGCGTTCCGTCAGCCTGCCTACTCTGGTCAACGCCGACAAATCGACGGCTCATATTGAGCACGGTGTGTTGACCCTCACGCTGCCCAAGGTCGAAGCCGTCAAACCCAAGTCTATCAAGATCAAGACCAAATAGCGCAGGACGCAAAAATCACACAAGGCCCGGCTCGCCAAGCCGGGCCGTTTTTTTGCGAGTCGGTTAGTTTTCTGGGGATGTGGCGGGTGTGGGTGTGGGTTGCCATTGCGCCGGCGCGGGCCACTCGCAAGGTTGGTAATCGGCGCCGACGATGAGACGGAACGGCGCATGGGCCTGTTCTTCGGCGGCGACGTGGGCGACATTGGCGCTGAATAGATATTGCAGCAAGGGCAAAGGGCTGCCTTTGGCGCTGGTGGTAAAGTCGAGGATCACGGAATGCTCGTACAGCTCGTCTATTGACTCGATGATAGTGATCTCAAAGCCGTTACGCAGCAGCTTGTCGGCGGCCAGCAAACCCCAGCCTGAGTGTCCAGAGCCGTTCCATACTTCTACCTGATTGAAACCCTGCGGCGCTTTCAAAGGATAGGGGTTGAAGAGCGGCCCTAATGCCTTTAGGATTTTCTCTGTGTGAGGCAACAGCACGTTGGCGCCGCCCGGCGAGGTCCACGCGGATAAATAGCGCCCGTCAATAAAACCGCTGTAAATCTGCGATGGCTCCAACTGTAAGCCGATGGAGGCCAGCCACACTACATCGTCCAGGCTCAGGTCGGTCTCGACGGCCGTGACAAGTTCTTCCCACACTTCCGGCAGACGGGTGATGAAACCCAGTTCGTTGGCTTTAGCCCAGATGGCTTGCAGAACCCGGTGCTGGCGGCGGCTGCGGGCGAATTCACTGGTGGTGTAACGAGAGCGAGCCAGCCACAAAGCGTGCTTGCCATCCACATGATACAGGCCCGGTTCAGGATAAGAGATTTGCGTCACTACCGATGGGTCTTCAGTGATGGGGTCGTCGGGAAAGCCGTCTTCCACTGGGCAGTCCAGCAATACATCGATGCCCTCCAGTGCATCTACGATGTGCATCAAGCCCTCAAAGTTTACACGGGCATAGTAATCGATGTGGATGCCAAAGTTGTACTCGATGACAGCTTTGACCAATCCCGGTCCACCGCCGGGATAGCCGACTTGGTCGCCGTGCGTATCGGCTAGGTTGATGCGCTGGTAAGCCCAGTTGGGAATGTAGAGCCACGTGTCGCGGGGGATAGTGAGCATAGAGACGCTGGGCGTCTCTGGATTGACGCTGACGATGATGATCACGTCGGTGCGCCACTGAGTTTCGTGCGGGCGCTGGTCGCTGCCTAGCAGGACGATATTGATGGCATGGTCGGGCATAGGGATGAGCGGCGCGGGAGTCGGAATCTGTCCCATACCGAGCGCGTAGGCCGGGGCCGGAGTCGTGGTGGCTGAAATGACTGGTCGCGGTGGGGCGACGATCGTGGGAGTAAGACTGGCGGTAGGGCCGTAATTGGGTCGCGCCGAGGGGGTTGAGGTTAGCGGTGGTGTGCGCGTTTGAGCCGGCGCAGTCACAAGTGTCGCCGGGTAGAGCGTAGGGCCGGGGAACGAAGAAGGCAGTGGTGAGGTCGGGATGCTGGCGTCGAGCGGTGTTGGCGACGCTGTAGAAAGGACGACATTCTGCACCACGGGCTTGCTTTCTGTAGTGGTCTCACTCTCTGTTTGCTCTATTCGGGAGTGAGCGACGCTTGTTCCGGCTGCAAGGATGCGTGTAGTGACCAACAGAAGCGCTAGCAGGCCGAAAGTTACTGCGGGCCATTTTAACCAGCGGGTTGGTTTCGAGAGGATTGGCCGCGCAGGTTGTAAGAAACGGGTGTATGGAACGAAAATTCCAAAAAAGCGATAGGCGATGGAGCGATCCGCGTCGGAGAACAGCTTTTCCAACTGTCTTTCCAGGATTTCATCATAGCTCGCGTCGAAAATGGATCGGGGCGCCATCTCACCGCCTGTTGAGCAGTTGCAGCAACAGAAACATTGCTATTATAGCCTGTTGGCACATCAAGCTATGTTACGATTTCGTTTCAACTGTGTTAATGGTGAGAGTGGCCGGGAAACCGGTTGTGTCTATGAAGCGGGAAGAGGCAGAATTAAGATTTCCCCAAACATGCGGTCTTGGCGAGCCTGCACACACTGTTGTTTGATCAGTTCCAACACGGCCAGGAAGGTGATAGCGACTTCCTGGCGTGTGTAGGCGTGAGTCAAAAGGTGAGTAAAGCTGATGTGGAGTTTTTGGATCAAAGCTTGGGTGATGAGCTGAATCTGGTCGTGTATGGTGATGGCAAAAGGTGCAATAGCGTTATTAACTGGTGGAGCGGCATCTGGGGCCAACATCGCGCGCCAGGCGGCAGCCAGCAGCGCCTCCAAAGAGACCGGTTCCAAGTGTTCAATGCCTGTTTCGAGCCGGGGAGCGGGAGCCAGGCGTACATAGCACCGTTTTCCTTGCTCTTGTCGAGACTGCAAAAATTCGGCGGCTTTTTTGAACTGTTTATAGATGAGCAACTGGCGGACCAATTCATCTGCGGTGTCTTCGTCTGAGGGCATCTGCGGCGCGGGGGGACGCGGCAACAAGGCTTGGGATTTGATGAGCAGCAACCGGGCAGCCACCAGGATAAAGTCCGACAGGTCGTCAACTTCAAGCTCTTCCAGTGTGGCCAGATACTGCATATATTGGTCGGTCACACGGGCCAGCGAGATGCGTGTGATCTCTAGCTCATCGCGCTCGATGAGGTGAAGCAATAGATCTAATGGGCCTTCAAATACCGGTAACTGGACGCGATAACCAGTGCGTTGGCCAGGCTCAGAGGGCCGGCCCAGGGGAGCAGGGGCAGCGATAGGCAATTCGGTCATAGCTGAACAAGGACGATGGTCAATACAATGACCACCACGACAATGACAGCCGCGCCAATGAACACGTAACGCACTAGCATCTGTTCTTGGCGTTGTTTTTCGGCTTGCATTGCAGCGATCTTGTGCTGACGTTCTTTTTCCAGTAACCACATCTTTTCCAGGCGCTGCTGGCTGGCCCACTCTTCTTGGGCTTTTATCTTACTGGCTTCTTGCATACGTTGATCCAATCGGTCGGCGGTGCGCTCTTGCGTCCGCTTGAGGATCGAATCCAGAGTGTCGGAATCTCCTGACTCGTTCATCTCGTTCTCTCCAATATTCCAAATCCCAATCTACTGTTTGGGTCGCTGAATGGCATAGGGAAAGCCGTTCATCCAGATATGTTCGACCACGTCATAATTCTGGCCGATGGCTGCCAAAACCGGTGGGGGATAGAATTGAGCGCGAAATATCACCAACCCAAACTCGCGCGCGTAAATTCGCTCTATCATTTCGGTTACATCCAGTTTACTCATATTCCAAAGATTGTAAAGCTGGGTAGGATTGGTGATCACCTCTGCCTGACCAGCCCAAATGGTAAACATCGCCTCCTCACTCCAGGCCGGGCCGTCGGCGGCGCTGGCGCGTACCCAGTCCACGATCCTCCACCCGGCCTCGGCGTCGGCGTGGGTGGGTAGGTGGCCGATTTGCGTGTAGCCCATCGAGTCGTAATAAGGAAAGGGAATGTGTAGTTTTTGTCCAGGTTGAATCGTTTCGTTCACCCCGAAGCCATTATAGCTCAACAAATCTTCCAAAGAAACGTTGTGCGCTTGGGCAAGGCTCTCCAGAGTGTCATCTGGTTGCACAGAGTATGGAAAAGAGGTGTTGGCGTGAATGTTGAGCCAATGAGCCACCGGGCGGGTTAGCGGGTGGTCCAATGGTAGGTGCAAGTTTAGCTTTGCCTGGTAGAGAAAGAGCAATGGGACGACCAGCCCCAGTGCCAAGCTGCCCCAACGCCAGCGCCCGGTATCGTCTTGCGCAACGCGGCGCGCCATCCATCGCCGCAGTAGCCCCAGCCCAATCCCAGCGCAGATACACGCAGCCACGATAGAGGTCGTAAAGTAAGCCGGTCCCGCGCCCCACTTACCGCTAAGCGCCCCTGTGGCCGTGGCGGTTACAAAGTACAGCGCATAGATGCTGATGCGGTCCAGATACAGCGTCCACAGCGCATAGCCTGCGGCGAGCAGGATAATGACTTGGTACAAATGGAACCACTGTTGATACAGGGCCTGGGTCTGGCCGGGGATAAACGGATTGGCGTTGGCAGTGATGGCGTTGAAATACCAGTGCCCATCGGTGACGAGGTTGAGCAACAGGAAAATGACGCCGACCACGGCTGCGAAACCAGCGCCGTAAAGGACGGCTTGTCTGGGGCGGCGCAAAAAGAAAAATGCAAAAGCCGCGATCACCGCGTCAAAAGCCAGCTGCTTGGTATACCCGGCGGCTAGCAGAAACAACAGCCCCAGCCACAGATTACGCCGCCCACGGGTCTTGTCCTCTAGCTGCCCTATGAAGGCAACGCCCAACGCGCCAAACATCACCATCGTCATGTGCAGACGGAAAAGCGGGCCGATCTGGTAAACGATATTGGCTGCGAAAAAGGTCAACGCAGACAGGGCTGCTACGCTTCGGTCCCGCGTTTCGCGGCGCACTATCCAAAAAATGGTCCCACCGATGACCAGTGTCGCGCTAAAGGAAAAAACTCGTCCTACCCACAACTTGGGACCAAATAGCTTGATCGGGGGCGCCAGCAGCAGAGGGAAGAGCGGGCCATAGTTGGACGAGTAGAATGGGTACGTCGCGTTATCCAAATAGATATTGCGGCCCCGGCTCAACAGCACCGCGTCCCATAGCTCAAAACCCTCGCCCTGATCGTAATCGAAGGGAAAGCGGAACAACGCCACGGCGTAGAGGACGTACACCAGAAATAAAAAAAGCAGGGCGGCCAAGGCCAGAGCGAGTAAAATGTGAAACGTGAAACGTGAAACGTGATGCGTCATAGATCCTTTGTCGTCTGTCTCACGCCGGCCGGTCGCCCAGCGGAATCAGGCTCAGACCGGTCAGCGCCACGATCCCACCTACAATCAGCGCGAGTTGTTGGGCCGGCCCGAGGCCACCCCACCTGCCCGCACCAACCCAATCCACGGCGACCGTACCGCCGGCTATGGCCAACCCCAAGAGCAATAATGCAATGCCAACCATGCGCTTGGTCATAGGGAGTTACCCTCCGGGCAAAAATCGGTTTGCATTATATCACAACTGACCCACGAGCCAACCTGCCAGCCAGTTTTTTATAGACGCTGTCCCGACCAATATCATCCGATGATTTCATTGCACAGACAGAACGATAGACAAAGGTAATGTCAGGCGCACGAATTCAAAGCCCGCCGGATATGAAGCGTAAACGGTCGTAATCAGGTGCAGTCCATTCAAGGCATGCTTGAGGAAACGAAAAACCAACTCAATCTGCCAGCGATAAACGTAGAGCAGAATGACCTGGTAGGTGGTGAGGTCCCAACGGTTGGTGACGATGAAGAAATCGGTTTTGCCCGAGCTGGTCGAGCGCACCGACGTGGACGAGATGCACACAGACGGCGGATACAACAGCCCGCAAGTCGACGAACCGATGCAGGCCCAGCATGTGCAGCAGGTGCAGACCGCCATCCGCGGCCGTCAACCGGCAGAGCAAGAGCTCGGCCTGGAGGACTTGACCTGGCAGACCAACGCCGAAAGCGGACAACCCGAGACCGTCACCTGTCCTCAAGGCCAGCAGACCGCGGTCGTGTGCGGACGCAAGGAAGGGCGCTACCTGGCGGGCTTTGATGCATCCGTCTGTGCAGATTGTCCGCTGCGCGAGCCGTGTCCCAGCCAGCCGCTCACCCGGCGAGCCGAGAACGTGCTGCGCTTTTCGCAGCAGGAAGTGAACCTCGCTTTGCGCCGGCAGCGTTGCGCCGACGAGCGGGCCAGCGAGCGCCGTCTGCGCCCGGCGGTCGAGGCCACGGTCAGAGCCGTCAAGCATCCGTTTGGTAATGGTAAAGTGCCGGTACGCGGCAAACCCCGCCTGAGTATGCTGATGATCGGATCAGCCGCCATGAACAATGTGCGGCGCATTTACAGATACCAGAGAAGCCAAGATCAAGCTGATAGGGCAGGAAAAGCAAGTCAGGAAGCAGGATGCAGCGCCTGGGAACGGCCGGGGCTTTCTTTTTGGGCTTCTCTTTGGACTCGCTTGCGCGCGATTTTGCGTCCGATGCACCTCCTGCGGCCCGCCTGGGCTTGCTCATGCTGACCTTTTTTCGGGAGAGTCATTAATGGACGACTCCTTAGCACAGCCTCGGTCATTGCCGGCTCGAATTCGGCGAGCACTGTTTGGGGCAATTGCTCCAGGTCGCGGATCAGGCACTCCAATCCCTCGATGTCCAACTCTGGCATTTCTATATCACCTGTGATATACTTTCGATATGAACGAAACGCCGCTACAAATCATCCGCCGGCTGCGCCGGATAGAATTCAAAACCTTTGCAGATGCCCAAAAAGCAGGCGATCAATTGGGCGCCCTCTTAAAGACGTTGGATGGCCAGGAAAAGGCCGAGTGTTACGCCGCGCTCGATCACGTGGCTAATGCTCTGCGCGAGCTCAAGCCAACAACTGTCGAATCAGCTCCAGCTTGACCTGCGGCTCGACCGAGCGCCGCAAGATCGCGGCCACCTGATCCGCGCGCTTACCTCCCACGTCTCGAGCAACGCCTTCAATGAGCTGATCGGCCGGCAAGGTCCGCCAATGGTCGGCGGTCCCCGGCGCATATTCCAATAGCCCCATCACAAACCCCCGTTGATCGGCGTACAAGTCATAATAAGGAGTCGTCCATTAATAACTTCGTATTTTCCTGTATAATACCCCTGCGAGTCAGTGCAGGAGGGTAAGAGATATGCCGTCAGAAACGAGGCGCCAATGCCAGTGTCCAGATTGCCAACAAGCTGGAGAACATCCGAACAAAGAACTTCATCATCAGATGAATTTGTTCCTCAGCCGTCTGGATGAACAACAGCGACGTTGGTATGTCGCCTTGGAAGCCAAGAAGCTGGGGCGTGGTGGCGCCACGCGGATGGCCCAGATCACAGGCATGCACGTGGATACCATTCGCCGTGGGCGAGAGGAACTGGACCATGAAATGGCTGACCGGCCGGTGGACCGTGTGCGTCTGCCTGGCAGCGGGCGTCATGCGGTTGAAAAAAAACGCCGGGCATCGAAGAAGCATTCCTACTTCACCAAAGCTGCCGCCGAGTGTGGCGGTTGGGCCAGACCAAACCGGTGAAGGTGGTCTATGCAGTGTACGCCGGTTCGATGGAGGTCAAAGCCCTGGCCTTGATGGGCCGCAAGATGAAAGCCGCCCAGCTGTTGTTCGGGGATGAGGTCGGCGGCGCTATCGTGCCGGAAGACAGCGGCGACTTTTTGACCGAACTGGCCCGCGAGGTGCTGGCCGGCGCGGCGCTGCCGGACCTGCAAACGCTGTTTGCCGACGACAGCTCGACCAGCGACGCCGCCATCGGCAGTATGGTCAAGGTCAGCCCGCCCATCCTCACGATGTTCGAGCTGGCCCGCCAACTGGGGGTGCGACCGGGTCGTGGCAATGGCAATGGACGCCGGTGCAAGACGGTTGAGGTGTCGGACAACCAATTGGCGATGTTCGGGATGTAAGGACAACACACGTTCAAGGCAGGGAGAGGCTTGCTTTTCCCTGTCTTGCTTTTTGGGGACACAATAAGGACCATGTCTCATACCGCCCGCACCTGCTGGACGGCCATCATGCGGTGGCCGTGGGCGGCTGCGGGCCAGTCGTCGTTGGCAGGACCTCATTTCGCCGCCTGGTGTAAATCACCATCGTCGTTTGGCACACATCAGCGATCCGGTTACAATTCTGGCAGTCCCGATGTGAGGAAAAGAGATGTCGAATCGACTTGTACACGAAACCAGCCCTTATCTACTCCAACACGCCGACAACCCGGTAGACTGGTATCCCTGGGGCGAGGAGGCGCTGCAGAAAGCCACGGCCGAAGATAAACCGATCTTTTTGAGTATTGGCTATTCGGCTTGCCACTGGTGCCACGTGATGGCCCACGAATCGTTCGAGGACGACGAGACGGCGCGGTTGATGAACGCGCTGTTCGTCAACGTCAAAGTGGACCGCGAAGAGCGCCCCGACCTGGACGCGATTTACATGCAGG
>DAOTXN010000083.1:0-43035 GCA_034435435.1 Anaerolineae bacterium | reverse complement strand
ACCTGGCTTCACCTGTCCAGCGACCCTGACCCTGAGCCAGCTATAGCTTCACGCACTCAGGATCAGAGCCGACCGCCACTTCAGTTCTCTGTACAGTATGCCCGTTATGAATGAGTTTTGTCAGTCAACCAGGATGGGGGATCAGGTGCGGACCTTTCCCGTGGGGAGTGGCAGAAGCTTGCACTTGCCCGGATGCTTATGCGCAGCGCTGATCTTCTCATTCTGGATGAGCCAACGGCTGCCCTCGACGCTCAGGCAGAATGCGAAATCTATGACCGTTTTGCCCAGGTTGTCACTGGGCGCACGAGCGTGCTCATCTCACATCGGTTCAGCACAGTGCGCATGGCAGATGTCATCGCCGTGCTCAAAGATGGTCGTATCATAGAGTGTGATTCACACGACGAACTCGTCTCACGTGGAGGGGACTATTCCAAGTTCTACAACATGCAGGCCGAACGATATCGTTGCTGATGGTGATCACTAATCGCTCACAAACTCATAAATGAGGATGAGGTGGGAAGAATGAAAAAGAGACCCCTTTTAACAACGCTTGCTATACTCATACTGTTGATCGCGTGTGGTCCGGGTGGTGAAAAGACACCGGCATCTACCTCTGTCCCGGTAGTGCCGGATGCGGGGGAAGAGCGAACCACTCTCTCTTTCGCCGTCTACGACTGGGAACGGGCCGTTTACGAGAACCTGGTTGAACCATTTGAAGCCACCCACCCCGACGTTCACGTGCGATTGGTGTCATTTGAGGAGATCTGGGAGCTTGATCCGGCAGGCGATGGTCATTGGCCCAACGACGCATGGCAGCGCCTGACTCGCGCGGCTGACGTCATCAACATGCCGGCCGACCAACAGGCGGTGCAGCAGGGTCTGGTGCGCGATCTTGCACCCTTTATCGAGGCCGAGCGTACTTTTCAACCTGAGGATTTTTACCCCAATACCCTGGAAGCGTACCGGTGGGAGGGCGGCGCCTGGAGCTTGCCTACAAGAGTCAGCTTTGAGTTGATTTTTTACGACAAAGACGCCTTTGACGAGGTCGGTGTGTCTTACCCGGAACCGGGTTGGACCTGGGATGACTTGCTCGGCAAAGCCAGAGCGCTGACACGACGTGACGGAGAGCGTGTGACGCGCTGGGGTTTCGTTCAGCCTCGGTCTAACCACCTGCCCTTCATCGAGGGACGGGTAGGCGCTTTAATTGACACGGCCACCGAACCGCCCACCCCCCACTTTGACCGGTCCGAAGTCATCGAGGCCGTGCGCTGGTACGCCAATCTATATATAGAGGAGCAAGTAACGCCCTATTTTGAGGCGACGGATGAGCCGGTCGCTTCGGAGGGGCAGCAGTTGATTGAAAAGGGACAGGCGGCAATGTGGCCCGACTTTTCCACTTCCT
Organism: Anaerolineae bacterium; assembly: GCA_034435435.1. Taxonomy (GTDB): domain Bacteria; phylum Chloroflexota; class Anaerolineae; order S140-20; family S140-20; genus DAOTXN01. Next base: position 41,633 of record DAOTXN010000083.1, on the reverse strand, counting down.
GGCAGCGACACCAGTTGGGAGGCAACGTGGGCGTTGCTCCCTTTCCGGTGGACGCCCCCGACTCGCACAGTACCCCGCTAGCCTCGGGATGGGGCCTGTCTATGAGCGCCGGGACTGCCCATCCTAACGCTGCCTGGCGTTGGATGGACTTTTTGAGCCGACAGGCTATTGTAGACCAGGAACCTTTCAATCAACTTCTCCCTGCCCGTCGCTCGGTGGCCGAGGCGAGCGGCTTCTGGAATCAAGTGGACGCAGAGTTGGCTCGTTCTTTGCGCTACTCTGTTGATCACAGTTACGCGGCACATTGGACAACAGATTATGAGGCTTTCTCCGAGGCGTTGGAGATGATTCTCTCCGCTGAAAAGTCAGTGGAAGACGCCCTGGTCGAGGCGCAGGCTAAAGCCAAACTCCAGGAACCGACGCTGACTGATGAAATCGAGGTTCCGTCTGTCCCTACCCTTTTTATCGTCGCCACACCAGAAGAGTCGGCTAGCAAAGGGACAACCATTATTACCTTTATTGCCATCCCGAACGTCCTCGGTCTACAACCATATCGAGACCTGGCGCGGCAGTTTCAAGAAACGCATCCCGACATCGTCGTTGAGGTCAGCGAATTCAACTTTATGGATGGCGCCTTTGATATGAAAAACGTTGCCAAAGCTGCTGACTGTTTTCAGTGGATGCGTGATTTTTACAGCCCGGAGAATCGCGCATCCATTCTCAACCTCGACCCGTTCTTGGATGCCGATCCATCTTTTACCACTGACGACTTTTATCCCTCAGTGCTGGAGCAATTCACCTGGCAAGGACATCTGTGGGGATTGCCCGCTGAGGTGTGGCCCTATGTCATCGAATACAACAAAGACTTGTTCGACGCGGCCGGCGTGGACTATCCAACCTTGGACTGGTCCACCGACGACTTGTTGGAACTGGCCGTGGCCCTAACCCAGGGCGAGGGCAGAGACAAGCAATATGGCTTTGTCACCGTGGTGCCCGAGGATGCTGTGCTGCGGCTCATAGTCGAGCGACTGGGTGCCCGGCTGGTTAACAACCGCGTGGATCCTCCGGCTGTTTCTTTCAACGATCCAACCACGATTGAAGCAATGCGCTGGTACGTAGGACTGTCCACAGAATGGAGTGTCCGGCCTGTCTTTGACACCGAGGAAGGCACCGTCGCTGCTTTTATGGAGCAGGAAACCTTGATCAACGACGGGCGGGTAGCGATGTGGACCGTTGGGGCACAGATGACAACTCTCTTTGGCCATTACCGGGAGGGGGTGGATAACGTCGGCGTAGCACCCCTGCCCGCTGGGCCGGATGGCAGCAACACCGGAAGCTATCTGGAAGGCTCGGGTTACTTTATCTCCGCCCACACTCAGGCCCGTGATGCTTGTTGGAAGTGGATGACCTTCCTCACCGGGCAGCAGGCTTTAGCTCAGGGCTTGCCGGCTCGGCGCTCCGTCGCCGAGTCCGATGCCTATCGCCAGCGAGTGGGCGACGAATGGGCTGCCGCCTTCCGGGCCAGTCTCTCCAGCTCTGAGCCACCATTCTCCTCTCAAAGCTCTACTGAAGCGTGGTTGAACTTTTCATTCTTTTGGTTTACGCAGGCTTATGAGCAGGCATTGACAGGCAAAGCCAGTGTCGAAGAAGCCCTGAACGCGGCCCAAAAAATGGCCGATGACTACCGCGCTTGTATCGTCACCCGCCAGGCTTTCTCCGACGAGAATGAATGGCGAGCATGTATGCGACAAGTTGATCCTATCCTTGCTGATTCTTTATTCGGACCAGGCGAAGGAGAATAAGAAAATCAACCGAGGGTTTTGAGCCGTTCCCGCATCGGACCCACGCTGCGACTTCACGGGACAGCGACCGCTACGCTCAGCTTGGGCAACCGGCTGTCTACCTCTTGCAGCATCCCCTGGATGGCGTTCACCGTTTCTTCGTCAAAAAGCGGCTCGCCGCACTGCTCGCATACCCAGGCCGGGACGTCGTCGATTATCAAGTGATAGCGTTTGCGGGTCGCCGTATAGCTCACCTTCTTGCGTCTCAGCGTCCCTTTACAGTATAGACATTTCATCCTTTGAGCCGCTCTTTCATCGGCGGCAGGCCGCGCAGCGTCTCGGTAAACGTTTTGACCACCTCGGTGAACAGCCCGCCTTCCGAGGCCGACACCCACTGCACGTGAAAGCGTTGCGGCTCGATGCCGGCGAACTCGAGCAGATTGCGATACAGCGGCATGCGCTTGGCCGTGCGATGATTGCCACTACCATAGTGGCAGTCGCCCACGTGTCAACCCAGCACCATGACGCCGTCGGCCCCCTCCTGGAAGGTGCGCAGGATCAATTCCGGCGGCACGCGCCCCGAACAGGGCACGCGGATGATCTTGATGTTGGTCGGATACTTCATACGCGCCATACCTGCGCCGTCGGCCCCGGCATAGCTGCACCAGTTGCACAGATAACCGATGATTTTGGGTTCGTAGCCGTTGTCGCTCATATCATTCCTTCCTGGATAAAATCTCGGTCAGTCGGGCCGGGCCGTCCAGCAGCAGGCGCAGTTTGTTCAAGACGTTCCGCCCCAGGACAATTTCCTCTCCTTGCTCATCCCCGACTACAGAAACATCTGCCAGCTTGTAACCACCCAGTTCCAGATCCACCAGAAACAGTTGTACAGGGCGCCACTCGCCCCAATGACTGCGCAGGCGAGTCTCCGAGTAGGCAGGCGCCAGAATTTGTCGCAGATAGGCAATCGGTACGAGCGAGCCATCCGCCCCCGTATCCAGCAAGGCGTGCTCAGTGAGGGTGCTCAAGTCTTCTTCGCTGTTACGAAGAATCACGGGCAGCACTGGGAACGGCGGTCGATAGCGAGTGTCAAAAGGATGCTTCATGTGTCTCCAGACGAAACCCGTGGCGGACCATGGGGTGTTCAACGGTTTCTTCCACCCGTGTCATCATAACGGGCGTGTGTCCAAAACGCTGCCGAATGCGCTGGCGCAACGTCGAAAAATCGGCGTCGCTGTCCACTAGCTGACCGTTGTGCATCGCAATGTACTGATTCAGGTATTTCGCTTTCAGCTCGGCGTGCCGCTGGCGATAAATCTGGCTCTCGCGTGCGATTTTCTGACGATCCAATTCCCAGAGGTAACGCCGAATAGCCTCCGCAAATAGTTCACTGACCTCGGTCTGGTACTCCCGCGCCGCCTCTTCTATCCGTTTGTACAATTCAGATTCAACAACTACCGCAGACATCCCATCAACTCCAAAAGCCGATTTGCTCTATTATACCCCGCCGCCCCATGCCCGGCAACCGCCCCTACGCCCTACTTCTTTCTCCCTACCCCACCCTCTCCAACTCAAACATGGCCTCCACCGCCCCCAGCATCTCGGCCAACAATTGGCGGTCGGTGAAATGGCGCAGCGTGATGGACTTGGACGGGCAGGTGGCCGTGCACGTACCGCAGCCCTTGCACAGCGCCTCGATGATGTGCGCTTTTTGCTTGTCGGCCAGATACTCGATGGCCGTGTACGGGCAGGTGGGGATGCACTGCTGGCAGCCCACGCAGGTCATCTCGTTGACCACCGCCGTGGCCGCCTCAATCACCACCTCGCCCCGCCCGATGATCGAGAGCACCCGCGCCGCCGCCGCCGCGCCCTGCGCTACTGTGTCGGGAATGTCCTTGGGGCCTTGGGCGCAGCCGGCGATGAACACGCCGTCGGTCATGGTCGCCACCGGGTCCAACTTGGGGTGCTTTTCCACGAACCAGCCCTCGCTGCTACAACTCAGGCCGAACTTGCGAGCCGTCTCGCGCGAGTCGTGGCGCGGCTCCAGCCCGGCGCTGAGCACGACCATGTCCACCGGGATGCGGCGCTGCTCGCCGATGAGCGTGTCTTCGGCCTGCACAATCAGCTTGCCTTCCGGCTCGCCGTGGCGAGCGGCGTCGGTGATCGAGGCCACGCGCCCGCGCACGAAATGCACGCCCTCGTTCAGCAGCTTGTGGTAGAACTCTTCATAGCCCTTGCCCGGCGTGCGGATGTCAATATAAAAATTGTACACCTCGGCCCCGGTCTTTTCGTGGACCATGTGGGCGAACTTGAGCGAGTACATGCAGCACACGCGCGAGCAGTACTCGTTGGTGTTCTGGTCGCGGCTGCCCACGCAGTGCAGGATGGCCACGGTTTCGGGTTTGGTCACGCCGTCGCGCAGCACCACCTTGCCCCCGGTCGGCCCGGCGGCGTTGGTCAGGCGCTCGAATTCCAGACTGCTAAAGACGTTAGGGTAGCGCCCAAAGCCGTATTGCGGAATGCGCCGGGCGTCGAACAGGTCATAGCCGGTGGCCAGCACAATGTTGCCCACCTCGATGTCCAGCAGCGTGTCTTCCTGGCTGAACTGGATGGCTCCGGTAGGACAGAACTTTTCACAGGCCTTGCACGTGCCGCGCTCGAAAAAGGTACAGTTGGCCCGGTCAATCACCGGGTATTTGGGCACGGCTTGCGGGAAGGGCCGGTAGACCGCCTTGCGATAGCCCACCCCCGCTTCGAACACCTCGTCCACGATGCGCTTGGGGCACTTTTCCTCGCACACGCCGCAGCCGGTGCACAACTCCTCGTTTACATAACGGGCTTTTTTGCGCACCGTGGCCTTGAAATTGCCGATGTAGCCGCTGACCTGCTCCACCTCGCTGTACGACAGCAGCGTGATGTTGGGGTGGGTGCCGGCCTCGAACATGCGCGGCGTGAGAATGCAGGCCGAGCAGTCCAGCGTGGGAAAGGTCTTGTCCAGTTGGGCCATGTGCCCGCCCAGGCTCGGCTCGCGCTCCACCAGATAGACGTGATGGCCGGCGTTGGCGATTTCTAGCGCGGCCTGGATGCCCGCCACTCCGCCGCCCACCACCAGCGTGTCCGGGTGGACCGGCACGCGCTTTTCGACCAGCGGTTGGTGATAGGCCACGCGGCCCACCGCCGCGCCGACCAGGGCCTTGGCCTTTTCGGTCGCGTCTTCGTAATTCGTGTGCACCCACGAGCAGTGCTCGCGGATGTTCGCCATCTCAAACATGTACGGGTTGACCCCGGCTCGCTCGCACGCGCCGCGGAAGGTCTTTTCGTGCATGTGCGGCGAGCAGGAGGCCACCACCACCCGGTCCACGCCCAGTTCTTGGATGTCTTGCTGGATGAGCTCCTGGCCCAGGCTGGAGCACATGAATTTATAGTCGCGCGCGACGGCCACGTTTTCCAGCCCATCGGCCCATTTAGCGACCTCTTCACAGTTCACCGTGCCGGCGATGTTGCTCCCGCAGTGACAGATATACACGCCTATTTTCATTGTTCATCCTTCCTCACGGCATCCTCGGCATCGGCAGCGCGTTCTTGTCGGGTTTGGGCTTTTTCTTGGGCTCTTCCGGCGGCGGCGACGCCAGCTGGTCCAGTATGCGTTGCGCCGACACCAACTCTTGCCCAAAACCCATCTCTTCTCCCGACAGCCCAAAGGCCAGCCCCATCATTTGCGTAAAATACAGCACCGGAATCGTGTAGCTGGTGCCCAGGTGGCGGTTGGCCTGGCTCTGATACACGTCCAGGTTGAGCTGGCACATGGGGCATATCGTCACGATGGCGTCGCCGCCGCGATGGACCGCCGTGGCGATCAGCTCGTGAATCAGCCCGTAGGCCGCTTCGGGGCTGATCTGAGGCATGTGCCCGCCGCAGCAGGCCGCCTTGAGTGGAAAGTCTACCACCTCAGCCCCCAGCGCCTCCAACAGTCGATCCAGCGACGTGGGGTATTCGGGGTCGTCAAAGCCGTGGTCGGGCCGCACGATCAGGCAGCCGTAATAAGGCGCCAGTTTCAAGCCCTTGAGCGGCTTTTTGACGTGTTTGGCGATGTCGGCGTATCCCACGTCGGTGACCAACATATCCAGCGCGTGGCGCACCCGCACCCGCCCCGGCTGATACGACAGACGCGCCTCGGCCAGCGCCGTGTTGACGTCGGCGTTCAGTTGCGCATACTTGCCCATGTAATGATTGGTTTTGTACAGGTTCAGGTAACACGCGCTGCACGGGGCCACCAGGTCGGTCAGATCGGTGGGCGTGAGGGCCAGGTTACGGGCTACCAATGAATAGGCCGGCAGTGCGTTGAGCGAAAAATACTCGGTCGCGCCGCAGCAGTTCCAGTCGTCCAACTCGACCAGTTCTTGGGCCAGCATGCCGGCCACGGCCCTGAACGACTGGTCGTAGACAGCGGCGTTCTTTTCCAGCGAACAACCCGGATAGTAGGCGTATTTCATGCCGGCGTCACCCCCGTCTCAATGTCTCGCTGCTCGGCGATCTCTTTGGCCTTGCGCAAAATGGCCCGCAAATAGGCCACGCCCTTGATGCGCGTGGGGCGCAGCGGCATGCGCCCGCGCGTGAGCATGCCCAGCGCCATCGGTCCCATGCGGATGGCCCCCAACGGGCGATGGGTTAGATAGTATTGGGTCGCCACGCCCAGCTCAAAGGCCCGCCCGTAGGTCTCGACCTGCCCGATAAAGGTCTCGGACCAGTCCTTGGCCTCGGCCGCGTATTGCTTGTTGGCGATGGCGATGTGTTTGAGCCGGTACATAATGTCGGTGATGGGGATCTGCTGCGGGCAGCGCACGGTGCAATAGTAACACGACACACAGTACCAGAACGTGTTGCTTTGGAGCACCTCGGCTTTTTTGTCGGCCATAATCAGCGCAAAAATCTCGCGCGGCGTGTGGTCCATGTCCGGTCCTGACGGGCACGAGCCGCCGCACGTGCCGCACTGCAAGCACAATTTGAGCCGCTCGCCGCCCGGCGCCGCCGCCACCTGGTCGTAAAAACTGATCTCCTTTGCCTCTGTCACAGTCCTACTCCTTACTTGCCTACACAAAACTCTCCAGGAACCCGCTCACCTCGTCCTGCCGAAAGACCGGCCCGTCCACGCAGATGAGCTTTTCGCCCAGGTTGCAGCGCCCGCACTTGCCGACGCCGCAGTGCATACGCGCCTCCAGCGTGGTCCACATCTGGTCCAGCTTGAAACCCAGCTTGCCCAGCGTGAGGGCCACGAATTTGATCATAATCGGCGGGCCGCAGGTGATGGTCACGGCGTTTTCGGGCGACGGGGCTACCTGCTCCAAGAGCTGGGTAATCAGCCCCTCGTTGTAAGGCCAGGACTTGTCACGCTTGTCCACGGTGAGATGTAGCTCGGTCTGGGGCGCGGCCCACCACTTGTCGAATTCGTCGGTAAAGACCAGCAGCGATGGCTCACGCGCCGCCCAAAAAATGCGAAAATAGCCGTAATCCTGACGGTGGTCCAAAATCGTGTTGATGACCGGGCGCAGCGGCGCGCCGCCGATGCCGCCGCCCAGGACGATCACGTTTTTGCCCTTGATCTCGTCCATCGGGAACCAGTTGCCCAGCGGCCCACGCACCCCCACCACGTCGCCGACTTCCAGCTCGTGCAGCGCGTTGGTCACACCGCCCAGCTTGTTGATCCCGAACTCTAGCACCTCACCCCGCGACGGGATGGAGGTGATGCCAAACGGAGCCTCGCCCACGCCCAGCGCCGAGACAAAGGCGAACTGACCGGGCCTGTAATCGCTAAAGTGCGCCTTGCCTTCTGCCTCCAACAATTTGATCTGAAACAGCTTGATGTCGGTGGCCATGGTTTTCACCCCAACCAACCGACCTAAAAAGGGGCGCATCGGACTGTGCTTGCCATTGCTCGTCATGCCGTCACCTCCGCCTTGTCCCTGGCTGCCACGTCGTTCAGCATCTCTACGATGTCAATGTTCACCGGGCACACCTCGATGCAGCGCCCGCAGCCTACGCAGCCGGTCGCGCCATAGTCCACCGGCAGGTACAGGAACTTGCAATAGAAGCGATTGCGCAGGCGCTGACCCTTGACCGGGCGGGGATTGTGCCCGCCGGCCGCCAGACGGTAGTTGGCTCCGGTGCAACTGTCCCAGCAGCGCAGCCGCTCGTACCGGCTAAAGCCGGCCCGCCGCTCGGCCACCTCGTCGCGCACGTCGAAGCAGCGGCAGGTGGGGCACACGTAGGCGCACATGCGGCAACTGATACACCGCTCGGCCAGCAGCTCCCAGTAACGGTCGCCAAAATGGGCCGGCCAGCGCTCCTGCGGCAACACCGGTACTGTCTCGTCGTGCAGGGTGGGGCGGAGTGGCTCGCCTTCGATTTCTCGTAAATCCAGGCCAGAGACGAGCGCCGCGCCATTTTCGGTGACGGCTTGCACCGCGTAGCCGCCGTCCACCGCCGTGAGTAGGATGTCCACGTGGGTGGGATCGTCCGGCCCGCCGCCCACGCTGGTGCAAAAACAGCCCGCCCACATTTGCGGGCAGGCCAGGCCGATCAGCGTGGTGATTTCGCGCCGATGCGCATAGTTCCAGTCCACCGGCTCTTTTTGGATAAACATCGCGTCAAACACGGCCACGCCGTGCGCGTCGCACGGGCGCAGCCCAAACACCACCTGTTCTTTATCGGGCGACAGGTCGGTCAGCGTGACCTCTGGGCCTTGCTTTTCGATAGCCAGGAGGCGGTCGGTGGCCGGAAAGATGACGTCTTTGGGCGACATTTTAGGGCGGGTATAGTCGAAGGTGATCTCGTCGCTGCCGTGCACCGGGCGGTACAACACGATGCCGTCCACGTCGCGCGGGGCGACCAGTGTGGCGTCGGCGGCCAACCGGTCCAGCCAGGCGGTCAGCGCTTCTTGGGTCAAAATTTTCATCAGATTAGCGCCTCCTCTCCTTCGGCCAGCGCGGTCAACAGCGGGCTTTTGACCGCTTCCAGCCCGGCGCGAAAGTCGAACAGCTCGCGTACCTCTTGAGCCAGCTTGCGGTTGAGCAGGCTGAGGGGCAGCTCCATCGGACACACCCGCTCGCACTCGTTGCATTCCACGCAGCGGGCGGCCAGGTGATAGGCCCGGCCCAGATGAAAGGCCTCTTTTTCCTTGATCTCGTGCGCGATGCCCACCCACAGCGAGTCGTCCCGTTCAAACATGCACACGCTGCAATAGCAGCCCGGGCAGGCCTGGCGGCAGGCGTAGCAGCGGATACAACGATCATATTGCTTGAGCCAGAAGGCCACGCGCTCCTGGGGCGATAGGGCCTCTAGCGCGGCCACGTCGGCGAAATCGTCGTGAACCTCCACTTTGGGCGGCTGGCCCACCAGCACATCGTACACCACCGGTGTGCGCTCGGCGCAGCGTTGGCAGCGGGCCTGGAGGGGAGATTGGATATTGGGGATTGGGGATTGGGGATTGGGGATTGGGGCAAAGCCGCTGCCTTCCAAAATTCCATCGCAGGTCACGCCGATGACGACCACCCGCTCGCGCTCGATCTGCGCTTCGGACAAGAGCACGTTGATCGCCCGACTGTCGCACGGCTTGACGACGACCGCCACTTTGGGCGGCTCTTCGCCCCGGCGGGCCGGTTTTTTCTTGTCGTGGAGATAGTTTACCAGGTTGTGGGTGCAGCCCTGGTTCCACACCAGGCGCCCCACGTCGTCGGCTTGATAAACAAAGGCCGGGCGGACCTGGCCGCGCGACCCCATCTCGTAACCGATCACGCATTGAACCTGGTGGCTTGCCAGCAGCTCTCTGGCTTGAGTGCGGATTTGTTCTTGCAAGGTCGCCTCCTTCCTGGTTTCAATTACAGCACCGATGAGCGCGGGTGTCAATAGATATAAAGCATCATTTGGGTTCGTCAAGTTGGAAAGCGACTAGTCCTTTTTGGCTCCCTGGAGGCTAGTCCTGTTACCATGTTGTCTGTAATGTCTAACGACCTGAACTGCTGGTCTGGGGACCCGGCTTGACCGGGGCGCGTGAAGAATATCACAACCTGAGTGGGTTGTCAAATCACGCCATTAAGGATCAGTCGGCGGCGTACTTTTTCGACGCGCCGGGTTGATCCTCCGGTCCATATCACATATAATTCCTCCGTCGCTAGCAGCCTGTCGGAGAACCCTGTAGTATAGGGCCTTGTGCCCGTTTTCTTGTGCCCGTTTTCTTGTGCCCGTTTTCTGCTAAAAGAGTTTTCTCGCAAGTCGCTCTATCGCTCAACACAACCACGAATGGAAAAAACGGACAATGGATAACGCTGAACGGAATGCAGATATGACCCTCGCCATCATTGGCGCGGGCACGATGGGCGCGGGCATTGCGCTGACGGCCCTGGGCGCCGGGTTGGCCGTGACCCTGTATGACATCGCCCCGCAGATGCTGGCGCAGGCGCGAGGATACCTTGAGAAATACCTGAGCCGCAAAGGCCAGGCCACCCGCCTCGACCGCCTGACCCTCACCACGCGCCTGGAAGACGCGGCCCGGGCGGACGTGGTGATCGAAGCCGCGACCGAAGACCTGACGCTCAAGCTCAAGCTGTTCGAGCAACTGGGCGCCCTTTGTCCGCCCTCCACCATTCTGGCTACCAACACCAGCACGCTGTCTATCACGGCCATTGCCGCCGCCGCCCGCTCGCCGGAGCGGGTGGGAGGCATGCACTTTTTCAACCCCGCCCCCGTGTTGCCCCTGGTCGAGGTGGGGCGCGGGGCGCAGACCAGCGCCGAGACGGTTCAGGCGTTGGTCGCCCTGGCCGAGCGTTTGGGCAAAACCCCCGTCGTGACCCGCGACACTCCCGGCTTTATCGTGAACCGCGTGGCCCGCCCGTTTTACGGCGAGGCGCTGTTGCTGCTCGGCGAGGGCGTCGCCGACCACTCACACATCGACCGGGTCTTGCAGTGGGGGGGCGGCTTTCGGATGGGGCCGTTCCAGTTGATGGATTTGATCGGGATCGACGTCAATTTCGCCGCCACGCAGTCCATGTACGAACAGACCTTTGGCGAGCCGCGCTATCGCCCACACTGGATCCAACAGCAGATGGTCCGCCAGGCCGCCCTGGGACGCAAGACCGGGCGCGGATTTTACGACTATGGCCCGGATGCGCCTGTCGTAGAATCGCCTGCGCCCCCGCCCATCGGTCCAACGTCTGGGAGCGTGCTGCTGGCGCCCGGCAGTTGGGCCCCCGGTCTGGCCGACTTGGGTCGGCAGGCCGGTTATACCCTCACCGCCGACCCCAGCCTGACCCCGCTCGTCGCGCTGCTGCCGGCCGGTCGCAGCGAGGAGCTCAAGGAACACGCCCGCCGTTTCGACCGCGCTCTGCCGCCCGAGATTCCGCTGCTGTGTCAGGCCGCCGACGTGACGGTGGCCGAAATCGCCGCCTGGCTGGACCACCCCGAGCGGTTGGTGGGTTTCGATGGCTTGTTCGTCGCCAACGGTCCCCTGGCGACGCTGGTCGCCAGCCCGGTCCTGGCGGAGGGCGTTCGCGCCGCCGCCGAACGCTTTTTCACCAGCTTGGGTCGGCGCGTCGTCTGGATTCAGGACAGCCCTGCCCTCATCTTGCCTCGTGTCGTGTGCATGCTGGCCAACGAAGCGGCCTTTGCGGTGGGCGAGGGCGTCGCCGACGCGGACACCGTTGACCGGGCCATGACGTTGGGGGCCAACTATCCGCGCGGTCCGCTGGCCTGGGCCAGAGAAATCGGCCACGGGCGCGTGGTGGCCGTGCTGGACCACCTGCGGGCCGAATTCGGTCAAGAGCGCTATCGGGTTGCGCCCTTGTTGCGCCGGCTGGCCCGCCTAGACCAGCTCTCACGTCGATGATCACCATGACCACCCCGCGCATCTACCTGCTGGGGTCTTTTCAACTGCTGCCCGGCCCGCCCGCCGACGGAGCTCCTTTGGAGCTCCACTCCACGAAATTGCAGGCGTTGCTGGCTTGTCTGATCATGCAGCGGAACCAGCGCCTGGAGCGGCGCAAACTGGGCCGCCTCCTCTGGCCGCACGTCGATGCATCCACGGCCCGGCGCAATTTGCGCGAGTACCTTTATCGCGCCCGCCAACTGCTGGCCGGGTTTATGCCCGGGACAGAAACGTTGGAGGCCGATGAGCAGGGGGTTATTTTCAGACCCGCCTGCTGGATCGACGTGGCCGAGTTTGAGCGACTGACCCGCCTGGCCCGCGACGCGACGGCTCGCCCGCCAGACGCCATTCCGTTGCTGCGACAGGCTAACGACCTTTATCGGGGCGATCTTTTGCCGTCTTTTTACGATGATTGGGTGCTCCCAGAGCGCGAGTGCTTGCGGGTGATGTTGATTGAGAATCTCGCCCAGCTCGGCCAGGCGCTGCACGCCGCAGGCGAGACTGCGGAAGCTATTCGCAGCCTGCAACGGGTGCTAGAATACGATCCTCTACAAGAAGAGACGCACCGGCGCTTGATGGAATGGTACGCCGCCAGCGGGGACCGAGCCAAAGCGCTGCACCAGTACGAGTTGTGCCGGCAACTCCTGGCGGATGAATTGTCGGCCACCCCCATGCCCGAAACGCAACAGGTGTATGCGGCCATTCGCAGGGAAAGGCCGGCGCTGTGGCCGATCTCCGACCGGGCCGCCAATGACGGGCTGCCGTTCGTAGGACGCCAGGCGGAGCTGGCCGGGCTGTCACAGGCCATGTCCCAGGTGCGCGCCGGGCAAGGCCAGACGCTCGTCATCATCGGCGACAGCGGCGCGGGCAAAACGCGTCTGGTCAACGAGTGGATGGGCGCGCTGCCAGACGATGCGACCATCCTGCGAGGCCAGGGCCACGAATTCGAGCAAAATATCCCCTACCATCCGCTGCTGGATGCGCTGCAGCAGTCTTTGTCCTGGCTGCCCTGGCAGAATCTACCTCCCGACCCGACCTATGCCTGGTTGGCCCCCGTGGCGCAACTGTTGCCAGACCTGTATGTCCACCTGCCGGAATTGTCGCGCGCCGCGGCTCATCCAAGCGGCGCTGAAACCGGCCATTCCATTCTGGAGGGGCTGGCCCAGTTGTTCCTGAGCTTTGCGCACTCATCGCCGCTGGTCCTTTTTTTGGACGATCTGCACTGGGCCGACGCACACACCTGGCAGTTTCTGGCCTTTGTCGCTCGCCGGGCCAGGCGCGCTCCGCTGCTGCTGATCGGCGCGTTCTCGCCGCCCGAGGCCAGCGCAGAGCAGTCAACCCATCTGCGCGCCCTGGAACACAGCGGGCGCGCTCAACTGCTCCCATTGCCGTCTCTGAGCCTGGCCGACGTGGCCGAGCTGGCCAGCCACCTGCTCAATTGTCCGGTACAGGCGGTCGAAGCTCTGGCCGCGCGGCTGCATCAAGAGAGTCGCGGGAACCCCCTTTTTGCCACTGCCGCGCTCACAGCCTTGCGCGAGAGCGAGGTCCGTCCGCCTTACTGGCCCGCCCATCTGGACCGGCTTATCATTCCTGGCCCGCTCCAGGCCCTGATAGAGAATCGTCTGGATCGCCTGGAGCCTGACAGTCAGCAGGCGCTTTCGCTGGCGGCGGCAATAGGGCGGGCCTTCACTTTTGAGCTATTGGCCGCCGTCGCCGACACGGGCGAAAAAGAGCTGCTCGACGCTCTCGAGGATTGGATCAGGCGCGGTTTGGTCGTGGAACAAACAGAGCGCGCATACGATTTTGCTCACGCCTGGGTGCGCGACGTAGCCTACCGGCGGTTGAGCCGGCCCCGGCGACAACGCGCCCACTATCACATCGCGCGCGCGCTCGAACGGTTGTACCCGTCCGACAAAGAGCGCATAGCGTACCATTACCACTTGAGCGACCGCGTTGACGCCCCTGCAATACCCCGTTGACAGCCTTACGGTAGAATCTGGGTATGTTCCGAGGTTCTATCGTCCCCCTGGTCACGCCATTCAAAGACGGCGCGCTGGACCTGGATGGGCTGGCAAGCCTGATCGAATGGCAGATTGAGAGCGGCTCGCACGGCCTGTCAGTCACCGGCACGACCGGCGAACCGGCCGCGCTCACCCTGGCCGAGCGCGAGCAGGTCATTCGCGCGGCCGCCCAGGTCATCAACAAGCGGGTGCCCTTTGTGGCCGGCGCCGGCTCCACGAATCACGCCGAAACGCTGCACCTGTGCCGCTACGCCCAGGCGGCCGGCGCGGATGCGGTGCTGGTGGTCACGCCCTATTACAGCCGACCCAGTCAGGAAGGGCTGTTTCGGCACTTTGACGCCGTCGCCAAGAGCGTGGACCTCCCGGTCATCCTGTATAACATCCCCGGCCGCACCGCCGTCAACCTGGAAATCGACACCGTGGCCCGCCTGAAAGAGGCCAACGATAACATTATCGGCGTCAAAGAATCCAACAAGGATTTCGAGCACATCAACCGGCTGCTCAAGCGCATGGGGCGCGACTTTATGGTCTTTTCCGGGATCGAGCTATTGTGTTTTCCGATCCTGGCTATCGGCGGGGCGGGATACGTGAGCGCCACGGGCAACTTGATGCCCAAAGAGGTCGCCAGCCTGTACGATCTGGTAGCGGCCGGCCAATGGCAGGCGGCTCAAGACCTGCACTTTGAGCTGATGGCCCTCAACGACGCCGTCTTTATCGAGATCAACCCGGCGCCGACCAAGACGGCTTTGGGCATGATGGGCAAAATCAGCCCGGAGGTGCGCTTGCCGCTTAGCCCGTTGTCTCCAGCCAACCGGGAACGGCTGCGACAAATTCTGATCGAATATCGGTTGATTGAGGCATAGATGAAACTCGCGCGTTTTGCCATTCACGGCCAGATTATGCAGGGCTGGCTCGAAAACGGACAACTGGTGACGCCCCCCGGCGGGACCTACGATCCGGCCGAGGTGGTGTGGCTGCCGCCGGTCGCGCACACCCGCAAGGCTATCGGACTGGCGCTCAACTATGCCGACCACGCCGCTGAACTAAGCCTCGACCGCCCGACTGCCCCGGTCCTGTTTAACAAGAACGTCAGCACGTTCATCGGACACACAGGCCGGGTGGTCGCGCCCAGAAACGTCGCCTATATGCACTATGAAAACGAGCTGGTGGTCGTCATCGGCCAGCGCTGCCGGCGGGTGCGGGCTGAGCAGGCCCAACGGGTCATCCAGGGCTATACCATCGGCAACGATGTCACCGTGCGTGATTTTGTCACCAACTATTATCGCCCGCCCATCAAAGCCAAAGGTTTTGACACCTTTGGTCCCATCGGCCCGTACTTGGTCACGCCGGACGAAATCCCCGATCCTGGCCAGTTGGGCCTGCGCACCTACGTGAACGGCGAGCTGCGCCAGGCCGGAAACACGCGCGACCTGGTGTACAGCGTGGCCGAACTGATCGAATACATCACCGATTTTATGACCCTGGAAGCGGGCGACATGATCTGGACCGGCACGCCCGAAGGTATTTCCCACGTCTATCCCGGCGACGTGATGCGCCTGGAGATTGATGGCTTGGGTGCGCTGGAAAATGAAATCGTGGAAGAAAAGGTATGACCGAATTTAATGTCAAACACTTTATCAACGGCGAATTCGTGGACGCGGCCGCAGGCGGCGTCTTTGAGACGCTGAACCCGGCCACCAACCGGGCGATTGGCGGGGTGGCTGATGGGCAAGCGGCCGACGTCGACCGGGCTGTGCGAGCGGCGCGGCGGGCCTTTGACGAGGGTCCCTGGCCCAGGCTGGCGGCCCGCGAGCGAGCCAAAGCCTTGCGCCGCGTCGGAGAGCTGATTGAAAAGTACGCCGACGAAATCGCCGGGCGCGAAATCGCCGACACCGGCGTGCCGGTCAAGCAAATCACCGGGGGGGCCATCCCCCGCGCAGCCGACAACTTTTACTATTTTGCCGAGCTGGCCCAGCGGGTCACGGGTGAAAGTTTCCCCGTGGATGGCAAATTCATCAACTATACCCTGCGCCGCCCGGTGGGAGTGGCAGGGCTGATCACGCCGTGGAACGTCCCGTTCATGCTAGAGACGTGGAAAGTGGCCCCGTGCCTGGCCTTTGGCAACACCTGCGTGCTCAAGCCGGCCGAATGGGCCCCCCTTTCCGCCGACATGCTGGCCCGCGTGATTCAGGAGGCCGACTTGCCGCCGGGCGTGTTCAACGTGGTGCACGGCCTGGGCGAGACGGCCGGCGCGCCGCTGGTGGCCCATCCCGGCGTGCAACTCATCTCTTTCACCGGCGAGACCACCACCGGCATGGAAATTATGCGCAACGGCGCGGCCACGCTCAAACGCTTCTCGATGGAGCTGGGCGGCAAGTCGCCCACCCTCGTCTTTGAGGACGCCGACCTGTCTCGCGCCCTGGACGGCGCGCTGTATCAGATTTATTCGCTGAACGGCGAGCGCTGCACCGCCGGGTCGCGCCTGTTGCTGCAAGAGACGATCCACGACGCATTTGTGGACCAATTGGCCGAGCGGGTGGCCCGCATGCGGGTCGGCGACCCCCACGACGAGCGCACCGAAGTCGGCCCACTGATCCACCCTGATCACTGGAGGCGCGTGCGGGATTACATCGACGTGGCCCGCGCCGAGGGCGCTACCGTGCGGGTGGGCGGGGATCGCCCCCCCGATATGCCGCAGGGCAACTATTTTAGCCCCACCCTGATCACCGGCGTGCGCAACCACATGCGGGTGGCGCAGGAAGAGATTTTTGGCCCGGCGCTGGTGGTGATTCCCTTTAAGGACGAGACCGAAGCGATCCGCATCGCCAACGACGTGCGCTATGGCCTGGCCGCTTATATCTGGACCCGCGACGGCCAACGCGGGCAACGCGTCGCCCAGGCCATCGAGTCTGGCCTGGCATGGGTCAACTCGCACAACGTGCGCGACCTGCGCACGCCCTTTGGCGGCTCCAAATACAGCGGCATCGGACGCGAGGGCGACCATTACAGCATGGCGTTTTATACCGAGGTCAAGACCATTCACGTGGCGTTGGGGGAACACCCCATACCGCGCATGGGGGTGGCCGGGTAATGGACTATATCGATTATCAGCACATCCTGTTCGAGCGCCGCGATCCGCACATTCTGTGGATGACGCTCAACCGGCCCGAGGCGCTCAACGCGACCCACGCGCGCATGCACACCGAGCTGGTGGAGGTCTGGCAGACCATCCACCGGGATGCGAGCGTGCATGCGGTGGTCGTGACCGGGGCCGGGCGGGCCTTTTCGGCCGGCGGCGACCTGCAATGGGTCGAGGACAGCCATCGGGATTACGCCGAAATCGCCCGCATCCTGGACGAGGCGCGGGCGCTGGTCTATAACATCCTGAGCTGCGACAAGCCGATTGTGTCGGCCATCAACGGGCCGGCGGTGGGCGCGGGTCTGGCGGCGGCTCTGCTGGCCGACGTGAGCATCGCCGCCGAGAGTGCGCGCCTGACCGATGGGCACGTGCGCATGGGCGTGGCCGCCGGCGACCACGCGGCCATCGTGTGGCCTTTGTTGTGCGGGATGGCCAAGGCCAAATATTACCTGCTGACGGGCCAGTTCATCGACGGACGCGAGGCCGAGCGCATCGGCCTGGTCAGTCTGTGCGTGCCCGACAATCAACTGGCCGATAGAGCTATGGAAGTGGCGACGGCGCTCGCCACAGGACCGCGCCACGCTATCAAGTTCACCAAGCGGGCGTTGAATCAGTGGTTATGGCAGGCTGGCCCGGTCTTTGACCACTCGCTGGCGCTGGAAATGCTGGGCTTTTTTTCAGAGGATATGCTGGCGGGCGTGCAGGCCTTGCGCAACAAGCAAACGCCGCGCTTTCCGTCCAGCCAGGACCTCGAGATAAAAGAAGGATAACTGCCAGAGTGTCTGGGAATGGACAGGATTCACAAGATTTACAGGATATGATCGGTCTTTGCGACTGATCGAGCCTGAAAGTGGGTGAAGCGTCCTGTTCATCCTGTCAATCCTGTTAAAAATTGTGATCGCAGCGAACGGTCAAGAGGAGGAATTTTATGGGTGCACGACGAGGCCAACAGGTGATTCAGCGACTACAAGAACAACCGATTGAAATCTGGCACCGCGGCCGGCGGGTGGAGGACGTGAGCACCGAGCCGGGGCTGGCCGGGGGCGTGGCCGGCCTGGCGGAGCTTTACGACGTGCAGTGGCAAGACCCCGGCACCATGCTCTTTGACTCGCCGACGACGGGCGACCCGGTCGGGCGTTCTTTTATGATCCCCCGCACCCAAGAGGAATTGATCAGTATAGGAAACATGATGTACCGCTGGGCCAGTCACACGTTTGGGATGATGGGGCGCACGCCGGACTATCTCAACCGGGCCGTCTCGGCCTATGCCGGCGGGGCGGATTTTATGGCCCAAAACGACCCCCAGTTTGGCGAAAACGTGCGGCGCTACCACGCGCATTTGCGCGAAAACGATCTGTGTATGACGCACACCCTGATCCACCCGCAGATCAATCGCAGCGTGGGACCGGCCCGCCAGACCGACCCTTTTCTGGCTGCGCGAGTCAAAGAAGAAAATGACGCCGGCATCGTCATCAAGGGCGCGCGTATGCTGGCTACCCTGCCCATCTCGGACGAAATCATGGTCTTTCCCTCGACGTTGTTGCGCAGCGGCGAAGAAGACGCCCCGTATGCCTTTGCGCTGATTCTGCCCAACGCCACGCCCGGCCTGAAATTCTTGTGTCGCGAAAGCGTGGACTATGGTCGGAACACTTTTGACCATCCTCTGGGGGCGCGCTTTGAAGAGATGGACGCGGTGGTCATCTTTGACGACGTGTTTGTGCCCTGGGAAAACATCTTTCTCTACCGCGACGTGGACGCCTGCAACCAGGCCTACAGCGCCACCGGCGCAATTGTCCACATGGCCCACCAGGTCGTGTGCAAAAACATCGCCAAGACCGAGTTCTTGCTGGGGCTGGCCTCGCTCATCGTGGACGCCATCGCCATCGAAAAGTTCCAACACATCCACGAAAAAATCGCCGAGATGTGGATCAACTTGCAGGTGATGAAAGCTTTTCGCCGCGTGGCCGAAGTGGACGCCGCCCCCAACGCTTACGGTGTGATGACCCCGGCCTGGGATCCGCTGGACGCGGCGCGTAACCTGTACCCGCACGTCTACCCGCGCCTGATCGAGATTATTCAGCAACTCGGCGCCAGCGGGTTAGTCGCCATGCCCACCCTGGCCGACGTCCAGGGTCCGCTGGCCGAAGAGGTGCACAAGTATTATCAGAGCGCCCGGCTAGAGGCCGCCGAGCGCATCCCGCTCTTCCGCCTGGCCTGGGATACCGCCCTGTCTGCCTTTGGCTCGCGGCAGGTGCATTACGAGCGTTACTTTTTCGGCGACCCGGTGCGCATGGCCAGCAAGGTCTTTGAGGGGCACGATCGCACCGAGTACATGGACAAGGTCAGGGCGTTTCTCAAACGCACGGTCCAAGAGGCAGACGAGGTCGCGTGATGGATAACCAGGAGCGCCAGGAACCGGTGGACCCGCGCGCCTACCGCGCCGCGATGGGCGCCCTGCCCAAGGGCGTGACGGTCATTGCCGCCGGAGCAGGCCACGATGTGCACGCGATGACCGCCAGCGCGGTCAACTCGTTGTCGCTGGAGCCTTTGCTGGTGATGTTTTGCCTGGGGAAAAGGGCGCAGATGGTCGCGCACATCCAGCGCGAGCAAGGCTTTAGCATCAACGTGCTGCGGGCCGGGCAGCGCGACCTGAGCACCTATTTCGCCGGTCTGTGGAAACGGACCACACCCCCGCCCTTCGAGTTCATTCCCTGGGTTGGCGGGCCGCTCTTGGAGGGCTGCGCGGCGGCGGTGGGGTGTGAGCTGCACCAGATGGTCGAAGGCGGGGATCACTGGATCGTGATCGGTCGCGTGATTGCCGTGCAGCAGGGCGTTGCGCCCGTCGAGCCGCTGGTGTTCTATCAGGGCAGCTACCGGGAATTGACCAGAGAAGCCCAGGTGGGGCGCGAAGACGATGGGCTGTGGGCGTTTCCCTGGTAATGCGTAGAGGAGGCAGCGAATGGTGAATTTTGACATCACCCGCGCCGGTCACGCCGAAATTCGCGTGACCGATTTAGGGCGCGCCAGGGCTTTTTACGTGGAGGCCCTGGGCATGTTGGAGATAGACAGCGACCGCACCCACATTTACCTGGGAGGGCTGGAAGAACGCGACAAATACTCCTTGCTCCTGCGCCAGGTCCCTACGGGGAGCGGCGGGGTGGGACATCTGGCCTTTCGGGTGGCCGAGGCCGCCGATGTGGAAAAAATTGCCGGGGTGTATCAGGCGCATGGCCTGCCCGTGCGCTGGGTCGAGGCAGACACGCTAGAGGCCGGTCAGGGTCGCGCCGTGCGCGTGCAGGACCCCAGCGGATTGCCGGTTGAGTTCTATCACGAAATGGAGCAGCGCGAACGGCAGCTCCAACGTTTCGAGCGCTACCGGGGCGCCCACGTGATGCGCATTGACCATTTCAACTGCCAGATTCCCGACGTGCAACAGGGCTACGCCTGGTGGACCGAGAAAATGGGCTTTTACTGCTCCGAATACACCGTCACCGACGATGAACCCGAACGCTTGTGGGCCGCCTGGCTGCACCGCAAGCAAAACGTGCACGACCTGGCCCTGATGAACGGCATCGGGCCTCGACTGCATCACGTGGGCATGTGGCTGCAAGACACGGCCAGCGTCCTGCGCGCCTGCGACATTCTGGCTGCGCTGGGCATGGGAGAGGCCATCGAGCGCGGGCCGGGCCGCCACGGCATCAGCAACGCCTTTTTCCTGTACCTGCGCGACCCCGATATGAACCGCATCGAGCTGTACACCAACGATTATATGATCCCCGATCCCGATTTCGAGCCGCTCAAGTGGAAGCTGAGCGATCCGCGCCGGGCCACCTTTTGGGGCCACAAGCCCCCCCGCAGTTGGTTTGACGAGGCCTCATGGGTGGAGGATGTCCAGACCGCTAAACTTTTGCCTGTTCGTGAGCCGATGTTGGTCGGCCGCCCGGAGTTTGTGACCTGAGATGAGCCTGACCGTCCAAGTCAACGACCTCAGACTGAGTTATGCCGAGTGGCCGGGTGAAAAAGGTCCGCTGATCTGCCTGCCCAGCCTGACGGCCCACAAAGGCAGCTTTGCCAGCCTGGCCCAAGCGCTCGCCCCGGCCTATCGCGTGTTGGCGCTGGACCTGCGCGGGCGGGGCGATAGCGACAAGCCGGCGGAGGGCTATGGGTTTGCCTACCACGCCCGCGACGTCCTGGGTTTTGCCGACGCGCTGGGGCTGGACTCTTTTTTTCTCGTCGGACACTCGTTCGGGGCTACCGTCGGCGTGTACCTGGCGTCGATCCGTCCCCGGCGGGTGCGGGCCATCGTGCTGCTCGACGGCGGGGCCGACCCCAAGGACGAGGTAATGGAAGCGATGCGGCCCGCGATACACCATCTCGGCCGGGTTTACCCCTCGATGGAGGTCTATCTCGCCGCCATGCGCGCCATTCCCTATTTTCGCCCCTGGAACGCGACGCTCGAACGCTACTTGCGCGAGGACGTGCAGGCGCTGCCAGATGGCCGCGTGCGTTCCAAGACCTCGGCCGAGGCGGTCGGGCGCGACCTGGACATCCATTTTTCCTACAGCATGTGCCTGCACTTTCCTAATCTGCGCTGTCCCACGCTGTTCATCCGCCCCGAGCAGGGCTTGAACGGCGAGCGCGGTCACGTGTTCAGCCCCGGCGAGGCGGCGGCCATCGTGGCCTGGATTCCCGACTGCCGGCGCGTAGACGCGCCCGGTGTGAATCATTACACCATGTTGCTGCACGACGCCCCGCCTATCGCAGAGCCGATCCGCGCTTTCCTGGACGAGCTATCTTGATTGGAGTGAGAGATATGCCCCAAGCCGTGATTATCGACGCGGTCCGCACGCCGGTGGGGAGATATGGCGGCGCGTTGAGCCGGGTGCGCCCGGACGATTTGGCGGCGCTGGCGCTCAGGGCGCTGGTCGAGCGCATCGGGATCGATCCCGTCGAGGTGGAAGAGGTAGTGTTGGGCTGCACCAACCAGGCGGGCGAGGACAATCGCAACGTGGCCCGAATGGCGCTGCTGCTGGCGGGATTTCCGCATAGCGTGGCCGGCATCACCGTCAATCGGCTGTGCTCCTCCGGGCTAGACGCCGTGATTCACGCCCAGCGGGCCATTCGCGCCGGCGAGGGCGAGGTATACATCGCCGGCGGCGTCGAAAGTATGTCGCGCGCGCCGTTCGTGATGGGCAAAAGCGAGACGCCCTTTGCGCGAGACGCGCAGATTTACGACACCACCATCGGCTGGCGTTTTCCCAATCCGGCGCTGCAAGCTCGCTTCCCCCTGGAGTCGATGGGCGAGACGGCCGAGAACGTCTACCAGCAAACGCGCATCAGCCGGGAGCGTCAGGATGCCTTTGCGCTGGAGAGCCAGCGCCGGGCCGTGGCCGCCATCAACGCTGGCCGCTTCAAGGACGAGATTGCGCCCGTCTCTGTCCCCCAACGCAAGGGCGATCCGATTATCGTGGACACCGACGAACACCCCCAGATGAAGCACATTGATGGCCGCTACGAGCTGAGCACCAGCGCCGACGCGCTGGCCCGGCTCAAGCCGGCCTTCCGGCCTGGCGGCGCGGTGACCGCCGGCAACGCCTCCGGCATCAACGACGGGGCAGCCGCCCTCCTGCTCGCGTCGGAAGAACGGGCCGCGGCGCTGGGGCTGAAACCGCTGGCGCGCATCGTGGCTGCGGCGGTGGCGGGCGTGGACCCGCGCACGATGGGGCTGGGACCTGTCCCGGCCACCCGCAAAGCCTTGGCGCGGGCGGGTCTCTCGGTTGCTGAGCTGGACGTCATCGAGCTGAACGAAGCCTTTGCGGTGCAGGCGCTGGCGGTGATGGACGAGCTGGGTCTGCCGCCCGAGAGGACCAACGTCAACGGCGGCGCGATTGCCCTGGGTCATCCGCTGGGTTGCAGCGGCGCGCGCCTGCTGACCACTCTGCTACACGAGATGAAACGCCGCCAGCGGGCCGGCGTAGCCAGCTCGCCCTATGGCCTGGTGACGCTGTGCGTGGGGGTGGGGCAGGGCGTGGCGTGCGTCGTGGAATGGGTTGGAGAAAAGAACATGCGCGAATAATCCATTGAATAAATTCGAGTGGTAAGGTATAATTTGCTCCAAATTGTGGCTCTTGTAACCCTATCAGAAACTCGACAGGATTCCCAAGATTGACAAGATGATCCAGTTTGCAATCCTGTGAATCTTGTAAATCCCGCCAGGAAACCGCCGGGCCTGATAGAAAGGTGGGCGCGATGGGATATTTGAACATTCAAGAAGAGCTTGGCGCTGTGCAATACTCGGAGGAAGAGCAAGAACGCGCATTCGAAGCGCGCATTGCCCGCCGGCAAAAGGTCGAACCGGGCGATTGGATGCCCGAACGCTATCGCCAGCAGCTCATCCGCATGATTTCCCAGCACGCCCACAGCGAAATCGTGGGTATGTTGCCAGAGGGGGCCTGGATCACCCGCGCCCCGACTTTGCGGCGCAAAATGACCCTGCTGGCCAAAGTCCAGGACGAGGGCGGGCACGGCCAATATCTCTACCACGCCGCCGAAACGCTGGGGGCCACCCGCGAGGACATGCTAGAGGCCCTGCTCGCCGGCAAAGCCAAATACTCCAACATCTTTAACTATCCCACCCTCACCTGGGCCGACGTGGGCGTGATCGGCTGGCTGGTGGATGGAGCGGCCATCGTCAACCAGACCATGTTAGCCAAAAGCTCGTATGGTCCCTACGCCCGGGCTATGGTGCGTATTTGCGCCGAGGAGAGCTTTCACAAGAAACAGGGCCAGGAACAGGTCATCTTGATGGCGCAAGGGACTCCCGAGCAGCGCGAGATGGTCCAGGACGCCATCAACCGCTGGTGGTGGCCCACGCTGATGATGTTCGGCCCGCACGATCAGGATTCGCCAAACAGCCCCACTCTCACCCGCTGGGGGGTCAAGACCAAAACCAACGACGAATTGCGGCAGATGTTTGTCAACCAGATCACGCCCGAACTGCACGCCCTGGGGCTTAGCCTGCCCGACCCCGACCTGCATTACGACGCCCAGACGGGCAACTGGGTCATCGGAAAGATTGACTGGGACGAATTCTGGCGTGTGATCAACGGGGATGGTCCGTGCAACGCCGAAAGGCTGGCCGCCCGGCGCAGGGCCCACGCGGAGGGCCGGTGGGTGCGCGAAGCGCTGCAGGCCTACGCTCAGAAACAGGCGCGGGATCACGATGCCTGACACTCAATGGCCCAGGTTCCAGGTCTTTCAACAGTCGGAAGCGGGGCAAGCGCACCAGAACTGCGGGTCGGTGCATGCCCCGGACGGGGAAATGGCGCTGCTCATTGCCCGAGACGTCTTTGTGCGCCGGCCCGCTTGCGTCAATTTATGGGTTGCGCCAGTGGAGCGCATCCTCTCCAAAACCGCCCAGGAACTGGCGGCCTTGCCCCGGCAGGCTGAAACGGTTGACCCACACCTTCCGACCCAGCCGTATGTCGTGTTTCAAAAACTGAGCCAGGCCGGCGCGCACGTCTACGCCGGGGTGGTCGAGGCGCACAGCCCGACCCAGGCCTTGCAACGGGCCTTTGCCGCTTTTGGCGCGCACAAGGCGTTGGTGTGGTGGGTGTGCCCCGCCCGTGTGATCACCCAGAGCGACCCGCACGACGTCGAGAGTATGTTCGAGCCGGCCTTTGACAAATCCTATCGAGACCAGGCCGACTATCACACTGTCTCGCTCATGCGCCAGGTGAAACGAGCGACCGCACAGGCCGAGGGGGAGCGATGAACCCGGATTTGAAAAAGGCCCTGGCCGACAAATTGCTGGCGCTGGCCGACGATGAAATCATCCTGGGACACCGCGATTCCGAGTGGACCGGGCACGCTCCCATCCTGGAAGAAGACATTGCGTTTGCCAACATCGCCCTGGACGAGCTGGGCCACGCCAAAATCTGGTACACCTTGCTGGCCGAGCTGGTCGGCGAGAGCCTGGACACGTACCCGGACAGGCTGATCTTTTTCCGAGACGCCGAGGAGTATCGCAACGTCCAGCTCGTAGAACTGCCCAAAGGGGATTGGGCCTTTAGTATGCTGCGCCAATACCTGTTCGACGCCGCCGAGCTGGTGCGCCTGGAGCATACCGCGCAAAGCCGGTATCAGCCATTGGCGGAGGCCGCGGCCAAAATCCGCAAGGAAGAAATCTATCACGAGCGCCACACCCGCGCCTGGGTGCGGCGACTGGGCCTGGGGACGGAAGAGAGTCACCGGCGCACGCAAAACGCCCTGGACCAGCTCTGGCCCTACGCGCCCCAGTTGTTCGAGCCGTTGCCGGGTGAATCCCTGTTGGCAGACGCGGGCTTTATTCCCGCCGCCGATGCGTTACGCGCCGGGTGGGAAGACAAAGTGCTGCCCTGTCTGCAAGAGGCCGGGCTGACGCCGCTCACGGGCCGCGCGGCCACAATCGCCGGGCGAGATCAACATACCCCACACCTGTCTGCCCTGTTAGCAGAGATGCAGCAAGTGGCCCGTCTGGTTCCCGACGCACAATGGTGAGGTCATAGCGACGTGCAAACGATTCAAGACATCTGGCAGGCGTTGGAAGAGGTCCGAGACCCCGAGATTCCCGTCGTGTCCGTGGTCGAGATGGGCATGGTCCGCCAGGTGGAGCTATCGGATAAGCGGGTGATTGTCACCCTCACGCCCACCTTTTCGGGCTGCCCGGCGTTGCACGCCATCAAAGCAGACATTCAGGCCAAACTGCTGCGCTGGGGAGTCGAGGCGGTGGAGGTGAGAGAGACCCTGTCGCCCGCCTGGAGCAGCGATTGGATCACCGACGCGGCGCGGGAAAAGCTCAAAGCCTTTGGTCTGGCGCCGCCCCCCAAACACGGCGGCGACCTGAAGGTAGCGTTTTCCAACGCTGTGGCCTGCCCCTACTGCGGCGCAGAGGACACGGTCGTGAAAAACACCTTCGGACCGACGCTGTGCCGGGCCATTTATTTCTGTAAGAACTGCCAGCAGCCCTTTGAACAATTCAAGCCGATTTAACTGATGGAAGTAGAAATTTTGACAGGATTCACAGGATTAACAGGATTGTCTGCGTAAGATGCGCTATTCTATCCTGTAAATCCTGTCAAAGCTTTTTTTCAAACAAGCTTACTGAAGGAGAACATGATGAAACTTGTGGCCTTGTACAAACAGCCTGCCGATCCAGCCGCGTTTGATAAAGCCTATTTCGATACGCACATTCCCCTCATCCAGCAGGTCCCCGGCCTGCAAAGAACGGTCATCACCCGTTTTACCCGCACCCTCATGGGGGACGGCCTGTACATGATGGCCGAGATGTATTTCGCCGACCAGGACGCCCTGAAAGCAGCGATGAGGAGCCGCGAGATGGCCGCCGCCGGCGAGAATCTGAACAGTTTTGCCGAAGGATTGGTCACGCTAATGTTTGCTGAAGAGCAATAAGCGCCGTTTTGCGATGCGCGCGCGTTTGCGTCTCTTGGGTGAGCCAATTTTGACGGCCGGCCCTGATCCTCACGCCAGTCCGATCGATTTGTCGTCCCTGCACACGCAATTGCTGCTGGCTTTTCTGGCGCTGCACCCCACACAACCCATTGACCGCCACAATCTGGCCTTTGTCCTGTGGCCGGACGTCACCGAAGCGGTCGCGCTGCGCAACCTGCGTCAACACCTGCATCGCCTGCGCCACATCATGGCCGCGCTGGGGTTGCCCGACGACACTCTGAGCAGCCAGGGGAACTGGCTACGCTTCAATCCAGACTCCAGTCTGTGGATTGACGTGCATGAATTCCAGCGCCAGGTCGGCGACCGCCGCCGGCAAATCGAGGCGATAGAGTTGTATCGCGGCGACTTGCTCAAGGACCACGCCGCCGATTGGATCAATCCGCTGCGCACCCGGCTACGCGAGCGCTACATGGAGGCATTGCGCGACCTCATCGCCGTCGCCAACATGCAACGCAACTATCCACGAGCCGTGTACTATGCCCGCCGCTTGCTCCAAGCCGATCCATTCCGCGAAAGCTCACACCGCATCACCATGGAGGCTTTGTATTTTAACCGCGAGCGCGTCCAGGCGCTGCAGCACTTTAGCCAACTAAAGCAGCTCTTGAAACGCGAGCTCTCGACCGACCCGATGCCCCAAACCGTCGCGCTGTACCGCCAGATACAAACCGGGACGCTGCCGGGCGATTTGCCGGTGCTGATCGGCTCTTCCCGGCAGGCCCCGCACGCGCTGAAAACCATCGCCCACATCAGCGCAGCCTTTATTGGGCGGCGCGAGGAGCTGGCTCGATTGGACGAGGCGCTGGCCCAGGCCTTGAACGGGCGCGGACAATTCGTTTTGATCACAGGTGAGAGCGGCCTGGGCAAAACACGCCTGCTGCACACCTGGCGACAGGCCCGGGCCGAGCGATTGCTCAGCTTGTGCAGCCAATGTGAGGCCAACGCCACTGTGCCGCCTGGCGCATCCATTCTGGAAGCCTTGCGCCAGGGCTACGATCAAGTTGAACGGGAGTGGCTGCCCGCGGCCGCGCCGGGGGTGAGAGCGCTGGAATCCTGGCTGCAAACCCCGGCCTCCACACCTTTTTATCCCTTGGCTTCAAACGATCTGCCTCCAGCCGCGTCCCTGGTCGAAAAGCTGGGTCATTTGATCCTGACGCTGGCGGCCCGATCCAAGCGGGTCGTCGGCTTGCTGATAGACGACCTGCACGACGCCGACGCTGCCACCTGGCAATTGCTGGGCTACCTGGCCCGGCGCTGCGCCGCGACCCCGCTGGTGTTGGTCGGCGCGTATCAACCCGGAGCGCTGGTGCCCGCTGCCCAGCGGCTAATCCACAGCTTGCAGCGCCGCCAGCAGGTGGACATCCTCGAGCTGGTCCCGTTTTCCCCGGCCGAGACGGCCCAATTGGCTGCTTTTTTACTCCAGCAGCCCGAGCCTGACAGGACTTTTGTCAACCGGCTGTATCGGGCTGCAGAAGGCAACCCGCTCTTTATCACCGAATTCCTGCGCACCGCCCCAGAACCCCTGTCTGCGCCGACCTTTGATGTGATCCCCAGGACTTTTCAGGCCGCCATCCACCGCCGGCTGGAGCAACTCAGTCTGGAAAGCCAAACCCTGTTGAGGGTCGCCGCGGCCCTGGGACGCGCGTTCAGCTTGGCAGGGCTGGCGCGGGCGGCCAAAGGCTTCACCGCAGACCAGCTACTGGACGCGCTGGACAGTTGGCTGCAAAAAGGGCTGGTCGTCGAAGCCGGCGCCGGCTATTCATTTACCCACGAGCAGGTGCGGTGGGCCGTTTGCGCCCAGGCGGACCCGCTCCAACGCGACAGCGTTGCCAGTCCAACCACGAGGAGTGCAATCTATGCCTGACAATCAAACTATACTTTACGAAACAGAAAACGGGGTGGCGACGCTCACCCTGAACCGCCCGGAACGGCTCAACGCCTTTACCGATCAGATGATGCAGGAAACCGTCAGCGCCTTGAAACAGGCCGCCAAAGACGAGGCGATCCGGGCCATATTGATGACGGGCGCCGGGCGGGGGTTTTGCGCCGGTCAAGACCTGGAATCCTTTCAAGGGCCGCTCCCGGACGAGCGCTTTTACAAGCATCTGATAGAATATTACCAGCCCATGATCGCGCTGTTGCGCAGCGTCGAAAAGCCCATCATCGCCGCCGTGAACGGCATCGCCGCCGGGGCCGGCGTCTCGCTGGCCTTGGCCTGTGACCTGCGCGTGATGGCTAAAAACGCCAGTTTTTTGCAGGCTTTTAGCAACATCGGCCTGGTGCCCGATTCGGGTTCCACCTGGTTTCTGGTCCGGCAGATCGGTTATAGCCGGGCCTTTGAATTAGCCATCGAAGGCGAGCGCATACCGGCGCAGCGTTGCCTGGAATTGGGTTTGGTCAATCGAGTGGTCGAAGCGGAGGATCTGATGTCCGAGGCCCGCGCCTGGGCCGAAAAGCTGGCCCAGCGGGCGACTTTAGCCATCGGCCTGACCAAACGGGCCATGAACCGCGCCATGAGCAGCACGCTGCTGGAAGCCATCGAATACGAGGCCCATTTGCAGCAAATCGCATCCGAGAGCCAGGATTTTGCCGAAGGGGTCCAAGCCTTTATGGAAAAACGGCCCCCGGTCTTTCAAGGGAAATGACCCCTGCGACTGGGTCAGCGCCGGCAACCTGCTGTTGCGATCCCGGCGCTTGACAGTTGATTTTGGCGCGAGACCGGCATATAATAGCCGCGCAAACCTGTGGTCGAAAAGTCTCGTGCTCAAACGTAACGACAACCGCTTTACGCTGACCCTGATCGCTGCCGACCTGGCCTGTACGCTGATGGCCTTTTATTTTGCCCGCGTGCTGCGCCAGGCGCTCCCTTTTGGCGTCTATCTCAACGAAGCGCTGTACGCCAACTGGCTGCTTTATCCCATCATTGCCATTCTTTGGGTCGCCGTCTTTGTCGCCCTCGAAATCTACGCGCCCACGCGCACCTTGCGCTACCTGGACGACGTACAGGCCGTGGTGATCGCCACGACCGTGGCGGTCTTGCTCTTTGCAGGCGTCGCATATCTCTTTTTTCGCGAGCTGTCGCGGTTTCTGTTCGCCTACTTTTACTTGCTCGACGCGGCTCTTCTCATCGCCTGGCGCGCCCTGCTGCGACTGCTCTTTCGACTGCGCCCCGGCCTGTGGAGCGCCGGAATCCGGCGCGTCCTCATCGTCGGCGGCGGGCCGACCGGTCAAGAGATCGCTCAGGCGCTCCACACCTACCGCTGGGCGCGTCTGGAACCCATCGGCTTGGTGGACGATTCTCCTCTCCACCCACTTCCCGACTCCCAATCTACCCATTCCCAATCCCCCCCTTCCCTCCCCGTCCCTTTCCTCGGCCCCATTTCGCTTACCCCGCGCATTGTCCGCGAGCGGCACGTCGACGAAGTCATCATCGCGTTGCCGTTGCGCGCTCACGAACAGTTGATGGACCTGGTGCTCAAGCTCCAAGAGCTGCCGGTCAACATCCGCCTGGTGCCCGACATTCTCGACCTGGTCTTTATCCGCGCCTCGGTCGAAGAGTTTGCCGGACTCCCCCTGATCGGGTTGCGCGAGCCGATCATTGACGGCATTGACCGCCTGCTCAAGCGCGCTTTCGACCTGGCATTAGCAGGACTAGGGCTGGTTCTGGCATCGCCGTTGATGTTGCTGACCGCGTGGGTCATCAAGCTGGATTCGCCCGGCCCGGCTCTCTTTTTGCAGCAGCGCGTCGGCGAGGGAGGCAAGCTGTTCTGGATGATCAAATTTCGCACGATGGCGAAGGGGGCCGAAGAACAAGAGCTGGAATTGGCCGTCGAAACGGAAGAACAAGACCGCCCGCCGTTGTTCGACAAGCGTCCCGACGACCCGCGCGTCACCCGCCTGGGCCACTTGTTGCGCCGCGCCAGCCTAGACGAGCTGCCGCAACTGATCAATGTACTGCTGGGAGAAATGAGCCTGGTGGGGCCGCGTCCGGAGCTACCCTGGCTGGTGGAGCGTTACCAACCCTGGCAACGCAAGCGCTTCGCCGTGCCGCAAGGGATCACCGGCTGGTGGCAGGTCAACGGGCGCAGCAACAAGGCCGCCCACGACCTGCGCGTCGAAGACGATCTGTACTACATCCGCAACTATTCCCTGCTGCTCGACCTGCGCATTCTGTGGAAAACGATCCGGGCCGTTATTCGGGGCGAGGGAGCGTTTTGATTTGACGGGCGTTTGAGATATAATTCAGGTAGGTCAAATTGCCAAGGATCGATATGAACCAAGCAAGTGTAAAATATCCTCACGAGCTACAAGAGCGTGGCGCGCAAAATCCACCAGTGGCTCACAGCGCCGCAATCAAACCGTACTCTCGTGTCATAGAGACGCTGAAACAAACCTTCGCAGAGCGGCTCGAGACGATTGTACTGTTTGGGTCGCAGGCGCGTGGAAAAGCTCGACCGGACAGTGATCACGACCTCTTTGTCGTGATAAAGGATCTGCCCCAAGATCCACTGGCGCGTGTGCGCACTGTACGGTTGGCTTTGTTGCCCATTCTCCAAGACCTGCCTGGCGCTCTGAGTTTTATTGCCAAGACACCTGAGGAGGTCCAGGCCGGGCTTACGCCACTCCTGCTTGACGTTTGCACCGAAGGTATTTGTCTCTACGGCGCGACCTACTTTGAGCCTTATCGCCAAAAGGCCGTGGCCGCTTTGAGACAATCCGGCCTGCGTCGTCGTGAGGTGGGTCAGAGTCAGATGTGGTTGTTTCCGCAGATTCCACGTCGCGACTGGGAGTTAAGTTGGGAGGGGTATCATGAGGGCCCTTGACGAGGTAGCGTACCGATTGGCCCTGGCGAAAGGATTCCTGGCTGAGGCCGAACAAGACATGCACCTGGAGCGTTGGCGCTCCTGCGTGGATAACGCCCAACTGGTCGTGGAAAACGCGGGCAAGGCTGCTCTGGCCTGGTTCGGAGCCGTGCCAAAGACACACGACCCGGCTCAGCAAGTGGCCGTCGTATTGCGCACCCAGACTCTACCCGACAAAGTTGCAGAGATCCTGCGCCGAATGTTGCCCGACTTGCTGGCGTTGGGATCGGCTGAACATTTTCTTACCGACTATGGCGAGGAGGCTACCTACACGTTACCCTGGGATCTCTTTACCCACGAGTCGGCTCGTGAAGCCCTGGCGGCTGCCCGGCGCTCTTTCCAGCTTGCCCAAGAGGCTATCGACATCATCGAGTCCTGGCGCGCGTCCACAGACCAAAGTTGAGTTTTTAGACGTGCGCTTATGCTTGCCCCTCCCTGTCTTTCATGCGCTCTAGCTCCAGGCGATGTTCACGGTTGTGCCCAACTACAGCATAGAACCATTCCAGCATGGTTTCCGGCGGTCCATACGGACCGGGACCGGCCAGACGGGCGTCGTCCAGCGACTGGACCGTTTCGGCCACGGCTGTGAACCCCTCGACCAGGCGTTTCATCACGGCGTCGCGCGTGCGCTGACGATTGAGCTGATAGCGCAGCATATTTAACCGTTCCATGTTGACCCGCCCATTCGACTGCATCGGCAGCGTCACACCCACCGCGGCCCATTCGGCGCGCGGCGACACGCCGCTAATGGCAACCGTGCTCAAATGCGTGTCGGCAATGTGCGCCACAATGTCGTGTACGCTCCAGCCATCCGCGCGGCTGAGCGTATGCCACGCCGCATCGTCAAAGCGGGGCAACAGGTCCAATAGCGCCTTTTTTTCCTCCAGCAGCGCCTCCAACATCGCCTGACGGGTCAAAGTCATCGAATTGCTCCTTATTCCGCGCGATTTTCGCCCAGGGTTTTCCAGATAAAGATACCCTCATCTTCGTCCAGGCGCAAGCAGTAGTAAAGTTTTTCCAACGCCAGCCAGGTCTGCCTGCACAGGCTCCGACTGATGCGTACCGACGATGGCGACGACGAAATGGCGCGTCGCGCCCCGGTTAAAGCAAAAGCTCACGTCGTCCGCTTGGTCGTACGCGGTGTTCTTGCTCTATTGTATCACAGTTGGGCCAGATGGGGAATTGTGAGCGACTGACCAAGTTCGAGAGATGATTTTGCTTAATTAGAACCTTTGTGTTACACTATCGAGCGTCACAGTGCAGTGCCTTTTAATGCTAACAAAAACCCACTCGAGGTCAACAATGGCTCCAAAGAGCGACATCCCATTTGGTGCCCAATTCAGTCCAAATCAGGTCGATTTACCCCGACTGCTTAAAATCATTCAAGACAAATCAGGGGATCGCACTGAGGTCGTAAAGGCCATTCGTGAAGAGTTCTTTGCTCGGCACGCCAAAGATCAACAAATCAAGTTAGCCGAAAATACTGTGTTAGCCCTGCAAGCATACGAATTGCTTGACGAAAAAAGTGCAGCTCCGACAGAATTAGCCCTCGACTTACTGGCAACTAGGACACTGGATCAGCTTTATGAGAAATTCGCTAAACATATTTTGGAGAATTTTCAAGGAATTCCAGTCGTGGAAACATTGGATGCGATGCGGCGTGTAGGTGAAAAGATCACACTTGACACGCTGGGACACCGTCTCGAGCAACGTGGTCTCCACGTCCCTCGCGGCGCTGTGCACCTCAGTAGTATGCGTTTATGGCTAGCACAAGCGGGAATCTTTGATCCCCACGCTAAAGGCGGTCAAGAACTGTACCAGGTCAACACATCGCGTCTGCATCAAATCCTCGGTATCGGACTGGATGAAATCGACCGGTTGACACAGTTGAACGCTGCGCAGCGCGCTTTTCTACGTGCGCTCACATGCATACCTGACCCGGACCCTTTCATTGCCAACCAAGTGGCCGATATGGCAAGCACGTATTATGCCGTTGAATACAACCACAAAGAACTTCCCAAGGCCGTCTTGTTTCCATTACGTGATTTAGGCTACATACACGTTGAAAAGTCAACCACAGGACGCGGCGCCAAACCGTATCAAATTCGGCGCGCAGAGAAATTTCACCTAGAGATTTCAGAGCCACTGCTTAGAGCAATAGCGGAAAAAGCCAGACTGGTCCCTATTGAACTTTTCCAGCAGCCGTTATCCCAGATTCTCTCCGATCTCAAATCGTCCGAAAAGCACGTCAAAGGAAAAGCGTTGGAGCTGCTGGCAATTTATTTCACGCGATTGATCGATTTGCAATTCAAAGGATGGCGCACACGTAGTTCTGATACAGGTGGTGCTGAAGTCGACGTAATCGTTGAAGGCGCAAGACTGATCTTTAGCCGCTGGCAGATTCAGGCAAAAAACACAAAAAAAGTCCGCCTAGACGATGTCGCCAAAGAAGTCGGACTTGCCCTCACATTTATCTATTCCAATGTGGTATTGATCGTGACTACAGGTGATTTCACGCAGGATGCTTATAGCTATGTAAGCCATGTAATGAGGACCTGCAATCTCAACGTGATCCTTTTGAATGGCTCTGAGCTTGGGCAAATCAGTCGAGATCCAACCAAAGTCGTGAAAATCCTAAACGAAAAAGCTCAACAGGCAATGCAGGTAAAAGAAAGAGCGGATTACTTCACACCCGATTAGGTGAAGGGAATGTAATGATCGAGGTTCACTTGAAAGAAGAACCATTCTACTCAACTCCGTATGGCCGAGCTTATCTAGGAAATGCCCTTACCTTCTTGCGTCAAATGGAGCGAGATTCTGTTGATTTGATTGTC
Source organism: Anaerolineae bacterium (assembly GCA_034435435.1). GTDB lineage: Bacteria > Chloroflexota > Anaerolineae > S140-20 > S140-20 > DAOTXN01. The sequence goes on along the minus strand of DAOTXN010000083.1, from coordinate 7,573 downwards.
ACATCGCCTCCTTTTGCTCTTAAGCGCAAGAAGGAATATGGAAACGTAGATGCTAAGGACTATGTACCTTGGTTTATTGATTTTGCGGTTGAGTTCAAGCGAATCCTAAAGAACACTGGCAGTCTGGTGATCGACATAGGTGGTACCTGGGTAAAAGGTCAGCCTACTCGTTCCCTATATCATTTCGAACTTGTACTCGCACTGTGCAAAACATTGGGTTTCCACTTAGCACAAGAGTTTTATTGGTACAATCCATCAAAGCTTCCATCTCCGGCGGAGTGGGTAACTGTTAGGAGGATTCGCGTAAAGGATGCAGTTGATCCAATATGGTGGTTGTCGAAAACACCGCACCCCAAAGCAAATAACTGGAACATTCTCAAGCCTTATAGCGATTCAATGAAGAAGCTATTGAAAAACGGCTACAAAGCACAGCTGCGGCCGTCGGGGCATGATATTTCAGATAATTTCTCACGAGACAACAAAGGGGCTATTCCGCCTAATCTATTAGAATTGGCAAACACCGACTCTAACAGCAACTACCTGCGCAAATGCAGAGAACACGGAATCAAACCTCATCCAGCCCGCTTCCCCCACGGATTACCGGAATTCTTTATTAAATTCCTCACAGATCCTGGAGATTTGATAGTTGATCCATTTGCTGGTAGCAACATCGCTGGTGAGGTCGCCGAAAGGTTAACTAGATACTGGCTGGCCTTTGAATTGGTTGATGACTATCTTGAAGGATCAAAGTTTCGATTTCCTAGCCTGTGTGAGCAACCGTTTCTTTTCGATCAACAAGCAGAAACAGATCAACACAAAGTTGAAGTCACTGATGAAACTATCAGGGAAAAAACCACCCAGCCCGTTCTTCTCGAAACGAGAGATAAATACAATACAGAAAATGACTGCCCAGACTAATCCACCATGAGCCAGCTCGACCTGTTCAGCCATCCGACCAACGACCAACCTGAGCCTGCCGAAGGACAACTCATCCACCTCCCCTTCACCGTCAGCCAGCTCACCGGCCACATCCGCCGCCTGTTCGAGAACGACCCCGCCCTGCGCGACGTGTGGGTCGAGGGCGAGGTGTCCACTTTTTCGCGCGCCTCTTCGGGCCACTGCTATTTCACGCTCAAAGACGCCGGGGCCGAGATTCGCTGCGTGATGTGGCGCGACGCGGCCCGCGCCTTGAGTCAGTTGCCCCAACACGGCGAGCAAGTGTTGGCTCACGGCGCTGTGAGCGTGTACGAGGCGCGCGGAACCTACCAGCTCTACGTGGACGTCATCCGTCCGGCGGGCGTAGGCGACCTGCACCGCCAATTCGAGCTGCTCAAAGCCAGGCTGGAGGCCGAGGGACTGTTCGACCCGGCCCGCAAGCGCCCGCTGCCGGCGTGGCCGCGGCGGATCGGCGTGGTGACCTCGCCCACGGCGGCCGCCTTGCGCGACATCCTGAACGTGCTGGGGCGGCGCTATCCGCTGGTCGAGGTGCTGCTCGCGCCCACGCTGGTGCAAGGGGCCGAGGCTCCGCCCCAAATCGTGGCCGCCATCCAAGCCCTCAGCGCCCGCGACGACGTGGACCTGCTCATCGTGGCGCGCGGGGGCGGCTCGCTGGAAGACCTGTGGGCCTTTAACGACGAGCGCGTGGCGCGGGCCATCGTCGCCTGCCGCCATCCCGTGCTCAGCGGCGTGGGTCACGAGACCGATTTTACCATCGCCGATTTTTGCGCCGACGCGCGCGCGCCCACTCCCTCGGCTGCGGCCGAGCTGGCCACGCCCGACCAGGCCGAGCTGCGGGCGGCGCTGGCCGGGACGGCGGCGCGCTTGACCGGCGAGATGCGCCGGCAAATTGGGGCGCTGCGCAACCGGCTGGACGGACAGCGCCGGGCGCTGCGACACCTGTCGCCTCAAGCCCGTCTGCACAGTGCCCGCCAACGGGTGGACGACCTGCTGGCGGCGGCCACGGCGCGCACGCGCCACGGGCTGGCGCTGCGCCGGGCAAAGCTGGCCGGACTGTCGGCGCGGCTGGAGGCCCTCAGCCCGCTGGCGACGCTGGGCCGAGGCTATGCCATCGTGCGCCAGGCCGAGACGGGGCAAGTGGTAGACTCGGTCGAGAAGGTATCGTCAGGGGACCGGCTCGCGATTCGCGTTGCGGACGGAACGTTCGAAGCCAATGCGTCAAGTGGCCGGCGCTAACGACACACGCAAGCCACATGGCGCCGCGCTATCACCGACGTTGCGCCGCTCCGGCGGCGTCAGAAAGGCATACCATGAAACGAAAACCGACCTGGATCGTGCTGTGGGTGTTGCTGATCAGCTACGCGGTTCCCACACTTGCCGCGCCCCTGGCGGACCGGCTCTTCCAAGGGGATTCGGTATCCGGCTCTTACGGCGATCCGAACGATCTCTACCTGAGCTTCACAGTCTCCGGCGCGGATTTCTCCCAAGACACCGACGGCGCCCCACGTCTCGTGGGCCGGTATACCGGCGCCCCGATCCACTTTTCCGGCAAGATGGTCGTCAGCCGGGCAGAAGGATACGTCTCGTATGTCACGATGAGCGCCAGGCTGGGAGACCAATCGGTGCAGTGGCCCAAAGAAGGTGAAGACAGCGCGGTGTCGGGCAAGACGGTGGAAGTGCCCTTTGACTTTACCTACCAGGTACCGCCCGATTACGATTCGCCGTGGGTCACGGGCAGCGCGTTTGTGGAGGCGTGCGGGGGCGTGTGCGGCAGTTACGCCATCGACATCACCATCGAGATGCCCACGGCCACGCCCACGCCGACTCCCTCGCCAGAGCCGCAATCGCCCTGCGCAGAGCCGCTGTTCTTTTTTCCTGGCATGGACCTGAACGGCTACTTCACCGGTCACCAGCCCCTGCGCTTCTCCCGCGACGAAATGTCGGCGAGCCTGGCCGGGGCCTTGGAGCGTTTCATCGCCGAGGGCCACGAGGTAAGCACGGGCGTGGGCTTGACGGATGTGCACGCGGTGGCCAAGGCGTTCATCAGCTCGGCGCTGCCCACCGGCAAAGAGGCGGCGTTGCAGGACGCCGCACGCCAGTTGGCGCAAGAGAAGCAACAAACAGACCCCAATTATCGTCTCACCCCCGGCGACCTCTTTTACCTCAGCCTCAAGCAAAATAATGGCAACGTGCGCGACGCGCTGGTCACGTGCCACGCGGCCCTGTATCGCGATGGCGATGGGATGAACAAGAAATTCATCGAACAGGAAAACATCCTCACGCCGCTGCGCAACCCCGAAGGCTACGTCGACGGCGAATGGACCTACAAAACGCCGCGCGGATCGGAACGCACCCTCAACCCCCGCCAGGAATTATCCGCCGATGAACAAGGCGTCTGGTATCACTTTTTCGGCCTGGCCGCGCTCGAATTCACCGATTCGTATGGCTCTGCCTCTCACCTGGCTGCCTGGCTGGCCATCTGGGGGGGAGCGCTGCCGGGCAACTATACCGACCAGGTTCTCGAACGCGGCTTTCCCATCTCTAATCTGGGCGGCGCGTTGGGCGACATGGCCATCGCCTTGGAACACAACGTCCGTTCCAATATGGGCAAACCCCCGGACGTTGCCAAATACTGCATCAACTACTATGCGCTGGCAGCGGGCACTGCGCTAAAAGACCTCATGGAGGACCATTTCAACCTGAAGCGCGCGCTGAAACAGGTCAGGTTCGCGCCCCTGGACAGCGCCGGCGACATCCTCACGCCAGAGGGCGTCGTGATCTACAAATCGCCTCTCTCGATCTCGATTCAGGGAACCCACGGCGAGCAGTTCTCATTCGACCAGCGCGACGGGGTAATAGACGGCAATACACCCTTGATCTATTTCGAGCTATTCCCCGAAGACGACGGCACGCTGGGCTTTTTTGGGGTACCGTTTTTTGACGTGGCGTCGGTCCAGATGACCGGCGCCGGAGAGGGTGCCGTGACCCTGGGGCTTTACGACCACGCCAGCACAACGAGCCAGGTTTTCGAATTCGAGGTGCGCGACGGCGACCAAATCCTGGTGGATGGCCTGACCGGCGCTCCGCAATTGAATGGCGTCTCCCTGGCCGCGAGCGATGAAACGGGCGGCGCGGTTCCCACCGGGTCCTCGTCCGACCATACCTGGGTCATTCTGCTGATCATCGGCGGCGGGGGGGTGTTGATTCTGGCGCTGGCCGGGGTTGTCCTTGCGATACTCATCCGCTCGCGGCGACCGGCAGCCCAGCCTGCGCCAGTCCGCGGACCGGCCATGCCGCGCCCGTCCGCGCCGGTCCCCATGGCCGCCGACGCCACCGTCGTCACTCACAGCCAGTGGCAACTGGTCGCAGATAGCGGCCCGCACGCCGGGCAGCGCGTTCCGCTCGGCCCGCAAACGCGACTGGGGCGCAACCCCGACAACGATTTACGGATCAACGACGTGCAGGCCTCGCGCTACCACACCTTGCTCCAGCGCCAGGGGGACGGCTACGTGCTCAGTGACCTGAACAGCAGCAACGGCACCTTTGTGAACGGGGTGCGGGTGATGCGGCCAATACCTCTGCGACCCGGCGATGTGATCCAGATCGGGCAGACGAGGTTCAGAGTTTTGAAGACATAGGCGGCAAGCCCAAGCTCTCTCATCAAAGAGTCATGGCAATTCCACATCCTCCGCCGCGACCCAAAGTGGTCAGCAGCATCCATGTGACGCTGCTGACCGCCACCCACCCCTCACTTGGCAACCCGCCCACTTTAAGTAAAATATCCCTGCTTGTATTTGCATACAAAGGAAGGAGTGTGTACCATGTTCATCGTCCACGTATTCGTTCACGTCAAACCCGAGTTCGTCGAGGCTTTCAAAGCAGCCACGCTTGAAAACGCGCGCAACAGCGTGCAGGAGCCGGGCGTGGCGCGCTTTGACGTGATCCAACACCAGGACGACCCCACGCGCTTTGTGCTGGTCGAAGTTTACCGCACTCAGGCAGACACCGATCGGCACAAAGAAACCGCTCACTATCAAACCTGGCGCGACGCGGTGGCCGACATGATGGCCGAGCCGCGCAGCAGTATCAAATACGCCAACGTCTTTCCGTCCGACGAGGGGTGGGGATAGGATCGACGAATGACGGAGGACGAAGGACGAAACAAGATGCGATTCGAGTTTGCCACGGCCACGCGCATCATCTTTGGCGCGGGCGCGCTGCGCGAAATCGGGCCGATGGCCGCCACGCTGGGCCGGCGGGCGTTGGTGGTGACGGGTCGCGGGATCGAACGGGCCACGCCGCTGCTTGATCTGCTGGCCGAGGCAGGCGTGCAGACCGCTCTCTTTTCCGTCGCTGGCGAACCAACGACCGACGTGGCTCGCCAGGGCGTCGAACGAGCGCGCGAGGCCGGATGTGACGTGGTCATCGGCTTTGGCGGCGGCAGCGCGTTGGACACCGGCAAGGCCGTCGCCGCGCTGTTGACCAACCCCGGCGACCTGTTCGACTATCTCGAAGTCATCGGCCAGGGCCGGCCGCTGACCCAGCCCTCTGCGCCCTACGTCGCCATCCCCACCACCGCCGGCGCCGGGGCCGAAGTGACCCGCAATGCCGTGCTGCTCGCGCCGGAGCAGCGCATCAAGGTCAGCCTGCGCAGCCCGCTCATGCTGCCGCGCGTGGCGCTGGTAGACCCCGAGCTGACCTATAGCCTGCCGCCGGCCGTCACGGCCAGCACGGGGCTGGACGCGCTCACGCAGGTGTTGGAGCCGTTCGTCTCGCTCAAGGCCAACCCGCTCACCGACGCCATTTGCCGCGAGGGACTGCGCCGCGCCGCCCGCTCGCTGCGGCGGGCCTACAAACACGGCGACGACCCCGCCGCCCGCGAAGACATGGCGCTGGTCAGTTTGTTCGGCGGGCTGGCGCTGGCGAACGCCGGCCTGGGGGCGGTGCACGGCCTGGCCGGGCCGCTGGGGGGTCTGTTCCCCGCTCCGCACGGGGCCATCTGCGCCCGACTGCTGCCGGCGGTGATGGCGGTGAACGTGCGGGCGTTGCAGCAGCGCGCCCCCGCCAGCCCCGCGCTGCGCCGCTACGCCGAGATTGCCCACATCCTCACCGGCGACCCGAGCGCCAGCGCCGGGGCCGGCGTGGAATGGGTGCAAGAGCTGTGCCGGGCATTGCGTGTGCCGCCGTTGTCCGATTACGGGCTGGCGCGAGAGGATTTCCCGACCGTGGTCGAAAAGGCGGCCCAGGCCAGCAGTATGAAAGGCAACCCCATTCACTTGACGGTTGAAGAGATGCAAGGCATACTTGAGGCAGCTTTGTGAGCCGATCCCGGCGGGGTCTGATCGCCTCGATCCGGGTGAGTTCAATCACTTTTTGAAGGGAGAAAGCCATGAATCAGTTCAGTGCAGCATTGGTCATCAGTCTATTGGCTGGAGTCGTGGTCGGCGGTCTGGTCGTGGTCTATTCCAGCAGAAATCGCCGGCCGGTCAGCGTCAGGCGGGCGCTTGGGTTGGGCCTGCTGGCCTTTATCCTGCTCCTGGCCGGGCAGGCCGCCCAAGACAGCGCCGTCGAAGTGCAGGTCGGCACGGCGGCCGTGGTCAAGCAGTTCGGGGATGTGATCACGGTGTTCGAGCCGGGCCTGAACTTCAAACTCCCCTTTATCCAGGAGGTGGTGGTCTATCGCACCCAGGAAATCATCTACGAGACGCGGGAGGACGTGGTGTCGGGGGAACGGTTGGAAGGAGGCATCTATCTCGACAGCCAGGTAGACACGGCCACCTCCGACGGGCAGCAAATCGGCGTGCGTTTTACCGTGCGCTTTCGCATCGAAGGCCAGCGGGCGGCCGACATTCTGCGCAACCTGGGCGACGAGCAAGAGATGGTAGACAAGGTGGTCAAGGCCAACGCGCGGGTGCGCGTGCGCAACATCCTCAAGCGTTTCACCGCGGCCGATCTGTACAGCGGCAACGTGGCCGAGGCAGAGGAGGCCATTTCGGAGCAGTTGCGCCAGGATTATGAGCAAGAAGGTATCCAGTTGATCTTTTTCGGTCTGCGCAGCATTGACTTTACAGACGATTACAAAAACGCCGTCGAAGAAAAGCAGATCGAGGCGGAACGCATCAACACCAAAGAAAACCAGGCCAAGCAGGCCGAATTTGACAAGCAGCGCACCATCACCGAGGCCGAGGCCGAGGCCGAGCGGCAGCGCCTGGAACTGGTGGGCGTTGCAGAAGGTGAGGCCGAAGCGACCAAGCTCCAGGCCCAGGCCGAAGCCGAGGCCATTTTGGTCAAGGCCCAAGCCCAGGCCGACGCCAACAAGCTCATCGCCCAAAGCCTGACGCCAGAAATCATCAATTGGCAAGCCACGCTCAACTGGAACGGCCAGTACCCGCTGGTGCTGGGCGGCGGCGGCCAATATATTCTGCCCGGCGAGCTGTTCACGCCGTCGCAGAACGAACCCTAGCAGCCTATCGGAGAACCCTTTGTAGGGCAGGTTTCTATACCTGCCGACAAGGGTGGCGGCTGTAGGGCAGGTTTCTATACCTGCCGACAAGGGTGGCGGCTGTAGGGCAGGTTTCTATACCTGCCGACAAGGGTGGCGGCTGTAGGGCAGGTT
>DAOTXN010000082.1:0-73116 GCA_034435435.1 Anaerolineae bacterium | reverse complement strand
CTCCCCTGTGCAAGTTGTCGTCTCATCTTGACTACGTTGGAGTATTCTGCATCACGACAATCGCGATTTGGCTTGAACAACGATTATGGCGTTTTCTGGAGTGGAAGCAACTCACTATACCGTAATTTCAGGAACTAGTCAATACGTGAAACGTGAAACGTAATCGTCACGCATCACGCAACACATTTTACGTTTTACGTATCACGTTTCAACGGACTCGGTCCCAGCTCGCGAATCCGCTCGGTCATCTCTTGAGCCACGTTGGCAAAAGTCTGTCCCATGCCGCCTGAGACAAAGTGCATCTCTAGCCGCTGGCCGCCAATGCCAATCTCATCCAGTAGCTGCTTAGCCCTGTCCACGCGGATGCGCGCCCGTTCGTTGCCGCGTACGTGGTGGCAGTTGCCGATGGGGCAGCCCACCACGTACACCCCGTCGGCCCCGTGCTCAAAGGCGTTCAGGATGTATTGGATGTCGGTCTTGCCGGTGCAGGGCATTTTCACCAGCTTGACGTTGGCCGGGTATTGAATGCGCAGCGCCCCGGCCGTGTCGGCGGCCATGTCGGCGCAATAAATACACATAAACGCCGTAATTTCAGGCTCGAATTTATGTCCGTTGTCGCTCATTCGTCTTTCGTCCTTCGTCGCTAAGCCACCCACGCTCCCATGGCCTCGCCCATCAACTGCGCGTCCAGATAAGCCATGAGCTGGATGGCCTTGGCCGGGCACTCGGCAGTGCAAGTACCGCAGCCCTGGCACAGGGCCGGCTCGATGTAGGCCGCGCCGACGATGCCGCCCACGCCGGTGTATTCGTTCTGCACCTTGGGGATCTCAAAGGGGCAGGTGCGTACACAGGTCAGGCAGCCGACGCATTTTTCGGGATCCACGACGGCGACCGGCCCACCGTAATACAGCGGCTCCTTAGACAGTAATGTGATGGCTCGCCCCGCCGCCGCCTGCGCGTTGATGATGGCCTCTTCGATGAATTTTGGATAGTGGGCCATACCCGCCATAAAGATGCCTTCGTCCATAAAGTCCATCGGACGCATTTTGAGGTGGGCTTCCTGGAAAAAGCCCTCCACCGACAGCGGGACGGTAAGCGTCTCGGCTAGCTCGGCGATGCCCTCTGAGGGGACGATAGCCATGCTCAAGACCACCATGTCGGGCGATAGGATCATCTCACGCCCAAACACCTGCTCCCAAGCCCGCACTTCCAAGCGTCCGTCAGCCTCATGGCTTACCTGCGGCATGTGGTGTTCATCGTAACGCATAAAAATGACCCCTCTGCGGCGGGCCTCGGTGTAGAACTGCTCGCGGAAGCCATAGGTAATCATGTCCTTGTAGAGCACAAACACCTGGCAGTTGGGGTTGAGCATCTTGACGCGCAAGGCGTTCTTCATGGTGTTGGTGCAGCATATCCGGCTGCAATAGTCCACCTCGGTCGGCGGGTGGACGCATTGGATCATCACCACTTGCTTGAGCCGGGTGATTTCTTCGGGGCGATGGACGATAATCTCTTCCAGATCGAGTTGGGTAACGACCCGCTCATCCTGGCCCAACAGGTACACGTCGCCGCGCCACTCTTGGCCGCCGGTGGCGACGATGGTGACGGCGTGGCGCACCTCGGTCTCAATATCCACCTCGCCGGCCCGTGTGACGATGGTCGCACGGAAATCGCCCGTGCGCCCGGTGTGCGACTTGAGCTCGCTGCGGGTGAGCACCTGGATGCGTTCGTGGCCGCGCACCCGGTTGACCAGGTCGCGCAGCAGGCGTTGGGGGTTCTGCCCTTCGGCCACATAAAAGATGCGTCGCAGGTTCCCACCCAATTGCGCCGAACGCTCCACCAGCGTCACGTCGTAGCCGGCGTCGGCGATAGACAGCGCCGCCTGCATCCCCGCCACGCCGCCGCCGATGATCAGCGCCCGACCGGTCGGCGCAACGCTGAGCTTGTGCACCGCTCGCCCCTGCGAGACGCGGTTGACGCCCATGCGCACCAATTCTTTGGCCTTGCGCGTCGCCAGCGCCGGTTGGTCCAGATGTACCCAGGCGCACTGCTCGCGGATGTTGGTCATGGTCACCAGATACGGATTCAATCCTACCTGGCGGGCCGCGCGCTGGAAAAGAGATTCGTGGGTGCGTTGGCTGCATCCGGCAATGACCACGCGATTGAGCCGCTGTCGTTCAATCGCCTCTCGGATGCGGCTCAAGTCTGGCTCCACGCACGGGTAGGCCAGGCGCTCCGCATGGACCACGCCGGGCAAGCTAGCGGCGAACTGGGCCAACGCCGGCGTGTCCACCGTGCCGTCAATGGATGGCTCGCACTGGCACACAAAGACACCTACCCGGGGCGGCTCGCCGCTCACGTCGCGTTCGGGCGGGAATTCGTCGCCCCGCGAGAGAAAGGGATAGGCGCGACTGGAGCCATTGCGCCCCAACTGGGCCGACATCAAGCGCATCACGTCGCCCGCTGCGCCTACAGCGTCCAAAAACGTCTCGGCAATTTCCTTCGGCGAGAGGAACGTGCCGCACACGTACACCCCTGGCGCGCTGGTCTGCAGCGGAGTGAATTTGTCGGTCTCGCAAAAGCCATATTCGTTCAGCTCGATGCCTAGCTCGTCGGCCAGCGTCTTGGCCGAGCGGGGCGGCACCGTGCCCAGTGACAGCACGACCATATTGAAATGATCCTCGATCATCTGCCCATCGGGACCAGGATAGTGCAAAATTAGGTCGCCAGTGGCGGGGTCCTCTTTGAGAGACGAGATACGGGCGCGCGTGTATTCGACGCCAAACTTTTTACGCGCAGCCTCATAATAGGCGTTAAACTCTTTGTTAAAGGCGCGCTCATCCATCATAAAGACCTGGGCGTGCACGCCCGGCAGGCGCTCTTTGGCGATCATGGCCTCTTTGGTGGCATACATGCAGCAAATCGACGAGCAATAGGGATGCTTTTGGTCCCGCGAGCCGACGCATTGCAGCCAAGCGATGCGCTGGGGAACTTGGCCGTCGGATGGCCGGCGCACGACGCCTTCGGTAGGGCCGGAGCGACTGGCTAGGCGCTCGTATTGCATGCTGTGGATCACGTTTTGGTAACGGCCAAAACCCAACTCTTGGTATTCGGCAGCGTCGGACAGGTTGTAACCCAGCGCCATAATAATGGCCCCCACGTGGACCTGAGACTCGAAGGGCTGTTCATTCAGGTCGATACAGTGGGTCGGGCAGACCTCTACGCAGCGGGCGCAACTGTCACAAAAAGGCCCCCGGTCGATGACGTAGGCGTTGGGCAGCGAACGTACCGCTACCTTGTAGGCCGCTTTGCGCGTGGTCAGGTCGGCCTCGAAACCGCTGGGCAGGTCCACCGGGCAGACAACGGCGCACAAGTCGCAGTTGATGCAGCGGGTCGGGTCTACGTAGCGCGGCTCGTGGCGCAGTGTGACCCGAAAATCACCCGCCTGACCGTCCACTGCGATCACGTTGGTCAACGTGAGCAGGCGAATGTTGGGATGGAGATTGTGATCCTGAAAAGCGGGCGAGATGGCCGGACGGGTGCAACCGTAGCCGTGGTCCGACGTGCCCCGACACAGCACGCAGTCGTGGGTGGGGAACATGTAACCCAATTGGGCCACCCGCCCACCTAGCGCCGGGGCCGTCTCGACCAGGCATACCTGGAGGCCCGCTTCGGCTAGGTCCACTGCGGCGCGCATGCCGGCCACGCCGCCGCCGATGACCATGACGGTGTCTCTCGGATTGCCCCATGTGGTTTGGCCATTGTTTTGTCCTTGCATAACCTCTGCGCTCCTCGATCAGATCCCGATGTATAAACCCGGTAAAATGGCGTGTTTGAAAATATATTCTGAAAATATTGCGCGGTCTCCGATACAAACTTGTCGTTGCCTTCCTATCGCAGGAAGGCAAGATGCGGACGAGCTAAATGGGAACCAAGTCGCGCGTGTTTACGATTATAGCGGTTCACCCAAACGCCGTCTATAGTTCTTCTGAACTGGATTGGGACGCGCCGGTCGAGCCAGCATGGTAGAAACGGGCTAGTGCCTGGCAACAGAAACCCAATTTTCCCCAAAAACCGGGTTTCTGTCAAACAGGCTTGGGGTTCAGGCCAGGGCAATCGTATCTAGCAGTCTGTCGGAGAGACGTAATTTAGCCCCTTGTGGGCGCAAAACGAGCCAAAAACGGGCCCAAGGCCCTATATGACAGGGTTCTCCGACAGGCTGCTAGCCTCTCGCGCCCCAGGATGACCACGCCAGTGTTTGATTTTGCCCACCAAATCGTTGCGCTTGATACGCGCCGGTTTTGACAAAATCCTGGCTTGGTATAAGATAGGTCCAACATCGCTCGACCTGAAGGGTCCAGCCAGACGGAACCACAGCCGCCATGCCCAGTGATACCGAACGCGTCTTACGTGCACTTATTGACCAGCCTGTTTCTGAAAGCCACCTCTCGACTCGCTTGGACATTCCGCCTCGGCGTGTGCAACGGGTCGTCGCCATGCTAGAACGAGCCGGATACGTGCGGGTGCAACAGGTCGGGCGCGTCCAATGGGTGGCCCCGACCCGTCTGGCCTATCAGCAAATTAGCCATTGGCGTGACGAGCCCTCCCAATCTCTACCCGCCCGCCGACGTCCTGCGCTCTTGCGTTGGGTCGGGTTGGGCCTGTTGATCGCGGCGGCGCTCGTGGCATGGTGGTGGCCGGACTTGTTTCCGGCAGCGGCCAGACCCCAGCTCGTCGAGCCAACCCCGTTCTCCCATACGACGCCAGTCGTCGCAGCAACGCCGCTCGCCTCGCCCGCGGACACTGCCGCGCCGCTCCCCAGCGCCGTCCCCACAGAACAAGTCCAGGCTGAAACCGCGCCCCCTGCGCCGCCCCCTACCGAGACGCCCACGCCGCTCCCGTTGCCAACGGCCATCCCCATCGAGACGCCCGACCCGGCTGCGGTCATCCCCACGCCCGTCCCGTTAATCGAACTCTCGAGCGCCGAGGCCATCAACATCCTGCTGATGGGCAGCGACACCAGCGCCGGGAGCTGGCGCACCGACACCCTCATCATCGTTAGCGTAGACCCGGCCCTGCCATCGGTCAGCCTGCTTTCCATCCCGCGCGACCTGTACGTGTACATCCCTGGCTGGGGGATGAACCGCATCAACACCGCCGACGCGCACGGCGAGCGAGCCGGCTACCCGGGCGGCGGCGCAGGGCTGGTCAAAACGACCATCGAATACAATCTAGGCGTGCGGGTGCATTATTATGCCCGCGTTAACTTTGACGGCTTTGTAGACCTGTTGGAAACGCTGGGCGGGGTGGATGTGGTGGTAGATTGCGAGCTGCACGACACTTTTCCCGACCCCGATGCGCCCGGCGGCGCGACCGACATCGACCTGTTGCCCGGCGTGCATCACCTGGAGGCCAAACAAGCCCTGTGGTATTCGCGCTCGCGATGGAACACCAGCGACTTTGACCGCGGCCGCCGCCAGCAGCGTGTGCTGCGGGCCGCCTTTCAAAAAATCAAACAGTTGGAGTTGCTGCCCAGGCTGCCGGAGCTATGGGACGAGCTGACTGCCACCGTACAGACCGACCTGTCGCTGGAGCGGGCGCTGTGGCTGGCGCAAATTGCCGCCCGGCTGGACACAGACGTGGCGCTCAAGAGCCGCTTTATCGACTATACCGTGCTCCAACCCTGGATGACGCCCCAGGGGGCGGCGGTGCAATTGCCCGTTTTCGAACGAGTCGGCCCGCTCATTCAGGAGGCGCTGGCCCCGCCCGATGCGGCCCGCGCACAGCAGGCGACAGTGCGTGTCGAGGTGCTCAACGGTACGCCGTGGACCGATTGGGGCGTCCTGGCTGCCGACCGCTTGCTGTGGGAAGGGTTCGAGGTCGTGCGAATCGCCCCGGCCGATCACAACGAATACCTGCAAACCACCCTTGTAGACCTGTCGGGCGCGGCTAAAGGCTCGCCCACCGAACGTCTGGCCCAGATTTTGAGCGTGCGCAGCGACAACGTCTCATCAGAACCGGTAATCGAGGGCAGCGAAGTGGATTTCCGCGTGATCGTGGGGCGCGACTATTCGCCTTGCTACCAGACTTATTGGCGCAAAGTGCACGGCGCACCCGCCGAGGACGGCAATTAACTTGCTAGAGGAGATTGATATGCCAAACGAAACAAAAGAGGCCTTGACCCACATACGCCGGCGCGACCGGGAAGTCAAAGACGAAGCCTGGATTCGCGCCCTGCTCCATCGCGCCCCGTGGGGCGTGCTGGCGACGGCCTTTGACGGGCAGCCCTTTGCCCACAGCAACCTATTCATCCTGGACGAAGCGGCGCACGCGCTCTATTTTCACACTGCACACGCCGGCCGCACGCGCACCAACATCGAACACGACGGGCGGGTATGTTTCACCGTTGGCGAGATGGGGCGATTATTGCCGGCCGACACGGCCCTCGAGTTCAGCGTCGAATATGCCAGTGTGGTGGTGTTTGGGCAGGCTACCCTTGTCACTGATACAGACGAGGCCCGCCACGCACTGCAACTCTTGCTCGATAAATATTTCCCTCACCTGAAACCGGGCCGTGACTACCGGCCTATCACGCCCGAAGAACTGTCCATTACGGCGGTCTATCGCGTCCAAATCGAGGCGTGGAGTGGGAAAAAGAAACAGGTCGGCGCGGATTTCCCCGGCGCTTTCTTTTACGACCGATGAAAGTCACCGCCTTTGTCACGCGCGAGGAAGGGGTAAAGCGCCAACTCCTGGTGTTTCGTCATCCCACGGCAGGCGTGCAGGTCCCGGCGGGCACGGTCGAGGTGGGCGAGACGGTCGAAGCAGCGGTGTTGCGCGAGGTGCGCGAGGAGACCGGGTTGGCGGAAGTGCAAATCGTGGCCGACCTGGGGACGACGCCGCAGGCGTTGGCGGCGGATGAGCGCATGGTCCTCGGCCCAATTCGGTTGCTGGCGGAACCAGACGCGAATGCAGCAGTGCGCCCTTGTACCGTGCGACGCGGGATGGTGGTCCAGCAGTTGGAGACCGAGGGGCCGTGGGCGCACATCCTGTACGAGGAAATTGACCTCAACGCCGCGCAGCCTGAGCTATTGTGGCGGGAGCAGGGTTGGGTCGCTGCGAATCTGCTCACTGACTATGTGACACGCCATCTGTTTCACCTGCGACCCACCGGCCCCACGCCTGAGCGATGGACGGTGCGGGCCGAAGGCCGGCACGACTTTGTTCTGTATTGGGTTCCTCTGACGCCCCAGCCAGAACTGATCTCTCCACAGGACGGGTGGCTGGTGCAAGTGTACGAAAAATTGACCAGCCTGCCGCATCAAGACCCGGAGAAATCCGTGTCGTCCGCGCCATCCATGGTTGCGTCCTCACCCCACCCAGTACCAGTTGGCAAACAGCGCCGTGAATAGCCCCAACCCCAGCAGCGACAGGGTCGTGATCAGCCGGTCCACCCACGGGCGCTCACCCCAACGGGCCAGCAAAATAAACGCCGGGAACAACACCCACACGTAGCGCCGCTGGCTCATCAACAGACCGGAGCTGAACGGCGCCAGCGTCCCCAGCGTCACGAACAGCCCTTCGCTCCAGCGCCGCTGCGTGAGCAGGACCAGGCCCAAACCCAAGAACACGCCGACAAACAACAGATCGATCCAGTTGTCCAGAGGCAGGCGCCCGGCCAGCAGCGCCGCCCCCCAACCTTCGGCCGGGCGTTGCAGCAGCTCGCCGAGCGTGATTAGGGGCGAGCGGGGCGTGCGGCCCCAGGCGGCCGAGGCATGCGCAAAGGCCAGCGGATCGCCAAAGGCGCGGCCCAGATAGAGCATATAGGCGCCCGCGCCCAGCGGCGCGCCCAGCGCAGCGAGCAACGCCAGCGGCGCTGGGCGCGCCTCGCCTGTGCGACGGCGGCGCTGGCTCCACCACTCTGCTACCAGCAGCGGCGCGACGAGCAGCCCGGTCAGGCGGGTCAGCGCGGTAAAAAAGCCCAGCATGGCCGCGCTCTCCCAGTAGCCCTTGCGGGCGGCGTACAAAGCTCCTATCGCGCCCAGCAGGAACACCGATTCACTGTAGATGGCCGAGCCGAAAAAGGCCGTGGGAAAGATGAGCAGGTACCACACGGCCCGGTCGGCGACGGCCTGACCCCATTCTTCCTCGACCAGGCGATACAGCAGCATCGTCGCGCCCAGCAGCGCCGCGTTGGTGATGAGTAGCCCGGCCAACAGCGGGTCGCCGGCCAGCGGCGTGACGGCGCGGATGAGCAGGGGCAGCAGCGGAAAAAAAGCTACCGAAGGCAATGTCGCGCCCTCGTACTGGTAGCCCTTTTCCGCGATGTCCAGATAAAAGCCAGTGTCCCACCGGCTGCCGAATGTATCCAGCACGATATGCTCAGGCCGGATGTGATAAGGCGGCACGCTCGAGTCGGCCACGAGTGGCGCGGCGACGTAAGCCACCAGCGCCACTCCCAGCCGGGTCAGGCCAAAGACCAGCAACGACATCCACACCCAACGAGCGGCCCTGAGTTTGCCGCGCCAGGATGTTTTTGACACAGCCAGACCCAAAGTCGTGGGCGTTGCTTCCATGAACCGTTTCAGCGCAGAATAACAGGCAAGAAAACCCAGAACAAATCCTCTGCCCCCGCCACAACGACCACTCGACCGGTCATAGCAGGATGGAACGAGCACGAATAGTCGTATGCGCCGGGTTGGTCAAAGGTGAACTCAAAGCTGTCGCCGTTTTGCAGCGCGCCCGAGTCGAACACACCCGTGTCGCTGGTGACGGTGTGCGGTGTACCATCCAAGTTCGTCCAGCGCACGGTGGCGCCGGCGGCGATAAGGACCAGGCCCGGCTCAAAGGCCAAGTTCTGAATGTTGACCTGGACCGGCCCTGGCTGATAGGCGTCGGCATACTTTTGCCAGCTAAAGGGTTCAGACGACAGGCTGACATACGGAATGAGCGCCAAACCCGAAACGAAAATACTCAAAGCGATGAATAATCGAGACCAGTTTTTCATTTTCAGCTCCTTTTCTAATGACGTGGACTCAATTGATAGATCGGGCCAGCCGGTTGGGCCCGCGCGATTTTGAGCAGCTCGGAGGACAAACTGTCAATATACACAGGGCGGCGGTCTACCTCACGCTGAATTAACGTGCGCAAGTCGTCAGGCGCGATGAGAAAGCGATTGATGACCTGCACGTCAAGCCGTTGTCCTTCGACCAGTTGCAGATATTCGACGACGGGCACGGTGTCCCACCAGCCCAGAACCAGCGCGTCCGGCTCGGCCACGGCCAGAATCGCCTCGCCCCGCTCGCGGGCGCTGCGGTCGTCCGACTGGTCGGCCAGTGACCAGTTCCACACCCCGGCCGCTAACACGCCGCTGACCATAACCCCGCGCAACAGCCACACGCCCCAGCGGCGGGCCAGGCCGTCTTTAGCCCATTCGAGCAACGTGTGCGACCCGACACCGACCCACACGGCCCACACCAAATAAGCGGGCAGGAACATGGTGTCTTTGTCCACCACACGATAATCAACGTAGAACCCGGCGTTGGCCGCGAATATGAGCAGGAGCATCCCGCCCAGCCGCCAGTTCCGGCGCAACAAAATCGCTACGCCCAGCAGGCCCGGCCCGACGCCGACGGCGAAAAAAGCCCGCCACAATTGGGCCGCAAAGTGGGTCGCCTCGCGCCACAACTCGGCTCCACTATAGGCCAACATCTGCCCGGAAAAACTCTGTCCGGAGATGAGCCACCACAGGCCCTCGGGCGTGCGCAGGTTAAGCGGTACGAACGTCCCCGTCGCGTCGTAGTGCCCGGCATAGTTAAAGGCGGGCGACGCCCCGTAGCGCAGCGGTAGGTACACATAAACGCTCAACCCGGCAACCAGCCCCATCGTCGCAAAGATGAGCGAGCGGGGCGACAAGGCTTGCCGGAGCGCGACAGCCGACACGTACCAGACGCAGCCAGGGACGAGCAATACAGTGGCGGCGTGGTTGCCCGCGCTTAACCCTAGCAGCAGCGTCACCCACGCCAGTCGACGCGGCGTCGGGTCGTCAGCCCAGCGCAGCAACAACAAGATAACCCCCGCCATCAGCGCGGTGTGCAGGGTGTAGGTTTCGGCGATCAGTGAGAGGACCCAGAAAAAGGGCGCCGTCGCCAGCAAACCTAACGCGCCGAACGCCGCCCAGGGACCCACGCGCAAGCGGCGCAGGATGCGCTCGGCCAGCGCCAGTGTGAGCGCGCCGCTGAACGCAGAGAGCAGGTTCATACGGTAGCCCACGTCGCCGACGGGGAGCAGCGACCAGGCGCGGCCTATCAGCAGGTACAGCGGATAACCCGTGGCGCGCACGATACCGCCCGTGGCCGCCGCCGTGCTAAACTCGGCGCTGTCCAGGTTATAGACGGTGGGGGCCAGCGTGAGCAGATACAGGACGAAAGGCAGGCCAAAGGCGAGCGCTGTGCGCCGGTCCACGTGAGCCAGCTTGCGGCCAAGCACGCCAACCGATGCCATAGCTGTGCGGGCGGTTTCATTTGTGAAAGCGATCTGGCTCATTTCCTCTCGTCGCTCCAGCGCCATCTGAACTCTGACAAAGATAGTATTACCGTAACTGCTCAGGTGGGGATATGACAACGAATTTTCGGGATTGACCGAATGGCGCCGACCAACCCTGCCCCGGGGCTGCCCGCGTTCTGCAGTGAGGCGCGGCGGCGCATCCCTTGGGACCACGGTCAGCGCGGCTGTGGGGCCCAGGCCATCGGGCCGAGAAGCACAGATTCGCTCAATCTTTTGATTCGTTGTCATATCTGCACAGGCTGAGCAGTTACGTATTACCAAAATATACGTATCGAGCGCCATTTCGGATTTATCTACTCCGATTAGCCCAAAAAGAGAGAGGCCCCAATCGAGGCGCGATTGGGCCTCTCTACTCTGAAAATAGCACTCCTGCTCTCGCCGGTCACGGACCGGCGAGGAGCATGTGGGTCTCTGCAGCAAGTTCCAGTGTGAAGAGGCTAGGACGTGGTGATGCTTGCGCTCAGGACGCTGTTCGCCGGATCAAAGGTGGAGCCGGTCTTGGTGATGTCGGTGACGGTCAGGGTGTAAACGCCAAAACCGCTCCTCACCCTGAATTGGGCTATGCCTCTGCTATTCGTGACGGCAGATTGGCTCTGAGTCGCGCCGCTCGGCAGCGTCCAGGTGGCGTAAACCGTCGCCCCCTGCACGTTAGCGCCGTTTTCGTTTTTGACGGTGACGCGCCCATTGACAGTCGCCGTGCTCCCCCGCGCCTGATACGATAGGTTGATGGCGGTCGAGCGCAAGCAGTTGCTGGCGCAGCCGCTCGAATTCACCGTAATCGTCACCTGGTCGCTATCGGTCCCGCCCTGATCGTCGGTCACGGTCAGCCTGGCATTATACGCGCCGGGAGTCTGGTAGGTGTGGCTGGGATTGGCTTCCGAGGAACTGCCCCCGTCGCCCAAGTTCCAGGCATAAGCCACGATCGTGCCGTCCGGGTCGGTGGACCCCGCCGAGCTAAAGTTGACGCTCAGCGGGGCCTGGCCGCTGGTGGGATCGGCAGAGGCCACGGCCACCGGCGGCTGGTTGGATTGCCCCACCTGCACGGTGATGCTGTCCGTCCCGGTCGCCCCCTGGCTGTCGTACACGGTGAGCGTCACTTGATAAGTGCCGGGCGCATTAAAGGTGTGGTAGGCCACGGAACCCCAATAGTCCCAGCCATCGCCAAAGGTCCAGTAAAAGTTCCCCAGAAAGCCGTCGGGGTCGTAGGACCCGGTGGCGTAAAAGGTGACGGCCAACGGAGCCGGGCCGGAGGCGGGATCGGCCGAGGCGTTTGCCACCGGCATCTGATTGGGATTGACAGCTTTGACCAAGACCGTCTGAGTCGCCGTCGCGCCGCCGTCGTCGGTGAGGGTCAGGGTCGCCACGAACGGCCCGCCCGTGGTGTAGATGTGGCTGGGGTTCGCTTCAGTAGACGCGCCGCCGTCGCCAAAATCCCACAGATACGCCGCCAGCGCGCCATCCGGGTCCGTGGAACCGGCCGAGCTAAAATTGACGGTCAGCGGCACGTCGCCGTCGGCAGGGCTGGCCGAGGCCATGGCCACCGGCCATTGGTTGCCGTCCAGCCCGAACCGGGTGTAGCCCACGCGGTAATTGGTGTAGGGCGCCTGGTTGCGCATGACCGAGCCGGCGATCAAGCTGACGCTATCCGCCGCCGCGACCGTCGGATAGGCCTCGGCGAGCGCCGAGGCCGAGAACACAAAGCCCTGCGGGTCGATGATGCTGCCGGCGGAGCCGATACGCATGCCGAACAAGTCGCTGCGGGCGTCGAGCTGCTCCAGGCTCCATTCGGCCAGGCGGTTCTTTTGATCCTGATAGACCACGACGAACTGGCTGCCGTCCCACGCGGCGCGCGGGCGGTATTGGTTGCCGATCCAGGGGGTGAGGTTGATGGCCGGTTGCAAGGCGCCGTCGGCGTTGATCAGGCGGGCCACCAGGTCGGTCTCTACCCCCGAACTCAATTCCGCCGATTGCACCGCCAGGGCGACGCTGCCGCTAGAGGCCAATCCAAGGTCAAAGATGCCGTTGCCGCCGGCGGTGGAGTAGCTGTATACGCTGAACGGCGTCAGGCTCGTGCCATCCGGGTTGACAAACACGGCCATCGTGCTCGCGGACGGGTTATCGTGAGTGGCGTTCTGCTGCCAGGCGACGAGCCAGCGCCCGCCGAGGACCGCGACCCTGGGCTTGCTGGAATACGAGCCGCCGATGATCTTGGGCGTGGGATCGAGCACCGCTCCATCCGAGCCGCGCACCCGCGCCGCGATGGGGTTGATGATCTCGACGTTGAAACCGAACTGCAAACCGACGACCAGGAAAGTGTCGCCCATGGCTTCCAGGTCCGCCGGGCCAAAGCCCGGGGTCATCACCAGGAACGGGGCGGCGTCAATCTGGCTGCCATCGGGGTTCAGACGTTGGGCCACGATACCGCTGCTGTTGCCCCAGGCGGCCATGTAGAGCGCGCCGTTCCAGGCCACGGCGGGCGAGCCGGGACCTGTGAGGCTGTCGCCGCTCTCCAGTTGAACGGGCAGGCCGACGGGCAGGCCGTTCGCGTCGAGCGGCTGGGCCATGATGCGGTTTTCGCTGGCGGTCAGGCTGCGGTAAACCATCATGTAACCATTGCCGTTCGTGGCCACGTCGGCGCGGAGCTGCATGGGTGCGCCCACCGAAATGGTCCTATTCGGCCCGGCCACGTTGCCCGCCGAGATGTTGGCCGTGTTGACATCGTTGTTGCTGTTGTTGTAGGCGGTCCACACCAACTGCACACCGCCCGTCGCTGTGGCTGCCGTAAGCCCGGTGGATGGCCCGGGCACCGAGACGCCGCCCGGATCCAGGAGTTGCCCGGAGGCGTTCACCCGCGCCACCGAGACGGCGTCGTTGTAGCCCCAGGTGACCTTCCAATTCGCGCCATCCCAAACCACGGCTGTGGTCGTGTACGCCTGCGGCTGGTTGGTCTTGGAGATGTTTACGCCGTCTCCATCTAGCTTTTGTCCGGCCGGGTTGACCCGCGAGCCGGTGACGGCGATGCTGAAATTGGGCTGCTGCTGGTGCCAGACGATGTAAAATTCGGATGCGTTGGACGCCAGACCGTTGAGCGGCACACTCAGGAGGCTGATCGGCGTGGCGTCTAGCAGAGTGAGGTTGCTGTCAAAGCGCACGGCCTTGGTATCGTATGTGCCGTTGACGTAAGCATCGTTAAAAGTCAACAGGAACACGCCGCCCGCGTAGGCCAGGTGCAGGTTGCTGCGCACGTAATACGTGGCCGGCACGAGCGAGTGCGTCGGCGGGTCGAGCACCACGCCGGTGGGCGAGATGCGCAGGGCCATCAGATCATAGCTGGCCGACGCACCTTGAAAGGCCACTACCCAGTTGTTGCCGTCGCTGGCCAGCGACCATTGGCCCACGGTGGGGGCCACGCCGTAGATGGGAATAGGCTGGCTGTCGAGCACCTGGCCGGCAGGCGAAACGCGCACGGCGGCCAGCGACTTTTGATAGTAATAGCCGGTGCCGCCGAGCGAATAACTCTCAAACACCACCAGCCAGTTCGCGCCATTCCAGGCCACCTGCGGGTTCTCCTGGTTGGAGCGGGCCGCAGTGATGGCGATGGGCAGGGCGTCGAGCACATTGCCGTTGGCATCCAGGCGCACGCCGTAAATGTCACGCGACGTCTCGCCTTCGTAGCCGCCGACGGCGACGAGGGCGCGCCCATCGGACCATACGGCCAACGCGGCGTCGTCGCCTTGAGCGATAGCAGGCGCCGACTGATCGCCGGCAGTGGGGGCAAGCGTATCATCGCCGGGCAGAAACTCGGCCGGGGCGATTTGCGCTTGGGTTAAAGACACCAGGCCGAGCAATAATAGCGCGGCCAAAACAAGACCAAATTTGATAGGTGGGAATCTCTTCATTTTCTGCCTTTTTCTCACCACCAGGACGCCAAGACACAAAGAATCTCAAAGGCGGATTGCTCAAGAGTTTTAGATCTTGTCGCTCTTGAAAACCCTAGTGTCTTGGCGACTTGGTGGCTATGACACCTTTTTTCAGTTGGGTCCTACTCGATTTGACCCCGAATCTCCCCTGCAGGGAAAGCCAGGGTATGATAATTGACGTAGGTATCCCCACTCCGCATGGCAGCGACGACGTCGGCCAGGGTGGCCCAACCACAGCTATTTCCGGCGTCGGGCGCTGTTACATTGCCTGTGGCCAGAACACCCACTCCGGGGATTGTGATCGGGCCGCCGGAAAAGAGGGTGACACCCACAGGGCCGTTCACGCCTGCCGGCGCGCAGTGAATGTGCGCCGCCGTGACGTTGGTAATATGCCCGGCCAACAACTGAAACCTGAGCCGTGTATCGTTCAGCCTGAACAAAGCTCTACCCTGGGCATCGCTCTGCACAGGGGGAACCTCTGCGCTGCCTGCCAGCCGTGCGCTGAAAACTCTGGGTTGATAGGCATTCGCGTACGACTGCCATTCAAATTTCTGCGCTGACAGTCCCAGGCTCGGCAGCAGGGCCAGGCCTGACAGGATGATGGTCAATGCGATGAACAACCGTCGGTATTTATTCATTTTTCATCTCCTTTAATTTTTTCAAGAATCGTTACGGTCTCACATCAGTTATCGAGCGCGCCGGCATTGATCCACGCGCTGATCAGCTCGACCTCGGACGGCAACAGGCGCGGGTTTCTTTTGGGCATCTTGCCGGAGCTAATCAACTCGACCAGCAAGCTGTCGGCGGCGCTGCCCGGCTCGATCACCGGGCCATTAAACGAGCCCGCCAGCAGGTCGGCGTAGGTTTTGAGGATCAGCCCCTCCTTGGTTTCCTCGCCCCCGTGACATTTCACGCAGCGATTTTGCAGGATGGGCAGCACGTCCCCGGAAAAGCTGACCCCGGCGCTCTCGGTCGGGGGCGGAGGGGTTGCACTAACGGTTGGGGGAGGTAGAGTCGGCGTCGGCGCTGGCGTCGCTGTCGCGGTAGCGGTCGCGCTGGGCGCAAGTGTAGCGGTCGCGGCAGTTTCGTCTTGCGCCTCGGTCGGGGGTATCGTAGGAATCACCGTCGCCGTAGGCGTAGACGTAGAAGTGGGCGACGGCGGCAGGGGTGTGTGGGTCGGCGCGGCCGCTATGACTGTGGGTTGCGGCGCGGTCGCTACGACGGTTGGCTCTGGTTCTTTGGTCAGTTGCAGGTAGCCCAGCAGAACTCCGGCCCAGATTGCGCTTGCCAGAGCGATGACGCCCAGTTGGCGCGCGACCTGCCTCGGTGATGGCCGGCTAACCTGCCCACGGCGAAGGGGTGCGGTTCCAGTTTTCCAGTGCATTCCGATCCCCCTAAAAACCGTACAGAATCGCGCCGCCCAGGAAGCCCAAAACCACCGCCAGGGCAAAACTGCCCCCAAAGGCCGCCAGGTAAAGCACGCTGGTCAAAGGTTCCCACGCGATTTCCGGCCGGCGCCACCGGCTGATGGCCGTGACCGTGGTCAGCAGGAACAGGGTGATGGCCAAGAAAATTTTGAGGCTGACGTAAGGGGCGTCGCCCTCAAAACGAACCAGGTGGTCGCGATAGCCGGTGATCCCGGCCACGACGGTGCTGACCGCGGCCAGGGTGAGGTTGAAAAAGGCCGCCCGCTCCAACATCTCGTCCCGCCGCCACAGAGCCAGGAGCAAAAAGAGAAAAGCTGCTCCGGTCAATGCCAGCGGAAAGTGCACGGTCATACTATGCGGCGGGTGTAGCTCGGTCAGGGCGTTGACGACACGCTCGATGAAATCCATTATGCCTCCTCAAAGATGGGGAGCGCCGACAAAGCGGCGCTCCCACAGAACTGGGTTACGAATGGGCGGCTCGCCAGCGCAACGCCAGCGCGCTCAGTAACAGCCCAGCGCCGACCAGCGCCAGGGCCAACGGCAAAACCGACGGGGTGCTGCCGCCCGACACAGGCAGGGCGGCCGGCGCGGCCAGTTGGCTGGCCAGGAATTCGGCAATGAGTCCAGCGTCGGCGTCGCTGACCTGGTCCGCTCTAAAGCTGGGCATCAGGTTTTTGGGATTGCGCAATTGGGCAATCACGGCCTGGGCGGTGGGCGTCTCACCCCGGAGCTGGAAGGGCTGGATGGGGCCGGTGGCGGTGTGGCAGGCCACGCATTTCTTTTCCACCACCAATTGTTGCCCGGCCGGCGCATCGGCGGTCAGGCCGGCATCGGTCGGTGTGAAACCACTGGTCTTGGGCAGCGACGCCAGGTAGGCCTGGATGTCGGTGAGCGTCTGGTCGGAGACCTGCTCGGCGCTGAAACGCGGCATGCGGTTGAATGGCGTGCGCACCTGTGCGATGAGCTCGGCGGCGGTTCTTTCGGTGCCGGCCAGGGGCGCGGCCCATTTGCCCTCCCCTTGTGCGCCGTGGCAGTTTTTGCACAGATTATTTTCCCAGGCTTCCTGTCCGGCCACGGGGTCTTTGGCCGCCGGCGCAGCCAGGGCCACGCCGGTGCTCATGACCAACAAGGCCAGCAGAGTCAGAACCCCCACCACAATAAATCGCAAAACGGTCGTTTGCCGGTGTGTACCCATGTTAGACATTTGTTCCTCCTTAACTTTTTCTTGGCGAGTGACGATATACCTGGCATCTTGAATATTGGCGATTTTCACCTCCCCTACGTGTAGGAGCTTTCTCGGAAAAAACGGCGGACTTGCTCTTTGGGGAAATGTACGCATTTGAGGAGATTTTGGATTTATTTTCTCCGATTCTGAATCCTGCCGGAGAAAGGGTAAACGCAGGAACACAGAACAACCCTCTGTCAGGTTGGCAGAGGGTTGTTCGCGGTGTGGCCTTGGCGGTTAAAGCGAGTCACCCAGGACTTTATCGCCGGTGGGACCGGGACTGCCTCCGGCCGGCTCGATGGTGACGCCAAAGGAAGAATAAGTGGAAAGGGGTAGCGGAGCAGAGACCCACAGCGCGCCATAACCTTCAGAACTGACCGAGAATACTCCGCCGCTGGTGCGCTCGCCGTTTTTGATCAGCCACAATTGGTATTGCTGCGCTTCATCCAGGGGCGGCAGACCGTCCACAACCAGCGTGCCATGCTCTCCGTCCA
Organism: Anaerolineae bacterium; assembly: GCA_034435435.1. Lineage (GTDB taxonomy): Bacteria > Chloroflexota > Anaerolineae > S140-20 > S140-20 > DAOTXN01. Next base: position 55,484 of record DAOTXN010000082.1, on the reverse strand, counting down.
GGCTAATCACGATGGTGCCGGTGGCGTCGGGGGCCGCGTCGGCGCCGGTGAGGACGACCGTGCGCATACTTTTCGTTGGGGTAGCGGCTCGTTGCTGCAAAATCAGGTTATTGACGAGCCACGCCAGCGCCAACACGAGGCTCACCGCTCCCCATACAGGCGCGGCGCGGCGCCAGAAAACGGCCAGTCGTTCGGCCCACGATGGGCGGGATTCTGGAATCGTGAGGGATGGCTTGGGCCGCGCGCGTTCCATCAGTCGCTTTTTCAGGGCCGCCGGCGGAGCGACGTTGGGCGCGGCCAGCGCCAGTTGGTCCGTGACGAACTGCAAAGACTCGAACTCGGCCCGACAAATCGCGCAGGTCGCCAGGTGCTCGACAACCAGACGCTCTTCGTCAAGGTCTAAACACTCCAGCGCATGCGCCGGGAGTAGCTCGGTGACATGTAGTTCTGCTGTCATTTCCGCCGACTCGCTGATCACAATGTTCCTAACCCATGTTACGCAACCCGGCGATTTTTGGATTTACCGAAGCCCATCGCTGCTATGCCAACATCTCGCGCAACTTTTGCATAGCCAAGCGAATACGTGTTTTGACGGTACCCAGGGGTTGGCCCAATACGTCGGCGATTTCTTGATGAGTATAGCCCTTAAAGTAGGCCAGGGCCAGCGTCTCCTGTTGGCTCTCCGGCAGTTGACGGATAGCCGCCCGCACCCGTTCACTTTGCAGCGCCAGCTCTGTGCTGGCTTCGGGGCCATCTACGCTGGGCATCACATCTGGAGAAACCTCGGCCCATCCGACGCTGTGCTGTTCGGGGCGAACCCCGCGCCGCCGCAACACGTCAATGGAGCGGTAGCGCGCAATGCTGGCGAGCCAGGTACGGACTTGGGCCCGCTCGGTCTGGTATGTATCGGCTTTGTTCCATACGCGGGTGAATACGTCTAGCGTGATCTCTTCCGCTGTGGCAGAATCTCCCACAGTGTTTATAGCCAGGCTGAAAACCAGACGGCTATAACGGTCGTACAGGGCGCTTAACGCATCGGCCTGGCCGCGGGTGATGAGCCGTATCAAGCTTTCATCGTCAAGCGTCGAGTAATCCACAGGGCGTTCCATAGTTCAAGTTGACTCAAGTTTAGCAGACAATGAGCATGCACGCAAGGAGTCAAACTACTCGATTGTTTTTCGGCAAGTCGTGCAGTTAACCCATCAGATGCGAGACCACCACTTGCACGCCGATGAGAATGAGCACTGCCCCGCCTATAAACTCGGCTGGCCGGCCCAGAGCGGCGCTCAATCTGCAACCGAGTCTCAATCCGACAAAAGTCATCCCCGCTGCAACCAACGCAATCACCACAGCCGGCCAAAGAATGGGAGCGCCGGTCAGCGCCAGGCTCAACCCCACGGCGAACGCATCCATACTGGTGCTCAGCGACATCAACACCAACATCAAACCGCGGGATGGATCGTCGCGGCACTCGTCCTGGTCGCCGCGCCAGGCCAAGCGGAGCATGCGTCCACCCACATAAGCCAACAGCGCAAAGGCGATCCAGTGATCCACATCGGCGACCAATGGTTCTACCGTCTGGCCGCCGAGCCAGCCGAGAAACGTCATGCCGCCCTGAAACAGGCCAAAATGGAACACCAGCCGAAAGGTGCGCCGGCGCTCGCTGGTCGTGGGGAAAATGCCCGCGCTCAACGCCACGCTAAAAGCGTCTATACCCAAACTGAAAGCTATGGGGATCATGAATGCGTCGATCCAGGAAATCACGCCAACCTCCCACGAGAACCGGGCCGGACATCGCTGTGGTTGTCCCCCTGAGGCAACTACTCAGCGCACTGTCAGATTGGACAAGATTAACAGGATTGACAGGATGAAAAAAGTCCAGAATCCTGTTAAATCCTGCCGAAGGTCCTGTCGAAAAGTCGCTGGGCCTAAGCAGTTACCCCCTGGGTAAAATATCGAGGACCAAGTATCTCATAATACGCCGGGCCGCGCAAGGCTGTCTGACTTGGTGGCTCTCAAGCTGATGCCGAGGGCGCTTTGGGCACAAGCACACTCAAATAGACTCAACTGCTTGACAGATAGACAGGGCTGCCTTAATATAAGACTAGCGCGGCAAGAGCGGTCGTCTGAGCAGCCGGCTAGACCTCACGGGATGATAGCGAGTGACTCGAAACAAAGAAGCTGCTGAACGCCAACAACTCCAAACCCTGCTAAAAGCCATTATCCCCTACCTGCCCCAACCGGTCGTAGAAGAACAATTGACCGATCCGGTCGTGGGGCGTGTGCGAGGGGAGTATTGGGAAGGCTCGGTATTGTTTGCCGACCTGAGCGGTTTTACGGCCCTTTCTGAAACCTTGAGCAAGCTGGGCAAAGAGGGAGTCGAGGTTATTACCGACATCGTCAACGGTCTGTTCGAGGCGCTGTTGGAAGACGTGGAGCGTTACGGCGGCGTCCTGCTCAAATTCGGCGGCGACGCTATGACGGTTTACTTTGGCGGCGCGAACCACGCTTTGCGCGCCACCCGGGCCGGTCTGGCCATGCAAGAGACAATGGACCGTCGTTTTGTCAATCTGGACACCCCCGGCGGCGTGTTTACCTTGCGTCTGCGCGTGGGCGTGCACACCGGCAGAATTTTCGCTGCCCAAGTGGGCTATGAGCCGGGCTATCGCTTGCGGGGAATGGAATTGGTCGTCACGGGGGCCGACATCAACCGGGTGGCCGAGGCGCAAGACTATGCCGCGCCGGGCGATGTGTGCATCACCGCTGAAATGCTGCTACCGGTCACAGGCCAGGCCGCGGTTGAGCCACTGGCCGGTGGGATGTACCGGCTACAAATATTGAACCCCACTGTTCCGCTCGAAACACCGCCCCGAACGACTATCTGGTCGCCATCGGCAGATGATCCCCTGCCCCTTTTGCGGCTGCGCACCGAGGCGTTGCGTCCCTATCTGCCAGTGGACATCTCTGACCAGCGCATCACCGACCCGTCGAACCCCGAGCTACAACCTAACTTTAAGCTCGCGGCGGTGCTCTTTGCCAATTTTGCCGACCTGAGCGGCATTCTGGCTACTTTGGCCGACAAAAACAGCGCCGGCGTGCAAGCCGCCACCCAAATCCTAAATACCTACTATACCCGCATGCAGGATATCATTGGGCGTTATGGCGGCGTGATCAACAAAGTCGATATGTATACCCACGGCGATAAGCTTATGGCCATCTTTGGCGCGCCTCTGGCCCACGGCGACGATGCCGAGCGGGCCGTGCGGGCGGCGCTAGAGATGCAAGCTGCCATGCCCCAGGTAAATCAGTATATCCAGCAAACGCTGGAAGAAATTCACGTGCCGTGTACGCCGCTCACCCAACGCATCGGCATCAACTATGGACACGTCTTTGCCGGTAACGTCGGCTCTGAGCGCGAGGGCAGCCGGCGTGAATACACTGTGATGGGCGACACAGTGAATCTGGCGGCGCGGCTTATGGCGGCGGCCCAAGAGGGACAGGTGCTCATCAGCCCGACGGTGCGGCGCTGGGCGGCCGACAAGTTCCTGCTAGAAGACCTGCCACCCATTCGCGTCAAAGGCAAAGCCGATTCTATCCCGATCTCCAGCCCGCTGCGACCGCTGACCGAGCCAGAGCGCACGGCCTTGCGGCGTGAGCAACGTCCCTTTGTGGGACGGGCAGAGCAATTGCATGTGATGCGCCAAGCCATCGAGCGTGTGATCGCCGGTCACGGGCAAGTCGTGGTCGTAACGGGTGAGGCCGGCGCTGGCAAGACGCGGCTGGTAGAAGCTTTTCAAGATCAAACTTTGTCGCCAGAACTCGAACAGCAACCAGGATCGGTCTGCTTTGTTACCGAATTGCCTTCGTATGCCCAAGAGCCTTATGCACCCATCATCGATTTGCTGCGCCGTCTGTTGGGGCTGAGCGGAGATTCCACCGAAGACATCCAGCGGCTCACCGAGTGGCTGACCGAGCGCGTGCCAGAATTGGACCGTTTTCTTCCGCTGTTGGGTAATCTTTTGGCGCTACCCATCGCCGACAACCCCGTCACGGCGGCCCTGACGCCCGAACAGCGCCACGACCGGCTTTACGACGTGATCGAGGCTGCTTTGCACAGCGAAGCAGGGCGTCGCCCACTGGTCCTGGTTGTGGATGATCTGCAATGGAGCGACGAATCGTCTCTGGCGTTGCTGGAACGGCTGGCTCGTAGCCTGACCCGGGCGCCTTTGATGTTGGTGTTGTGCTATCGCCCCGACGTGCCCTTTGCCACGCCGTGGGCAGACTTGCCTTTTGCGCAAACTATTCAGGTGGTCGAGTTTACGCCGGCCGAAAGCGCCCAGTTCGTGGCCGAGCTATTGGCAGCCGAAGAGCTGGACGCAGGTCTGGCCGAAATGGTGTGGTCCAGGGCGCAGGGCAACCCCTTTTTTACCGAGGAATTTGTCAAATCCTTGCGTGAGACAGGATCCGTCGTGGGAGAAAACGGACGTTGGCGTCTGGCGAGTGAACAATTGGCCGTCACGACCATACCCGACACTATCGAAGGCATCGTGTTGGCCCGGCTGGACCGGCTGGAGGCCCGCTGTCGTGACGTGCTGCAAGAGGCTTCGGTGGCAGCGGCCAGCCAGCCCCGTTTCGCCCAACCTTTGTTGGAGCGAGTAGACCCTTACCCGGTCGAGTTGTCTGATCGCTTGCACCGGCTGGTGGCCGATGGATTACTGGAAGCCCTCGAATCCGAATTGGAGGCGTTCGAGTATCACTTTCGCCACGCCCTGACCCGCGAGGTGGCCTATGATAGCCTGCTGTATGCCCGCCGGCGCGAGCTGCACCGCTTTATCGCCCAGGGTATCGAGACGCTCTACACCGACCGGCTAGACGAATATGTCACTTCGTTGGCCCATCATTACCTCGAAGCGGAAGAATGGGCGCAGGCCTTTCGCTTTCAGCGGCGCGCGGGCGAACGGTCCCAGGGCTTGTTTGCCAACAAGAATGCCATAGCTTATTTCCGGCAGGCGCTCGCTCTGGCCGAACACGAGCTACCCGACATGCTGGCTGCCTTTGAGCCGACCGAGCTTGTGGGGGCTCTGGGAGACGTTCACGAGCGATTGGGCGACGTGTTGGTGCTGGAAGGACGCTACGACGAAGCGCTGGAGACCTTTACCGCTGCGCGTAATCTCTTGACGCGAGACAGCCCATCCGAGATGAGGGCCAAGTTTTGTCGCAAAACGGCCGAGGTGTACGAGCGCAAGGCCGACTTTGCACAAGCCCTGGAATGGCTGGAGAACGGGCTAAAGGTGCTGGGCGAGCGCGATGTGATCGAGCGAGCCCGCATCTACAATTTCGGCGGAGGGGTGTTCTATCGTCAGGGTGAGCGTGAAAAAGCCCTGGAGTGGCGCCAGCGCGCCCTGGAAATTGCCGAACGGCTGGGAGATCAAAGCGAAATCGCCAACGCCTATTTAATTATGGCCGTCATCTACTCCGACTGGGGCGATCTGGATCGCGCCCTTACCTATGGCCAGCGTTGCCTGGAAGCCTACGAGGCGGCCGGCGATCTGGCCGGCAGCGTCAAAGGGCATAACAACGTAGGCATCATCTCTCGTAAAGCTGATCGGTGGACAAAAGCTTTGGAACACTTTCAAGAAGGCTTGCGCCTGAGCGAGATGATGAACGACGGCTTTAGTATCGGGCAGTTTGCTAACGGTACAGGCAACGTCTATCTCGACCAGGGCAAACTGACCCAGGCTACCGAGGCCTACCAGCGCGCCATTTCCGTATGGGAACCCATCGGCTTGTTGGCCGGGGTCACCGTGGCGCGCATCAACCTGGGCAAAGCGGCTGTCACACAAGGCGATCTGCGGGCCGGAAAAGCGCATTTGGACGAAGCGCAGCGGCTGGCCCAAGAGATCGGCGCGCGGGGCTTTTTACCCGAGATTTTCCACTGGCAGGCCACGCTTCACCTGGAGCGACAGCAACTGGCCGAAGCGTTGGCTCTGGCTCAAAGTGCGTATCATCTGGCCCTGGAGCTCAAAGACCGGGCTGAAGAAGGCGGCGCTTTGCGCGTTTTGGGCAGGGTGTATGCGGCCATGGCCCAGCCAGACCAGGCAATCGAACACCTGCGGGCCAGTCTGGCTCGTTTTCAAGACCTCAAAAGCAATTATCAGACGGCCAAGACCTGTTTTGAGCTGGCGCAGGTGCAAATGGCCTGGCCAGACTCGGGAAAGGAGGGACAAGAGCTTTTGGAAAGAGCGCGGGCCCTTTTTGCCGAGCTGGGGGCCGAACGCGACCTGGCTCTGGTGGAGAGTGCGTTGAGATCGTTTTCGACTTGATATTCTGTGTTCATGCGCAGCATAGGATGGGGGGAACAGGAGATGAAAATGAGGGAAAAAAGTAACCTTAAAAGCGCTGTCACGCTCATATTACTCGTCGCTATCGTTGCCAGTTTTGGGAACGGGCTTTTCGCCGCGCCGGCCGCGGCGTATCCACTGGGCGCGGTTCCAAGTCCTCAAGGGGACCCTCCGGCCCCCTCGATTGGTCCCGCTCCGGTGTCCAGGTCCGATGTCTACCTGAACGAAACTGTTTCCAGCCAACCTTTACAGCTTCTTGGCAGCGTCGCTTACGCTACCGAAAGCAACTATGACTTTTTTACCAACCTGGACCTAGACGTGCCCGAAGTATTGAACAACTTGGGAACCATTACTGATAAAATTTGGGCCGGCGATTTTGGCAACGATGACGTGCTCTATGCGATCAATTACACCACCGGCATGTGGGTCTCGATCAATCCTGCCAACGGCATACAGACTCCTATCGGTCCTATCACCCCTTTTAATTATGAGGTCTTTACCGGCATGGCGACAGACCCGACCACCGGCATCGTCTACGCCAGCAGCACCGACATTTACAATTCATCCTTGTACACGGTCAATACTTCTACAGGCGTCGCCACCCGTATTGGCCCCATCACCAACTCACCGGCTATCATTGCCATTGCCATAGACAACATAGGCCAGATGTATGGTCACGATATTGTAAACGATTCACTGATCAGAATTGACAAAAGCAGCGGCGCGGGCGTCGTTGTAGGCCCACTGGGGTTTGACGCCAACTATGCTCAAGGGATGGACTTTGACCATGCCACCGGCCAGCTCTACCTGGCGGCCTATAACAATACCACCTCGCAAGGGGAGCTGCGTGTTGCAGACCGTAACACCGGCGCGACCACGCTGGTCGGTTTGCTGGGCAGCAGTGTACCTGGCATCGCGGGCGAGCTGGGCTGGCTGGCTTTGCAGAGCGGACCGACCGGTCGCGCCGAAATCCTCGCCTGGCCGAGCATCGTCGCTTCGGGCCAGTCGCCCAGCCTCACCTGGCAGGCTTTTGACTTTGGCGCTGTTACTAACACTTACCTGGCGTGGGATACCGTCTCGCACGCCGATCCCTACAGTTGGCCCTATCCTTACCAGTCTTCACCCATGAGCGGCTCTGGCCCGCACACCGACTTCTTGGATCCCCAGTTCACCGCCGTCCCCTCCTGGTATTACGCGCGCGCCTACGCCACCGACGGCACGCTGCAGGCCTATTCTGACGAAGTGGTCATCAACGTAGACCCGCAAGAGCCGGGCGACGACGCCTGGCAGACCGCGGTTCCGATTCAAATCTCTGACGGTTACGGCAGCGCCCAGTCCTACGTGCGCGATGCAACCGACGTAGACTGGTACAGCTTTACCGTCCCCATGCCCGGCACGGCATACACCGTCACCCTCACCCCGCCGCCGGGCGTGGACCTGGACCTGGTGCTGTTTGCGCCCATCGACCCCGATCCGCCCACACTGGCCGAGCTGGAAGTCGCCGCCGACCTGGTATCTATCGCCGACCTGGTGTCTATCGCTGACCTGGTGTCTATCGCTGACCTGGTGTCTATCGCCGACCTGGTGTCTATCGCCGACCTGGTGTCCATCGGCGCACACCCCGGCCCCGGCGCGGAACAGGCCAGCCATCGCGTGTGGTTCGACACCGGGCCGCAGCGCATCATGGTCTTTGGCTACAACGGCGCGTTTAGCGACGCCGACACGTATACCGTTGAGATCGAGGTGGATGAATCCAAAGCCTGGTCGGCCGCGCCGCTGCAGTTGCCGGATTATGCCCCCACGCCCGATCCCAACATCAAGACGCTGTTCGTCGCCAACTGGGACCGCATAGACGCGACCTATGACGTAGGAGCCTCGGCCATCATCACCAGCGTACTAAACAACATCCTCAACTGGTTCGAAATTCAGGGCACGGTGATCGACCTGTCGAATCTGGATCCGGTCAGCACAGCCATCGTGAACGATGCCTACGCCGCCTGGGACGCCGACCCCACCAATCCCTATCTGGCCAACAACGTCGGCCTGGTGATTCAAGACGTGATCTCGGACGCCCTGGCGGTCTATACCAACACCCAGTTCATCACGCTCATCGGCGACGACCACATCCTCCCCTTCCAGCGCATGCCCGACCAGACCCAGATCGGCAACGAGCTGTTGTATCGGGACTATTCCGGCGCGCTGCCTGGCACATCGGCCTACGCCGCGCTGGACGGACGCTTTTATCTGACCGACAACTGCTACGCCGACCCCGACCCGCTGGAATGGCCCGGCGGCCGGCTGTGCATCCCCGACTATGCCATCGGGCGGCTGGTCGAAAACCCGGACGAGATTGCCGCCGCTCTCAATGCCTACATAACCTACTATGGCAGCCTGTATCCCTACGAGACCCTGGTCACCGGCTATGACTTTCTCACCGATCAGGCCATCGCTATCTCTAACACGCTGGGCGCCACCTCCACCTATATGCTCGTGCAGCCGCTCATCAGCGACGCTTGGACCGCCGCCGACCTGACGCAGGTGTGGATCAGCAACACCTACGAGCTGCAATCGGTCAACGCGCACTTTGATCACTGGCAGGCCATTCCAGCCGACAAATCGGGCGGAACTTTTCTCGCCAGCCAGATTCAGAACAACATCTGGTGGTGGGCGGTGTTCGGGTTCAGCGTGGGCTGCCATTCGGGCTTTAGCGCCCACGACAGCAGCTTTAGCCTGCCGCTCGACTTTGCCCAGGCCATGCTGAACGAAGGCGCTATCTGGGTCGGCAACACCGGCTTTGGCATCGGCGACGGTTCGGGCATTTCCTACTCGGAAGACCTGATGCTGCGCATGGCCCAACACCTGGCTGCTGGGGTGCTGACCTGGCCCAACCAGGTGGGTGTGGCGCTGATGCAAGCCAAGCAAGACTATCTGGCCACTGCCGCCCCCAGCTCCTTCGACGTATACGATATGAAAGTGGTGATGGAATCCACTCTATATGGCCTGCCCCATTGGAATGTGAGCGTCGGTTTTGGACAACAGAGCCAGCCGTTGCCGCAATCCACTCGCCAGGTCGGCGCGATAACCGCAGTGGACACACGCAACGTCACCTTGACCCTCAGCTACGACATCCAGCCAGGGTTTAACGGGCAGCAAGTGGACGTAACGGTGGGCGGCGTGCAAGACGATTTTACAACCCAGCCCCTCCAACCGGTCAGCGTCACGGTCCGGCAAGAGATCAGCTTTGGGCGGCCCCAGTTGCCTACGCTGAGTTTTGACGTCGCCCAAGGGAGCAGCAACACGCCGCGCGGCGTTGTCATTCTGGGTGGAACAACCACCGATTACACTTTTGATCCCATCGTCACGCGCATCGTCACCGACGAGGTGTACATCGAAACCGAGCCGGATTACGACTTTACGCAGTGGTTCCCCACCCAACCGGCCAAAATCAACCGCCTGGGCAGCCACATCGGCGACGGCGGCAACCAGGGCCAGCTCGTGCTGTATCCGGCTCAGTACCAGTCTACCGGCGGCGGCCTGGGCACATTGCGCACTTTTGACCAAGTCAACTTGCGCATCTACTACGACGCCCCCGGCGCGCTCGACACCCAGGCCCCGGTCATTCAGAGCGTAGAAGCCATCCCCGGTTTCGAGCAGGTGGAGATCACCCTGGAAGTGATCGATCCTGACCCCGGCGTCGGGAGCGTGTCGGGGGTGGCCGAAGTCTGGCTGGCCTACAGCCTGGACGACGTGCACTGGAGCAGCCTGGCTGTGCCCCACGACAGCGGCGACACATGGCGCATCGTCTTCGACCTGCCCGCCGGCGTCCTGCCGGAGCAGTTGACCTTTGTGGCGCAGGCTGTGGACGGCGCGGGCAACGTCGCGTACAGCGCCAACAAAGGTCAGACTTTTAGCGGCGCGGAAGGCACTCTCTTTTTGCCGCTCGTGCTGCGTTAGCCTTCGCATATAGCCGGCGGAATGGCGAGGGGGTTGTCGCCGACGACCCCCTCGTTTTTTCTCACCCTCTCGCAGGTTAATAACCTGCGGGAGGGTGGGCTGATGCAACCTCGCGCGTAAAGCGTGCGTATACACAACAGGAGACAACAGACATGCGCCATCCCTTTGAGACAATCGCGGCGAACAAGCGCAAGCTGTGGTTTGAGATACTCTTTCCCTTGACTCTGGGCGTCATGGTCATCATGCAAGCCACGGGCCGCTCCCTGCAGACCGACGCCGCGCCGCAGGGCATTGTATCTTTCGAGCTGGCAGGCGACAGTTCCACTGCTCAAGCGATCATCCAGTCGTGGACACCCGCCGCTTTGCCGCACGCCGGGTTTAGCCTGGGCTTCGACTTTGTATTCATGCCCCTGTATTCGACGACCATCGGACTGGCTTGTGTGTGGGCAGCAGGCGTTTTGACCCGGCGACTGGCAGCGATGGGAACGTGGCTGGCCTGGGGCCAGTGGCTGGCGGCGCTGCTGGACGCCGTGGAGAACGGCGCGTTGTTAGTGATGCTGCTCGAAGCCGCACGCGCGCCGTGGCCGCAGATCGCCCTGTGGTGCGCCGCGCTCAAATTCGGGCTGGTCTTTTTGGGGCTGGGCTATGCCGCGCTGGGTGCAGTTGGCTGGATGGTTCAGCGACTGCGATAGCCGTGTCCGGCCTCGGTCAGACACATGTCGGCTGGGTTCTTGGCAGCCCTGTGGCGTTATGGTACAATAGCCGCACTCGATGAGGTGATGCGTGCTGCAAAGAGTCATTGCGCTGGGTTTGTTCATACTGTTTTTGCCAGGTCTGATCGCGTGTCGTAGCGAGCCAGAGCCGGTCGCCACGCCCACGCCCGCCATCCCGCCGCTGGAAATCGCGTCTCAGGCCGCCGATGCGATGTTGGCGGTCGAGTCGTTACATTTTATCATTGAGCGCAGCGGCGCGCTGGCCTACATCGACGCGGACGGGTTGCTGGCGTTCAAACGCGCCGAGGGCGATTTTGCGCGGCCCGACCGGTTGCGAGCCATCGTGCGCATCGTGACCGCTTTTACACCGGTCGAGATCGGCATGGTGGTGCTGGGGGCGGAACAATTCGCCACCGACCCTATCACCGGCCACTGGGAGCCGCTGCCCCCCGAATGGGGACAGTTTAATCTGGCGGTGTTGTTTGATCCCGAAATCGGCATTCGCGGGCTGCTCCAAAAAGGAATTCTCGAACTGAGATTCGTGGGGCGCGAAACCCAAGAAGGTCAACCCCATTACCACCTGGCAGGGCGGGCGGACGGAGAGCAGGTCAGCGCCATGACGTTGGGCTTCATCGGCGGCGGCGACGTGGACTTGGAGGTATGGGTGGGTGTGCAAGATTTCTACGTCAGACGGCTGTACATCATCGAAACGGATTCCGACGCCGACAACCCCACTACCTGGGATTTGACGTTTTCAAAACTGGGACAGCCGGTCGAGATTCAAGCGCCGCCGGTTGCGCTACCGTAACAATCGGCATGGTCGATGACAACGCAACAGTCTGTAGCAGCGCGCTCACGTTTGAACCCTTATCTTGTCCTGGCGGCGGTGGCCTTTGGCGTTTTCATCGCCGCCGATGACCTGACCGTCGTCTCGACCATGCTGGTCCAGATGCTCAAGGACCTTGACATTTCAATACAGACCCAACTGGATGAAGCGGCCTGGATCGTCAATGCCTATCTCATTGCCTACGTCGTGACCATGCCATTCATGGGGCGCGTCTCGGACATTTTGGGACGACGGCGGGTCTTTGTGGGATGCTTGCTCATCTTTGCCGGCGGATCGGCGCTGGTCGTGTGGGCGCCCAATCTGACCTGGATGGTGATCGCCCGGGCCATCACGGCCATCGGCGGCGGGGCGATGGTGCCGGTTTCGATTGCCGTCGTGGGCGACGTCTTTCGCCAGGAGCGCCGCCCCTTTGCGATGGGCATTTTGGGTGCAGTGGATACAGCCGGGTGGATCTGGGGGCCGTTGTATGGGGCTATGCTGGTGCGCTATCTGAATTGGCGCTGGCAATTCTACCTGAACCTGCCCCTGAGCGCGCTGGCGATTGCGGCGGCGTGGTATGCCCTGCGCGATCTGCCTCAACCGGCCGAAGGTCAAGCGCAAAGTCGGCGCATCGACTGGTTGGGGGCAGGATTGCTCACACTGGCGCTGCTGGCCGTCAACGTCGGCCTGACCCAACTGGGTGGCGGGCTGGGCGGCGCGGCGCCGAGTTTCGACTTTGAGCAGCCGCAGGACACGGGCGGCTCGTGGCTCAAGGCCTGGCCCTTTTTCCTGGCAGGCATCGTCGGTTTTGGCCTTTTCGCCGGAGCCGAACGGCGTCGGGCGGTGCAGAGTCGGGTGCGTCCGTTGATGGACCTGGCCATGTTCCGGCTGCGCAATTTCAGTCTGGCCTGCCTGGTCAACTTTTTCACCGGCTTTGTGCTCATCATCGCTATGGTGGACGTGCCGATTTTCGTCAACGTGATTTTGGGCAAAACCATCGAGTCGGCGGCGGTGGACAGCGGGCGTATCCTGTCGGCCCTGACGGTGGCCATGGCGGCGGCGTCGGTGGTGGGGGGCTGGCTGTGCGGGCGTGTGGGCTATCGCTTACCGACGCTGCTGGGGCTGGCTTGTATCGGCGGGGCATTTTTGTTGATGGGTGTTTTCTGGCAGGTGGACATAGGCCGCACACCCATGGCCGTTCACCTGGCGCTGGCCGGGGCCGGGTTCGGGCTGGTCATCGCGCCCACAGCCACAGCGGTGGTAGACGCGGCCGGGGCCGAGCAACGCGGTGTGGCGTCGGCGCTGGTGATCGTGCTGCGCTTGATGGGCATGACGATTGGGTTGTCGGCCCTGACGGCCTGGGGCCTGCACCGCTTTGACGTGCTTGGTCGGGTGGAACTGCCGACGTTGACCGACCCAGCTTACATGGATGTGCTCACCCGCATCACGGCGCGGGTGTTGCGCGAAACGTTCCTCGTCTCTGCGGTGGTCGCAGGAGGCGCGTTGTTCCCGGCAGCCGTGCTGCGTGGGCGCGAACGCCGGGGGGCTTTGCAAATTCGTGATTTGGAAAGGAGTACGTAGAAATGGTTCAAGAAACCCGAAAGAGCAATCGCAATTTGACCATTGCTCTGGCTGTGGGGGCTTTGTTGTTCGCCCTCGTGGTCGTGGGCGCCGTCTTGTTCTTTGTTCTGGGCAAGGGCGGCTCGGGCGAGGGCGCGGCGGCGGCCGAATCGGCCAAGATTATGCCGGCCGACACAATGATGTATGCCTCGTTCAATCCTCGCCTGGACCAGGCCAAGAATTATGAGGTCATCCAAAAGGCCTGGGGCGACAATCCGGTGATCCAAAAGGGATTGGAAGAGCTGCTCGCCTCGATGGATATGGGCGGTATGAGCTGGAAGAACGACATCCAGCCGTGGCTGGGCGACGAAATCGCCTTTGGTCTGGGGCCAGACTTTTTTATGGCCCTGGGCGGCGCGGTTGACAACACGTTTGCCCAGATTGAGCAGGGCCTCAGCGGTGAAGCTGTGACGCCGTCCGCGCCCGAGATGGCAAAAGTTCCCCAGTTCTACGCCGCCATCGCCACCAAAGATCAGGCCGCCTCAGACAAGTTCCTGGCCAAGCTACGCGCCGAGGCCGAAAAGGATGGCGCGGTCTTTCAAGAGACCGACTACAAAGGCGTCCAGGTCGTCTACCAGGAATCCGAGTTGGCCTACGCCACCGTGGGTGATTACGTGGTCCTGGCCGCCGGCGGCCTGGAAGCCATGCAAGCAGTGATCGACGCCCACGAAGGCGTCAATCTGGCCGAGAGTCAGGCTTACAAGGACGTGCTGGCCAAGTTACCCGCCGACCAGGTCATGTATGGCTTTATGGACATGGGCAGCTATATGGAGGCCATGCTGGAAATGGCCGGCCCAGCAATGGTTGAGATACCGAAGGAACTCTTTGATCCCGATATGCTCAAAGCGTTCGAGGGAGCCGGCTTTTCTCTCGGCTTTGAACCCAACGGCGTGCGGGTAGACTTTGCTGTCACCTACGACAAAGCGGCTATACCTGAAGGCATGCTGAATACACAGACCAGCCCCAACAAGACAGCCGGGCGTTTGCCGTCCGGCACACTGCTCTATATTTCCGGCATCGGTCTGGGTGATGGGGTTCAGATGGTCCTGGATGCAGTCAAGGCCATGCCCGATGCACCGCCTGACCTGGACGAGTCGCTGCAGATGCTGACGGCGTTCCTGGGCGTCTCGGTGGACGAGCTGGTCGAGATGCTGTCGGGCGAGTTTGCCCTGGCCGTCACTCACGAGCCGGCCGGTCTGGGCGGCGATCCTTCTGCGCCGGTGGGCGTCAGCGTTTTGCTGGAGGCCAAAGACGAAGAAAAGTTCGAAAAGCTGATCAATTCCATCTCAACGCTGGCGGCCATGGGCGGCGGTCTGCAACTGGGCGAGGAAACTATCAACGACGTCGCCATCAAGACCATTCCCAACCCGGAAAACGGCGAGATGATCGCCGGGATGGGTGTGGGCCAGGGTTACTTTGCCGTGGGGACCAGCCAGGTATTGCTAGAAGCGGCCTTTGGCGGCGGCGGGGCCAAGCTGGCCGACGACGCCATCTACAAGGCAGCCATTGCCCCGCTACCCGGCAAGAATTCCGGCATCTTTTTCCTGAATCTGGGTGGGCTGTTCGACATCATCGGCGAGGCAATGAGTCCCTGGGAGCGCGAATCGTTTGAAAAGGCGCGCCCGATCTTGGAGCCGATCAAAGCCATCAGCGCCGCGGCCGAACCTTATAACAAGGACAAGAATTCGGCCTCTGGCACGCTCTTTATCTTGATCGAGAGCGAATAACCACAAACCAAGCGCCACGCACCTCACAGGTGCGTGGCGCTTTAACCACAACTCACAATGTTGCACACATCGATCCCCAAGCCGTTCAAAAAATCGGCGATGGGGTCCACGACGCTGGCTGGCGCAAAAAAGTACAGCCAGAACGCCACCAGCAACATCACGATAATGGCGACCAGAGCGCAACCCAGGCCCATGACAAGCCAGTTGCGCTCTTGCTCTTCTGGATAAGATTCGTCGTACTCGGCATACGCATCCCGCGGATAATCCACGTAACGGGCTGGGGCTTCCTCGGCATAACCGGCGACCGGCGGCGCGAAAGATGAGGAGGGCTGATAGACCTGCCCCGGAGGCGGCGCGTATTGGCGAGTAGAGGGCGTTTCACTGGCCGGAGCGATGGTCTCGGGCCTAAAGCGTGCGTGGGTCGCGTCGCCGTAACCGCCAGGGCGTCCGTAAAAGACTAATGTCACGTTTTCGCCCAGGCCAATCTCGTCGCCGTGCGCCAGCGTGTGTGGGCCGGTGATGCGCATCCCGTTCACCGTCGTTCCATTCGTGCTCCCAAGGTCTTCCAGGATGAACAAGCCTCCCTGAGGCGTGATGCGAGCGTGTTGGCGTGAAATCTGGGGGTCGTTGACTGCGACCTGGTTGCCTGGATCACGGCCAATGGTGATGCTAGTATGCGCGAACTCAAAGATATGCCCTGGCCGAGGTCCTTGCCCCATGACCAACTGAAAGCTGCCCCTCTCTTGCATCCCTTTGCCTCCCTGTGGTGTTTTTCCCTCCGGCGTGAGCGATCTCCTCTATCCGCGACGACACGTCCAGTATATGACGGATAAAGGCAGATGTCAACTCTCAGTCCGTTTTATGTCGTGTTGTTTCTCATAGCGGGATGTGATATAATGACCAGGACCGTGGGGAAAACGAATTGCTGTTCGAGCCATCTCGCCGGACACAAGAGTCACGCCGGATGGTCCCCCGTGGCCGGAGTGAAGACGAGGATGGAAGAAACGCCAGCCATCTGCCAGACGCAACCTACGGACAGCCGCTCATCACTCGCCGATCCTGCAGATCTCCTTTCACATCTAGACCGCGAGGTGAAGAACAGCTTTGATCTGTCTGCGGTGCTCAAGAGCGTCTTGTCCGTGGTTATGAACAGCGTCAACGCCGATATTGGCAGCATGCTGGTGTTGGACGAGGCCGGGGAACCCAGTCATTGGTATATTCGTTCGGGTGATCGGGGCCGGGCGGTCCTTTCTGTATGCGCCCGACCTATTGTCCAGCAAGGTACAGTGGCCCGAGCCATTCGAGAGCGCCGTGGCGACTGGGTGTGCAACTTGGTCGGCGCTCCCGACTGGTGGACCGCCTTTGATCTGCACATGCGGTACGGGAGCGCCGAAGTGACGGGCCAATTATCTCTTTCGACCCCAGCGGCAGGATCGGCCCTGTGTCTGCCGTTGTTAGCCCATGGGCGGGTGGCGGGTGTCCTGTTCTTGATTCACCGCGCCGCCGAGGGTTTACAGGCGCATCACTTGACCTTACTTCAAGCCATCGCGGTCCGCATGGCGCTCTCTATCGAAAGTGCGCGGCTCTACGAGACGGCGCGGCGGCGCGCAGAACAGATGGCGGCGCTGTACGAAGCCACTCTCAACATCTCGGCCGACCAACCGCTCGACCGTCTTTTAGACACGCTCATTGCCCAACTCATGGACCTGCTGCGCTGCCAAGGTGGAGGGGTTTTTTTGTGGCGCGAGCAAGACGCCCACCTCGAGTTAGTCGCCGCTTACGACCCAGAGATCGACTTGCGCGGAATGCGTGTCGCGCCGGGCGAGGGCCTGGTAGGAAAGGTCTATGAGACACGGAACCCTCTGGTATTGGACGAACACATGGCTGAAACCGGCCTCTCCTCAGGATTGGCCGCGCCGGTTGCCGTTGCTGCGCCTCTGATCTGGCAAGGGCAACCGCTAGGGGTCTTGACCGCTACCGACCGCACCCCAGGCCGCCATTTTGACCACGACGATCGGCGTCTGTTGACGCTGTTGGCCAACCAGGCTGCTGCCGTCATCGCCGGCGCCCAGTTGCACGAGCAGACAGCTCGCCAGCTCAAAGAACTGACTTTTTTGAATGAGACCATCCAGGACATCACCGTGACGCTCAACCTGGACGAAATCTTTGCCGCCTTGACCGCGCGCGTCAAGGACCTGCTGGGCATCGAGGCATGTTCCATCGCCCTGGTAGACCGCGAAACGAATGAGCTGGTGTTCCGTTCCGCCTCGGGCGGCGGCGCCCAGACCGTGGTAGGCGAGCGCGTACCCTGGGGCCAGGGCATCGTCGGGGCGGCGGCCCAGTCGGGCCGGTCCGTCAACGTGTCAAACGTTTGGCAAGATGCGCGTTTTTTTCGCCAGGTCGACCAAAAGCAAGAGAGTTTTGTCACCCAGTCGATCTTGGCTGCGCCGATGATCAGTCGGGGGCGCGTGGTGGGCGTAGTAGAGGGCTTGAACAAGCCGGGTGGATTCGACCGTGAGGACGAGCGCTTATTGAGCGCCCTGGCTATGCTGGCCGCCAGTGTGGTCGATAACGCCAACTTGGTTTCCGTACAGCGCGAGCTAGAGCAATTGCGCGAAAACCTTACCCACATGATCGTACACGACTTGCGCAGTCCGATAGGAACAGTTGCCAACAGTCTGGAGTTGTTGTCGAATGCGCTGCGAGAAGGCGTATCGGCCCAGACTGATTCGCTGATCGACATTGCATCCCGCGCTGTCAAGCGCGTCTTGACGATGGTTGAATCGCTGCTCGACATCAGTCGGCTCGAAGCCGGGCAAGAGCTGCTGCGACGGCGGCCGGTCTCACTGCCTGCTCTGGCCCGCTCGGCGGCCGAGCAGTTGGCGTTGTACCAAAAACGCAAGCGCATCCGTCTGGACTTGCGGTGGTTAGAGCCGTTGCCGTCCGTGATGGCCGACGAGGAGATGATCGAGCGGGTGCTGATCAACCTGTTGGACAATGCGTTCAAATTCTCACCCGTTGATAGTACGGTGACTCTCTCTCTGACCGTGGAGCACAATACCTTTTTTGTGCGGGTGCAAGATGACGGGCCGGGGATCCCGCCGGAGCACCAGCAGCATATTTTTGACAAATTTGCCCGGGTCCAAATGCAAAACCACGTCAGAGGGGTCGGGCTGGGTTTGGCCTTTTGCCGACTGGCTATTGAGGCGCACGGTGGGCGGATATGGGTCGAAAGCACGAGCGGGCAGGGTTCAACGTTCGTGTTCACATTACCCCTCGACCTGGACCTCCACGGGATGTGAACACAGACGATGACCGAACGACTCTACTACGACGACGCTTATCTCACCCGATTCACGGCGATGGTGCGCCAACGGTTTGCCTACCAAGGGCGACCGGCCGTCGTGCTGGATCGCACAGCTTTTTACCCCACTTCGGGCGGCCAGCCTTTCGACACAGGGACGCTGGGAGGCATCCCAGTCGTTGATGTGGTCGTGCGTGAAACAGACAGCGCGGTGTTGCACGTATTGGGCACCCATCTGGATCAGGCCGTGACAGAGGTGTGGGGAGAGATCGATTGGGGGCGGCGCTTTGACCACATGCAGCACCACACAGGGCAACATATCCTCTCGCAGGCTTGTATTCAGGTGGCCCAAGCCGAAACCGTCGGGTTTCATTTGGGAACAGAGAGTGTTACGATCGATCTGGCCGGCCCCCAACCCCTCTCAGACCCGGTGTTAGCTCAGGTCGAAACGCTGACCAATCGGATTCTGTGGGAGGATCGCCCGGTCACAGCGCGTGTTGTTCCCCAAGATCGGCTGGGCGAATTCCCCTTGCGCAAACCCCCCACCGTTTCGACTGACGTGCGTATCGTGCAAGTGGAGGGATTCGACTGGTCGGCCTGCGGCGGTACCCACGTCGCTCGCACCGGGCAGGTCGGGTTACTCAAAATTGTCAAATCGGAACGGCGCGGCGACCAGACCCGGGTCGAGTTTCGCTGCGGGCAACGCGCTCTGCAAGACTATCAAGCCAAGCACCAGATGATCCAGCATGTGGCGGCGGGGTTTAACGTAGGTTACTGGGAATTGGATCAGGCTGTGGAGCGACTGCGAGCCGAAGCCAAAGACTTGCGCTCCAGATTGCGCGAGGCTGGCCGCTCGCTCACCCACTATGCTGCGACAGAATTGCAAGCCACAGCCCCAACGGTGGCTCAAGTGCGCTGGGTTGTACACAGTTTGTCCGACGAAGCGCTCGTCAACATGCGCGAATTGGCCCGCCGATTGGTCGCCACGCCAGACCTTGTAGCCATTTTGGGTGAGGCCAGCGTCACGCCTGAGGGGCTGAAAGCGCAATTATGTTTTGCGCGTTCTCCAGGCATTGCATTGGATTTAGTGCCTGTCCTGCGTCAAGTCGCTCAAAGCCTGGGAGGGCGCGGCGGCGGACAGCCAGATCTGGCGCAAGGGGGAGGGCTGTTAACCGATCGACAGCAATTGGATACTGTGCTAGAGCAAGCTGCCCGCCGTCTTGTTGCTCAACTTGAAAAGGCCCAATAACGATGGAAACAATAGGCGCCAACATCTTTGTCGAAACAGTCTATCCGGGGATCAATGTGGGGTGTATAGTTGCCTCACCTGGCTCGATTTGTGTGGACACGCCGCTCTTGCCCGGTGAAGCGCAACGCTGGCGGGCCAGGATTCGCTCGCTCGGCGGCGAACCTGTACGCTTTGTTGTGTATACCAGCGGGCATCGTGAGCGTATCTTGGGGACGCAATACTTGATCGATCTTGCTCCTTTGCCCCTTTTAGAACCGCCGCGTACGATGCATAGTCCTTTTCAGCGGCCGGAGACATCGGTCGTGCGCAAGGGGAACGCGGGAGGAAAAAAATCTGGCAACACAAGGCCATGCGCTGCGGTGTTGGCGCACAAGTCGGCCTGGGAACAGATCGGAGAACACCGCACCGACAGTTTCAAGCAGGCGATGATCGATATGTTGGGTGAACGGGACCCCGACATCAAAAAGTTGCGCGTCGTTGCGCCTCACATCACGTGCGACGAGCGTGTTCAATTGCACGTGAACGACCAGAACATCATATTACTGGCGCCATCCAAAGGATTGCTGTGGGTGTGGATTGAGGAACAGCAGGTGCTTTTTGCAGGCGATACACTCGTGGTGGGCACCCATCCCATGCTGACGGTGACAGATCTGCACGACTGGTTGGCCGCCCTGGAACGCTTGCGCCGAGAGCCGCAATTTCAGAACGCCATCATTGTGCCCGGCCGAGGCCCTCTGTGCGGCACGTCAGCGGTCGACCCGTTAGTAGAATATTTGCTGTTTGCCTGTGACAAAACCCGGCGGATTTACCATGCTGGACGCTCCAAAACCGACCTGAACGGCGTGGCGGCCGAACTGGTGTCCTTTTACCCGGTGGCAGATGGGCAACGCGAGCGCGTCCAACGCCAGATAAAATTGGGGCTGGATGAGCTGTACGATACTTTCAAAGCGAACGATACCGCGTCGGCATAGGTGAAAAAATCATGGAAGCAGATATTGTGCGAGCGCGGGCCGTCAAGGCGGCCCACGAAAAGCAATTACTCGCCAAAGCCAATGTGGTCGGTGTGGGTGTGGGTCTGCGCCGGCGCGCCGCTCGGCCAGGTGTGCATCATCGTGTCGGTGCGGAAAAAGGTGCCGCGCGAACAGCTGTCGCCGGCCGACCGCATTCCCGCCGAGTTGGACGGCGTGCCGGTGGACGTGCAAGAGACGGGACCGATACGCGCTTTCTGAATTGAGCCGGAGGAAAGAAATGATAGACCAGATCGTTCAAGCCCAATTGGCCAGGGCTGCGCACGTCGCTGCGTTGCTGGCCAGACAAAACGTGGTCGCGTGTGGCGTGGGATACAAAATCAGCGGCGGTCAGATCACCGCTGAACCGAGCGTCGTGGTCTCGGTGAGCCGTAAGCTGCCCATAGCCCAGCTCTCCGAGCGGGATTTGGTGCCGTCCACCCTGGATGGCGTGGCGACAGATGTGCTCGAAACCGGGGTGATCCGGGCCTTTTGGCCTGCTCCGAGCGGCGAGTCTACCGACCTGGGGCCGCGCGAGCGCTGGCGACCTGCCCCACCCGGAGTGAGTATCGGCCATACGGGCATCACCGCCGGCACTTTTGGCTGCCTGGTGCAGCGCGGCGGAGCGCGCCTCATTTTGAGCAACAATCACGTGCTGGCCAACTCGAACGCGGGGCAGGTAGGGGATGCCGTATTGCAACCTGGGCGCGCCGATGGTGGGGTGGATGCCGACCAGATCGCCGAGTTGTTCGATTATGTCACCCTAGATTTTGGCGACGCGCCGGCGGGGTGTGGCGCATTGCTGGCCCGCTTGCGCAATACCTTCCGCCAGACTTTTGCCGCGCAGCCGGGGCAACCCGGCGAAAACCTGGTCGACGCAGCGCTGGCCCAGCCCTTGTCTGATATGTCGGTCAGCGCAGAAATCCTGGAGATCGGTGCGCCGGTCGGCGTGGCCGAAGCGACGCTGGGAACCGCCGTGCAAAAATCTGGCCGCACCACAGGTTACACCACCGGCCAGATCATCCAGATCGATGTCACGGCCCAGGTGGATTACGGGGGACCGACGGCGCTCTTTGTGAACCAGCTCATGGCGGGCAGCATGAGCCAGCCGGGCGACTCTGGCTCGGCAGTGCTCGATATGGAGCGGCGTGTCGTGGGATTGCTGTTTGCCGGTTCCGATAATACGACGTTGATCAACCCCATTCAATATATTCTGGATGCGCTCGACGTCCAGGTCGTGATGGCATAGGGCCGGTCAAGGGCCGGTGGGGTCATTTTCACCGTTGGCGATTGTGTGTATAATAGAGTGTGTGAGCATGGCCCAGGGATGACGGACGTGTGGGGCCGAAATAGAGAAATCGATCTGGATCAAGAGCGAGAACACATGGTCCGCGAACAATTAGCTGCGCGCGGCATCGCGGACGAACGTGTGTTGCAGGCTATGCGCGAGGTCCCGCGACACCTGTTTGTACCTGAATCTCGCCACGCCCAGGCCTATCAAGATCGCCCTTTGTCGATTGGCTATGGGCAAACTATATCGCAACCGTTCATTGTGGCGTATATGACGGCGCTGTTAGAACTGACCGGCGCAGAAAAAGTGCTGGAAATCGGCAGCGGATCAGGTTATCAAACGGCGATTCTGTGCCGGGTGGCGCGCCAGGTCTTTAGCATCGAATGCATAAAAGAATTAGCCGACTCGGCCCGCGCCCGTCTGATCGCGCAGGGCTTTGACAACGCGACCGTAGTGTTGGGTGACGGCGGCGGCGGGCTGCCCGACGAAGCGCCTTTTGATGCGATCATGCTGACTGCGGCCTCGCCTGACGTACCCTCGCCGCTGCGCCATCAACTGGCAGACGGCGGTCGTTTGGTTGGTCCGGTCGGGTCGCGCTACGACCAGGTGTTGATACGTTTGCGGCGGCAGGGTAATAAGTGGAAGCAGGAAACCTTTGGCCCGGTCATTTTTGTGCCGCTCACCGGGCAACACGGTTGGTCGGATTATTGAGGGGGATGGGGGAGGCCAGGAGGAACAAACAGCGTGGACAAAGAAAAACGCAAGGTGGTGGTCTACATTGAGGACGAGCCGGAGCTGATCGATCTATTGCGCCTGATTCTCCAGGACGAACAAATCGACATTCAGGCGGCTGTCAGAGGAAAGGAGGGGCTAAAGCTGATCCGTCAGCTCAAACCTGACCTGGTCCTGCTGGATTTGATGCTCCCGGACATTGAGGGCTGGGAAATTTATCGCCAGATGCAGCAAGACGCAGCTCTGCGCGAAATTCCGGTCATCGTGGTCACGGTGCGCACCGAGGGCTTGATCGAGGGCGTGTGGCCGCAAGTTAAAGAACTGGCCGGTTATCTGGTCAAACCCTTTACGGTTCACGACATGCGCGCGGCTGTCCAGCGTGTTTTGGGGGTGGCGCTGCAATGACTGGCGGTTGGGGTCCAAATCTTCTGCCGCCCTCGGTAATGCCTTGTATCCCTTCGGCCAGCACCGGCGACGATAATGCGCCCATGACCAGACTCAGAGTGATCCACAGATTGAACAGTCGATCTCGCATGTTTTTCCTCCTGTGCAGACAATCCATCTGTGGCTGCGAGAGTCGTTTGTCGAAGGGTTATGTGCTTTGTTCGATTCAGAAATCGGGGGGATGGTAGACGGCTCACTCATTATGACCTATGATGGATTGTTTGTCAAATTTGGAATAAAGGTGTAATAGACAAGTGACTCGTGGATCTAGTCATGCAGGTGAGTGAGAGTAGATGTGAAGATGTGAAGGGATTGTTGACAGAAGAATAAAACTGTGATATAGGTATACAGGGCTTGCCCTTCTCTCTGGTTTCCTTTGTCAAAGCAAAGAACTGCCATTCAGATCGAGTTGACACATCTTCCCTTATGGTTTACACTGGTTTTTATTGGCGCACGAGCGATTATTCGGCACTTTCGACTCATCTGCCCTCGACTACTTTCCAGAGAACCCGCTGCCCTTTCACATCTCAGACCGTGAGCTCTCTCATACGCTCGTGATCAAAACAATACCAGATTTCGAGTCTAAAGAAAAGGAGGATGACTATCGAAAACACGAGTCACATCGGCTGTTTCTACATGGTGAGTGTTGTGTCACCAGGATACAAACAACCCATTTTGCATCTATGAGGAGAAAAGTAATGAGATTCCATCTATCTAACACGACCAAATCAACAGGGTACAAAATTGCCACAGCGTTGCTCGTTGTGTTCCTTGTCGTGCCGACGCTCGCCATCGCTGCGCCGGCTCGAAGCGAGAAAAATAGTGCCACTTTTCAACCGGCCCAACCCAATACCCAGTATGCGGTAGGGATTGAGGATGATGCGGCACTACAAGCCACGACTTCACACCGGCTCATCGTTGAACTCGAGTCGGCGCCGCTGGCTGTATGGGCCAAGCAAAACAACGTTGCGCGCACTGCGGCCGGCCGATTGAACGTCCAGTCATCCACAGCGCAGAGCTACGTCGCTCAACTTGAGGCGCAACAGGCCGCCGCCATCAGCGCGATGCAGGCCGCTCTGCCCGGCGCTTTTGTCAGCTCCTACATCAACGAAGCCGGACTGGCCGTAGAAGAGACCTACCAGATCGTCTTTAACGGTTTTACGGTGGACCCAGGCTCGCACACCAAAGAAGCGGCCCGCCGGGCGCTCATGCAGATCCCTGGCGTCAAAGCGGTCTATAATGATTATAAACACCAGCCTGATCTGTATGCCAGTCTACCGCTCATCAACGCGGCCGCGGCATGGGACAATACGGCCATCGGTGGACAGGCCAACGCAGGCGCAGGCATCAAGGTTGCCTCGATGGACGGCGGTGCGCACCACGACGCTCCGATGTTCGATGGCACAGGCTTTAGCTATCCGCCCGACTTTCCGGCCGGCGGTTTAGGAGATGCGGCCAATAACAACGGCAAGATCATCGCTTCCCGCGCCTACTTCCGCTCCTACGACCCGCCAGCAGTGGGCGACGAAAACACCTGGCCCGGCGAGAACGGCACCAGCCACGGCACCCACACCGCTTCGACCGCAGCAGGCAGTCCGGTGATCGCCGACTATGCCGGCATTACCGAGACCATCAGCGGCGTTGCCCCAGCGGCCTGGGTGATGAGCTATCGCGTCTTTTACGCCAGCGTCCTCGGCGACGGCAGCTTCCACTCTGCCGAAGGTATCGCTGCGCTCGAAGACATCGTTCTGGACGGCGCCGACGTGCTCAATAACTCCTGGGGCGGTGGTCCGGGCAGCCCCGGCGGCGAGTTCGACCCCATTGACAACGCGCTGCTCAACACCGCCAGCGCCGGCATCTTTATCAGCATGTCGGCGGGCAACGCCGGCCCCAGCCACGGCACGACGGACCACCCGTCTGATGAGTATATCAACGTGGCCGCCAGCACCACCGACGGCACCTATGCCTCTGGCCGCCTGAGCGTGAGTGCGCCGGAACCCGTGACGACCACGCTGCAGAACATGGCCTTCACCAACGCCGCGTTTGGCAGTGTGCTGACGGTCGGCCAGGTTTTCACGTTCAGCTTCGTTTCGGCCGAGGTCATCAGCCCCACCAACTATGATGGTTGCGACCCCTGGCCGGCCGGTACCTTCACCGGCAAAGCCGCGCTGATCAGCCGGGGCGGTTGTGAATTCGGCACCAAGGTCCTCAATGCAGAAAACGGCGGCGCTGAGTTTGTGGTCATTCACAACCACGTCACGGGCGGCGACGACCTCCTCACTATGGCGCCGGGCGCCGATGGTGGTTCGGTCACTATCCCCTCTGTGTTCATTGGCTACACCAACGGTACGGGTATGCGGGACTGGTACGTGACCTATGGCGCTGCGTCTGAGGTCACGTATGACGCTCTAGCCTTCCAGGTGGGCAACGTCCCCGACCGGATCATCAGCTTCAGCAGCCGCGGCCCTGGCGCGGGCAATGTGCTCAAGCCAGACATCGCCGCTCCTGGTGTGAATATCCTGGCCCAGGGTTATACTCCTGGCGCAACGGGCGAAGACCGGCACCTGGGGTTTGGTCAGGTTTCTGGAACCTCGATGGCCGCGCCACACGTGACCGGCGCGGCGGCTCTGCTGCGGCAGATCCACCCCGACTGGTCCAATGCCTACATCAAGTCGGCCCTGATGTCCACGTCGCGCTACACCGACGTGTACAACTATGACGGCACGCCTGCCCAGCCGCTGGATATGGGCGCCGGTCGCCTGGACCTGACTCACGCGGCCGATCCGGGCGTGATCCTCAGCCCACCCAGCTTGAGCTTTGGATTGGTGCCTACCGGCACGGTAGAGGCCATCACCGTCACCGTGACCAGCGTGGCCGGCGTCACCGAAACCTACGACCTGGGCCTGCTGATGAAGGACAGCACCTACCCCACCGGAACGGCTATGCTGCCCGGCTTTAGCGTCAGCCCTGTCTCTATCACCTTGGCGGCGGGCGAATCGGGCGCCTTTGTGGTCACCTTTGACCCGGCCGATGCCGGCGCTTTTGGCGATCACCAGGGCTATGTCACGCTGGATGGCGCGATGTACGACGGACACATGCCGGCCTGGGCGCAGGTCGCCGCTGCGGCCAAGATAGCCGATGTCCTCATCATTGACAACGACTTTAGCTACTTGCTCGGATTCCCCGACTATACCTGGTACTACACCAGCACCCTTGAAACCCTAGGATTCACCTATGAGGTCTGGGATGCAGACACGTACTTTGCCAATCCGCAGACTATTCCCGACATCGGCATACTAACAGCCTACGATGCAGTCCTGTACTTCACAGGCGACAACTATCTACCCGATGGCACCTTCACTGTAGCCACACCACTGACAGATCAAGACATGTACAATCTGAACGCGTTCGCGCAGAACGGCGGAATCCTCATCGCCATGGGCCAGGACCTGGCAGCCGTTTGGAACTCGGACGCGTTCGATGACGGCCACTTTACCTATGCCTTTACGCTGGGCGGCAACTGGCTGGCCGATAGCGTCAGTGACTATGACATCGCCACTCTCGTGGTCACTGATACCGGTGAGTTGCCTATGGCCGGCATTGTCCTGGATCTGACCGACAATCCGAACGGCGACGGCGCTCAGAACCAGTACTACGTGGACGAGATCACGGCGCTCATTGAAGACGAAAACGACCCAACCGCCGCAGACATCAACTACGTTTCAGTTCTCCACCACCTGGATCCCACCAATGTGGAGGCTGGTGTCGTGGCTCGCGTCCATAGAGAGCAGCCGACATTGGAAAAGCCTGGGGTCGCCTATGTGGGCAAATCCTTGTACACGACCTTTGGTCTGGAAGGCGTCAACAACCCCAATCCTGGGTCGCTCGTGCCGGCTTCGACCCGCGAAGAGTTCCTGCAGCGCGCGTTCGACTGGGCGATGGACGAGCCACAGGTCTCTGTGGTTGGCGCCGGCTCTGCCGACGCCACCTTCACGGCGACGCTGACTTCCAATATCTCTGGTGTGACGGGTGTGAGCTATCGCTGGGACTTTGGCGATGGCAGCCCATATCAGGTTACATCCAGCAATGTGGTCACGCACACCTATCAGAGTGGAGACTCTATTGGTTTCACCGTGCGCGTCGAAGCGCTAGACTCGCTGGGCAACCGCACAATTGGCGTTCGCGTGGGGCATAGTGTGTACTTGCCCATCGTCGCGAAAAACGCTCCGTAAATCTCGATCCATAGGGATCGATTTGTAAACAAAAGCCGGCGGCTATGAGAGCCGCCGGCTTTTGTTATCACTCGATCTGTTGTCTTACGGCAACTTCTCCCACCCACTCCCCTCCGGCAACAGTTTCCACGCCTTGCCATCCAGGGCCTTGATGTAGGTATCGTTATACTTGGGCCGCGAGGTCCTTTGGACGGCTGTGCCAAAGGCGGCCTCGGGGGCCAATGCCCAGCCCAGCCGGTCGCGCACGCTGGCCTGTTCGCGCCACACCAGTCCAAAACCCCGCACGGGTTGAAGTACTCCGGCGGGCGGCGTCAGGATCGGGTCGTCCACCGGGTCGCCTTCGTCCCACTCGTCGCTAAACACACTCCACTTGGGGCTGGACCCGTCGGCATACAACACGTAAATCAGGTCCTGTGCTCTGACCCAGACCATGACGCCGCGCTCGAAAGGCTGCTCGGCGCCGTCGGAGATCAGGGCCGGGCTGGCCGGGCATTCGGCGGGGGCGGGTTCAAAGAACCAGGTGTCGGGGCAGCGCAGCGTGATCGAAAGCGATTTTTGAGCCGAGTGCCCTTCGTCGTCGCTGACGATGAGCAAAAAGTCGGTGTGGTTGCGCTCGGCGGCGGCGATGGCGTATTCAAAGCTATCGGTAGGATCCACCGTCCAATAGTTGCCTAATTGACCGGTGGGCATCAAATGATACAAAGTAGCGCTGCTGGCTTTGACGGCGTCCCACTCTAGCTTGACCGTGTCGCCCGGGTCGGCCTCTTGCACGTCGGCGCGAAAATAGTTGATGGTCGGGCCGACGCCCGGCGCGCTGGTAGGGGTAGGGGTGGGGGTGAGGGTGGGGGTGGCAGTAGGGCCGGCAGCCGCGGGAACGATGATTTGCACATAGGTCAGCGTGCCAAAGCTTTCGCCGTCGGGGCCACGCATGCGCCAACGGCTGATGTAGGCGCCGGGAGTGGTGGGCGCAGTCAGGTGCACCGAGATGTCGGTGGTTTCGCCCGGCTCGGTGACGGGCACGCTAACGGAATCCGGCCCGCCCATCTTGTCGCCCGATTCAAAGACCCAGGCCGTGCCGGTGTCCCACGCACACGCGCCGTTGTTGCGCATGCGCCAGGTCTTGACAAAGTCGGCGCCGGGCGATAACTCGGTGTCGTCGGGTATGGTCACATCCTCGACAAAGTCTGCGTCGTAGACGCACGCAGGCGTACCTGCCGTGGGGGTGGCCGTCGCGTCGCCGGGTGAGGGCGCAGGCGTGGTGGCGATGGGGGGTTGGTCGGTGGCCCCTGCGACTGTATCAGTGGGCGGCGGGGCCTCGACGGATGGCGCGGGCGTGGCGATGGTGCGATTGCAGGCCAGCGCGGCCAAGACGAGCAAAGTGAAAGCGGTTAACACGTATCGTCTGTTCATGATGACCTCCTAACCCGGACGCGCCGGAACCCAAAAAGCTAACTACAGATTCGCCCTTTTCCATCCGTGTAATCTGTGAAATCTGTGGCTGTTTTCCTGCTCAAAAACAAGCATGTGACCGTCAAGGTACTGATAAGTAGCGCCGATGAGCGCTACGCTGGGCGCTATTGTATCACGAATTGGAATGTCTTGACAAACCGCTTTTTCTAACTCAGTTCTAACAAATCCCTATCGATTTTGCGACCCGTTCATGCTAAAATAATAGATGAATACTGATCGAGTTGTCAACCCGGGGTACAAACGTGAGAGCTAACAGCATACGAGTCGTCTCCCAAGCCCTCTTGCTTTGCATCCAGCCCCACCCCTGATTCTACACGTGAGGGAATACAGTGGACCGGTTCCTGGATTTTGTGTGGCGGCTTCTGGGTGAGTTTGCCGGGGGACCAGGGCCTAAAGAGAATAACCTGGTGCGTTTTGGTCTGCCGGCCATCTTTTTGGCGGCGTTGTGGGCGATTGCCTGGTCGCGCCAGCGGCGTCAGGACCTGCCGCGCGAAAAGCTGTTGGTGTGGGGCTTTGGTCTGGCCTTTTTCCGCGAGCTTTTGATGTTTGTCCACTTTGCTGTAGGGATGATCGTCCCTATGGAACAGGAGCTAGGCCACTCGGTTACTGAGCCGGTCGAACACGCACTGACCATGGCGGCCATTGTGGTAGTGGCCGGCGCGTTCCTACGCTACATCCTGAACGATGCCCGCACGTCGCGCCGCTATCTGCAAATTGGGCTGAGCGCCACGACCATTTGTTTTCTGATTGCTTTTGTGGGGTGGGGACCCTATGCTCGCGCTAACCTGCAGGTCAAGTTTAACGAGACCTGGTATGGCGCCGGAGTGCACGCCACGACCGCCGGCCTGATCATTATTGCGATCTTGCTCCTGGCGCGGAAACGAGGCTGGCTGCGCAACGTCGTGTCGGTGGCGTTGCTCTTTTTCTTCATGGACGAGTTTCTACGGCTGCTCGGTTTTGCCACCGGACAAGTCCACTCGAACGTCCTGTGCCCGCTGGCCAACAGCTTTCACATCTGGGCTATGCCAATCCTGGGCTACGTGTATATCCGTGAGCAGGGCGTCGAGAAGCAACAAGCAGAGGACGAGCTCAAGGCTTACAAGGATCACCTGGAAGAGTTGATACAAGAGCGCACCGACGAGCTAGAAGCCCAAACCAACATCGCCGCCACGTTGAGCCGCTCCCTGGAATTGGACAGAATCCTCAACGCGGCGCTGGAACAGGTTCTGGACGTGTTGGAGATGGATTTGGGGATCATCTTTCTCACCGATCCCGACGGCAAGACCATGAGTCTGAAAGCCTATCGCGGAGTGCCGGATGAATTCGTCGCGGCCGCCCAGCCCATCCGATTGGACCAGTGCATTTCTGGTCGGGCGGTGACGGGTAAGCAGCCGGTGATTCTGGATGCGTCGGACCCGGCCGTGAGGCGCTCTCCGGCTTTTGTCACTCAGGATGGTATGCAAACCCTGGTCAGCACTCCCCTGGTTTCCAAAGGCCGGGCAGTGGGAGCGATGACGCTGGGAACGCGCCGCCCGGATGGAATGCCTCCCGCAAAGCTAGAGCTGTTGACGGCCGTCGGACAGCAGATCGGCATGGCGGTGGACAACGCACATTTGTACCAAGAAACGGAACGGTGGGCCGAAGAACTGGCTCTGTTGCACGAGGTCAGTCTGTTCCTCAACTCTACGCTAGACCCGGCGACGATTCACCGTCAAATGACCGAGCAGGCCGCCAGGCTGTTGGGATGTCCGGTGAGCTGCTTCTTGCAGTGGGATCAGGAACGTCAAGAGGCTATAGGCGCCTTTTGTTATGGCTCAAGCAGGATAGATATTTCCAGTGTGCGCGTGCGCCTGCCAGAGTGTGGTCTGTTGGCCGATCTGACGGGGCAGCGCCGCTCTGTACCGATCAGCGATGTATTGGCCGGCGCGCCGGTGTCTCCGCTCTGGCAAGAGCGCTTCGCCGCGCGCTCGATCTTGGGCGTGCCCGTGTGGGGCGCGAGCCGGCCGCTGGGCTTTTTGTTCCTCATTGAGCGTCACGCTCCTCGGCGCTGGCGGCGGCAAGAGATCGAGCTGGTAGAGAGCTTTGTCAACCGTGCAGCAGTGGCCCTGGAAAACGCCTACCTGCACAAGCAATTGGAATGGGCCGCCGCACTTGAAGAGCGCCAGCGCATCGCCGCCGAGATGCACGACGGTCTGGCGCAGACCTTGAGCTACCTGGGCCATCGCTTCGATCAAGTGACCGAGTTGGTTGAGCAGGAGCGATTAGAAGAGGTCACAGCGGAGTATCAGCAGATTCGCCACGCCATTGACCAGGCCTCGCACGACGTGCGCCGCTCGATTGCCAGCTTGCAGGAAAGCCCTCGCCCGCGCCGCTCGCTCCAGGCGTGGCTGCGGGAGGCAGTGGATGCGTTTATGGCCCAAGAGGACCGTCAGGTCGAATTGGTGATTCGGCAGCAAGAGCCTGTGTTTGCGCCGGCCGATCACCTGGAGCAAATATTGCGCGTGGTTCAAGAAGCTCTGCTGAACGCCCACCGCCACGCGCAAGCGGCCAACATTACCATCGTTCTGGAACGACAGGCCGACAAAGTACAGATGGTCATTCAGGACGATGGGCGGGGTTTTGATCCGGATGTGCCGCCGACCATGCGCGGCGAGCATTTCGGTCTCAGCATTATGCGGGCGCGGGCCGCGCGCATCGGCGGCCAATTGCACATTGATTCAACACCCGAGCGCGGTACACGTGTCGTTTTGACCTGGTCCCCCAGTGATCGACCGTCGAGAACGCACGCGGAACAAATCGAATCCGTCATTGAACAATCTACCACAAGGTTGACATCGGCAGCCTCATAGGAGCGGGGAAGATGAACAAGATACGTGTTTTGTTGGCCGACGACCATTCGCTGTTTCGGGAAGGTTTGGCGAACATTTTGAACGCTCAACCGGATTTCGAGGTGGTTGGCGAGGCCGGCGATGGGCTAGAGGCGATCATCAAGGCCAAAGAGCTCGCGCCAGACCTCATTTTGATGGACATCACCATGCCCGGCTGCGACGGCTTGGAGGCCACGCAGCGCATCAAGCGCATGTTGCCCGACGTGACCATCGTCATGTTGACCGTGCGCGACGAGGACGAAAAGCTCTTCCAGGCCATCCGCAACGGCGCACAAGGTTACCTGCTCAAGAGCATCCGCTCATGGGACATGGTCGAGTTGTTGCGCGGGGCGGCGGTGCGCGGTGAAGCGGCCATCACTCCGGCCCTGGCCGGGCGCATGCTCGAAGAGTTCCGCCGCCAGGGGCGTGAGCCACGCCCCGGAGCCGAGGAGGAACCGGCCGCGCTGACGTCGCGCGAGCAAGACGTGCTCGGCCTGGTGGCCGAGGGGGCCACCGACAAAGAGATCGCCGAGGCGCTCACGATCAGCATCCACACCGTCAAGACCCACATGCGCAACATCCTGGCCAAACTACAATTAGAGCGGCGACACGAAGCCGCGCTGTATGCGCTGCGCGAAGGGTTGATTTCACCGACCAACGGCCATTCGACGCGCGGTCATTGACCATGGATGAGGGGTAGGTCGGCTTTCCATAGCCGACGTGTTTCAGAAAGAGCGGCGCGTATGGAAACGCGCCCTACGAGATAGATGAATTAGTTGCTACTGCCAGAGAACTAATCCTTTTCTCCCCAAGAGCGATTGCACAATCGCTCTTTTTTCATTCCTTTTTCCGGCCATGAGGGATTGAGCCGAAGGCCGCCCACGTGCTAAGATAAGATCTGAACTCAATCTGGCAACTATTTCTCTCTTCTCGAAAGCGCGATGTGACACAAAACCGATCCGGGCCCTCATCAAACAGACCGGGTAGGCGCACCGGTCAGGGGGAAACACCACAGCACTGGAGTACCATGAAAAAACGACCGTTGGTTGTGCTCTTGGGCGATTCGCTGCTCATCGACACGGTAGAAGCCACGCTGGGGGACAACCAAGACCTGGGAGTTGTGCGGATGCACACCACCGTCACCGACGTAGGAGAACGGCTCAAGTCGTTAAATCCTGACGTGATCATTTTTGACCTGGACGGGCCTCATTCGCAATTCGTCCTCCCTTTTCTGCGGGAACGGCCCGGCGTTCCGCTGCTGGGACTGGATATTACCTGCAATCGGGTCATTGGGCTAACCGGCCAACATTACACCACACTGACCATGAACGATCTGACGCACGTGATCCAGGCTCAACTGCTGTGTCCGCCTGTGAGCCACGAGCGCGAACAGCCTGCGCCGGATGGACCGCCATCCGAGTTTTCGCGCTGGTGGAGACTGTCGGGCCGTTCCACGACGTCGTTGAACTAGCGGCCTGTCGGAGAGACGTCATTTAGCCCCTTGTGGGCGTCTAAAATGGGCGCAAAACGAGCAAAAAACGGGCGCAAGGCCCTGCGGCGGTTTACATTTTGCCATGCGCAATCACACACCTGCATAGTTTGGGAGGTAAACGATGAAAGCTAAACCCCTTTGTTTGATTGTAGCCCTGGTGGCTTTGGTCACCCTGGCAGCAAACCTGGCCCAAGCCGAAGATGGCGTGCTGTTCCGGCGCAACATCTCCAAGACGCCGGAGCACGAGACTGAAAAGGCCGCCATCTATATGATGGACTTTTACGTGCCGGCCCAAGCCTCGACAGGCGAGGTCAAGCCGGTGGCAAACTATTGCCTCGACGAGGACCTTGATAATCCGTGGAACGAAGACGGTACCTGTGTAGGGGAAGAGGCCTATGAGCCGCGTGACTATGCCAAGCCGCTGGTCTCGGTCTACATTGACGATATTGGCGGCGGGGAGGCCACGCCTGAGGGCATGTTGGGCATTCAAGGCGGCATCACCTTCGGCCATTTCGACGCCTTTGTTGCTGTCTCGCTCGACGACGGCACGAGCTGGCGCAACGAGAACCTGTCACGCTCGTCCAATCTGTCGTCCTTTACCCTGGCCAATGGCTATGTATACCCCGGCGACGTGCACGCGGTTGTGCACCAGGTGGCGGAAGACAAGATCCTCGCCGTTTGGGCCAGCAAGTACTGCCAGAGCGGCTTCCCGCTCTACTCGCTGGTTCCCGAAGACAATGCCGATTACTTGACCGACCTAGAAACCAATTATGGCAAGAACGCCCTGTACCTGTACGACCTATTTGGCGTCGCCGGCCCCCAGGGTTCGGTGAACTACACCGAGCAGGGCTTCCCCGAGATTGGCGAGATTCCCTACTCGTGCATCTGGACGGCGCGTGGCAAGCTGCTGCCCGGCGATGACCCGATGACGGCTGACTTTGTCGAGGCCACGCATGTGGTCTGGACCGCTCCCGAGCGCTTGACCTCTGGCGTGCGGGATGCCAATCTGCCGGCCGTGGACTGCGCGAAAAACGCCGGCTGCGCCTTGACCTGGCAGGAGGACCCTGCGGGCCTGCGCCCCGGCAAGGGACTTGGCCCCGGTGAGGGCTGGAGTGGCGCGATCGTCAACGCCAAAACCGACATCTGGTACTCCTACATCACCTTCGCCGACTTTGACCTGGTCTTCCCTGACGGGTTTGATACCACGAACCCGCCTGATGAGCCGATGCTGATCGAGGATTACGAGACAGAGGTGGGAGACTCTATGGACAGGCCCAAGCCATACGTGCCAATGGCTATGCCCGTGCGCCTGACCGACAACGATATGTGCAAAGCGACCTCGGGAACGAACGGAGCGCCAGAGGACCCCTTCTGCTGGATCGACTTTGACAGCATTGACGACCTGGATCACAGTAACATCACAACCTTCCTGGATGGCTTGACCGGGCCTGAAGAAGGCGCCGACTTTTGCGCTTCCACCGTCACCTGGACCAACCCCGGCGGCACGGAACTGCCCATCTGCGTCACCGAGGACGGGCGCTGGATGATCGGACGCGTTGGCTCGTCCCGCGTGCGCATGGTGATCAAACCCTACACCCCGGAAGGAGCTCCCGACCACGACGGCGATGGGACGCCGGACGCCAGCGCCTGGCTGTCGCTGGGCGCCGAGGAAACCAAAGCGCTGGGGATCACAGCCGTGGTTGATGGAACAGAGTATGATCCAATCGACATTGGTAAGGACATGTTCTACTATTCCTTCGACTATGCCAAGCCGTACAATCTTCACGTGAACACCACTTTGGATACTGACGATGCCTCTCCATACATCGTGCAGCAGGGCGGTATGCTCAACCAGCCAGCCAAGTGCAGCCCCTGGTTTGCAACCACCACGGACACCAACCCATACGCCACCTGCCCGGCGGACGGCGAATTCTTCGACGTCCAGATCGATCCGATCACCGGCTACGAATACTACTTGACCGAGATCTCACGCCGCTTCGCCATGACCCTGAACAACATTCCCAATATCACCAACCCTGAAATCAATGCGAGTGGTCTCTCAGGGATTCTGATCTACAAGCAGGGCGTCATCTGGCAGGGCGGCCCCGCCGACATCATGCTGCGTCGTCTGGTCATTCCCGAACTCTGTAACGGCACCCTGGTTACCGAGGATTGCTTCGATCCCACCGTGGACAACCCCTTCGCCTTCGAGAATATGGAATGCGATGAGTGGCTCTACACCGACGGCAGCAACCCCAACTACCTGAAGGGACTGTGCATGTCGCCCGCCATCAACATCTCCGGCACCACGATCGAGGCCTGCACGACTGGCGGCGCGGACAACGACGCCTGCGCCGAGGCCTTCCCGGTGGCAGAGGACGGCAGCATCCCCGACGATATACCCCTTGACCAATTCCCCAAGGTGCTGGAGTGGCGGCAGTGCGACGGCGCCTCCGCAATCGAGGGCTGCGAGGTTGACAACGACCTGGACGACCAGTCCTGGGAGAACCCCTTTGACGTGGCCAAGGGCCACCGCGGCTTCCTGTATGGCGACATGGTCATGATGATGTATGCCTGGTCGCCCAACTGGCAGGCCAACGCGGTTGGCAATGACCACTACAACCTGTACCAGCGGCGCTCCTTCGACGGCGGCCTGACCTGGACCACTACTCCGGCGGAGCTGGGCGGCGCGGGCCTGGATGCGCTAGAGTTCTACTATGGCGAGACCATCGGCGACTTTGTGCCCTACATCTGGACCTACGGCGCCGGCGAGTTCGAGCAGGGCCGCAACCTCTCCCTGCTGCACGGCAACAAGGTCACCATCCTCGACCCGCGCTACAGCCCGCCCGGCGGCCTGAAGCAGTACCCCACCATCCGCACCGACTGGCTGGAAGCCAACGCTGATCTGATCAACTTTTCGTCAGACGACGTCCTGCCCTACCCGGATGACTTGACCATCGACCCCTCCAAGTACTACCTGGTCTACGAGACGGGTGACAACACCACCGTCACCGAAGGCGAGGCGGTCCCGCTCGACCTGTTCTACAGTCGGGCGACGGTCTATGGCGATATCTTTGAGTGGTTCGATTACGTCAATGATGACCAAGACGACATCCTGGTCGAGCCGCGTTGGCCGTGGCTGGAGAACCAGACCGATGACCTGTCTGGCGAGGCCAGCGTGGTGATGAACCCCGGCGGCACCTTCGTCTACAATGTGTGGAACCAGTGGAAAGAGGAAATCCTGCCCGACGGTCACGAGCTGGTCTACGACAGCGACATCTGGTTCCGCCGCTTGCTGTACAACGAAACCGTTGACGCAGAGCCGACCGCTTCGATCCTCTACGTCAGTACCGAGGCCTGGGGCCGAGATTTCGAGGAGACAGGACAAGACGAATACATCATCTTCCTCGGCGCCGGTAAAGACAACGACCGCCTGGGGGAGGGGATTGTCAATTACGCCTGGTCCACCGATCTGGGGTTTGTGGAAGGGGCAGAAGCCCTGGCCGTGGCAGACGATGATCCCCCCGGCCAGGCAGACTTTTGCAACTCGCCCGATGGCAAGGAGTGCCAGAAACCGGGCTGGGCCTTTGTCAACGGCAAGCACAGCATCAATTTCAAAGTTCAGGATGACGAAGGGAACTGGTCCACCGAGAAAACTATCATCCTGGCCGTGGCCGATACGCTGGAAGAAGCCGAAAAGATGCTCGGCAGCAAAGTTTATCTGCCGATTATCGTCCGCTAAACGGCGCAACGGGATGGGTAGGGATGGGGCTTGTCCCTATCCCTACCCATGCGGAGAATAGGCGATGAATGGTTCACCCACAGCTAGGAAATCGTGGCGCGAGCGCATCTTTTACACCCCGGAGATAACGGATCAGGGTCGTATGCGGGCCGTAGCCAACAATGTGATCCTGCACCTGCACCCCACCCAGGCGCCCGCCCAGGCCATCCGCTTCACCTATACCTGGGGATTGGGAGGCATATCGGTCATACTGGCCCTCATCTCGGGGTTGACCGGCGCGCTGCTCATGTTCCGCTACGAAGCCAACGTTGAGCGAGCCTACCTCAGCATCCAAATGCTAGAGACGCAGGTCGCCTTTGGCGCGCTGGTGCGCGGCCTGCACCATTGGTCGGCCAACCTGCTGGTTATCACCACGTTTTTGCACTTGCTGCGGGTCTTTTTCACCGGTGGATATAAAAAGAAACGCTTTACCAACTGGCTGGTGGGCATCGCCCTGTTGGTGATCGTGCTGGCGTTCAACTTTACCGGCTATTTGCTGCCGTGGGATCAACTGGCCTACTGGGCCATCACCGTCAGCACCAGCCTGATCGGCTATATCCCGATCATCGGGACAGAGCTGAGCCGCATGGTGCTGGGCGGACCTCAAGTCGGTCAGGCGGCGCTGAGCAACTTTTACGCCATCCACGTGGCGGCGCTTCCGGCGCTGATGGCCGCGATGTTGAGCTATCACTTTTGGAAAGTGCGCAAGGACGGCGGCATCTCTCAGCCCGAACATGCCGAGGGCAAGCCGGTAGAGCGCGTGACCACCATCCCTCACCTGGTGCGCAAGGAATTAGCAGTCGCGGTGGTCATCGTAACAGCGGTCGTGCTATGGGCGATGTGGATACCCGCGCCGCTGAAAGAGCTGGCCGACCCCACCCGCTCGCCCAACCCGGCCAAAGCGGCCTGGTATTTTGTGGGCCTGCAAGAGCTGCTGCTGCACATGCACCCCCAGGCAGCGCTGGCGCTGGTGGCCATCGTCTTGCTGAGCCTGGCGCTCTTGCCGCGTTGGGACCGCCAGGACGGGAATATCGGCGTCTATTTTCGTTCGCGGGTCGGGCAAAAAACGGCTTTGCTGGGCGCTATCCTGGCCGTGTACCTGAC
This sequence comes from Anaerolineae bacterium, assembly GCA_034435435.1. GTDB lineage: Bacteria > Chloroflexota > Anaerolineae > S140-20 > S140-20 > DAOTXN01. The sequence continues at coordinate 17,330 of DAOTXN010000082.1, read as the reverse complement.
GCCGTTGCTGGTGGCAGCCGACGAATACTGGGTAGACCTGGCCGCTATGTTTCCCATCTGGCCTGCCGCCGTGACGGACGGCTGGCTCCCGCTGGCGTTGGCGCTGGCGGGACTGGCGCTCATCTATGGCCTGGCGCGGCTGATTCTACGGGCCAATCACAGCGAGGGCCTGGTCGGACTGGTTACTTTTGTAATGGTGAGTTTGATCGTTTTGACCGTGATCGGCAACCTATTCCGTGGTCCCAATATGGCTTTGGTCTTGCCGTTTTAGTACAGAGGGAAAGCAATGACTCGCAAAACCCATCTCCATACCTCAGACCTGACCCGGCGCAACTTTCTCAAGCTGGGTATCGGCGCGTTGGGCGCGGCGGCGGTTCTCGAAGTGGGCGGGGCCAGTCTGCTCTTTTTACGCGCCCGCAGCCTGGAAGGCGAGTTTGGCGGCGTCGTCACAGCCGGGAGGGTGGATGACTTTCCGCCTGGCTCTGTCACCGAATTCCCCGCCGAGCGCTTTTTTCTGGTGCGCTCGCCCGACGGAGGCTTTTTGGCGCTGCACAACCGCTGTCCGCATTTGGGCTGCGTGGTGACGTGGTCGGACGACAAAAGGCAGTTCACGTGCCCGTGCCACGCCTCCAGTTTTGACGTTTACGGCAACTTTGAAAACCCGCCCGTGCCCCGCGCTTTGGACTCGTTTGTCGTGCGCATCGAGGAGAGCATGGTCAAAGTGGATACGGCGGAGGTTCAAAAGCGCCAGACCTTTTCGCCGGAGCAACTGGTGCGGGCATAGGTGAGAGGGCCGGCGATGAATCGTTACGATCTGATCACACTGTTGGCCGTGTTGATACTGGTAGCCGCGCTGCCCTACTATGCGGTTATAGAGCCGTTGCGCATGGGGCAAGCCCAGGAAAAGCTACGCCAACAGTACGTGGTAGAGGCGGCCGGCATTTACGTGGAAAACTGCGTGCTGTGCCACGGCCCCACGGGCGAGGGCATCGGCGCCATGCCCGCCCTCAACAATCCCGGCCTGACCGAGGCCGATCCAGACATCCTTTTTGACACCATCGCCCACTCGCCGCATGGCACGGCCATGGCCGCCTGGCACGTGGACGAGGGCGGCGCGTTGAGCGGCTATCAGGTAGAGGGGCTGGTGACGTTAATCCAACACGCCGATTGGCAAGAGGTGGGCGCGTTAGCGGCTGAAAAGGGCGTGGTCATCCCCACGCCGACGCCGCCCGAGCTGGACATGGCGATGATGGAGGGCGGCGCTCAACAGGACCCCCACGAATGTGTGGCTTGCCACGAGGAACCCGAGATGCACGCGGAGCGTTTTGGCCTCAATTGCTCCCGCTGCCATACGCTGCAAGCGTGGAAACCGGCGTTGCTCACGCGCCACATCTTCAAGCTGGATCACGGCGATGAGGGCATGGTCTCGTGCCAGACATGCCATACGCAAAGTTACTCGGAACACACGTGTTACGAGTGTCACGATCACACACCGTTACAGATGCAGCAAGTGCATGCAGAGGAGAATCTCTTCGAGATCGACACCTGCGCCGAGTGTCACCCCACCGGCGAGCCGGGCGAGGCGGAGTTGCTGGCCCGGCGGCCCGCCGACGCGCCGCAGAATAGTGGGATACTGTCGGGTGGAATAGACGTCGATGGGAGCGGTAGCCTGGAACGCCTTGGAGACAGGCGAATGGGTCATTAGCCAGTAAATGGGACGAACGACGGAAACTGGTCAGCGCGGGTTGGAAATCTTCTCTGATTGACCACAGGATTGGAGCACAATGCGGCACGTAGGGTCTAAACTCTTGTATTCGCGCCTCGGGCGTCTGTTTCTGTCGGTGATGTTGGGCGTGCTGAGCGTGGGGGCCGGTTTTTATGGCTTCAAGGCCGCCCACAAGCCGGGTCCGGTCTCGGCGGCCAATCCACGCGGCCTGACGCTGGGGGGCTATACATCGCACGCCGAGTTTGAAAAGGAATGCAAACACTGCCACGCCCCCATCCACTGCATCACCGCCACGCGCTGCCAAAAGTGCCACATTGACGTGGCGCGGCAGCGAGCCGAGGCCACCGGCTTGCACGGTTTGCTGCCCGGCACCAACAAATGCCAGAACTGTCACGTCGAACACCAGGGACGCGAAGCGGTGATCAGCCACGTGCCCTTTGAAAACATCGACCACGAAAGGCTGACAGGTTTTAGCCTGGCCACGCACCAAACCGGCCAAGATGGCAAGCCGGTGGTGTGTTATGACTGCCACCTGGAACACCGTTTCTCTGCCGAAGGCGTGGATTGCATCGGCTGCCATACCCAGAACGACGCGGATGCGATCACCGAACACATCCAGCGTTATGGCGAGCGTTGCTTCGAGTGCCACGATGGTCGAGACCGCATGTTCGATTTCGATCACGATCCATTCTTCCCATTGCAAGACGGTCACGCAGACGCGCCGTGCGAGGACTGCCACACGCAGCAAACATACGTGGGCATTCCCAGCGCGTGCAGCGATTGTCACGAGACCCCCGACACGCACGCCGACTGCTTCGGGCTGGACTGTAGCCGCTGCCACAACGCCGTTGCCTTTGCACCGGCCCAACTGACGCGACACATCTTCCATCTGGATCACAGCGACCAGGGCATGATCGCCTGCGAGACGTGTCACACCGCCAGCTATGCCGAGCACACTTGCTATGGCTGTCACGACCACACGCCCGAAGGGATGGCAGCCGCACACGTGCGCGAGGGGATCACCGAATTTGAGAACTGCGTCGAGTGTCATCCGACCGGCCAGCCGGGTGAAGGAAAGCTTGCCCTTTATAACCCATAACAGGCTCGCTTTTGTCACTACTGCGGGGCCTTTTCAACGGCCGAATTGGAGCGGCGGTTGGCAACCCGATAAGGCGACCTAAAGTAGGGCGGGTTTCTTACCCGCCGCGCTACTGAGGCAGGTATGGAAACCTGCCCTACCATAAGTATGGAAACCTGCCCTACCATAAGCAACAGACCCAGCTACTGCGGGGCCTTTTCAACGGCCGAATTGGAGCGGCGGTTGGCAACCCGATAAGGCGACCTAAAGTAGGGCGGGTTTCTTACCCGCCGCGCTACTGAGGCAGGTATGGAAACCTGCCCTACCATAAGCAACAGACCCAGGCAAGCAAAGAAGGCAAGCGCCATGAAAAAGCTGCTCATACCTTTCGTCGCACTCAACCTGCTGTTTATCGCAGCTTCGACCGGGTTATACATCCTGTCCGAGACATATCCCTTTCATCCGGGCGATCCGCTCTACGACCTACAGCTCCAAGCCGAGCGATGGCGTTTGCGTCTCACGGGAGGCGAGATGCAACGCGCCAAACTGGCCCTCGACCTGGCCGAGCGCCGGCTGACCGACCTGGCGCAGACCGGAGGGAACGAGCAGATCTATCCGGCAGTGCTGCGCTTTGACCGCGCCCTGGACGAAGCGATTCACTATATCGAGGCCACCCCGCCCACCACGCACGCCGAGTTGGGCGACCGGTTGAGAAAGATTCTGGTGCAGGCTGAAATCGTCGTGGCGGCGCTCGACACGCCAGCGAATGACAGGCTAGGCGCGCGCGCAGTGGCGGCCTTGGAACACAAAATCCTTACCCTGCAAGAGGGCGATCCGCTTCAAAGGCTGCCCCTGGTATCTCCCGGCATGATTCTGGCGCAAGCGGTGCCGATCCCTTTCCTCAACCCAAACGTCGAGCACGACACTTTTCCCCTCACCGGGGGGCACGCCGAGGTCGAATGCCTGGCCTGCCACGCCGACGGGCAGTATGCAGACACCCCCACCGACTGTGCGAGCTGCCACGACCTGCCCGCGACCGAAATCTACCCCGATCACTTTGCAGGGGATTGCGAGACGTGCCACGTCATTGAGAGCTGGCAACCCTTTGAATTCGACCACCTGGACATCACCGAGTGCCAATCCTGTCACCTGGACGAGCGCCCGGTCTATCACTATGCCGGCGCGTGCGATACTTGCCACACCGACCTGGAAGAGTGGCAAGAGGAGCCTTTTGACCACGCGCTGGTGACAGAGTGCCGCGCGTGTCACCTTCAAGATAGCCCACCCGAGCACTATGTGCGTCCCGACCGGGCTTGGTGGTACGGGCTGTGGTCGGCGGCGAACGTGAAGCGTCCAGAGCTTTCGGCGGCCCCGATCCCACACACGTCTCACGTGTGCGCCAATTGCCACACCGACACCGAGGACTGGAAAATCGTCCACTTTGACCACGCCGGCTTTGGCGACTGTCTGGCGTGCCACGCCGACGACGAGGACTTGCCGGAAGATCACTATGCCGGCCAGTGCTCCAACTGCCACACCATCGCCGGGTGGCAGGAGGCATGGTTCGACCACACCGGCTTTGCCGATTGTCTGTCCTGCCACTCGGAAGAACGCCCGGCCTATCACTACGCCGGCCAGTGCTCCAACTGTCACAACACACTGGACTGGGCCCAGGCCTGGTTCGACCACACCGATTACACTGACTGCCTCAAGTGCCATCGCAACGCCGCGCCCCTCAACCATTACGATGGGCAGTGCGTCACCTGCCACACCACCCAGGATTGGGCCGACTGGACCTTCGACCACACCGGCTACACCGACTGCAAGGCGTGCCATAGCAAGCCTTTCCATTATCACGACCAGTGTTTCAAGTGCCACAGCACCGACAGTTGGTGGAATATTCACTTCAAGCACGACGGGCTGGAAAACTGCCTGGCGTGCCACTCTGCGCCGACGGGACACTATCCCGGCCAGTGCTCTAACTGTCACTCGACTTTTGGCTGGACCGACCCCGGCTTTGATCACTCGAACCCGGCCAATTGCTCCAACTGCCACCAGGCGCCCGTGGGGCACTATGACGGTGAGTGTTCGACCTGCCACACGCCCCAAGACTGGCTAGATCCGAACCTGGATCACGGCGACCTGGTGGACTGCCAGGCGTGTCACGCGCCGCCGCAAGGTCACTATGACGGCCAGTGCTCCGATTGTCACACCACCGATGACTGGGACGCCGTCGGTATGGACCATGATGGATTGACCGACTGCCAGGCCTGCCACACCGCGCCGGAAGGACACTATGCCGGTCAGTGCTCCACCTGTCACAATATTACAGACTGGGGCGACGTGAATTTTGACCACACCGGTCTGGTGGACTGCCAGGCGTGCCACACACCGCCCAACCAACATTACGATGGTCAATGCTCCAATTGCCACACCACCACCGACTGGGACGATATCCATTTCGATCACACCAACCTGATCAACTGCCAGTCGTGCCACACGCCGCCGGACGGCCACTGGCCGGGGCAGTGCTCCGATTGTCACACTACAGTGGATTGGGCAGACGTGACCTTCGACCACGTGACCTACACCAATTGCAAGGCCTGTCACAGCAGCGAGCGCCCGCCAGGGCATCCGCGAGGCCAGTGTTCTAACTGCCACAATACCGACTCTTGGGTGATTTCTCTCGACCACAGTGGTGCGACCGAGTGTACGGTGTGTCACACAGCGCCCCCTAACCACTATGATGGCGCCTGCACCGATTGCCACAACACCGAAAACTGGACCGACGTCACCTTTAGCCACGACGGGTTGACCGACTGCACCACGTGTCACAGCCGCCCGGCCGGTCACTATACCGGCGCGTGCACAAACTGCCACAACACCACCAGTTGGACCGATGTGGATTTCAGCCACGCCGGGTTGACCGATTGCGCGGCGTGCCACACCCCGCCCGACGGGCACTATCCGGGCGAGTGTTCTACCTGTCACAACACGACCAGTTGGACCAGCGTGAACTTTAGCCACGATGGGTTTACCGACTGCGCGGCGTGCCACACGGGTGACGCCCCGGCGGGACATTACCTGGGCCAGTGCTCCAACTGTCACACCAGCACCAGCGCCTGGAGCGACGTGATCTTTAGTCACACTGGCCTGACCGATTGCGCCTCTTGCCACACGCCTCCGGAGGGGCACTATCCCGGCCAGTGCTCGACCTGCCACAACACGGGCAGTTGGGCCGATTACGTCTTTAGCCACGACGGCCTGACCGATTGCGCCTCTTGTCACACGCCGCCGGAGGGGCACTATCCCGGCCAGTGCTCCAACTGCCACAACACGGGCAGTTGGGCCGATTACGTCTTTAGCCACGACGGCCTGACCGACTGCGCCGCCTGCCACACGCCGCCTGAAACCGGACATCCTAACAATCCAGACTGCGCCAATTGCCACAATACCGAAAGTTGGGCAGTGGGCGCTACCAGCTCCCAGCAGAGCACGGAAATTCACCAAACGTGCAGACCGTAAAATGCTTAATGCGCTTGAGAGAAGCGAGAGAGAGATTGGATTTCAATTCTTAACGCAGAAAAAAAAGGAGGTGCAAACAAAAGAGAGTTTAATCATCTGACGAGTCGGCTCGGGGGTCGATTGGAGAGCCACGTGATCCGGCGCTGTCACGTGTGGCAGCGCCGGATTTTTAACCAGGCGAGTAACCGCTCAGCCCAAATGCGTAAAAGCGGCAAACCCAAAGCCATTCGACAGGATTCACAAGATTCACAGGATGGAATTCGTGGAAAAATCCTGTAAATCCTGTAAATCTCGTCCAAAGAGCTACCAGGGTGAGCAGTTACCCAGGCGAGCTAATCAGTACCACCGCCGAGCGCGCCCCGGCGTGATACACTCCCTGCGTGACCGGCGGCTCTGTTCCCGCTTCGGCCAAGTCATGCGGCGAGGTCAGGCTGGTGTCTATGACCCGCAGCCAGCGTCGCATGTGCGGGGGTGTGGGGAGCTCGAAGGACAGCCGTTCCCAAAAAGCGTTCAAAATCACGTAAAAATCGGCGTCGCCGGCCACGCCGGGCAAAGTGAAGGCCAGGCTGTGTGAGGCCTCGCCCCAATCGGGCTGGCCGACGCGCACCCCGTGCCAGATCACGCCGTCGTCTTCGCCCGGCAGCGGCGGGCAGTGGACGATGCGCCGCTGGTAGAACGTGGGGTGAGCGCGGCGCAAGTGGATCAAACCCCGGCAAAAACGGCGCAGGTCGGCGTGTTGCTCCACCAGTCGCCAGTCGAGCCAACTCATTTCGTTGTCCTGACAGTAGGCGTTATTGTTCCCGCGTTGGGAGCGGCGGGCCTCGTCGCCAAAGAGCAACATCGGGGTGCCTTGCGCGACGAGCAGGATGGTCAGAAAATTCTTGATCTGCCGCTGGCGCAACTGTTCAATTTCCGGTTTATCGGTCGGCCCTTCCACGCCGCAGTTCCAGCTAAAATTGGCGTCGTGCCCATCTTGATTTTGCTCGCCGTTGGGATGGTTGTGTTTCTCGTTGTACGTCACCAGGTCGTTGAGCGTAAAACCGTCGTGGCAGGCGATGAAATTGATGCTCTGAAACGTGGCGCGCTCTTCTTTGGGCACCAGGTCGGTGCTGCCGGTCAAGCGGCACGCCATGCGGCGGGCCAGGCCATCGTCTCCCTTGACGAACTGCCGCACCTGGTCGCGGAACTTGCCGTTCCATTCGGCCCACCGCTCCCCGGTAAACTCGCCCACCTGATACAGTCCCCCCGCGTCCCAGGCTTCGGCGATGATCTTGGTGTTAGCCAGCACTGGGTCCGATTCGATGGACCACACGATGGGCGGGTTGAGCATGAGCTGCCCCTCTTCGTCGCGCGACATCACCGACGCCAGGTCGAAGCGAAAGCCGTCCACGTGCATCTCTTGCACCCAATAGTGCAGACAATCGAGGATGAGCCGGCGCACCACCGAATGGTTGCTTTTTAACGTGTTTCCGCAGCCGGAAAAGTTCAAATAGCGCCGCCGGTCGGGACCGAGCATATAATAGCCCCGGTTTTCCAGCCCTTTCAGGCTGATCGTCGGTCCCGACTCGTCCCCTTCGGCGGTGTGGTTGAACACCACGTCGAGGATGACTTCGATGCCGGCCCGGTGCAGCGCCTTGACCATGTCGCGGAACTCACTCACAAAATCGGCCGGATTGGTCGAGACGCAATAAGCTCCGTGGGGGGCAAAAAAGGCCACCGGCGCATAGCCCCAATAGTTGGTCAGCCTCTGGCCGCCAGGACCGTAGGGCGCGCCTACGTCTTGGGCGTCGAATTGCTGCACCGGCAGCAACTCGACGGCGGTGATGCCCAGGTCCACCAGGTAGGGGATTTTCTCCACGACGCCAGCATACGCGCCGGGGTGCGCCACGCCCGCCGACGGATGCCTGGTGAACCCGCCCACGTGCATCTCGTAGATGATGGTCTCGTCGATGGGGTGGCCCAACGGCTCATCGCCTTCCCAATCGTAGGCCGTTGTGTCGATGACCACGCTCTTCATGGCCGTGGCGGTGTTGTCGCCAAAGCCGTAAGCCTCGGCCCGCGACCAGTGGGGTTCGCACGCCACGCTCCTGGCGTAGGGGTCGAGCAGCAGCTTGAGCTTGTTGAAGCGGTGGCCCACCTCGGGGCGATAGGGGCCATCCACTCGATAGCCGTACAGTTGACCGTGACCGATGCCCTCGACAAAAATGTGCCAGTAGTAAAAAGTGCGATTGACGTGCGGGTGCAGGTTAAAGACGTGAGAGGGACGCGGGTCGTTGGCTCGCTCAAAGAGCAGCAATTGCACAGCGGTGGCGTTTTTGCTAAAGAGGGCGAAATTGACGCCGCCCTCTTGCACCGTCGCGCCCAGGGGGTAGGGGCGGCCTTTGGCTGTTTCCATTTTTGTGCTCCACAGTAGTAGACGGCAGATAGAGGTAGAATCCGCGTCGAGCGTTCGTTTCTTTACACGAGCGAGCGTTTAGGCGTCTTGCGCCCCTCGCGCCGTTCGCGCCGCCGATTGGCCTCGCGCGCTCCGCGAAAGTGGGTCGGGTCTTTGTAGAACAAGCGCGCCGGGCGCTCCAATTCGACGTCGATGAGCGCGCGCAGCTTGGTCAGGTCGGCGGCGGCGACGGGTTGGGCGCGGTCGGCCAAGCCGGTCGCGTAATTGGCCGCGCCGGGCGCCCATTCCCACTCGCGGCGCAGCTCGTCGGCCTTGACGTGGTAAGCCCGTTTGTCCCACTCGCCGGCCGATTTCTCGGCATCGTCGGCGGCCGCGCGGATGGCGACGCCGACGATAGCTAACAGATCGCGGGTCAATTCCTGGTCGCGCAGTACGGCCGGGAGATGTACCAGCAGCATCTCGGCCACGATGCGTAACTGTTTCTTGCGCTCGGCCACCGTCATAGGCTCAACGCCTTCCATGCCTCTTCCCATTCGGCGTCGATGGCGCCGGCGCGCCGGGCTGCCGGCACGTATAGTTGCTCGGTGTATTCTTTGATCATGCGCCGTGTGCAGAAAATCGGCGCGGCCGTGCGCATGGCTTCCTTGACGATCTGTATCCAACTCCTAGGGACGTTGTCCGAGTCGCGCTTATAGTAAAGCGGGATGACCTCTTCTTCCAATAGCTGGTATAATTCTTGGGCGTCGAGCCGGTCCTGAGCGGCGGGGTCGTCCAACTGAGTCTCGGTGCCGATGGCCCAGCCGTTAAAACCATTGTAGCCTTCGGCCCACCAACCATCCAGCACGCTGAGATTGGGCGCGCCATTGATGGCGGCTTTCATGCCGCTGGTGCCGCTGGCTTCGTAAGGGCGGCGCGGGGTGTTCAGCCACACGTCTACTCCCTGCACCAAATAGTGGGCCACGTGCATGTCATAGTCTTCTACAAAGGCAATACGCCCGCCAAAGGCCGGGTCTTTGGCCAGATGGTAAATCTGTTGAATCATGTGTTTGCCGGGGTCGTCGGCGGGATGGGCCTTGCCGGCAAAGATAATTTGTAGCGGGCGATACCGGTCGTACAGCAACGCCTTGAGCCGCTCAATGTCGTAAAAGATGAGCGTGGCCCGCTTGTAAGTGGCAAAGCGCCGGGCAAAGCCGATGGTCAACGCTTCGGGATCCAAAAAAGTGCCGGCGGTGAGCACCTGTTCCGGGGCCATCTCGCCGCTAATGTGCTTGCGCCGGGTGCGCTCGCGGATAAAGCCCATTAGCTTGCGTTTCAGACCCTGGCGCACCTCCCACAGCTCGGCGTCGGGAATATCGGCCACGCGCGCCCACAGCCCCCGGTCGTCGTGGCATTCCAGCCAGTCCGTTCCCAAATGCTTGTTTAGCAAGCGCCCGACCGAGCCGGCTATCCAGGTCGGCAGGTGCACGCCGTTGGTAATGCTGATGATGGGTACCTGTTCTTCGACCCGCTCGGGCCACAGGGAATGGAACATGCGCCGCGAGACCTGGCCGTGCAATTGGCTGACGGCGTTGACGTGCTCGGCGTGGCGCATGGCCAGGACGGTCATGTTAAAGGCCACGCCCCAGCTCTCTTGATGTTCGCCTAGCTTCATGAACGATTCGCGGTTCAATCCCAACTGCTCCCAGTAGTGCCAAAAGTATTTTTCGATCAAGTGGAACGGAAAGGCATCGTGTCCGGCCGGGACGGGGGTGTGAGTAGTAAAGACCGAGGTGGCCCGCACGGCAGCGGCGGCGTCTTCAAAACCTATACCCTTTTCGACCAGTTCACGGATGCGTTCCAGCACCAGGAAGGCCGAGTGCCCCTCGTTCATGTGCCACACGGCCGGTTGGATACCCAGCGCCCGTAGGACCCGCACGCCGCCGACGCCCAGGATTATCTCTTGCTTGATGCGCATCTCGTGGTCGCCGCCATATAAGCGGTGGGTCAGCTCGCGGTCCCAGGGGGCGTTTTGCTCCACGTCGGTATCCATCAGGTACAGGTTCACTCGCCCCACCCGCACGCGCCATAGTTTTACGTGCACGATCTGGCGGTCCAGTTGCACCTGGATGAACACACGCTGGCCGTCCTCGTCCAGCACCGGATAGATAGGCACCTGGTCGGGGGCCAGCGGCTCATAGACGGCGTCTTGCCAGCCATGCGAGGGGATGCGCTGGCGGAAATAGCCCAGGGGGTACAAAAAGCCCACACCCACAAAAGGCAAGCCCAGGTCGCTGGCCTCTTTGCAATGATCGCCGGAGAGGATACCCAGGCCACCCGAATAGATGGGCAGCGACTGGTGCAACCCAAACTCGGCCGAAAAATAGGCAATCGGCCGATCCATCAATTCGGGATACTGGGTGGGAAACCACAGATTGCCGTTTTGGGTGTCTTTGTCAAACGTCATCAGCACCGCGTTATAGGCGCGGCGGAAGAGCGGGTCGCGGGTGGCGGCGGCAATTTGCTCCGGCGTCATCTCCCACAGCATTCTGACCGGCCGGTGGGTGGTTTGCTGCCACAAGGTGCGGTCGAGCATTTTGAACAGCCCGCGGGCGTTGTCGTGCCAGCTCCACCACAAGTTGTAAGCCAGTTCGCCCAACCGGCTCACCGATTCGGGGATTTTGGACTGGATGTGTGTCGCGCCTTGACCGTTAGCATACATAGGTTTCAGCTTTCTCCCCCCCGTGAAGCAATGTCTCTTATTGTAATTGCTCAAGGATATAAAAGGTTGCACCGCCGAGGGCGCAGAGAACGCTGAGATTTTCTACCATCCACGCCGCTTTTTATCTTCTTTCTCTGCGTTCTCTGCGTTCTCTGCGATAAAAAGAGACCTTGCTTGAGCAGATACTTTTATCTGGCGGGATTATACCGGAGTTGAAAAGAGTGTCAACTACGGGATGGAGCCAAATCCACCGCAAAGGCGCAGAGAACGCAGAGTTTTTCTGTGTTTTTCTCTGCGCTCCTTCGGACTCGCTTGCCCTGGCGGGCAGCGCCAGGGGAGCCTCAGGACAAAGCCTCTGCGCCTCGGCGGTAAAATCACGCTATTTGACCTCGCCCGTGGCGCTGGCGACGAGCACGGCCTGCAGCGGAGCGGCCTCCTGGAAGCTGAGAAAACGCTGAATCTCTGCTGCGTCGAGCTGGCGCAGGTTGTTGGCCCAGCGAAAGCTAATGGATTGATAGAGTAGCTCCACGTCTACCGTGAACGGCCCCGCCGCATCGTTCACGGCGATGCGATACTGCACACTATCTCCGCCCGCCGCAAAATCGCCGTCCTCTGCGGCTTGACCGCGCACCGCGATGTCGTCCACCGATTCGAAACCGTGCGGCAGCAGCCGGTTGTCTTTGAGATAGCCGGCCCCGCGCAGCAGCGTCGTAGTCACGTCGCCCTCGACGGTGTGCATGATAGCTTCATAGATTTGCACCTGGTCAGGGCTGTTGATGGTCGAGTAGTGTGGCTCAAAAGCGCTTGGGTCGGCGTCGTTGTCGTTGCCGGCAATCGAGCCGTCGGGTTTGACCGCGCCCGACTCGAACACGACCCGCCCGCCCGCGTCGCGCACGGTCACGTGCAGCCAGGCCCGGCGCGAAGGATAGGCCGTGGGGAACTTGTGCCCGGCCAGGTTTTGGACCTCGACCGCAAAGTTCAGCGTGCCTGCGGAGAGCCTGGTCTCGCCCAGCTTGAGGGTGGCGGTGCGGTTCTGCATCTGATCGGTCAGGCGGGCCATGGCCGCGTCGAAATGCTCCGGCGCGGCAGATATATCTAGCTCGCCGCCGAACTGCTGGAGCAGTCCCAGCACATACGCATTGCCTCCTACCAGCTCGTGCTTGCGCACGCCCTGGCGCGGCACACCGCCGGTGTTGGAAATGTACACTGTGCCCTCGGCGGCGGGCATGTGACACGCGATGCAGGACTTTTCCCGGCGGTAATCGCTGTGGAACCATTCCAGGTAGGGGGTCTGCTCGGGAAATTCGCCCGCAATCTGCCCGTTGGCGTCAAAATAGATCGTGTAGAGGGTGTGGCAGGTGGCGCACAGGTGCGAGCGCTGCACGTGATAACTCTGGTGAGGTACGAAACCCGCACTGCCTTGCATCACTGTCACCTGGCTGTGATCCACCGGAAAGGGACCGTAGCTGCTGCGCCGCCCAGCCGGAGTCTCCCGGTCAATGTCATAATGGCCGCTGAAACTGTCGCTCTGGCCCAGGTTGGCTTCGCCGATTTGGTGACACAGGGTACACGAAACGCCGTCCAACGCCAGCGCATGCAGCGGGTGGGCGGGGTCAAAAAAGCCGCTATCGAGCGCCTGCCCGGTTTCGCCGTTCACAAAGGCCGTGAAACGGGCCATGGGCGTGTGGCAGGTGGTACACTTGTCCTCGATGGCTGTTTGATAATCCGGGTGGCGCAGCACTTCGGCCCGTACGGAGGCCTGCCAGTAGGGGTCGCGGGCTGCGTTGGCCATCATGGTCGCCCGCCAGAGCGTGTCCACCGAGATGTCCCCGGCGGCGTCGGCCAGGCGCGAGTGGCACGTGGCGCACACGCCCGCCGTGGCAAAAAGCTCTCCCTGCACGGCCGGCAAGGGCCACCCGGCCTGATCCGTTGGGGGAAGGGGAGGTACGGGGGTGGCGGTAGGTTGGGTCTGGGCGGTGCAGGCCGCCACGACCAGCACCGTCAGAAAGATCCAGGTCTGCTTCATCGTTTCCTCCTTTAGGTGCGTCGCACCTACTTAAACCGTTCCAGAATCACGGCCCGGTCGTGAAGCTGCACCTGGTCGCCCACCTCTAGCTCGTCGCGGGGTTTGCTGAACCAGGCGCGGGCGGTCTGGAACACGGCGATGGTCGTGCCCGGCCCGGCGTGGTCGAGCTTGAGATAGGCCTGGCCTACCAGGTGACCCCCGGTGTCGGTAGAGCAACTGGTGACTTTACCCACCACACGCCCTTTGAGGCTGACCACCGGGTCGCCCTGTTGGGGCACACGCACGCCGCGCTCGATCATGCGAAAACGCGCCACGACACTGTCGCGCCGCTTTTCACGGGCCATGTACGCCCGACGACCGATAAAGAAGGGTTTGTAGGTCTTGACGTAGCCGCCGAAACCGGCGTCGCCGGGACTCAAGTCCAGCGGTCCGGCCAGCTCGTGGCCGTAGAGGGGCAGCCCGGCCTCGATGCGCAGGCTATCGCGCGCCCCCAGGCCGATGGGTTGCAGTCCGAACGGTTCGCCAGCGACCATCAGCGCCTCCCACAGCGCCACGGCCCGGTCGGGGTGCACAAACAGCTCGTAGCCTCGGGCTTCGCCGGTGTAACCGGTGCGGGCGATGATGAGGTCGAATCTTTGTCCTGAGCCTTCGGTCCGAGGGCTTGTCGAAGGGTCGCCCAGCGTGGCTTGCATCACCCCGGTGCGGCGCAGGCGGCGCAGGCGATATAGGGTTTCATCGTCGCCGCCCAGCGCGCGCAGGATGCGGTGTGATTCGGGACCCTGTAACGCCATGTCCACGCGCCGGTCGGCGCCGGTCTCTGGGGCGCGCAGGTCGCGCATGTCAGGCGGACAGGTCAGGCACGCCCAAGGGCGCTCACGGTCAATGCACACCTCGCCCCAGTAGATGGCGTTGAGCCAGGCCCAGTCTTTGTCGGCGTTGGCGGCGTTGACCACCATCATGTAACGCTGTGGCTCCAGCCGGTAGATCATCACGTCGTCAATGACCTGGCCTTCCGGCGAAAGCAGGTAGCCATAGTGCGATTCGCCCACTTGCAGGCGGGTCACGTCGTTGGTCGTCACCAGGTCCAGGAAAAAGCTGGCGTTGGGACCGCGCAAATCGAATATGCCCATGTGGGTCACGTCGAACAGACCGGCGGCGGTGCGCACCACGACATGTTCTTCCTGGACGCCGCCGTAGCGCACGGGCATTTCCCAGCCGGCAAAGTTGACCAGCCGCGCCCCCAGCCGCTTGTGCACATCGTAAAGGGGGGTGCGTTGGGGCGAATTCTCCTCGGGTGGCTCCCAGACAAAAGCGGGCAGCGGCTTGCCGCGCGGCGCGTCGGCCGCGCCGTCAATGCCGATATAGTAGGGCTTGTTGACCGAGAGCGGGTTCTCCCGGCTGGGTTGGATAGTCAGCTCGGTCGGCCCCAGGTCGCGCACGATCACCGGGCCGGGCAGCTTGATGTGCGGGTCGTTGGGATCGACCAGCACGTAGCCGTCCGAGAGGGCGCGCAGCCAGGCCGCGACGCGATGGCGCACGTGGGCCGGCACTACCAAAAGATAGCGTTGCTCTTCCTCGGCGCAGTGCAGCGCGCCCTCGGCCATCAGACGGCCATCTTTTTCTAACAGGCGCACGGGTTGGGCGTCGCCGCCGCTCAGACAGTTCACGTCGCTGGTGACGGCCATCTGCAAGAACTCGCGGGCGTTATAGTGGTCGATCTCGAGCGTGACGGGCCTGGCCTCGACCGGCGCGTCGGAGGCGTCGAGGATCAGGTCGTAGTGGGGATAGCCGTGATGCCGTGGCTCATAGTCCAGCCCGGCGCTGGCGGCCAGGCGGGCCACGCGCCGATTGGCCTCTTTGAGCAGATCAAAGTCGATGCGGGCGCGGTAGACCGGTCCGCTCACGCCAGCCTGGGTAAAGGGAAGACAATTCTTGAGCGCCAGGGCGATGATCTCGGCCAGGCGTTCCATTTCCGGCTCTTTCATGCCGCGTTGGGTGACCCAGGGCGTGCCCAGCCGAATGCCGCTGGCCTGACCGGCGCTCTCGTCGCCGGGGATGGTGTTGCGGTTGCACACAATGCCGGCCACGTCCAGGATGCGGGCGGCCGATTCGCCCATCAGCGGCGTCCCGTCGGCGGCCCGCACGCTCTTGCAATCCACCAGCAGCAAGTGGGTGTCGGTGCCGCCATAGGGGATGCGCAGGCCGTGCGATTCCAGCGCCCGGGCCAGGCAGGCGGCGTTGGCGACGATTTGGCGCTGCAGGGCGCGAAAGCGCTCGGTCTGGGCCAGCTTGAGGGCGGCGGCGATGGCGGCCATGGTGTTGAGGTGCGGGCCGCCCTGTTCGCCGGGAAACACGGCCCGGTCGATGCGCCGCGCCAGGCGGTATTCGGTGCTCAGGATACACGCGCCGCGCGGGCCGGTGAGGGTTTTGTGAGTGGTGAACGTGACCACGTCGGCGTGGCCCACCGGCGAAGGGTAGGCCCCCGCCACGACCATGCCCGCCACGTGCGAGATGTCGGCCAGCAGGTAGGCCCCTACCTCGTCGGCGATCTGCCGAAAGCGGGCCCAGTCGGGGGCCCAGGAATAGGAGGTGAATCCGGCGATGATCATGGCCGGTTTGTGCTGGCGGGCCAACGCGGCCACCTGATCATAGTCGAGCCGTTCTGTCTTGGGGTCTACCGAGTAAGAAACCGCCTGATAAATCTTGCCAGAGCGGTTGGCGGGACTGCCATGGGTCAAATGGCCGCCGTGCAGCAGCGACATGCCCATAATCGTCTGGCCGGGTTTGAGCAGCGCCGCATAGACGGCGCTGTTGGCCGGCGAGCCGGAGAGCGGCTGCACGTTGGCGAAAATCTCTTCGGCGCGCACACCGTTGGCGGCGAAAGCCTCGGCGCAGCGGCGGCGGGCCAGCGCCTCCAGCATGTCGGCGTATTCCACACCCTGGTAATAGCGCAGGTCTGAGTAGCGCCGATAGTTGGTGAGCTGACGCTCATAGTTGAGGATGCGCTCTTCGCGCTGCACCTGGGTGGCGGGGTGGGGATAGCCCTCGGCGTAGATGTTCTGGAAAACCGAGCCTAACGCTTCGCGCACGGCGCCGGGCGGTGAGCTTTCGGAGGGGATGAGGATCAGCTTGCGGGCCTGGCGCTCGGCCTCGTGGTCGATCAGCTCGGCCACGGCCGGGTCCAGCTCGGCCAGGCTACCGCGAAAGAGAAAATCGGAATAGGTGTCCATTTCGTGTTCCTTTCGAGTCTTGGCCCTTTCGTGTTCTATTTTACCCGACCCGCGCCGGTTGCGCCAGCCAGGGGGACTTGTCGCGGAGGCGTTGCAAGCAGTACGAATCGAGCGGAGCAACTTGTGGCGTGTTAAGAAAAAAAGATAACGGTTCTGTTGACAAAATCATTGGCGTGAAATGCTTGACCCCCCCCCCCGATTTGTGGTACAATGGAAGTGTGAGAGGACAGCCCGCATCGCAGCTTCGCGGTGCGGGCTGTTTGTTTTAGGGCGAGAGGTTAGATGCCCAAAGAGGTGTGACGATGGACAAGCTGCTTCAAATAAAGATGTCGTGCCTTTCACGCAGTTCATCCTTTGATGGCGCGAACAATGACTTGATGAACAAAGAGGTTCGGAAATGAAAAGCAAACGGTTGGTTTTCCTGGTTGTGGTGTTCGTGGCTTTGGCGTTGTGGTCTCTAAGCAGCGGGATCAGCCCCGCCCAAAGCAGCACGGCGTTCGACTCGCCCCTAATTCTTACTTGTCATACGACAATACATCGTTTCGTTGATAACGAATGAACCGTCAATAGATCGTTTCGCCCTTTAACAACCGAACCGCCAATAGATCGTTTCGTTGTGGTTTAATCCGTTCAGCAAGCACAAGGAGGTTGA
>DAOTXN010000081.1:0-24846 GCA_034435435.1 Anaerolineae bacterium | reverse complement strand
TCAACCTCCTTGTGCTTGCTGAACGGATTAAACCACAACGAAACGATCTATTGGCGGTTCGGTTGTTAAAGGGCGAAACGATCTATTGACGGTTCATTCGTTATCAACGAAACGATGTATTGTCGTATGACACTTAGGAGTTACCATGCGCAAGCCCCTGGTCGCCCTGGTAGGTCGCCCTAACGTGGGCAAGTCAACCCTTTTCAATCGCCTGGTGGGTCAACGCCTGGCTGTGGTGGATGACACGCCTGGCACCACACGAGACCGGCTGCAGGCTGACGGTGAGTGGAATGGCGTCGTGTTTACCGTCGTAGACACAGGCGGCATCGAAGTATTGCCCGACCGACTACTCGACCAGATAGACGTGCGGCGAGCCAAAACCGAGCGGGTGGTGGAATTGCTGGCAGAGAATTCGGCCTTGTTCATCCGCGAGATCCGCGCCCAGGCCGAGTTAGCCATCCAGGAGGCCGACGCGGTGGTGATGTTGGGCGACGCCGAAACGGGCCTCACCGCCGCCGATCAAGAAGTGGCCGATATATTGCGCCGCGCCAACGCCGATCCAACGAACAGCTCCAGCAAGCCGGTTTTCCTGGTCGTGAACAAAGCCGACAACCCCGCCCGGCGGGAAGCGATCTATGAATTCTATGTTTTGGGCCTGGGCGATCCATATCCCATCTCAGCATTGCACGGCACCGGCGTCGCCGATCTGTTGGACGATCTGGTGACCGCTCTGCCGCCCGCGCCGGCAGAGGAAGAAGACGACGATTCCATCAAGATCGCCATCGTGGGCCGCCCTAACGTGGGCAAGTCGTCACTGCTCAATCGCTTGCTCGGCCAGGAACGGGCCATCGTCAGTCCCATCCCCGGCACGACGCGCGATGCTATCGACACGCATATCACCTATCACGGCATTGCCGTGACCTTGATCGACACGGCGGGGATTCGCCGGCGCGGACGCATCGAGCAAGGAGTGGAAAAGTGGAGTGTGTTGCGGGCGCTGCGGGCGATTCAGCGAGCCGACGTGGCTCTGTTGCTCATCGACGCCATAGATGGCGTTACAGCCCAAGATACACACGTGGCCGGGATGATCCTCGATGAGCAGGTCAGCGTGGTAGTGGTGGTGAACAAGTGGGATGCGGTAGACAAAGACACTCACACCATGGTCGAATATACGAAGCGCGTGCAGGCCGAACTCAATTTTATGGACTATGTGCCGGTGTTGTTTGTCTCTGCGTTGACCGGCCAACGAGTGGGGCAGGTGCTCAAGACGGCCATGCAGGTACAAGAAGAACGCCTGGTGCGCATCCCGACCTCACAACTGAATCGCTTGGTGCGGCAGGCAGTCGAGCGTCATTCTCCCCCCAGCAAACGCGGCAAACGGCTCAAGGTGTACTATGCCAGCCAAGTGGCCGTGGACCCGCCCACTTTTGTCTTCCACGTGAATGACCCCGAATTGCTGCATTTTACATACGAGCGCTATTTAGAGAACCAGATTCGGGCCGCTTTTCCATTTGCCGGCACCCCTATTCGCATGAGTTTTCGGAAACGCCAGCGTGAATAGCCACGCGTGGATAGATCAGCCGAGGGCGCTGGTCAGTTGCATGATGTCGTGAAACGGGCCGTCTTTGGCCGTGACCACGTGTACATCGGCGCGCAGTAGAGGGGCCTGGATCTGGCTGCCGTCGCTCTGGCGAATGGTGACAAAGCCCTGGGCGCGTTCATCGGGCGCGTAATGAATGTGCCCAATCGCTTCCAATTGACTGGCCAGACTCGGAGTGAGCTTGTCCGCCGCGCCGACGGAGGTGATGATGACAAACTCGTCGCCGCCGCTGTGGCCGATAAAATCGCTCGGTTCTCCCCATTCGTCCAGAGCCTCGCTCAAGATTTGAGCCGTCGTGCGCAACACATCCTCTCCGGCCAAAAAGCCATAAGCGTCGGCAAACTCGTCCAGGTGCAAAAGCACAATGCGCAATAACGCCCAGTCATCCTGCCGTCGCAGCAGATCGCGCAGTTGCTCCTGAATCAACCGGCTTCCCGGCAGTCCGGTGGCCGGATTGACCAGGTTGCCTTCTCCTGTTCGCCGCAACGCATTGCGCACGCGCAAACGCACCTCATCAATATCATAAGGTTTGATGATATAGTCGTCGGCGCCCATCTCTAGGCCCGCTATTTTGTCGCGCCGTTCGGTGCGTGTGGTGAGAAACGTGATGTGAATGTGTCGCGTGCGCAGAGAGCCACGGATACGCCGCAGCAGCTCATATCCGTCAATGTCGGGCAGGTTGGTGTCGAGGATCACGGCTTGAGGAAGCTGTCGCCGGCACAGATCCCATGCTTCCTGACCCGTTGTGGCTACCAACACTTCCAGACCTTCCGATTGAAAGGCTGTCTGCAGGCGCTGGACGTTATATTCTTCGGCCTCGACGACGAGGATTCTTTTGGCTGTCATGGCCCACTCCGCTGTTGAGCGTTCAGCTTTCAGCATCCAGCTTCCTGCTGGTGGCTGACCACTGATTGCTTGGGATTATCGCACAGCCTGGTAGGTGTGTCAAATTAGAACGAATGCCGGACTCACAGGGCCGGCAAATTGAACTGCCGGTCACACCCGACGCAACGCCACAGATTATCTCGCAACGCTAACAAGATCTGTCCGCAGTCACAGGCATAGCCGTGCAGCCGGGCCGGGTTGCCATAGACCAAGCCGTGATCGGGTACATCACGGGTGACGACGGCGCCCGAGCCAATCATGGCAAATTCGCCAATCGTGACCCCTGGCAACACTATCGCCCCCGCGCCCACAGACGCCCCGCGCTGGATGAGAATCGGACTGACCTGCCAATCGGCGTCGGATTTGAGTGCGCCGTCAGGGTTGATGGCGCGCGGCAGTTTATCGTTGGTCAGGATAACGCCAGGGCCGAGAAAAACGCCGTCCTGGATCGTCACACCGTGATAGACAAAGACGCCGTTTTGGATTTTCACATTGTCGCCGATGACCACGTCGAAATCAATATAGGCTCCCTTGCCGACGATGCAGTTGGCCCCCAGCCTGGCCCGTTCGCGCACCTGGGCCTGGTGCCAGATGCGCGTGCCGGGGCCAAGGGTCGCTTGGGGAGAGACTTCGGCAGTGGGGTGGATGGTGGGTGGTTTATTCATGGTGTGCTTTGCTCCTTAATGTTTGGTTTCCTTTGCGGGCGGCAGTCAATCTGCCATAGTAAAAATTAACGCTTCTGACCAGGGTAAAGAGAGGATCTGTAAGGTAAAGCGCGTCGGCGGGACGGCCGAGCAGCCTGCGCAGCAGGCGCATACCCCAGGTACACCCATGGCTGGCCGTCGCCAGGCCGATGAGAATCACGCTTTCAAACTTGATCTGGCGCGCGGCCCGCTGGGGATCAGGGCTGTATTTTAGCGCCAATAGACCATATCCCCAACCGTTTTTACGGAACTGGCGCGCCATACTCGATAGATCGGGCCGGTATTTGTAATAGATGATGGCCTCTGAGACCAGCTTGATGCCTTTTTTCGTCTGGGTCTGCACACGCCAGGCCAGGTCCAGGTCGCCGCAACTGGTGAAACGCACGTCAAAGTCGCCGACGTCATCAAAAACCTGCCGGCGATACGCTACGTTGCCGGTGGGGGCGTTGATCAAGCCGGGCGGCAAAGCCAGCGCGGCGCGATAGTCCAGAAAAGGGAGGCGGCTGCATAACCGTTCTCCCCGAGATTGAGCCGCCAGGAACGGCTGCACGGAAAAAGAGGGGTCCAGGCAATGCGCCCGCACGGCCGCCATGTGCTTTTGTACGCTGGTGAGTGGCTTGTAGGGTTCAAAGCTGCCCGCAAAACCCACCCATCTCGGGTCGGAAAAATCGGCCAGCAGGCGACACAACCAATCTGGATGGGCGACGCAGGCCGCGTCGGTAAAGACGATGGCTTCTCCTCGCGCCGCCTGGATGCCCCGGTTGCGCGCAGCATAAGAATTCTGTTGCTCCCGTTCGTACAGCAGTCGTACCGGATATGGTTGCACCCGCTCAGGTGTACCGTCCTGCGAGTTGTTATCAATCACGATGATTTCGTAGCGCTCGCGGGGGTAGGTTTGAGAGACGAGCGAATCGAGCAGCTCGCCAATGGTATGGCTGCCGTTATACACCGGCACAATAATGGAGGCAAAGGGCCTTTCACTCATACACCAATTGTGCTCCAGACAGCGCAACCGTTCAGATGGGGAGTTATCACCGCAGAGAACACAGAGAACACAGAGATTTTGAAGAGAATCACAAGCCAGCCGAGACCTGCCTCTCTCGGCGTTCTCTGCGCCCTCTGCGGTGAAAAACATGTGACCAACTGAACAGTGGTAGGACCCCACTCAACCGTGTGCAGCCGTAGGGCGGGTTTCTTACCCGCCATTTGGGGACAGGTATAGAAACCTGCTCTACATTTGGGGTTTGCCCTCAACGATCACGATTAAATGTGGAGCTACCTGAACGATTACCAGACAGCTTTTACTGAGATTTACAGCGATTCATAGTCCGCCAGGGTGATAAACCAGTCGCGAGCGGCGATCTGGGTTAAATCAGACTGACCGTCAGTGTGAGAAAAAACGGCAAAATGAAACAGGCGCGGGGCCAGAGCAGACGGAACCAGCCGATACCCGGCCCGGCGCAAGGTCCGGTATTCGGTCGAAAAAGGCATCATCAGTCCCGTCACGAGAGACATGCCACGCGCCCGAAAAAAAGCTTCAATCTCTGTCGTCAAACAGTCGCCGGCCTGCTCGCACCAGGGGCCGTCGCCGAGCAACAAGTCCATCACCAGGCCGGTCTCGACGCCGCGCACAGTCGCGCAACGCAACACGGCATAGCCCGCCATATGGCCCTGCGCATGCACGACGAGGACGTGATAGCGGCGGTTGGAGACCGGCGCAAAACGCCATTGCAAAAATTTCAGATCACGAACGGCCATGACGGGGTATTTGTCGCGCGTCTGGCGCCAGAATTCGTCCATATACGGCGGAAAGCAGTCCAGGAGACTGACGCTGACTTCTTGGGAACGGGCGGTTTGACGCGGGCGAAATACAAGGGGCGCCACGAGCCGGCCGCCCCAACGTGCCGAAAAACGCTGCCATTTGCCGGTCCAATATGACCGGGCCAAAGATTCCAGGTCCAACGGTTTGAGCAGCAGAGGAATCGTCATCACCGCCTGAGGTTGGCGCTCTCGTTGGCGGCGGTAGGCCTCTTTCGACACGAAACTAAAGTGCAGCGGGATGGCTTGATCCTTGAAAACCTGCTCGAATCGACGCAAAAGCTTCACATAGCCGAGATTGTGGCGATAGGCGGGGTGAATGACCAAGTTGGTACCGGTGGCCGCCAGACAGTCCTGACCTTTGACGCGCAGGCGCATGGGGATCACCCAGATGAAACCCACCACGTCGCCGCTGGCGTTGCGAATGACCGGAATAGCGGCTTTGCCGACCGGGTTCTGCTCGCAGCGCCAGGCATAATCCGCCGGCGTCGCCAGGATATCCTCAGGCCCATATTCCAGCCGGTTAATCGCCAGAATCGCGTCCATATCGCTTTCTTGGGCCAAGTCGGAGCTCATCGGATCCATACGTCTCGATCACCCTGTCAGTTCTTGCTGCGGGGGATAGATCCCCAATAGATTTCTTCCTCGGTGATGGTCGCCAGTTGGGGCAAGAAATGGGCCCATTTTTCTCTAAAGCGCATCGCCTGGCGCACCGTCAGCCGGGCAAAGGGATAATCTTCAAGATTGCGCGTCGTCACGTTTTCGATGTGTTTGATCCGCACGCTGCGGTCGCATAGAATCTGCCAGCCTGCCAGGCCCAGCCTGACGCACATATCTACGTCCTCGTATTGCACGGGATAGTATTCGTCCGAGAACAACCCCACAGCCTGTTGAGCCTCGCGGCGCAAGAGCCAGCACGCCGCCAGCGTGGCGACCACCGCCACCGGCGTCGGCGGAATCTGTGTGACCGGCTCGCCGCGCTGGAGATAGCCCACCCGGCCTTGTTTTGTCAGGCCCAGGCCCGCGACTTGCACGACCTCGGGCTGATCGGCAAAGACCAGCAGCGGGCCGACGATGGCCGCTTGAGGGTTGTCCTCCAATCTTTGCCACAGCGTCTCCAGCCAACCAGGATCATCCGGCAAGATGAGGTCGTTGTCCAGGATCAGAATGTACTCGGCCGATGCCAGCTTGAGGGCAACGTTTCGACCACCATTGCACCCCAGGTTGCGAGAGGCTGCGATGAACAGCGCTTCTGCAAAGCGATCCTGGTGGCTGCGGAACCCATCAAACAATGTCTGGAGCTGCTCGTCCCGCGAGCCATTGTCTACCAGGATCAACTGAACGGCCCAGTCGTGCGCCGCAAGGCGCGCCAGCTTGGTGAGGATATCCATCGTCAATTGTGCCTGGTTGATGTTTAACAGACTAACGGTGATCTGGCGCATCGCAGGGCCTCCAGGCCAAGCTGCCATCATGGTTATGGCTCGACGTATCCCAAATCTCGCAGTCGCTCAAGGACCTCGGCGTCTGGCTCGATATCCGACATCCAGCGCGTCGGCGGCTCCGAGGAGGCGGAGAAAGCCGCGAGTAAACGGCGGGCGGCAGCGGCAGGCGTGGTAGGTTCCAGATACCGGCGTCTGGCCGCTGAAATTGTTTTCAACAGCGCGCCATAATCTCGCAGGACCGATGTGAGCGGCCTGGAACGATGGTAGGCCCGCAGAAAGGCCCGCCCACACGTGCGCTGAATAAAGACATAGCTGACGGCAGACAAGAAGCGCAAGCAGCCCAGTTCAGGCCGCCAGACATAACCTCCTCCCCAATCCCACACGCTCCTTTCTTCCCGGGTGGAGCGCAGCCGCGCCCCCAGACCTGGTCCGGGCTGTTTACGGCGGCAATAGTTCAACCCATAGTCTGGGAAAGCTTGACAGTCCAGGAGACTGACGCCGTCCAGGCCGGTCGGGATAGGCCGTTGCAGAGCGGCCAGCGCCGTAGGAAACAAGTCAACGTGCCGCATCACGTGTCCGGCAACAGTAACACCGGCCGGGAGCGCCGGGTGAATAAAGGTGGTGGGCACGAACACCAATTCGGGCGTGGCAAAGCGCCCATGCTCCACCAAACCGCCATATTCTCCCAGCAGCTCGCCGTGGTCCGAGGTAAAAATAACCAGGGTGCGGTCGAGCAGGCCGCGCTTTTCAAGCGTTTTGAGGCGTTCCTGAAAGAATGCAACGCTTTGCGCAATGCCTTGCCGGTACATGGCGCGCAGCGTTTCCAAACCACCACTACCGAATTCGTGGAAAAACGTAGTGGCCGGCTTGTCGTACTCGGCAAAAGTGAGGCCATAAGGAGCGTGACCCCCTTTGTCATCCTCCAGATACACAAAGGGGGGTTGTATCGTTTCCAGGCTGATGCGCTGGCGGGTGTTCAAGACCTGATAGATGGGCGCCGTTTCGGGCGGATCAAAGCGAGTCCAGGCGCTCTCGGTCCACAGCGAGAAATTTATGCCGGGAATATGGGTCAAGGCCGGAATTTCCAGAGGGATAGCTTCCAGGAAAGAAAAGACACCCAAGCGGTGCGGGTACAAGCCGGAGACCATGCTGGGAAAAGAGGCCGCCGTAAACAGAGACGAAGCGACGGTCTTGAAGGTGACGCCCTGCGCCCGAACCGACTGGGGGTGTTCGTCCCAGCGCAGCGCATCACATACAAAGACGACAATGTTTTCAATTCCCTGGGACAGCCTGGCCAGGGGGAGGCTGGTGGCGCTCATAACGGACCTTCTGAGAATGACACGGGCAGGATGGATTTACCCATCCTGCGCCAATCTGCCGGAGATATAAGCGCAAATCGTTTCGACCGAGCCAAAGATGGCAACGTCTAGATCTTGATCGGGAATGCTGATGCCAAAGGCGTCCTCCATCCGCAGCAACAGCTCCAGCAAGCCAAACGAGTCAAATCCGGCCTGGCTCGATAACAAGGGATCGGCAGGCTCAATTCTTTTGCCCAGCGCGGCGCTCGCCAGTTGAAGAACCTTGGCTTCCAGGCCGGGGTGGGGTGAGAGGGCTTTACGTTCGCTGCGAGTCATTCCTAGAGCTTTTACGTTGTCAGTTGAGCTGGCGCATCATGTTCGACGCGCACCCAGTCCGGCAATTCTACCGCCGCCAGTTGGTCGGCGTCGAGCACCAGCTCATCGGAGTCGGCCTGCGGTTTGAAACCGGCGCCCATCAACAGCATGCGCAGCGGACGGTTAGCGCCGTTAAAGACGTAGCGGCAGCGATAGGTCGAGAAGCAGGCGTTGGGATGGCGCATCAACCCGACCAGCATAGCCAGCGATAACCCCCGCGCCCGCGTGCGACACGAGATGGCCAGGCTTTCGATGAGGGCGCTGTGATCCTCCTTCGGGGTCAGGTGAAGAATCCCACAGCGCCCCAAATCGCCATACGCGTCGCGCATTTCGGCCACGATGACGTGGTGTTCGTCCGGCCGGTTGAGCCGGGCCACCGCTTCTGCAACGGGCAGCACCCCCAGGTTCATCTGGTGCGTGCGGGTCAGCAACTCTTCGGCCCGCAGGGCGTCGGCGGGTGCGTAGGGCCGGATCGAAATCTGAATGTTGCAGGCCCGCAAGAACTCGGTATAATCCACCGCCTGTTCTTCACCCTGGCTACGAGCCTGCTGCTCGCGGTACATCTGGGGCCGCCGGCGACCTTCCTCTGTCACCGGCGCATCCCTGCCTTCCAGGTATGCCTGCAACTCTGCCAGCGACCAAGAGGTGATATCGGGAATTTGAGCCGCGATGGAATCTCGCTCGAAGGCGTCTTGATCCACAAAAGCAGTGTCGAGCGGGTGGACGCCCAGCGCCTCCAGGATACGTCTGACTTTGCGCGCCTTGGGCCCGAGGTCGGCCTCCACCTGGACAAATAGCTCGGCCCAGCCCCAGTTTTCGAGCGCAGCGGTCAGCAACTGGGGCTGGTTCTGGGTGGCCAGAGCCTGCAAGATGCCCCGCTCGTTGAGCCGCTCCATCACACGAGCGGCGGCAGGGTTGAGCTCGCTATCTCCTTCTTCCAGTATTCCGGTCAATATGGTTTCGTCCAGGTCCCATATTACCAGTTTGAGGATCCTCATTGGCGCAATTCCCTCCCCTCGACACACACGGTCGCCGAGCTATGGCCGCCTGAGCAGCGGCAGATAGACGCGGTAGGGCAGATCGGCCTCGTTCCAGCCTGGCCAGGCGCTCACCGGGCCATAACGGGTCTCGGCGCCGTCGTTCTCGACCTCGACCAGCCAGTAATAGGTGAGACCTGGCGGCAGGCCGGCGTCTAGGACTTGGTATGCAGCGCCCAGGTTAAGCCAGCCTTGAGCCGGGACAAAAACGAGCGGGGTAGCGTGCTCAGGGTCGGCGTCGCTGCCCCGATAGAGCCAAAAGCCGTAGGTGTTGATCTCGAACAGCGTGGCCCATTCGACCAGCACGCCGCCGGATTTCGGGCCGGCCCGCAAATAGAGCAGCTCGATGGCGGTCGGTCCCTCGTCTTCGATCCCGACCTCGGCGCTGTCTTCCTGGCGGGGCAGGTCGCCGGCGTCGGTGCGCGCCCCGTCCACGACGGCGGTGTTGACGGTCACGGGTGGGGTCAGGTGTTGCGTGGTGGTGAGGGCGATGAACTGGACCAGGACCTGGGTACTCTGGGCCGGCGGCAAAACCAGGCCGGGTAAACCGTCGGTCAAGTCGTTCCACACCAGCGTGCCGGGAGGCGCGGCGACGTCGGGAACCGGCAGCGCGCTCTGATATTGCAGGTAGAACGGGTCGTAGGTGTCTTGCAGCGGCAGTTGGGTGATGGTCAGGTCGCCGGTGTTGGTGATGACGATGAGGAATTGCACCGGTGAGCCGATGGGCACGGTGGGGGTGGAGATGAGCTGCTTGCTCAGGGCAAAGCTGGCGTTGACCGCCGTGTCCTCGATCTCTACCTCGGCGCTGTCTTCCTGGCGCGGCAGCGTGCCGGCGTCGGTGCGCGCCCCATCCACAGCCGCGGTGTTGACTGTGACCGGCGGGAGCAATTGTTGCGTGCTCGAGATGGACAAAAAGTCCACGACGATCTGCGTGCTGGCGTTGGGCGGCAAGACCAGGCCGGGCAGGTAGGTCGTCAGGTCGTTCCACACCAGCGTACCGGGCGGAGCGGTCACGTCGGGGGCCGGGACTGCGCTCTGGAATTCCAGGTAGACGGGATCATAGAGGTCTTGCAGCGGCAGTTGCGTGATGGTCAACTCGCCGGTGTTGGTGATGGCGATCTGGTAGCGCACCAGCACGCCGATAGGAACCGGACTGGCGGTGAGGCGTTGTTTGCTCAGGGCAAAACTGGCGATAGGCACCTCGGTCGGCTCGTCGTCCTGGTCGCCGGGGGTGTCGGGGTCGTCGTCGCCGATAAAGGCGGTGTTGGTGAAAACCCCGGCGGGCGGGCGTTGCTCCACGTTGACGGTGACGGTCAGCCAGCCGCTGTCGTAGGTGACGCCCGACATGGGCGGCAGGCGGTTGCCCAGATTCCACACGACCACGCCGGAGCCGGGGAAGGTCTCGCCTTGACACGCGGGCAGCGGGGCGCAAGAGTTAAAGCTGACGTAGGGCAACGGCAAGACGTCGCTGACGACGACGTTGGGAGCCGGCTCGTCGCCGCCCACCTCCCAAAACAGGGTGTAGGTGAGCAGGTTGCCGGGCAACACCGGGTCGGGGTTATCGGATTTGGTGATGGTCAGCGCGTGGCTGCTCTGGATAGTGGTGGGGGTGTCGTCGCGCAGCGGATAGGGCGTGGTGTGGACGTTGGTGGCCGTAATCGAGGCGCTGTTGAGCAGCACCAGCCCGTCGGTCAGTGGATAGCCCACGCGCATCTGGAAGGTGATGGTGACGTTGCTCTGGGCCGGGAAGGCAAAGGGTCGGGTCACATCCATGGTGTGGGTAATGGCGGTGGTGAACGGGTCAGACAGGATGCGGGTGTAGGTGAGCGGGTCGGTGTTGTTGGTCGTAAAGTAGTGAATGGTGGTGGTCTCTTGGGTCTGCACGACCTGGCGGGACCGCATCGGGTGGTTCTCGTAGATGAAAATGTCGTCTATGCGATAAAAGTCGAGGTTCCCATCCATGCCGCCTTCGGCGATAAAAGAAACACACACCGGCGCGTCTCCGGCAAAGGCAGTCAAATCCATATCCATCGCCTGATAGGCGGTGCCGGCATAGAGCACAGTCACGGATGTTATCGCAGTTGTACCGGTGATTTCGACGCGATAGGTGTCGTTAAGCTCGGTGTGATCGGCGTCACCTCGCATCTGGTAGCCCAGGTGCGGCTCGACAAAATCCGACAGGTCGGCGCAGCGCCGGGCGCCCGAGTCGACGTTGTCGTCGCTAAGGTCGCTGAGCCGCAGGACGCTGGGAGGGCTGTTCGGGGCAGGAGGCGTGGTCGAGATAACGCGGATGTCACCGAGAAAAGGGTCGTCGTCGTCGTTAAACTCGGTCCAGCGGCTGATGGGCAGGGTCCAATTCAGCGTGCCGTCGTTGCCGTCCGCGCCGGTGGTGAGAGTGTGAGAGGCGTCGTCAAAGTTGTCGCCAAAAGTTTCGTGGAATTCATACACGAAAGTGACCGTGTTGGTAGTCGTAATCACCTCGGCCACGGGCCAGGTCAGGTCGAGCGTGCTCGGCTCGTAGCTTAGCCAGGGAGGCAGATCGTCCACCACCAACGCGCTCAGAGCGGTGGCCGTGCCCACGTTAGAGACGACGATGGTGTAGGTGAGCAACCCACCCGGCGCGACCGTGGTGGGGTCGCTGGGGTGTTTGTCCAGCCATAGAATCGGCTGGCCCAGCGGAGTGTCTGTGTCGGGGTCGTTGGGATCGTCGGGGTCTTCGGAGCCTCTAGGATCAGAGTTATCCGCGTCCACGAAGGCCAGGTTTGAAATCTCCATAATGCTGGGGTCCACCTGTTCGATCTGGACCTGAAAAGTCACCGTCACCGTCTGTTGGGCGGCGATCTGGTTCCACAATAGCCGGAGCTGTTGGACGTTGGGGTCGGTGTTAAAAGAGCCGCCGCCGACCGGGGTATAGAGCCAGTCAACGCCGTTGAAATAATCGTCATCAGCAAAGGGCAGGGTCGAAGCGATAGAGCCGACGATAAAGTCGGTGTAGGTATAGGGCAACACGTCGGTCAGCACGGCATTGTTCAACGGCCCGAAACCGTCGTTGGCGATCACGACAGTGTAGGTAAGGATGTCGCCGGGCGAGATGTCGCCAGAATTGTCTACGTCTTGGGCCAGCGCGTCGAACTTGGAGACTGAAGGGATGGCGACCGGTAAGACGGTGTAACCCAGATCGAGATAAGGAAGTTGTCTCTGAGCCACGCAAGGGTCTTGTCCCCATGCCACGGCGATCCTGTGACTCAGGTCGCGGGTAAAGATCAACGCGCCGGTCAGGTCGGCGTCGGTGGGATCGGCGATGCGCAGCGTATTGCCCTGGGTCACGGTGATGCCGTTGCTGGAACCGATCTCGTCCAGGCCGGCGCAGAAGCCAACGTCAAAAGCGTCGCCGTCGCCATTGCAGTCCATGTCGTCGGCGTTGCCGTCCTGGTCAAAATCGGCATAAATGACCGTATCGGTGACGGGTATGACCCAGGCCAGGTTGCCGCTGGGGGGATATTGGGCCAGGGGGAGCGCCAGGCCGTTACCAGGCGCCCAACCCAGGACGGCCATAGAGCTGAGATCATTTTGGGGGATGAGCGAATAGCCCCACTCGTGCCTCCAGCCCTCGGTATCCACGTTGACGACGCCCCAGAACATCTCGCCGCCTGGCGCAAAGATGTGTGCGCCCTGGAGGTCAGAGAGGGGGCTTAGGATCAGGGTGTTGGTCACGCTGTTGCTGCCGGGTTGGAGGGTCACGTTGTAGATGGTGCCGTCGTCTATGGTGAGGTTGATATTGCCGCCGGTAGCGTTGTAGAGAAAGATGTCTACAGCGGCGCTGTTGCCGTTGAGACAAACGGAGCGGTTCTGCACCGGCGACCAATAGTCGCTGTCCCATTGGTCCACCGGCTCCAGGGTGTAGCCATTGCCGCTCCAATAGTTGTCCATACCGCTTGCGCAGATGGAGCTATAGGTGTGGACCTGGATGGGGTGGGTGGCGGTAAACGTGTCGCCGCTGTTCAGGCCGCTGCCGTCGCCGACGCCGTTGATAAAGTAGGTCCCGCCGGCGGAGAGGGTAGCGGCCAGGCTACCGTTATAGTAAAGCTGTGTGCCGTCCTGCAGGGCGGTGACGGTAGCGCCGGTAAACTCGAAATCACTACCGGCGCCCCAGTCCTCGCCGGCCGGAACGATATAATCGGCGCCCCAGGCGGCCACTTCTTCGATCTCCCAGGCCCCGGCCAAACGGGTGCCGATGCCGCTGGCAGGATAGGCCGAGCGGACGACCGAGGCTTCTTCGCCCACGATGGTGATGCGGTCGCGGCCGTCATAGTAGAACACCGACCCCCAGGGCGTGACGGAGGTATCTACGTTGCTGGCAAAAGTGCGCACCTGTCCGGCGTTCAGCAGGCCAATTTCGGTAGTTGGACCGGGGTTCAAAGGATCGGCGTCATAGCCGTCTTCCCAGTGGTCATAGTAATAGGTGGTGCCGTCGGAGGAGGCGGTGAGCGATACCGTCGAAACGATGACGTCGCCAACCGGGTCTTCCGGGGGCACGGTGGAGGGTTGGCACACGTCCGAAGCGTCTAACAAGTCGCGCAGGTCGCGGTCGTCAAAGGGGACAAAGTATTGGTGGCTGGTGGGATCCACGACGGTGACGCCGCTCAAGCCTGGCTCGCCCGCCCTCTGACGCCCGTCGCCATCCTGGTCTAAAAAGACCACACCGCTGATGGCGTCGCCCGTCGCGTGGTAGGCGGCGCTAAAGCGTACGCCAGACTCTGTAGCTGTGGAGACCAGCGATTGGCCGGGGTTGAGCCACAGGATAACCGGAGATGTGGCCGAGTCAGGGCGCAGCTCAACGGGCAAGGTGTCCAGGTCAAGGTAGAGCTTGTGCGTGCCTCGCTCCAGGCCTGCCAGGTGGAAAACGCCGTCAGGGCCGCTAACCGTCGATGGGCCGTCCTCAATCACCGGCCGCAATGCGGCGGGGGCGTTTTTCAACACACGCGGATAACTTGAGCTTGCCAGGCTAGGTCTGGCGAGCAAAACCCCACATAGCAAAAACAGCCCTCCGCTGACCAGTAAAAGCAATCTGCTCCTCGACATCGTTTCCCTCCTTTTGTAACCCCTTTGCTTTCAAAACCCCCCAAGCGCCGTTTCTCTGTTGGTCATTGTATCATATTTTTCGTTTATGGGCACAACCAACAAGCGTGCAAGTCTTTTTAGTGTTGAAACCGGATTGGAGTGGGAACGTAGGAGGATATCCAGGATAGATATGAAAGGGCGATTGGCCTGCAACAGCGGGGCGATGAACTCAATCGCCCCGCTGTTCAGATGACCAGTCTTATGGATAGGTTTTCAATACGATGGGCATATAGAGGTAAAAGCGTGTTTCTGTGTCGAGCCAATCGGGGAGGCCGTCCCCATCGATGTCGTCGGGGCTGCCATCGCCGTCGGCGTCGAATTCGTCAGCGTCCGGCGCTCCATCGTCGTCGCTGTCGTCGTCCAGGTAGTTGGGAATGCCGTCGTCGTCGGCGTCGTTGTTGGTGCATATAGGATCGTCGGCGGTGCAGCCGGCCAGTGGATCGCCCGCGCCGGCGCTCCACTCGTCGGCATCCAGAATACCATCGCCATCGCTCTCGGTGTCCAGATAGTCCGGCGTGGCGTCGCCGTCGTGGTTCTCGCAGGTGGTTGGATCGCCGGTGCTGCACTCGATGTTGGTGAGGATGCCGTCGCCATCGTCGTCATTGTCCAGATAATCCGGGGTGGCGTCGGCGTCGTGATCCGCACAGGTGTCCGGGTCGCCTGTGGCGCACTCGATGAGGGTGGGGATGCCGTCGTCGTCGTCGTCCGGGTCCAGCGCGTCTATAACGCCGTCGGCGTCGCTATCCTGCGCATCGGCCGGATCGTCCACTTCGTCCCCGTCGCTGACGCCGTCGGCGTCGCTGTCGGGGTCAAGCGGGTCGGTGCCGACCTGGTTGACTTCTTGGCCATCCAGGAGGCCATCGTCGTCGGTATCGGGGTCCAGTGGGTCGGTGGTGCCTTCCAGTCCTGGCTCGTCCCCGTCATCCAGGCCGTCGGCGTCGGTGTCGGCGTGCAGCGGGCAGGCGCCAAGATCGAATTCGGTGCCGTCGTCGAGACCATCGGCATCGCTGTCCGGGTCGTTGGGATCGGTGGCGATCAGCTCACCATAGTGCGGATCGCCAGAGTAGCCCTGGTAGATATATCCGAACCATTCATCCCCGTCATTTCGACCATCATTGTCGCTGTCGGCGTCAAAGGCGTCGGTGTTGCTCTCGTTCCACTCGAACCAATCGCTCAGGCCATCGGCGTCGCTGTCTATAGGCAGCGTCACGCTCTGGCTATACACCGCCGGGGTTCCCCAGCCGTTGGTCACGGTGAGCCAGACGGTGTACGTGGCAGGAGACGCGCCAAAGTCGTGGGTGGTGGTCGGCGTGCTGCTCGGCGGCTGGACGCCGCTGCCAAAGTTCCAGATGTAGCTCACAGGCAGGGTGGCGTTGAGCGGCAGGTAACTCGCGCTAAACGTGATCTCGGTCTCGGAGGCGTTGGCCGCAGTTTGATAAAAGTCGAATGCGGCAGCAGAGACGGCCCGGCCTTGCACGTCCACCCCGTCGCTATACACCTGCGGCGAACCGTAGCCGTTGTAGGCTGTCACCTCCACGCTATAGGAACCGAACGCGGCAAAGGTATGCTGGACCACCGCCTCGGTGGTGATGAGCGGGTCGCTGCCGTCGTCAAAGTCCCAGGTGTAGGTGATGGGCTTGGAGGCCGAGGTGCGCGTGACGCTGGCCTGGAAGGTCAGCGGATCACCCTCGATGCGCGGGGCGGTCTCTACCGAAAAGGCGACGCTGGTCACACCCTCTTTGACGGCAATGGTATCCTCCCATTCGGCGCTGCCATAGTCGTTGCTGGTCGAGAGTGAGATGGGATAGAACGCGCCCGCGTCGAAGGTGTGGGTGATGGCCGGGTTAGTGGAGGTCATGACGCCCGTGCCGTTGCCCAGATCCCAGGTGAACACGATGGGATGGGTGGGGGTGTTGGTGGCTGTGATGGGGGTGAAGGAGGCCGTAAGCGTGACCACCTGGCCGTTCAAAGGCAACGCCGGCTCCCAGACGAACGAGGTGCCGACAATCGGCTCGCCAGCCCCTACCAGTTGCGAGACGCTGTGCCCATCATAAGGATTTTCCACCGTGAGCACGACGTTATAGTCGCCCTCTGCGGTATAGGTATACACCGTGGCCGGGCTGTGCGTGACCACGGGAGGCTGACCGTCGTCGAAATCCCAGGTGTAGGTAATGGGCAGGCTGGTGTCGATGGAGGTATATTCGGCCTCGAAAGTGATAGGGTCGTGCGCAACCACCATAGTGGGCGAGTAGGTAAAGGAAGCGCCGGTTACCGCCGGCCATGCGTTGAGATATACATTGTCCACGGTCCACAGCAGCGCGCCGGTCGCGTCGGCGCTGAAGCGCAAGTGCAGGCTTGGGCGCTCTCCATAGTCGCTCAATGGCAGGACCATGGTGGCCCAACGGTCCAGCGCGTTGGTCAAGGTAGCCACTTTGGTCCAGGTCAGACCGTTGGTTGAAACTTCGACGTAACCGGCGTTGTCGGCGTCGGGCATATTGTAGGTGGCGTCAAAGCGCAGCACCGGCTGGGCATAGTCGGACAGATTGATGGCCAGCGTGTCTTTGAGCGTGAGCTGGCCCACGCCAGGGGTGGTGGTATTGGCCCGCCACACCCACGAAGCGACCGGCCAGGTCTGGTTGACCCGCGCCCACGGCAGTTGGCTGTCCCAATTGGCGCCGCCGCTCTCCATATCGTCACTAAAGTGGGTAGCGACGTCGGTGGCCGGGTCAAAGTCGGCCGCCTCGTAGTCCAGGTTCAAGCCGGTCTCATGCAGCTCGTCGAGAACCGTATAGTTGGCGTCGCCATCCAGGATGCGCAGGGCGACGACCGTGTAGGGGCCGTCCACGCCGTTGCCGCTGACGGCCCGCCCGTCAAAGGGAAGCAGGAGCGTGTGCAAACCGGTGTTCAGAGAGGTCGCGTCTCCGAGGGCGTAGACGATGAGCGAGCCGTCGGGCGCTTCGAGCCAGCCCTCTACGCGGTAATTGTCGGCCTGAGTCACTTGCACCTGCACGCCGACGATGAGTTGGTCGGCCAGGGTATCGCCGTCCAGGTCGGCAAGCGTGTGCGTAAAGACCTGGGTGGGGGTGATGTGCTCGCCCAAGGTGATGTACTTGACGCTCGGCAGACCGCCCACGCTGATCGCGCCTTGATCCACCGGGCCGTTCAACGTAGCCACAGTGTAGGGGTTATAGTGGCGCGAGTCGAGCAAAACATTGCCGGCGTCCAAGAGGTGCACACGCTTGAGGGTAAAAGGCGGCGTGGTCTTGTTCAAGTCGAAAACCAGCGCAGCCGTCTCACCAGCGCCGGTCCAGGAGGCGTGACCGACGAAGCGCTCCGCGCCGTCGTACAGGTCGCCCTCGACCCGATATACGGCGGGCTGAACGACGTTCAGACCTACGTCAATGGCAAGGGCCTCGTAGCGTCCGTCGCTATCCCGGTCCACGCCGCGATGTGCATAGACGTCGGTCAAGAGAGCTTGGTCGGCCCCGAATTGCACGCGTTTGGAAGAGTCCACGGACACCTGATGCGTCTCGACGATCGTCTCGAACATCTGCATAGCCGCCATCCCTACCAAGTCGGGATAGGGACAGATTCCCAGATAGCCAGCGGGACAGGCCTCGACCTTGGGTTCGATGGGCCAGTTTTCAGGGCACCCGCCGGTGCAAGGATCATCCGGGTGACCGGTCGTGTCGTAGCTGGCGGGCCAGCCCGTAGGTAGCCAGGCGTCGCCGATCCAGAGTAAGGAGGCCAACGTGTCCACATAGGGCGTCTTTTGGTTCAGGTACATCGGCCGGATGCTCTTCCAAAACCAATCGCGGGCCTGGCTGATCATATACGCGTCGGGCTGCCATTTAGTGCTGACCGTCCCGCCCTCGAAACATTCCAGACCGTCTGTAGATTGCCCCAACGGACAGGTTTCGCCGACGTTCTTGGGGCGCCATTCTTCAAGCACCCAATTCTCGTTGACGCCGGCTATGATGTCGCCCGAGCTTTCCCTGTAGCCCCCTCTGGTATCCCAGTCTCTTAGATAAGTGTGGTTGGTGTCGCCTCCCCTAAAGGGATAATACTGATATAGTACATTTGTCTCTGACCGGCTATAGCTACGCGCACCCCACCACTGGTTGTCGAACCACACCTTCACCGAAGTGTCGTAATCGCTGGTCATGCTGGCCCAACTGGTGATAAAGGGGGAGGCAGGGATGCCCGCCGCGCGCAGAAAACCGGTTAACGTACCGGCCTGGTTCTGGCAGGGAGAGCCGATCTGCGTCCAGCCGGTTCCATCCCAGGTCCTGTACAATGATCGGTACATACTGGTTTCGATATAGTTCACATAATCCACTCGGACTTCGTCATCTGCGGCATCCGACAGTGTCGTAAGCGCAGAGGCGTGGGTGGTCTTGCCGTGAATGCGAGGCATCACCTGATCCACCAAAATATACTTTTGATACTGGTCGGTCCAAAAAGCCTGCGCCCACCCATAGGCCTGGCGATATCCATCGTTAAAGGGGTCGTTATCATCACGGGTGCGCCAGATGGCGGCCACTTCGTCGCGCAGGTCGGTGGGGTCGTCGTCGTAGAGATAGGCGTCGATTTGATCTTGGGTGAGATCGGCAGGCAACTCGAAAATGACGTACAGCGGCATCTCGGTCTGCCAGCCATCGTAAGCCACCGTCGCGGTGTACGCGCCGACCGTGCCGTCCGTGGGCAGATTCACCACCCAGCCGCCGCCATACAGGTCCTTTGTGGTGTAGGAGGCCAGGTC
Source organism: Anaerolineae bacterium (assembly GCA_034435435.1). Taxonomy (GTDB): domain Bacteria; phylum Chloroflexota; class Anaerolineae; order S140-20; family S140-20; genus DAOTXN01. The sequence continues at coordinate 5,804 of DAOTXN010000081.1, read as the reverse complement.
GGTCAGCCCGGCCCCGGTGAAAGTGAGGCTGGCGTCGGCCGGCCCGCCGATGTACAGGGTGGTCCCGCGCCGGGCCACCATCCCGCCGTCCCCGTTTTCGGGCGCCATCAGATATTTATCGCCGGCCTGCCGGAAAAGTAAATAAGCATATCCGGCGCGCTTGGGAAAAACGTTCCCTGCATCCGGAGGATAGATGGGGTTCTGAGCGGCTGTCTTGAAATACTCTTTGGTTTTGTATTCGTCCCGGTATCTAAAATAAATCCCTGGATCTTGGTCATCGAGTGGGTCTGCGCCAAAGAGCTTTTCTTCACCATCGGAGAGGCCGTCATCGTCGCTGTCGGCGTCGAGCGGATCGGTGGCGAACGGCCCGCCAGCGGCGTTGTACCAGCCGGGCGGGGATTCTAATTCGTTGAGCAAACCATCCCCATCCACGTCTGGCGAAAGCTCCGTCCAGTCCTGGGCGAACGCCGTGAGGGCTTGGGGCAGGAGCAACGTGGTTATTCCAAGGACGCAAATCATGAGAACAAGAGTCCGATTTTTCATTCTAGTTCATCTCCTGAGCTATTCGAGGATTTGAGCGCGGTCCAGGCATCATGATGGCATACCCACACATGTTCCAGATTATAAACAAGAAAAGTAGGAATAGGGTTAAAAAGAGCTTAGGATTTCATCAGAGTCGCGCCCAGGCCGAGATGGTCTTCTGCATTGTACCCGGACCACTGCAAAACGACAAGCGATGGGTCTAGGTTGGCTCATGACTTGCCGTTTCACACAAGACCAGGTACAATGCGCGTGGTCAGGAGCCGAATGTGTATGAAGCCCAAACTGCGCGCCCTTCAAATCCATCCACTCGTCCATCAAGGCCAACCGGCCTTGATGCTGCGCGATCCCTTGCACATCACCGAGCGCGTGACGGTCGTCTCGCGCCAACTGGGGCCGGCGCTGGGTCTGATGGACGGCACACGCAGCCTGGACGAATTGCGCGCCGCCTTGATGGTGCGGGCGGGTGTGCGCGTGACCAGTGGCGAATTGGAGCAGATCGTTGACCAACTGGACCGGGCGCTGCTGCTCGACAGTGAGCGTTTTTCGCAAGCCTGTGACGCCGCGCTGACCGATTATCGCCAGGCTCCTTTTCGACAACCGATCTCGGCTGGGACCAGCTATCCCACTGACCCCGATCAATTGCAAGCGATGTTGGATCATTACCTGGCAAGTCTGGAACAGGTCGCGCCCTTTGCCGGGCGGGGTTTGGTCAGCCCACACATTGACTATGAGCGCGGCGGACCGGTCTACGCGGAGGTGTGGAGCCGCATGACCCAGGCTGCCCGCCAGGCCGAGGTAGCGGTGATATTTGGCACCGATCACAACGGCAGCCAGGGCACACTGACGCTGACCCGCCAAAACTACGCCACACCCTACGGCGTGCTGCCCACCGCCGCCGACGTAGTAGACGCTCTGGCCGAGGCCATCGGCCCCCAGTTTGCCTTTGAACAAGAACTGCACCACATCGGCGAGCACTCGGTCGAATTGGCCGCCGTCTGGTTACACCACGTGCGCGAGCGCCGACCCATCCAATTAGCGCCCATTCTGTGCGGCTCGTTCCAGCACTTTATCAGCACCCCGTTTGAGCCAGGAGACGATCCTACCTTTGCTCGCGCGCTGGCGGCTTTGCAGAAAGCCTTGGCGGGACGGTCGGCGCTGGTCATCGCGGCCGGCGACCTGGCCCACGTCGGCCCGGCTTTTGGCGACCCCGCGCCGGTGGATTTTGTGGGGCGGGCGCGCCTGTTGGCCGCCGACGACGCGCTCATCGAGACCATTTGCGCCGGCGACGCGCAGGCCTTTTACCGTCAGATCGAGACCGAACAGGATCGGCGCAATGTATGCGGGCTGGCCCCGATCTACCTGACGCTGCGGCTGCTGGGCGAGACGAGGGGCGAGCGGGCGGGCTATGAGCGCTGCCCGGCCGATCAAAACGGCGCGTCGTGGGTATCGGTGTGTGGGGTCGTGTTAAAATAACGGGGCCTTGCCACAGTCGCGCGAAAATCTGGCGTCCGCGCAATCAATCTTTGACGCAATGTAGCGCTTGGGCGCTTGCCAGCCCCCTGCTACTCGCTTTGCCCCAACGCCCAATCCACCGTATTATTCACCAGCCGGGTCCTGGCCTCTTCGGGCAGCAGATAGACCGGAAAACCGATCAACGCGATCCGAATCCCCAGCAAGTCGTCTAACACCACAATCGAAGCCGCGCCGGCGGTCTCGCTATCCGGCCCGCGCACGAACACGATTTGGCCGCCTTCCTCAGTTTCGGCGTCCACCACGCCGATCTCGTACTCGCGGCCAGACGGCGACGCCACAAAAGTGATCACCTCATCCGGCGCAAAGCCCTGCGCCAAGGGGTGCGCAGCATCTTCCACCTGGATGTCGCGCTGCACGGCCAGCTCGGCGCTCTCGTCAAAATACGCGCCCGACAGAATGACCGGCGTCCCGGCCAACATCACGTTACCCAGCCATTCGCTAAAGGCATCGCCCAGCGCGCCCTCAAAGTCGCCCTTGGCCAGGATGAGCAGGTCATGGCCCGCCGCCTCATCTTCACCCGGCAGCCCGTCGCGGGCCACGCTCCACACCGTGACCTCAAAACGGTCGTCCAGAATCTCCGCGAAATCCTCAGCGCCAGTCAGTCCGTCGTAGCGCGGCTCGCCGTCGTCCAACGCGACGACAAAAATCTTACCTTCCGGCTCGCCGACGGGCGTTTCGGTGGGCTGTGTGCCGGTGGGGACAGGCGTGGGGAGCAAGTCGGGCGCGGGCGTCGCCGTCGGCGTAGGTTCAGTTTCATCCCCTTGCCAGCCGCCTTCTCCTTCTCCTTCCGCTACCTCACCGGTGGGACATAGGGCCAGGGTCACATTGGGACCGCTGGCCGCTTCCAAAATCAAACACTCGCCCAATCCGCTTTGGGTCAAGCGTTCCACGACGTTGTCTAGCCCGGTTTCGGTGTAGGCCAGCACGGTCAGCACGTGGCGCTCGCCGTCGGTTTGCAGGGCCAGCAGGGCCGTGCCGGTCACAACGATTTGTCCCACAGTGGTGATCTCGACCCGGCTGCGCACGGTCGGGGAGAGAGAGATGACGCCGGTCAGCTCGACCGTGGTTGTCAACGTGGATTCTTCCGTTCCGGTGACCGTTGCGCTGAGGTCGAGGGTAGGGGTCGGGACCGGCGTCGCTGCGGTGGGTGTGACGACCGTCAGCGCCACGCCGGCGGCGGCGAGATAGTTGCTCACGTCTTGGGTGTGCGCGTACACCCCCAAAAAGAGCGTGTCGCGGGTTGGATCCTCCTGGTCGCGCACAGCCAGCTCCTTACCCACACCGGCAAAATAGGCTTGCAGCGCGGTGCTGCCGACCAACAGGTCGGTATCTAGCAGCGGCGCGTCGGTGTAGATCAGGTCCACTTGCTCGGCGAAAAAGAACGGAAAATCGGCCAACTCGTAGCGCCGTTCGCCGCCGCTGAGCCAGTCGGCGATGTGGGCGATAAAGAGCTCATTGTCGTATACCGCGTTTTGCGGTTCGACCATAAAGGTCAGGTCGCCCAGCGCCAGCACAGCGCCGTCGGCAGCCAGCGTCGCCACGGCCAATTCTTCGATGCGCTCGCTGCTGCTGGAACGGGTCTCGCCGCCGGCGACGACGAGCGCTGTCTGGTCGGAACGAATCGAGTGCGTGGCGTAAAAGACGAGCTGTTCCACACCGGCTGTCAAATCGGTTTCGGCCAATTCAGTCAACTTGATGTTGCGATAGTTCCCCTCGTGCTCGACCGTGTTGTACAAATAGTCGGACTGGAAAACCAGCCCAAAGCGGGCTGCCAGCTCGTTGATGTACATCACGTCGCTGTCCAGCCCCAGCACGTAGCCATAGTCGTCGAAGCGCAGGCCAAAGCGAGTGGGGTCGGTAATCAGCAACAGCCGCCCGCCCTTTTCTACAAAATCTTCGAGCTGCTGGATTTCGTCCGTGGCGAAGGACTCGCCGGGCGAGATGACGACGAGGGCCTTGGCGTAGCGCAGCTTGGCGGGCAGGTCCCACACCGACTCGAGCAGCTCGAGGCGTTGGCCGCGGGCCGACAGGCGCGCCTGCAACACGCTCAGCTCGGACACGTCGAAACGGTTCTCGTGGGCCGCGTCGAGTAGGATCGCGCCGGCGGCGGTTGGGTCAAAGCGATCCTCAAAAGCGGGCATTTCGGGAGCAGAAACGGCAATGGTCTCTAGCTTGGGGCGCGGGATCTCGCGGGTTTCAAACTCTCCGTCGTAATAATATCCGCGGCGGATTGCTGTAGGCAACAGGAACAGAACAAGCATGACGACCAGCGCCAGGAGAGTAACGAGGGCTTTTTTCAACATGACGCGCTCCTTTTGCTACCGCAGTGGCGATTATTGCAGCGGCTCGACGTAACGATAGTACAAGCCAGGAGGCAAGTCTTCCGGCGGCGCGGCGACGGTGGCCGCCGTGCGGGGTGCGTCGGCTCCCTGCTGCGAGGCGTACCAGAAGAACCAGTCGGGCAGAGTGGGTGTGCGATCCACGATGCGATAGTTATGAATGTGCGCCATTTCGGCCGCGGCGGTGATGGCCTCAGTCTGCGAGCCAAGCGCGTCGATCAGCCCCATCTGCTGGGCTTGCAGGCCCAGATAGATTTCGGCCCGCGAGAGCAGCTCTGGCCCGACTTGCAGGCGGTCGGCGCGTTGGGCCATGATGGCCGCCAGAAAGGTTTCTTTGAGCGTCTCCATCTGGCGAATGTAGGCCACCTGCGCCCCGCCGGAGAGCTTGAACGGACCGGTGGTGATGAGCTGCTCGTCCACCAGGTCGTTGGAGGGCAGCAGGGCAATCACGCCGATGCTGCCCACCATCGAGCCGGGCTTGGCGTAGATGCGGTCGGCGGCGGCGGCGATATAATAGGCGCCGCTGGCGGCCATCTCGTCCACCGAGACGATCACCGGCTTTTTCTCGCGCAATTCGAGCACGTCGAAATATAGCCCTTCGCTGGCCGACACTTCGCCGCCCGGGCTGACGATGTCGAGCACGACGGCGCGCACGGCCGGGTCATTGCCCACTTCTTCGAGCGCCTGACTGACGTAGGCTGTGTAGGCGCCCCAGATTTCGCCCTCGATGCGGATGACGGCGACTTGGGGAGTGGGGATGAGGGCCAGCGAGAGCTTGTGGCCCAGAAACAACGGGAGAATAACGACGACCAGCAGCAGCAACGCCGCTTTAAAAAAGACACGAAGCAATTTGCCCATGTTCTGTCCGCCTCACTTTCTTTGAGGTCACGTAACTGTTCAGCCCCACGCTCCTGAGCGGGTCCGCCCCACGGGGAGGCTGCGCACTGACCCGCGATTCGGCCAAAACTGGCGATTTCAGCGCCAAAGCGCCGGGTCGCGGGCCCGGCTTGAGCACCGGGCTGAGCAGTTACGAGGTCACAACTTGGCCCAGGCGCTGGAATTGTACCTCAAAATTCAACCTCCAACAAGCGTGCCACTGCCCACATCCGGGAGAAACAGCGGCTTTCAGGAGAGAACGGCTTGCTTTTATTTTGTCTTGTGCTACACTGAATGACATACCCGGCGAAAGCGGTGCGGTGGAAGGGGAACATCACCACCTTCCCAAAAAACGAGTATGCCTATTCAGCCGTTTTGCCTACATGTCGCCTGCCAATAGATCGTTTCGCAAGCGCAGCACATTAACAACCAGATAACCGTCAATAGAACGTTTCGCTGAAAGAACGCCTAAAAAGGCGTATCCGCGAACTCAAAGCCCGAGGCAGACGAGAG
>DAOTXN010000080.1:0-5993 GCA_034435435.1 Anaerolineae bacterium | reverse complement strand
ACTCCAACGTAGTCAAGATGAGACGACAACTTGCACAGGGGAGCACTCAATAGCAATAATCGGGCAATTCTTGCCGCTTTCAACAAAAGCAATATGTAGTGAGTCAGGTGTCCTGCACATCGATTAGCAGTCTAAAATCATTGAGAAAGATTGAATCGACTGCCTACCACAAGTATGTATTTTTAAATTGCACGGAAGCCAAGTGAAGACAATTCTGACCGGCTTTCGCAAATCATACTACTTGCGAGATATAAGCTAGTCGGCAAAGATGCAGAAACCGGCAAATTACAGTGCGGCAGTCTTGCTTTATCGAAATACACTATGCCGTAATTTCAGGAGAAATTCAACAACGGCGAAAGCAGGCCAAAAAAGGAATATGACCCGTTACCATTGGCCGGTATACTCTGGGACGGCAATCACGACACACCACGACAGATGAGCTATACCAATATGAAACCGGCGCATCTCTCATTTTATTTGTGCCGCGACAGAGCTCTAGGAACGCACTGCGTAAGCATTGCCGCTCATATTTTAGACACTCCCATTTCAGAGGCCGTCATTGCCTGCCTGCCCGTGGGCGGTCTGGCTGAGCGGACCTTGAACAGATGGGCCGACGAATACGACGCGGCCAAAGAACAAGCCGCCAGCTATCGGCGCGAAATGAAACGGCTGGAAACCGAGGTCGAGAACCTGCGCGGCAACCTAGCAACAGGCGTCTTGCCACCTAGTGAACTACAGGTACTCAGCGAACAGATACAAAAGCGACTGGCCCGCATCAAGGAATTGACAGACCTGGAGAGCCAGCCCATCGGCGCGGCTGTGGGTCATCCTGTGCCAGGAAAGGCGACGATTGAAATGGTCCGAGCGTTCCTTGAGAACCTGGGTGACAACTGGGGCGATAAGCCCAACGGGATAAAAAATGCCGTCTTGCGCCTGTTACTGGACAAGGTTATCATCTGGCCTGACCCGGCGACGATCCGCGCCAAGCTGATCTTTCGGCTTGGGGATGAGCGAGAGATTTTGATACACCGACCGCGCAAAAAGAAGCGCCGACGCTGGTCAGAGCGAGAGTTTGAGATACTCAAGGCAAATTACGAAAGCGCCAGTCAAGACCAGCTCGTGGCGCTGTTGCCCGGTAGGACATGGCAAGCTGTAAGAGAAAAAGGGCAACAGTTGAGTTTACCCCGCAAAGGAGACATCGCCCGCAAAAAACATAATTATGCGCCGGAGGAAGACGAACTTATACGGCGCTATTATGCGGGGGAGATAGAGCGAGATGAGGTAACATCAACGGGACGATCAATGAACAGTATCAGAATGCGAGCGGCGAGATTGGGACTGACCTGGCAACCACGCCAAGCTACTTGGGACTGGGTAGACTTTCGAGATACTTACATAGAAGAAGAAGCGCGGCCTCGGCCGAACGGGCTTTGTTGCCCGAGCGGTCGCCGTCCCACACGTGGCGCTCGCTGCGCTCGCCGTCGCGGGCAGACAGGGCGATGTACGTCAGCCCCACCGGTTTATCGGGCAAGCCGCCCCCCGGCCCGGCGATGCCGGTGACGCTCAGGCCGACGTCGGCGCCCAACACGCGCCGCGCCCCGCGCGCCATCTCTAGCGCGGTCTCGGCGCTGACGGCCCCGTGGTCGTACAGCGTGGCGTGGCGCACGCCTAGCAGGCGCTCCTTGGCCTCGTAGGCGTAGGCCACCACCCCGCCCAGAAAATAAGCCGAGCTACCCGGAACCTCTGTGAGCCGGTGACCGACCAGCCCGCCGGTGCAACTCTCGGCTACGGCCAGGGTCAGGTTTCTGGCGGCCAGCAGTTTGCCGACCTGGATTTCGAGGGGTTCTTGGGTCATTTGTCCTCCCTCAACAAATTTATCCCCTCCGGTCGCAGCGACAGCGTCACTTCGTTGCCCACCGCGGGGGCCGCGCCATCCAGCTCGAAAGCCAGCTCCGCCCCGCTGGCGTGCTGCACCACCAACCGGTAGTGCGCGCCCCGGAACGAGCGCTCCACCACCCGCCCGCGCAGCAAGTTGGGCGCGAGTGCAGTTCCATTCACCAACTCTGCCGCTTCTGGCCGCAGCAGCACCGTGACACTTTGTCCAGCCCCAATCTCCAATCCCCAATCCCCAATCTCCAATTTCCCCACCGCCGTCTCGACCCGCCTCGTCTCCGCGTCCACCACCCGCCCCGGCAGCAGGTTACTCATGCCCAGGAATCGCGCCACGAACGGGCTGGCCGGCTCGCGGTAAACTGCTTCGGGCGGGCCGATTTGCTCGATGCAGCCTTGTTGCATAATCGCCACCCGGTCGCCGATGGCAAAGGCCTCGCTCTGGTCGTGGGTGACGTACAGCGCCGTCAGGCCCACCGATTTGAGGATCTGGCGCAGCTCGTTCATCAGCCGCTCGCGCAGGGCGCGGTCTAACGACCCTAGCGGCTCGTCCAGCATGAGCAGGCGCGGGCGGGGGGCCAGGCTGCGGGCCAGGGCCACGCGCTGCTGCTCGCCGCCTGACAACTCGTGCACCGCGCGGCGCTCAAATCCACTCAACCCAACCAGCGCCAGCGCCTGGTCCACCCGCCGCCGGACCTCGGCCCTGGACAGCCCGGCCATGCGCAGGCCAAAGGCCACGTTGCTGCTCACGTCTTTGTGGGGAAAGAGGGCGTATTCCTGAAACATGAACCCGACGCCGCGCCGGTGAACGGGAACGCCGCTCAGGTCGGCCCCATCCAGCAGCACGGTCCCGCTATCGGCCTGCTCCAACCCGGCGATGACCCGCAGCAGCGTGGTCTTGCCGCAGCCCGACGGCCCCAGCAAGCACAGGATCTCTCCCTCGGCGACCTCGAAACTTACGCCCCGCAGCGCCGGCGTATCTTCGAAAGTCTTGCTTATGTCATGTACTTTTAACATTGGTATTCGATATTGGATTTTCGCTAGCAGCCTGTCGGAGAGACGTAATTTAGCCCCTTGTGGGCGTACAAAATGGGCGCAAAACGAGCAAAAAACGGGCACAAGGCCCTATATTACAGGGTTCTCCGACAGGCTGCTAGAACTCACCTATTTCGCCCACCCGAAAACGCTCGATGGCGAGGAACGCCACGACGCACACCAACATCAACAGCGTGCTCATCGCCAGCGCCTGGCCCTGGTTCAGCGCCCCCGGCTGGCCGAGGAAACGCTCGATCGCCACCGGCATGGTCGGGCGCTCGGGGCGGGCGATGAGCGACGTCGCGCCAAACTCGCCCATCGAGACGGTGAAGGCAAAGGCCGCCCCCACCAGCATGGCCCGCCCGACGATGGGCAGGTCCACCTCGAGCCACACCCGCCACGGCGGGGCGCCCAGCGTGGCGGCGGCCTCGCGCCAGCGCGGGTTCATCCCGCGCAAGGCCGGCAGCAGCGAGCGCACCACAAAAGGCAGCGCCACCAGCGTGTGGGCCAGCGGGATCAGCCAGGGCGAGGTGCGCAGGTTCAGCGGCGGCTCGTCCAGCGCGACGATGTAGCCAAAACCCAGCGTCACCGCCGACACGCTCAAGGGTAGCATAAAAAGCGGGTCCAGCCAAGCCCCCCGGCGCTTCCCCCCCGTGTGCGGGGGGGAAAGAAGGCGCGCGGCCAGCGCGCCCAGCACCAGCGCCAGCGCAACGGTCAGCAATGCAAAACGCACCGAATTCCACACCGCTTCCATGGGCGGCACAAACAGGACCGAGCCGCGCCGGTTGACGCTCAACTCGCGAAAGTAGGTCAGGCTGTAGCCATCGGCGGTGGAAAAGGCGCGCTCGGCCAGCGCCAGCAAGGGCGTCACGAGCACGACGAGCATCAGCACCACGTTGGCCGCGACCAGCAGCCGCGCGCGCCGGGTCTGCGGTCGGCGCTGGGTAGTTGACTGCGGGCGCAGGTCCAGGGGCACGCTGGCGCGGGCTTGTAGGTGAGTGTACAGCCAGATCAGGACGGTAGTGAACAGGATTTGCAGCAGCGACAGAGTCGCCGCGACCGGCAGGTCTGGCAGGGCGGTGGTCTGGTAATAGATTTCCACTTCGATGGTGGCAAAGCCCGGCCCGCCCAGCAGCAGCACCACACCGAAACTGGTGAAGCAAAAGATAAACACCAGCAGCGCCGCCGCCGCGAGAGCCGGGGTGAGCAAGGGCAACGTCACCTCCCGAAAGGCCCGCCAGCGCCCGGCCCCCAGCACGGCGGCGGCCTCTTCCAGGCGCGGGTTGAGATTGGCCCAAAAGCCTCCCACCAGCCTTAGCACCACGGTATAGTTGTAAAAGACGTGGGCGATGAGGATGAGAGTCAGGGTTTGGCGCAAGTCGATGGGCGGGCGCTCCAGGCTAAAAAGCGCCATCAATGCCTGGTTGAACCGCCCCTGCGGACCCAGCAGGGCGCGGAAAGCAGCGGCGACGACGACCGTCGGAAGCACGAAGGGGATCGCCGTCAGAGCGCGCAAGGCGCCTTTGGCGGGAAAGCGGTAGCGGGCGAACACGTACGCGCCCGGCAACGCCAGCGCCAGCGTCAGCGCGGTCGAGAGCGTCGCCTGCCAGGTAGTGAACCATATCGTGCGCAGGAAATAGCGCGTAGTGAGCACCTGGCGCACGGCCGAGAGGTCCAATTGCCCTTCCGGCGCAAAGCTCACCCACAGAATGGTCAACAGCGGGTAGAAGAGAAACAGCGCCAGAAAGAGCAGGGGCAGCAGGTATACGAGCTTGCCTAGCGTAACACGGTTTCGGTCCACTGGCGGATCCACGTCTCGCGGTTGGATTGAATGTCGGCGGCGCTCACCTCGGCCGGCTCGGCGGGACGCTCGGCCCACCGATAAAAGTCGGGCAGCGCCGCTTGCGCATTGGCCGGAAAGACAAACATCTGCACGGGGATGTCTTCCTGGAAGCGCTGGCTCAATAAAAAGTCAATTAGCTTTTCGGCCAGGTCGCGATTCTGCGCGCCTGCCAAAATGCCGGCGAACTCGATCTGGCGGAAGCAGGCCCCAGCGCCCAACACGTTGCCCGTGGGCGGCTCGCTCAGCGCGCCCTCGCTAAAGTAGACTTCGGCGGCTGGGCTGGTGGCATAGCTGACTACGATGGGACGGTCGCCGCCGCCGGCCCAGGTGGACTGGCCCCAGTAGGCATCTTCCCAACCCGAGGTGACCAGCAGGTCGTTTTCGCGCAGGGCGGACCAGTAATCCAGCCAACCGTCCGTCCCAAAGTGACCGATAGTCGCCAGCATAAAGGCCAGCCCCGGCGACGAGGTGGCCGGGTTTTCGACCACCAGCAGACTCTTGTACTCGGGCCGGGTCAGGTCTTCCAGGCTGGCGGGAGGGGCGACGCCTCGCTCCGCGAACCAGGCCACGTCATAGTTCAGGCACACGTCGCCATAGTCTACTGGCAACAGGCGATGCTCAGGGTCGAGCTCCAGCGCGTCGGGGACGTCGGCCAGGGCCGGCGAGTTGTACGGCTCAAAAATGCCGGCCTGGAGCGCCCGGCCGAGAAAGGTGTTGTCCACGCCGAAAAAGACGTCGGCCAGCGGGTTGTTTTTGCTCAAGATGGCCTGGTTGAGAGCCGCGCCCGCGTCGCCGGACGGCAGAAACTCGACCCTGGCGTTATGGGCCGCCTCGAACTCGGCGATGACCGCCTCGCTGGCGGCAAAGCTATCGTGGGACATCAGTCGAATGGTGCGCGGGGGTACAGGGGTGTCGGTTGCTGGGGGCGGCGTGGGCGAAGCCGGGACAGACGTCGCGCTCGGCGCAGTGTCGGTTGGGGCCACCCGTGTGGGGGTGGCTTTTTCACCTCCGCAAGCCGCCAGTAGCAGACCGGCCAACAAAATAAAACTAAGGACCTGGCGCATTTTACACCTCCCAATCTCCAATCCCTATCTGTCATACGACAATACATCGTTTCGTTGATAACGAATGAACCGTCAATAGATCGTTTCGCCCTTTAACAACCGAACCGCCAATAGATCGTTTCGTTGTGGTTTAATCCGTTCAGCAAGCACAAGGAGGTTGA
>DAOTXN010000079.1:0-45427 GCA_034435435.1 Anaerolineae bacterium | reverse complement strand
CTTCAGGTGCTCAACGCCGGCAGCCAGGCCACCACCGTCTACGTCTACTATTACGATAGCGCTGGCGCGGCGCGCTCAGGGGGCAGTTATGCCTTGGCCCCCAATGCACAACTGACGCTGACGCCCAGTGGCGCGGGCAGCGGCGGCTGCCACGCCGCCGGGACGCTGTGTGCGGCGCGCCTCTACACCTCCAACGGCCAACCCCTGGCAGGCGTGGTGCTCGAATATCGGGACAGCGACGGCCTGGCGGCGGCCACCCACAACCTGTTCAGCGCGGGCGCCAGCACGCTCTACATCCCGGCCTTCAAGTACAACCTGAACGAGATGTACAGCGGGGTGCAGGTGCAAAACGTGGGGGCCAGCTCCGCAAACATCACCGTGCGCTTTAACGACAGCAGCGGCAACCACGTCTCGGCCTGTGACCAGAGCGCGAACGGCGTAGCGCCCTATGCCGGGCGCACCTTTGCCAACCTGGCCTGCCTGGGCAACGGCTTTCTGGGCAGCGCGGTGGTGAGCAGCAGCGGGCCAGCGCTGGCGGGGATGGTCAGCGAGGCCAGCGCCGCCCGGATGGCCTCCTGGTCCAGCTCGTAGTCGGGCAGCTCCTGGCGGTGGAAGGCGTCGTAGGCTCCCAGGTCGAAATGACCGTGATGGTTTCCTCTACCGCCAGGCCCCTCTCCCAACTCCCACGCCGACCGGCGACACAAGTTGCCGACAAACAATGTTCAGAGATGTCTCGACCGAATGGCTTTTTCTCAGGCGTATCGCTAACTTGACGCACATTCGAGTTGGCAAAATCGTTAGCGCGGGATTCTTGACACCCCCCCCCATTTTGTGGTACAATCAATACTGTCGAATCAGGATGACGCGCAGCGGCGCGCTATGACGAATGAAAAGGAGGCGCGATGAACACGTTAACGCAGCGCTGGGGCCGGGCGACGCGGGTGGGTCTGCTGCTCGCCCTGGCAATAGTTCTGGCGGGGTGTGTGGACCTGTCGGGGCAGGAGGCGACCGGACAGACGTTCGAGTCGCCCTTGCAGACACCTACAGCAGGGATGCCAGAATCGGCATCACTGACAACAGCGCCGATGATGTTTGATTCACCCCTTGCAATACCGACACTGTACATCCGTCCATCACCCACGACTCCACCATTTCCAACCCCACTCCCGACGCCGATTGTGACCCCGATTCCCACGGCCCAGCCGCCGATCATCCCGCTACCGCCCGAACCGGAGAGCAGGCCTTTCACGCTCGTGTTCCCGGACGGGAACGTGATTCGAGCTATCAACAGCGATGGAAGCGATGAGCGCGTCTTACTCGACGTCCGGGCCCGGCTGCCGCTTTTTTTGGCCGACGAAAGGGTTGGAATAGACCCATGGGGATGGGGCAGCGTCTCACCCGATGGCGGCCGGCTGACGCTGGTGTTGAGTAACGTCGAGGCCTGGGACGCCTTACCCAAAGGGGAAAGATTTGAGTATGGCATCTACCTATTTGATCTCGCCACAGAAGATTTAAAGCTGTTGGTGCAAGGTGGCCTGGAGCCGGTCTGGTCCCCCGACGGCACGCGCATTGCCTACAGAAGTACCCAAACCTCCGGGTTGTGGATTATGAACGTGAGCAGCGGTGAAACACGCGAGATTTACACTGTAGATCAGGAGAACGAGCACTATGTGACCAGCATGGATTGGTCACCCGACAGCAAGCGCCTCGTTTTTCTGGACGAGGTCTTTCGCCAGTCGGTCACTATGATGGTCATTAGTGCCGACGGAGCGGAACCCGCCGGCGTGCTTGCATCTCCACCAGCTCATTGGCCGTCCTTTCCGAAGTGGTCGCCGGACGGCGACAAGATCATGTTCATCTCTCCTGCAGGTAAATCGGCAGGACCTGGCAATGCCTATAACCTATGGGTTATGAACTCTGATGGCACCGGCCAAACTCAACTTACACAGGACATAAGTCTGGCGGCCGGTGTGCCGCGCTGGTCTCCCAATGGTCAGTGGATCGTTTTTACCGGCACGCCGTATTACGAAGAACCTGAACCCCTCACCGATCTGTGGCTTGTAAACAGAAATGGATCTGATCTCAAGCGTCTAACATCCGATGCTGTTGAAGCAACAAACGAATGGATGCCCGCGTGGTCAAGAGACGGTGGGCATATTATCTTTGCTAGCGATGGGGGTGACGTGTGGATGATATCGCTTGCCGATGGAAATCGAACAAGCCTTCCTTTAATGACAACCTATTACATCATAATCCGGTAGATCATTGAGGAGACAGGTGCAATGCTAAGTAAAGTAATCGGAAAATGTTCGAGAACGATTGCCGTCAGTGGCGGCTTGGCAGTGTTACTGATCCTGGTATCCATTGGATATGGATACGCAGCGTATCGGGTTCAACGACCTATAACGGACACCGGTGGCGTGATCAACCAATCATATCTGTGGGCTGAAGAACTGGGTGGATCTACCCACAAGGGTGTCGACTTTTCCTATGGACTCGGCACGGATGTTTACGCTGTGGCAGATGGCACGGTCGTTAATCTCCGCGAAAATTTACCGAACGGAGACGTGACCACAGCTTGGGGAAATTTCGTGCTCATCCAACACGATCAATTCCACTACGACCGAACGTATGGTACATTTGGCACATTGGCCTACGCCTACTCAATGTACCTCCATCTCAGCCAAAACAGCGTCCGGGTCGCAGAAGGGGATCATGTTGATGCCGGCGACTGGATTGCCGAGGTTGATGACACCGGCAAGTACTCATCGGGACACCATCTTCATCTCCAGATCGTTATTCACTCACTACCTAACCGTACATTGGAACCCCCACCATCCACACTCGACTCGGAAAACAGATCGCGTAATCCTGAACCGTGGCTGGCGCCGTTTAACTACGGTGGGGACCAGACAGGAACAGTCATTGGCAGAGTAAGCGATACAAACGCTAATCCGGTGGCTAATTTACGAATCTACGGACTCGAAAAGCCTGCCGCCGCTGGCGGTAACGTTTACGAATGGACGCAAACCTATTCCTACGATTGGGCCAACCCTGATGACATCCTGGCAGAAAACTTTGGTACTACCGATGTGGCACCCGGGACCTATCACATTGTGGCCAAACATTATAGCGGCGGTCAATGGGTAGAGTACCGTGACCTGGGTTGGCACACGGTAGGGGCCGGGGAAACGGCTTTCATTGGGCTTTATCCGGTGTCCTTGCCAAGCGTTCGAGCCGATTACAATGGTTCGAACTCGACCATTGTAATCCGGAACAATTGCAGCGCACGCACATCTGAGGTGAACACCACTTTCTTTTGGCCAGATGGTCTCGCTTGGGTGGGACGCACTGACTTGATCGCACTGAATGCCACGGTTGCTTACACACCATCATCCTTGTCCACGATCCTTTCACCAGTTGCCGCTGCTAGCGAGGATTCATCAGTGGTAGTTGAAACCGAGACCGACGACCACACTGAGCGCACCAACTACATTGGCATCCTTCCTGACGGTAGCGCCGGTTCCTCTGGCTGGGAACAGGCCGGCCCCATCCTGTACGCACCGCTCATCAAGCGCAACTTCGGAGGTCGCTCATCCGATATTCTTGTCACGAACACCGGTTTGCAGACCACGACTGTTTTTGTCACCTTTTACGATGACAGCGGAGGGGAAAGCCCCGAGTTAGGTCCGATTTTCCTGAACCCACACGCTAACCACACCATTCATCCTCAAGAGAACACGGGCGGCTGCAACGCGACAGGGACGCTCTGTACAGCAAAGATCTCATCGTCCAACGGCCAGCCTCTGGCAGGCGTGGTGCGCGAGGATCGGGACAGCGACGGCCTGGCGGCGGCCACCCACAACCTGTTCAGCGCGGGCGCCAGCACGCTCTACGTCCCGGTCTTCAAATACAACCTGAACGGGATGTACAGCGGCGTGCAGGTACAAAACGTGGGGGCCAGCTCCGCAAACATCACCGTGCGCTATTACGACAGCAGCGGCAACCACGTCTCGGCCTGCGACCAGAGCGCCACTGGCGTAGCGCCCTATGCCGGGCGCACCTTTGCCAACGTGGCCTGCCTGGGCAACGGCTTTCTGGGCAGCGCGGTGGTGAGCAGCAGCGGGCCAGCGCTGGTGGGCATGGTCAGCGAGGCCAGCGCCGATGGGCGGTACAAGAAGGCTTACTCGGCTTTTTTGAGCGGCAGCCTCACAGCGTACGGCGCGCCGGTCTACCGCCAATACAAATACAGCCAGGATGGCTACACCTGGGACGCCGGCATCGCGGTACGGAACCTAAGTGCGCCGTCGGCGACAGTCAATCTGTATTATTATGACGACGACGGCACGTTGGTAGGTTCACAGTTGAACCAGAGCATCAACATACGTGGGTTGAGAGTGTTCTTTGCCCCCGTGAACGATTTCAAAGGCTCGGTGCGTATTACGGCGAATCGGGACATCGCCGCCATCGTCAACGTGGCCCACAACGCTGGCAGCGGGGACACCCACGCCATCTACAACGCCAGCAACCGTTAGGCTGCGCACCGTCTGCGCGTCACAGGGTCGGAGAATCATACCTCTCCGACCCTGCGCTGTAAACGCGGGCCACTTGCAGCGCCAGCGCTACGCCGGCACATGGGGCAGCTCGGCCAGCGCCACCCGGATGGCCTCCTGGTCCAGCTCGTAATCGGGCAGCTCCTGGCGGTGAAAGGCGTCGTAGGCCCCCAGGTCAAAATGACCGTGGCCGCTGGCGTTGAACAGGATCACCCGGGATTCGCCGGCCGCTTTGCAGGCCATGGCCTCGTCGTAGACCGCCTTGACTGCGTGGGCCGTCTCGGGGGCCACGATAAAGCCTTCGGCCCGGGTAAAGCTCTCGGCGGCGACCAGGATTTCGTTTTGATGGTAGGCCCGGGCCTCGACCATCTCTTGCTGCAACAAGGCGCAGATGCTGGGAGCCATGCCGTGGTAGCGCAGCCCCCCGGCGTGCACGGGCGCGGGGATAAAGCTGTGGCCTACCGTGTGCATCTTGGCTACGGGACCGGTCTTGGCCGTGTCGCCCCAGTCGTAGGCATACAGGCCCTTGGTCATGCTGGGGCAGGCGGTGGACTCGACAAAAATGGCCCGCAGATCGGGCTTTTCGCCGGTTAATTTGTCTCTCAAAAAGGGATAGACGAGGCCGGCCGCGTTGCTGCCGCCGCCCGCGCAGCCGATCAGAATGTCGGGATAGTCGCCGGCCATTTCCATCTGCTTCATGGCCTCCAACCCGATCACCGTCTGGTGTAGCAGCACAAAGTTGACCACACTGCCCAGCGAGTACTTGTAACCGGCGTGGGTGACGGCGTACTCGATGGCCTCACTGATGGCGATGCCCAGGCTGCCGGTGGTCTCGGGGTCCACGGCCAGGATGTTCCGCCCGGCGTTGGTCTCCGAGCTGGGGCTGGGCACCACGGTGGCCCCCCAGGTCTCCATCATGATGCGGCGATAGGGCTTTTGATGAAAACTGATGGTGACCATAAAGACCTTGCACTCCAGGCCAAAGAGCTGCGTGGCAAAGGCCAGGGCGCTGCCCCACTGCCCGGCGCCGGTCTCGGTGGCGAAACCTTTCAGGCCCTCTTGTTTGCCATAGTAGCATTGGGCCACGGCGGTGTTGGGCTTGTGGCTGCCCGCCGGGCTGACCCCTTCCCACTTGAAGTAGATTTTGGCCGGGGTGTCCAGCGCCTTTTCCCAACGCGCGGCACGGTACAGGGGTGAAGGGCGCCACATCTTGAGCACGTCTTGCACTTGATCGGGGATCTCGATGTAGCGCTCCTGGCTGACCTCCTGCGCGATCAGAGCTGCGGGAAAGACCGGGGCCAGGTCGTCCGGCCCCAGCAACTCCAGCGTGACCGGATGGCGGTACGGCGGTGGGGGGGTCTTCATGTCGGCGATGATGTTGTACCAATGGGTGGGCATGTCTTGTTCGTTCAGCAAGAATTTGTATTGTGACATTTTGTTCCTCCTGACCTGATAGCGTATCAAAAAGTGCGAACCCAATCAGACGAGATGACTTTGTTCAATAGCAGGCCTCCTTTCCTCAGATGATGCACGCGAACCGTTGTTTTCGAAAAAGGGCGTCCGGTCGGCAAAGAACTGCTGGTATAATCTGAAATGCGGCGTGTCTTCGTAGGCCACTGGTTGGATGCATGGCCCGTCAAAGCTAAAAATTTGCGCGCCCGGATAGGCCAGCAGGAGCGGTGAGTGGGTGGCGATGATGAATTGCGTGTGTCCCGTTCTCTCCAGCCGTTGGAGTAATTTGATGAACGCGATCTGTCGCGCCGGCGATAGGGCCGCCTCGGGTTCGTCGAGAAAGTAAATGCCCTTGACGTGGTAGCGCTGGCTCAAGTAGCTGAAAATGGCCTCGCCATGCGAAAGGGTGTTCAGGATGCGCCCGCCGTGATATTTCAGCCGCCCAGGGTCGCACAGCGCCACGTCGTCGAGAAAATCGGCGAAATCCCGAAAAGTTTCGGCCCGAAACAGCGACCCCGCCACCCGTCCGTTGGCCCAGGTCACGCTGAGATAATCGGCCAGCCTTGTCTCGTAAGGGTTGTCGTGCGCGACGTGGCGTTTGGGCTTATCCCACAGGTGCACGCCGCACTTGCGGGTGAGGGCTTCCAGCAGGGTGGATTTGCCCGACCCATTCTCGCCCACGAAAAACACGAGCGGCCGGGTGAATCTCAATTCAGTGGGTTGCTGCAAGACCGGTACATTGAAAGGAAAGAGCCGCCGGGTCGGGTAACGCTCGCTTTCGAGCTCGAGTTTCACGAGATGCATGGTCATACCCAGCCTCCTGTCACGTGCCCAGCGCGCCCTCTATCGTCGCCAATCGTGAGCTGCGCTGGGGAGCCATCTCGCCTTCTTTGATCCGCTCGCGCAAGTGGATGCCGTACAGCCCCATGGCCTCATAGACCAGCGCCATCGTCTCGCGGGCCTCGACCTGCATACGCCGCGTGCCTTCGACGAGCACCTCTTCGACCACTCCCGGCCGGGAGGCGTAGTGGGCGCGGCGCTCGCGGATGGGGTCCAGAAAATCATTGATGGCGCGGGCCAGTTTTTTCTTCACCTCCACGTCGCCCACCCGGCCCTGGCGATAGCGCTCTTTGAGGTCGTTCACTTCGGCCAGGTCGGGGTTAAAGGCGTCGTGGTAGGCAAAGACCGGGTTGCCCTCCACCGCGCCGGGGATGTCGGCGCGGATGCGGTTGGGGTCGGTGTACATCCCGCGCACCTTTTCGACCACCGTCGCGCCGTCGTCGGACAAAAAGATGGCGTTGTTGAGCGACTTGCTCATCTTGGCCTGACCGTCGGTGCCGACCAGCGTGGGCACTTCGCCGATGAGCGCGTCGGGCACGGGGAACACCTCGCCATACAGCCGGTTGAAGCGACGGGCGATCTCGCGGGTGACTTCGACGTGGGCCTCGTTGTCCTTGCCCACCGGCACCAGGTGGGCGCGGGGCAGCAGGATGTCGGCGGCCTGCAACACGGGATAGCCCACCAGTCCAAACGGCACGGCCTCGTCGTCGATTTGCGCGGCGCGGGCCATCTCTTTGATGCTGGGCAAGCGGGCCACGCGCGGCAACGTCACCAGCATCTCAAAGATCAGGTTCAGCTCGTAGGTCTCGGGCAGCGCCGATTGGACGAATATGGTGCTCTGCTCTGGGTCAATGCCCACGGCCAGATAATCCAACACCATCTCGAACATGTTCTGCTCGATTTCCTGGATGTGCTCTTTTTCTGGCCGGGTGGTCAGCGTGTGCAAGTCGGCGATGATGAAATAGCACTCGTATTCCTCCTGCAGCGCCACTCGGTTGGCTAGGCTGCCCACGTAATGGCCCAGGTGCAGCTTGCCTGTGGGCCGGTCGCCGGTCAGGATGCGTTTTCGTCGTGTCATCTCACACCTCCACTTTATTTGACGAAGGACGAAATAGAACAGCGCGGGTGGGATTTGTCCTTCGTCTTTGGTCTTTCGTCCACAAACAAAACGCGCCCATCCCTCCGTCGGGACGGGCGCGTGTGCGCTCGTGGTGCCACCCTACTGAGGCAACTCACCGGAAAACAAAAATCCGCCCGTGACGGCGGAAGGGGGTGAGCCAGCCTCACTCATTCGCAGGTACGGCCCTTGTCAAGTCATCCTGAGCTTGTCAAGTCATCCTGAGCTTGTCGAGTCATCCTGAGCTTGTCGAAGGATGACTTGATCCGCAGGCGATACCCTCAGCCCTGATAACGGCGGCGACTCCGGCCCGGACTACTTGGTTGGTATATTGGGAATTGGTCGGCAAACGCTCCCCAATTTACCAATCTACCAACTGTTCGGCAGACGACTCCCAGGTCCATTCGGCGCCGGCGCTGGTATCAGGCTCTCAACGATTGCCCGACTCTCTGTGACCCCGCTTTGACGCTTACTTTTCCTGATCTTGGTCTTTAAGTTATCCAATTATGCTAAACAATATACCACGTGAGGGATTTACTGTCAAGAAACATGACGTGTTTTTAACCATTTCTAATAAACGCTGGCTTTCTCTTTACGTTTCCCCCATTACGGGTTACAATGACGGTCGTGAAATCTGTGAGGAGCAAACCGAATGAGCGAGTCGATCAACGCTGTCCCGCCCCGGTTGCAGGAGATCATTGAGGATTTCCGGTGGTGCGAAGGACGGGAAAAATTGGAGCTTTTGCTCGAATTTTCGGAAAACATGCCCGAATTGCCCGAGCGCCTGCGCGACCAGCGCGACGCCATGGAGCCGGTGCCCGAGTGCATGACACCCGTCTTTATCCACGCAGAGACGCATGACGGCGCGCTGACGTTTTTCTTCGATGTGCCGCCCGAATCGCCCACGGTGCGCGGCTTGGCTGAGATTTTGCGCCAGGGGGTGAACGGCGCGCCGCCAGAGGCGGTCATGGCGATCCCCAACGACTTTTTCCTGCCGATGGGTCTGCACCACGTGCTTACCCATCAGCGTCTGAACGGCATCTCGGCCATCCTGGCCCACATGAAGCGGCTGGCGGCGAAAGAACTGGGCTTATGAAAATAAGATAGGTTTTGGTTGACTTGGTTCTCACTTCGGGGCATAATAACCTCAATGTAACCGACTGGGAGATTGCAAGTGGAGAGAATCCGATGATTGAAACACAAACGACGACTGTTCGAGCAAAAGTGCCGGCTCGACTCTTGACAGAGGTGCAAGCGATGGTCGAGACCGGCTGGTTTCGGAGCCTGGACGAGTTGATGACGGACGCCCTGCGCCGGTTCATCGAGTCACACCGGGCCGAATTGATGGAACGGTTCATCCTCCAAGACGTTGAATGGGGACTGTATGGAGAAGAATGAGCCATCTCTCCAGATCATTTGCGATGCGGGTCCATTGATTCACCTCGACGAACTGGATTGTCTGAACCTGTTGGATGATTTTCGCAACGTTTTTGTGCCGGAGCAAGTCTGGCAAGAAGTGGAGCGCCACAGTCCCCATACCCTGACACATCCTGATGTCAGATTACAGAAGGTATCGGTGACCATCTCTCAAGACGCAGCTTTTCAGACACTGGTACAGACGTTGTCCCTGGCTCTGGGTGAACAAGCGGCCCTTTCCCTTGCTGCGCTCCATTCTGATGCTATACTCTCGACAGATGATGCAGCCGCCCGTCTGGCGGCGGAAACTTTGGGATACCAGGTGCATGGCAGCATTGGCATCTTGTTGCGTGCCATCCGCCGGCGCCAACGCACCCCCGCTCAGGTATTGACTATCTTGCACAACTTGCCAACACGATCCAGTCTTTACATTCGTCGCAGTCTGCTGCAAAAAATTATCTTTCAAGTCGAGAGCCTGATGGCTGAGACAAAAGAATAAGAACCGGCGTTCCTATGACTTTGTCCTCCGCATCTTTTCCTTTCAGATTCCTCTCCTTGAGAGAAAAGACTTTTTGAAATGCAAAGGAGCCCCAATGTGCGGCATTTTCGGCATCGTCACAGCGCAAGAGCAAACATTAGGCCCCATTCTCATCCAGGCCGGCAAGCGCCTGGCCTATCGCGGCTATGACTCGGTGGGCTGCGCCACGCTCCACGCCGACGGCGCGATTG
Organism: Anaerolineae bacterium; assembly: GCA_034435435.1. Classification (GTDB taxonomy): domain Bacteria; phylum Chloroflexota; class Anaerolineae; order S140-20; family S140-20; genus DAOTXN01. Next base: position 35,320 of record DAOTXN010000079.1, on the reverse strand, counting down.
ACTTGCGCAAAGACGTGGGCAAGGTGGACCAAGTGGCCGAGCGGCTCGACTTTGCCAAGATGCGCGGGCGGCGCGGCATCACCCAATTGCGCTGGGCCACGTTCGGCGCGCCGTCGCAGGTGAACGCTCAGCCTCATCTGGATTCGGACGGGCGCATGGTCGGCGCGCACAACGGCAACGTGGTCAACAACGTCGAGTTGCGCGAGGCGTTCATCGCCGAGGGCATGACCGTGCGCTCGACCAACGACGGCGAGTCGTGCGTGCACGCCGTCGAGCGCTACGTGCGGCGCGGCGAGGACATGGTCACGGCTATCCGCCACGCCTACGACGATTTGCAGGGCGACTATGCCTTTGTGATCGGCGCAGCCGACGAAGACAAGCTGTATGCGTTCAAAAAAGGGTCGGGGCTGGTGGTTGGGCTGGTCGACGGCTCGACTCACCTGCCCAGCGAGCAGGGCGGTGCTGGGGAGCTCGCCAAAGTCGGCTCGACTGAGTTCGCCAAAGTCGGCTTGACTGAGCTCGCCAAAGTCGGCTCGACTGAGTTCGCCGAAGTCGGCTCGACTCACCTGCCCAGCAAGCTGTGCGGCGCTGGGGAGCTCGCCCAAGTCGGCGCGACCTGCTGCTCCTCCGACCTGCCCTCGATTCTACCCCTCACCCGCCGCATCTTGCGCGTGCAGGACGGCGAAATCGTGATTCTGAGCGCCGAGGCGGCCGAGCTGCGCCGCGTCTCCGACGGGGGCCTCGTCGAGCGCGAGCCAGAAATCGTCACAGAAGAGATGGAAACCGTCGAAAAGGGCGGCTATGCCCACTTTATGCTCAAAGAGATCCACGAGCAGCCCCAAGTGGCAAAAGACCTGCTGCATTTGCTGGGGGCCTCGCCCCACGTCGCGCCGATGGTCGAGGCGATGCGCCGGGCGCGGCATTTGTACCTGGTGGCTTGTGGGACGAGTTACCACGCCTGTCTGGTCGGCGCGGTCTATTTGAATCGGCTGGCCGGACGGTCGGCCATGCCCATCCTCGCGCCGCAATTCATCGCCCAGTACGGCGACGCCATCGGCCCACAGGACGTGGGGGTGTTTGTCAGCCAGAGCGGCGAGACCAAAGACGTGCTCAACGCCGTCGAGGTGGCGCAGGCCCGCGAGATGCAAGTGCTGGCGCTGGCCAACGTGATCGGCTCGACGCTGATGAACGTCAGCGCGCGCTATTTGCCGCTGGCCTGCGGTTACGAGATCAGCGTGCCGGCTACCAAGACGTTTTTGAATCAGGTCGTGGCTTTTTTGGTCCTGGCGTTGCGTATGGGCGGGCGTTCCACTGCGCACTTGAGCGGGCTACCGGCGCTGTTGGAGCGCACGCTGACCCAGGTGGAGCCGCACGTCAAGCGCACGCTGCCCTATCTGGAGGGGCGCAACGACCTGTACTGCCTGGGCTACGGCCTGACCTACGGCATCGCGCTGGAAGGCGCGCTCAAGCTCAAAGAGATCACCTACGCGCACTGCGAAGGGATGCTCTCCACCGAGTTCAAGCACGGGCCGCTCTCGGCGGTGCACGACGGCTACCCGGTAATTTTCGTCACAGGGCCGGAAGACGTGCCCTTGCTGGTGAGCGCGGTCAACGAGGTCACCTGTCGGGGTGGGCGGGCCATCGCCGTGGCCGAGGAAAATGAACAGTTGCGGCGCAATGTGCACGATTATCTCGTGCTGCCCCGGTCGGACCCGTTTATCCAACCGTTGCTGGCGACGCTCCCGCTGCAGATGCTCTCTTATGAGATGAGCGTGGCGCGCGGGATCGACCCCGACTTTCCGCGCAACTTGAGCAAAACACTGACGGTGGATTAACGAATGCCCCCAGAAGGGTCAGGAAACATTCTTTGATTTGGCAATGATCTGCACGAGCTTGTCTTTTGTGGCTGGGTCCAGGCGTAGCTCGGCGTCAAGTTTGCGTAACGTCTCGAGGCTGTAATGAGCTTGAATGGCTTCAGGCGAGAGTCGCGCCAGATGCAAAGCGACGAGGAATTGGCCCGGGTTCAGAATACATACACCTTCATATTGACGGATGTCCAACAGGTCGCGGTCGAAACTGACCAGATACTGGGCCACGCCTTCCACGGCGCAGGCAAGAAACTTGTCGTCTTGAGGGTCGCGGCAGGCGCCGGAGAGGTCAAGCATGCCGGGTACGTGGATCGAAAAGTGAGTAACGCCTTCGATCAGCGGCGTCAATGGCCCGGTCGCCCGTTCCAGGATGGAGGGGCGCGCCAGGACCTCTGCCAACTCAGCGCGGGTTTGCGGGGATGAGAGCAGGGACAACTCTCCCTCGCGCCAGGCCCGGATGATCTGGCGCATGGTATCGCCAGCCGTCAACACATAACTGACCAGTGTGCTGGTGTCGAGGACAACGCGCAGCATCGCCCGGCTCACTGCTCGCTGAATACTTGGGCGCGCGCCTGCTCAATCAGCGCCAGCACGTCGGCCTCGCTCAAGTTAACGTTGCGAGCCGCATTGGCCCGGGCCGTCGCGTCCAGCCACTCGAAAAAACTCTCGCGTTCCTGGTGATATTGTTGAAAACGGCGATACTCGTCCAAATGCATCAGAACTGCCTGGGGCCGACCAAAGGTCTCGACCACATAGACCGCGCGCTCCTCACGAATGGCGTGCAGCACATCGGTCAATTTTTGGCGCAAGTCTGTGGCGCCGATCTCGCGTTCCATGCACCCTCTCCAAACGACTAAAGTCTTGTATAGTTTTTAAATTATATAACCTTTCTACGAGCAGTCAAATGAAACAAAAACAGCCAAGTCCTCAAGATGTCCCGTTCAGGACCGGGGAAATCATCGCCGGCCTGGAGCGCAAGTGGTGGGTGCTGCTGGCCGTGGGCGTGGGCACGTTCATGTCCGCGCTGGACAGCAGCGTGGTCAACACAGTTTTGCCGGTGGTGCGGCGGACCTTTGATAGCGATGTCGCTACGGTCGAATGGGTGGTCACGGTTTACCTGCTGGTGGTCAGCGGGCTGCTACTCAGCTTTGGGCGGCTGGGCGACCTGCGCGGTCACAAGGCGGTGTACGTGGCGGGTTTTGGGGTGTTTGTGTTCAGCTCGGCCTTGTGCGGCCTGGCCCCGACGTCGGCGGCGTTGATCGCGTTCCGGGCGCTGCAAGCCCTGGGCGCGGCGATGCTGTTTGCCAACTCGCCGGCCATCCTGACCAAAAATTTTCCGGCGGCGCAGCGTGGCCAGGCTTTGGGCTTGCAGGCGACCATGACCTACCTGGGCCTCACCGTCGGCCCCTCGCTGGGCGGCTGGCTGACCCATCAGTTGAGCTGGCGGGCCGTGTTTTACATCAATCTCCCGGTGGGGCTGGCCGCGTTGTGGCTCAGCCTGCGCTTTATTCCACGCGACGCCGGCGCCGGGCAGGCGGAGCGTTTTGACCGGGCCGGGGCGCTCACGTTCATAGCGGGTTTGGTGGCTCTTTTGCTAGGGCTGAACCGGGGCCACGACTGGGGCTGGGCGTCCCCGGCGGTGCTGGCGCTGTTGGGCGCGGCTGCGTTGTCGCTGGCGATGTTTGTGCAGATCGAGCTGCGTCGCGCCAACCCGATGTTGGACCTGAGTCTGTTCCGGCAGCGTCTCTTTTCGGCGGCCGTGTTGAGCGCCGTGCTGAATTACATCTGTCTCTACAGTATCGTGTTCTTGCTGCCGTTCTACCTCATCCAGGGCCGCGATTTCAGCACCGCGCGGGCCGGGCTGCTGCTCACCGCCCAACCCATCGTTATGGCCATCGCGGCGCCGCTCAGTGGCATGCTGTCGGACCGCGTGGGATCGCGCCTGTTGAGCACGCTGGGCATGGCGGTGCTGGCGGTCGGGCTATTTCTCCTGTCGCGCCTGGGGCCGCAGTCGCCGCAGAGCCACGTGGTGGTCGCGCTGGGCGTGGCCGGATTGGGCACCGGCAGCTTTATCTCACCCAACAGCAGCGCCTTGATGGGCAGCGCGCCGCGCCACCGGCAGGGGATCGCCGCCGGCGTGCTGGCCACGGCGCGCAACGTGGGTATGGTGCTGGGGGTAGGGCTGGCCGGGGCCATTCTGACCACCGTCATGGCCCAGGGCAATGACTCGACGGCGGCACTGTTTCAGGGGGTATCGGCGGGCTTTGTCGTGGCGGTCGGCGTCGCAATCCTCGGCGCGATCACGTCGGCCGTGCGGGGCGCTGGCGCCAAGTGAGAAACCTCCCGCAGGTTCCCCCGGCCCGCTGGCGCGAGCCAGGGCGGGCGAACCTGCGGGAGGTTTTTATTCACAGTTCCTGGCGTTCCAGAACCGCCCAGGCTCCCAGTAGCGCGACCGCGATCAATCCCACGCTGACGGCCAGCGCCGGCCACGCCGTGTCGCCGCCGCCGTTCATCAGTTGAGCGGCCCAGGTGGTGAGTTGGCCGGGTAACCACTCGCCCACCTGCGGCAGCGCACCCACGGCGCTGAGTGCGATCCACAGCCCAAAGGCCAACCCTCCCGCCACGACCTGTGAGCTGGTCAGTGTGCTGCACAACAGCGTCAGCGCCGCGTAGGTGAGCAGAAACAACAGCAGCAATCCATTGAGCGCCAGCCACGCGCCGACGTCCAGCGCTTTGAACAAGATCAGTGTGTAATAATAACAGGCAGCCCCGGCCAGTAGCAGGCCGAGGGTGAAATTGAGCGCCAGGGCGGTAAACTTGGCCGCCAGGAAGGTCCCGCGCGGCAACGGCTTGACTAGCATCAGCGCCGCCGTGCCTTTGTCTTTCTCTTGCGCCACCATGCCCATGGCCATCAGCAACGCCAGCAAAACGCCAAACTGCCCGACGTTTTTGAGATATTGCTCCACGGCCGCCGCCGCCGTGGGCGGGGGGACCAGCCGGGCGATCTCGTCGCCGTTGGGCACGGCCAGCTTGATGATCTCTGGGGTATATTTGGCGGCAAGCGGCGACATGAACCCGGCAAAGATGAGCAGCACCACACTCACGATGAGCAAGCGATAGGAGCGCCACTGTTCGAGGAGTTCTTTGCGTAAGGCAGTCCAGAAAATCATCTCACGCCTCCCCTCAGGTGCGTCGCACCTTCCTGGTTGACCAGTCTCAAAAAGACGTCTTCCAGCGACGGCCGCACCATTTCGTAATGGGTGAGCGCCAGTCCGGCCTGCACGGCTGAGGCCATCAGCTCGCGCTTGGCCGTCTCGACGTCGTTCACCACGATCCGCGCCGTGCGCTCATTCGTCACGACCGATTCGACCCACGGGCGCGCGGTCAGGTCGTCGGTCCACTTGCGCAGCAAGCCGGCCGAGTCGTGGTCTGTCTCGATCTCGAAAGCAGGCACGACGTAGCGGTCCAGCAACTCGGCCTGGGGCGCTTGGGTGATCAGCCGGCCGCGGTGAATGATGCCCACCGCGTCGCACACGCGCTCCACGTCGGCCAGGATATGAGTGGACATAAACACGGTGCACTGCCCGCGCAGGCGCTCGATCAGGTCCAGCAATTCCTTGCGCCCGACGGGGTCAAGCCCGCTGACCGGTTCGTCGAGCAAGAGCACCGGGGGCCGGTTGACCAACGCTTGAGCGATGCCCAGCCGCTGGCGCATGCCGCCCGAATAGCCGCCGATGCGCCGTTTAGCCGCCTCGGTCAGCCCGACCAGCTCGAGCAATTCTTGCGTGCGGGTCGCGCGCGCTTGAGCCGGCAGGCCAAACAGCCGCCCCACGTGATCCAGTAGCTCCTGCGCCGTCATCCAGCCGTAGAACGCCGGGTCTTGAGGCAGATAGCCGATGTGTGGGTAAACCTGCCGCCGGTCACGCGTAACCTCGACGCCGGAGACCCAGGCCTGGCCGCCGTCGGCGCGAGCCAGGCCGGTGAGGATACGGATGGTGGTCGTCTTGCCGGCGCCGTTGGGGCCGAGAAAACCGAACACCGATCCGGCTTGGACCGTGAGAGACAGCCCGTCCAGCGCCCGCACCTCCCCGAAGGCCTTGTGCAGGTTCTCGATGCGGATGGCCGACACGTCAGTCCTCCCGCCCGAACAACAAGTAAGCCATCGGGCCCAAGATGTTGACGAAAATAATGATCAGCGCCCAGGCCAATCTGGAGCCTCTGGTCCGCTCGCGCCCGATCAGGTCGCGCAGCGCGATGACCAGCAGTGCGATTTGAAGCACGAAAATTGGGATGAGCAACGGGATCAATTCGCCAAGGTTATCCATGTTCCCTCCTCCGGCGCGGATTCGCCGCTTGGTATTATAAACCCAAAATCCTTTTTTTCGAGCAAGCTGTGCGCTCTGGTCAGATTGCAGTCTTGGGGCTAATCGAAAAAGAAGGCGTGCTCGCCGGTCAGGGTGGCCAGGCGCAGCGGCAGCACGATGCCCTGCAGCGCTTCCAGGGGGACCAGCGCCCGCTTGCCGACCAACGCCAGCACGCGCTCCAGGTAATAAGGGGCCACGTCGTTTTCGGGCTGGCTGCCGCCGGCGGATTGAATCTGCAGCAGGCGGCAACGCAGCCGGTTCTTGTCCCGCTCGAGCGCCTCGACCTGCGCCGCGAACGTCACTTCCAGCCGGTGTCCGCCGGGCAGTTTCCAGCCTACGTGAAGGGAAAAGATGTCGCCAGGGCGAGGATGATCCATTTTCGTACATTCACAAAAAAAGTGTCTTGGCCGACCGATGAATCTCATGCCGGAGGCTGAACAGCGGACGCCGGCCCGCTCCACTAACAGTTGGCTTTATCCGCACTGACCCCCCGCCGGTCTGGATGCGGCGGTGTTGACGGAGGACGAATGACGAAAATGGAAAACCCCTTTTACGCAGCCAATCCCAACTCTTGGCCTTGACTTTTCCTCTCCTGTCCCACTGTTTTGGCCAATGCCACATTGACATACGTGTTCAGGCTGACCCCTTCTCGTTCTGCCGCCTCCACCAATTCTTTATGCAATGTCTTGGGGATTCTTATCACAAACCGGCCACCTAACGGCCTGGGCAAGCCGCGCCGCCTGACGCAGCGAAAATGCGTCGCCGGGCATGACCTATATGCGATTGTCAGTGCGCCGGACGAACAGAACGTGGCCTGGGTGATCACGCATGACGGCGCGTGGGTTCAGTGGGCTGGTATTCTGCGCTCTTGGTTTGCGATGGGCCGCCCGACGCCTCCACATCAGCCGCTTGCGGGTCAACACGGTATACCCCAACCCAAACCAACTGGGCAGGCAAAATATAGTTGAAAAAACGGCCGGTAGCAAGTCGGCTACATGCATCGCCTCTTTAGCCAAGCAAAACGACGAACGGCCCAACGGGCCGCGGATGAGCCGCTGGCGCCCGCAAGAAGCCCAGCCAGAGGATCCCCACACCGACTCCTAGTATACAATCCATTTTAAGCACTGTCAACAAATCTCAATAATTCTTACCCACATTGTCCTATTTCACCCTTTACAGCTCGCCCCACATTGCGCGGCGGGCCAAAGCCGGGTAAAATAACGCCCTATGAGGAGCACAGCTTGTCCCATCTCTTAACCGGCATCGTCATCAAGGCCCAAAGCGGCTTTTGTACCGTGCAGGCCGCCGACGGCCGGCAGGTGGTGGCTCAGGTGCGCGGGCGGCTGAAAAAGGAGCGCCTGGACACCGATCTGCTGGCCGTCGGCGACCGGGTGACGGTGCGCGTCGCCGAGAACGGGGTCGGCTCCATCGAAAAGGTAGCCGAGCGGGCGCGGGTGTTGGCCCGCCTGGCCCCCGGCCCCAAAGGGCGTGGGGGGCGGCGCTGGGACCGCCAGGGCTATCTGAGCGAGCGCGAGCAGGTCATCGTGGCCAACCCTGACGCGGCGGTTTTTGTGTTTGCCTGCGCCGAGCCGCAGCCGAGCCTGCGCATGCTCGACCGCTTTCTGGTCGGCGCCGAGGCGCAACATATCCCCGCCGTCATCTGCGCCAACAAGATCGACCGGGTGGGCGGCGTCCAGGGCGGGCGCGAGATCTTTGGCCTGTACGAGGCCATCGGCTATGCGGTCATTTACACCAGCGCCCTCAGCGGCGCCGGCGTGGATGAGCTGCGCGATCAATTGGCAGGCAAACTGTCGGTGCTGGCCGGGCCGTCGGGGGTAGGCAAAAGCAGCCTGCTCAACGCGCTGCAGCCAGGGTTGGGGCTGGCGGCAAAAACGATCAGCGAGGCCACCGGCAAAGGCCGCCACACCACCGTCGTACCCGAGCTGCTGCCGCTGGATGGGGGAGGTTGGGTGGCCGACACGCCCGGCATTCGCGCTCTGGCCCTGTTCGACACCGACCCCGAAGATCTGGACGCCTACTTTCCCGAAATCGCCCCGCTGGTGGCCGAGTGCCAGTTCTCCGATTGCACCCACCTGGTAGAGCCGGGCTGCGCCGTCATCGCCGCCGTCGAGGCCGGCCAGATTCACCCCGAACGCTACGCCAGCTACGCCGCGCTGCGCCAGGAGCACCAGCGCCTGGCCGACACCTATTGGTGGGGGATCAAGGAATAAAATTTTCCCCCCTCTGTTTTCCCTGCTTTTCAGCCAACGATTCCGCGCACTTGCACTTGCCTCGACGTGAACTCTATGGTATGCTTGTGACAAGAACGTGACATGGCCTGTGAGGAGGGGTGCGCCCGTGTCAAGTGAGCACGGCTTTAGTCAACGTTTGCGGCGCTGGCTGGACAGATTCGGCTTTTTTGATGATCCCTTTGCCCTCAACGAGGCGGACAAAGAGCGCCCTTACCTCCCCTACTTGTTCGTTGACCGGCCCTATTTGCACTACATCCTGGGCGATCCGGCCCGCCCGCAGGCGGCCTTTTTGCTGGCCGGTCGCGGCGACGGAAAAACGGCCACCCGTGAGATGGTCGCTTATGAATGTATGCACGGTCAGTTGCGCCGCCGCGCCCTGGCCGTGCGCTATTTCGATTTCAGCTCGCTCCTGCCCGGCGATCCCAACGACTTGAGCTTGTCGAATCCTCAATCGCACATCCGCGCCATCGTCCGGGCGACTCTGCACACTCTGGCCGAGGACGTCCCGGCGCTCTATTTTGACCTGCTGCAAGATGAGCTGGAGCGCTCTCTGTTGATGGGCTACGTCGAGGAATTTGCCGACCAGTTTACTCGACTAAAGCTGGCCCGGATTGTCAAAAACGACCCGCTGGAGCTGGCCTGGGACAGGTCGTCGCCCCGCGAAATCCTGGAAACGCTGGCCAACCTGGTGACGCAATTGGGGCAGTCGCCCGAAGCCCGCTACCAATCCCTGTATATTCTGGTTGACCGCGTGGACGAGACCGCCGCCGGCCCTCAAGCCGCCGCGCCGCTTTTAGCGCCGCTGGTCAGCGAGGGACCGTTGCTAGAAACAGCGCGCATTGCTTTCAAGTTTTTTCTCCCGCTCCAGGTGGGCGAGCAATTGCGCCAGACGGTGACCTTGCGCCCCGACCGCCTGCGCATCGAAACCATCGCCTGGGATCGCGAGGCGCTCCAAAAGATGGTCGAACAGCGCCTGTCGTATTACAGCGACGGCCGGATCGCTCGCCTGGAGGAATTGTGCACCACCAAAACTGGCCGGAACGTGCTACAACGACTCATCGAGGCCTGTGAAGGTTCGCCGCGCACGCTATTGCGATTATGTGAGGCCCTCATTCACCATCACGTGGCGCGTACAGAAGGGGCTCTGATCGACTGGCCGGACCTGGTAGACGCCGTGGCCGATTTTTCGCAAAGGCTTATCGCAGAGCAAGCGCAATCCTCGCTCATCCCCGTCGCGCGCCCGGCCGTGGCTATGGCCGGCCCGCCTCCCGAAAGCGGGCTTTACCTGGACAGCAGCGGCCACGTGTGGATCGACGGCGAGGCCCTCACCCCGCCCCTCTCGGATCTGGAGTTTCGCCTGCTGACCGCCCTGTACCAACAAGCGCCGGAAATCGTGCCGCACGAGGCGCTCATCAAGATGATCTGGCCTGCGTCTCAATGGACATCTATGGACGAACAAAACCTGCGCAAGCTGATCGCCCGGCTGCGCAGCCGTTTGGAGCCAGAATCGGCGGGGCGACAATCGCGTTTCATCCAAAACGTGCGCGGGCGCGGCTACTGGCTCAAGATCACTTGATCCGCCGCGCCGTCCCTGTGGGACTCTGCGGGGCAGGCCGCCGCGCCGTCCCTGTGGGACTCTGCGGGGCAGGCCGCCGCACGTGTCACAATTTGTCTCCTTTTGTCACATTTTTATCCCTTTGGCGGCACAAGCCGGGCATTGATAGAGTATGCCTGACCTGTTAAAGTAGAGACTGTCCCGGCACAGTCAAGGCGCGGAAGATGATACATGGGCGCTTGCATCCAGAAACGAGCAAAATGAACGCAATTTCCAGGGACATCCGATTCCATCTGCCGAACCACGACTATTTGAAGCTGGTAGCGGACTATCTACTTCTCCGCGAGACCGGGCAACCTCCCATCGACCCCTTTGCACTGGATGTGCCGGGGAAGAGGGCCGAAGGCGTCTATGTCGAACGGCAGGTCGTCGAAAAAGAGATCGGTCAGTGGGATACCCAGATTGCCATTGGGCCGGAGGGAACCGGCAAAACCACCCTGTTTAACAGGCTACCTGCGCTGTCGCCTCGGCAGACCCTGGTGCTAAGATTATCCCTGGCCGAGATGGCAGCCTCCATTTCGGAAGCGCCTGCCAAAAGCGACCCGATCGATTCGCAGCTCTCGGCTTTGCTTGTGCGGCGCATTTTTGACGCCTACTGGGAAGAGCTACTCCAGCAGGGCAGCGTGCGAGCGCAGTACCTCGGGGATCTCCGTCGCGACAAGTCATGGATGGACAAGCTGCGCTGGTTCTTTCAAAACACCCTCCCTGTGCATCCCGACATCCCTTCCGAGTTCGAATTGGCGGCGTGGTTGAAAACCGTTCCACCGCATGAACCCTTTGGCAGGCTGACCGCTCAAGCCACGCTGACCGAGCTGGTGCAGTGGGTGACCTCGGCGGTCGCCGCTCAACCCCAGTACGGAGTGCGTCCTCCGCAGCCTTACGTGCGGGTGCAGGTTGGGGTGGATCAAGATGAGGCGCTATCAGAAGAGACATCGCTCCGGCTGCTGCAGGCCCTGCGCCGGCTGCGAGCGTTATATCCGGGGCAATTAGGCTTTAAGCTTTTCAGCGATACCTCGTGGGGCGATGTGGCTCAGGAATTGTCTGATGTTCAGCAAGGGCGGATGAGGGTCTATCGCCTGCCTCGCTGGCGTGCGGACGAATTGCGCCGAATGTTGCATTTTCGTCTGGCCGGACAAAAGCCGGGAGAATATTCCGAAAGCCTCCGACCGACGGAGGAGGTCCCGGAGACCCGGGCGCACGAATGGTTAGCAGCGCATTTCAACGAGCAAGAGCTGCGCACACTGTGTTTCAAGCTTGGAATAGACTATGATGACTTGGTGGCTCAGGGACGGGAGAACAAAGCGCGAGAACTGGTAACGTACATGGCTCGCCGGAGCCGATTAGATGAACTCATCGCGGCGATTCAGCGCGAGCGTCCAGAAACCTTCGGTGCAGCGACTCGGACCGGCCGCACAGACCAGGTTTCGTCTCCAGCGACCGGGCGTCCGCTCACCGATTACGATTGGGGCCGGTATTTGACCGCCGCCCACTTGGAAGCCCCGGCCCAGAGTCAGTTGGTAGATGTCATTATTCAAGGGGCCTTGAGAGCTTATGACCTGGGGGACGATTTGGATGCCCCCATTCATGCGTTGCGCCTGGCGCGGGGTTTGCTGGCAGCGTGCGCGGGGTGTTGGGCAGATTCAGGGTATGCACCGCCCTTGAGCGTCGCTCAACTGCACGAACTCACAGACCTGTATTGGAAGACCACATAGGAGGGAATGAGACATGCCTGAATTTCAAGACCGCGAGGAAGCCCTTGAGCAGATCTGCGCTCCGGCCGAGTCCAACGTGTTGTTGAATGTCTATGGCGAAGCGGGCATTGGCAAGTCGCGCTTGCTGGCCGAAGCCATGCAGCGCCTGCACACCCGGTCGCCCAACGCCTTGATTTTTCACATTGACCTCAGCGCGCTGGCAGACGCCTCTACCGATTTACCCGAAGGGGTGTTGCGCGCGATGATTGCGCAAGCCCAAAACTGGCTCAGCGGCGTCTGGCAAGGGGTGGACCAGGTCGCCGGCCAGATCGTCGCCCAACTGATTGATTTGGCCGGGCGCTTTCCGGTCGTTCTGATGTTCGACACGACCGAAGTGCTTCAGGAAAATATGGAATTCTGGCGCTGGATGGAGGCCAGCCTGATCGGACCGTTGATCGTCGACAGCCAGGTGCAGCAAATCTTTGCGGGGCGCGTGCCGGCGCCCTGGCGCCGCGTCGAAGTGCGCCGCGCGGTAAAGCTTCTGCCACTAGGTCCCCTGCCGAGACACGATGCCGCCAGAGCATTGGTCCAGGAGGTCCTGCAGGACAAAAACCCTGCGCTGGCCGGGTCGGAAGCCATAGAGCAGGCGATCAACCTGGCGCTGACGTTTTCGTTTGGTCATCCGCTTTTGTCGGAAAGGCTAGCGGCCTACATTGCGCAGCACTGGCCTCCTGTGTCTCTCCAAGACTTTAAACGCGATCTGTGCCAACAGCGGGTCAAGCCATTTATCGAGGATTCCTGGCTCAAGTCAGTTGAAGCGCCCTGGGATGAGATTCTCTGGCTGGTGAGTGTGCTAGATTGGTTTGATCCCACCATCCTCAGATGGTATCTAGAACGCATTGCGCCAGAACTCGTAGAGGGGCGGCTCGATTATTTCTTTATCCAGGGTATCTCGCGGCTGCGCCTTCAACACACGGTGGTGTGGCGCGAAGAACGCGGCGACCGGCTGCACGGCGTCATTGGAGACATTATGCGGCTTTGTTTCCAAGTCATAGATGGGGACCGCTATCGCCGGGCCTGTGAGGCCGCTGCTGACACCCTGGATGCGCTGGCCGCCGAGTTCCTCCCCGAAGACGCAGAAGCGCAGCAATATCGCCTAGAGGCGGCAGCGTACCGCCGGCGAGCACGACAGGAGGCAAAACAATGAGCAACGAATTATCCAAACGCACACCAAGAATGGTGGGCCGCGAGCAAGAAGTCGCGCGCTTGAGCGAATATTTGTACGCAGGCAGCCAACGACATTTTCTTTACTATTGGGGCCATGGCGGATTGGGCAAGACCCGTCTCTTGGAAGAGCTTCAGGCGATGGTAGAGGAAGCCGGGCCTGACTTTTGCTTTAGCGGCATTATTGATTTGTACCACACAGACACGCATAGCACCAGCGCCGTCGAGCGCGCCATCGTGGAAGGGTTGGATCCCAAAGAAAAGTATTTCGCCCGCTACCGCCAGGAACGCCAAAGATTCGTGTTATTGCGCGAGCGCGGCACCGACCCGGGCGTCTTGGAGCGACACCGCGAATCCTTGAGCCAGCTTTTCGTCCAGGGCTGCCGAGAGATGGCCCTCGAATCCCGCAAACTGGTGATCTGCTTCGACACTGTGGAACTCTTGCAATATGAAAGCTCTATTGTCGAAGAGACCGCCGGATTGGACACCGTGGACACGCGCCTCAAGCCCTGGCTGCTCAGCAAACTACCGCAATTGGCCAACGTCCTCATTGTCTTTGCCGGACGGCCTAAACTACCCGCGCCGGATGAGACCGTGGATCGCCAGGCGCGGCTGGTAAAAGACCTGCAACGCGCCTTTGGGCAAGGGGGATGGCACGCCGAATTTATCGAGCTGACCGCTTTGACGCTTGAAGAGACCCAAGCGTTCATTCAGGTGCTGGCCGATGAAGCAGAGACCATCCCGTCTCGGTACCTGCCTGTGGTGCATCGTCTCACAGGTGGGCGACCCATCTTCTTGCACCTGCTGGTGGACCTGTTGCAGGTGCTCGCGCCCGAGTCGCGCTCCATGCTAGAGATGTTCGACCAGTACGCAGACTTGGTCGGCGCGCCCGAGGGCGACAAACGACTGGAAGAAGCGCGCGGGCAAATTCAAACCAGTATCTTGAACAGTGTGTTCAACAAAGCCGGTGAAATCGGCGGCTATCTCAGTCGCCTGGCCTTGATGCCCAAGGGAGTAGACGTGGAGATACTCCAACAGGGATTGGGCCTGCCGGCGCAAGAAGCCGAACATTTGACGGCGGAATTGACGCCGCTATCCTTCGTCAAGAGTTTTAAAGCGCTGCCCGGCGCAGAGCGTCTGCACTACGGACGCATCTTTCTCCACGACGAGATGTACCACCTCTTGACTTCCAAAGTGATACGCAATCTACGCATCAACGAACGCCAGGTGGCCCACGCTTTGGTGACCAATTATTACGCCCCACACATTGCAAAATTGGAGCAGCAACTTCAAGACCTTGCCCCAGATGAGCGCATTCCAGTGCGGGAACGGCTGCAAAAGTTTCAGGTAGAACGTCTCTACTACCTGCTGGTCTGCGACCCGTGCCAGGGCTACGCTGAGTACAAGCGGCTCAGTGATCAAGCCAACCGTCGCCGTTGGGTGGGCTTTAGCATGCGGCTGCTGGACGAATTCCTGCGCTTCCACAACCTCCCCGAACGGCGCGCGCAATTCGAAGCGGCCTGCATCCCGCCCCAACAAGTCATTCGCGAGAGCGCTATGATGTGGGTGGAGCGTTTCCACTGGTGGGGACAGTACGACCGCGAGATCCAATTCGCCCGCCAGGTGATGGATCAGCCCGAACGCTTTTCCATTCGCCCAGCAGAGGACCTGGCGATTCTAGCCAATATTTGTGCGTTGTGGGCGCGCGCCTACACCGTGTTGCATGGTTACAAACCGGAGATCGTGGCAGAGGCCCAGGCCACACTGAACCGCCTGCCGCCGCTGTCCCAATGCAGCGCCGACGCGGCGCTGGCGCGGGCCCGCCTGTCTAACTCAATTGGATACCAGTTGCGCCAGGGGGGTGAGCTGGCTCAAGCCGCGACGCACTATGCCGACTCACAGGCTGCCTTTCGCAAATTGGAACAATACCCCGACGAGCTGGCGATGCTGATGAACAACCTCAGTTTCGTTTATGCCAAACAGGGGAAAATGGCCCTCGCGCGGGTCGTAGGGCGCGAAGCCGTCCGCATTAGCGAAGCCATCAAGGATGATTATAGCACCGGTCTGGCTCTTTCGACGCAGTCCAACATCGCCTGCATACGCGGCAGTTACGCTCAGGCCGCGGAATACGGGCAGGAAGCCCTGGCGTTGTTCCGCGAACTCGAAGATCCTCACGGCACTACACTGGCTTACCTGGGCATTGCCCAGGCGCGGCGTCGCCTGGCCAAGCACGAACTGGAAAAAGGAAGACGCGTGGACGAAGCGCGATACTTGCTCCAGGAAGCATTGGAGAACCTTGAAAGCGCCCTGACCATCGCCCGAGAAAACGACCTCCAGTCCCGGGCGCGGGAGTTGTTGGCCGAACAAGGCCGGGTTCATCGCGAACGAGGACACCTCATCCGGCGCCAGGAAAACTATGCCAAGGCCCTACCTGAATATCGCCAGGGGGAGAATTGCCTGCGACAGGCTCTCTCAATGGCCGGTTGGGCAACTGTAGATCGGGCCGATGCGCTCCAAGACCTGGCCGAAATTCTCTTCGTGGCCGGCGACGAGCTCTCGGCGCGACAATACCTGTCTGAAATTGAGGAGTTGATCGGCGTAGCTCACCGGATCGTGCCGGGCGAGCATGTGCCCGAGGCGGGTTTGGCGCCCGAATATTTCGCGCCTTTGGGAAAAGCCGAGATGCAGCGCGCCCAGATGGCTCTGACACAGGGACGGCTCCAAGAGGGACTAGAACACTATATGGCGGCCTATGCCTACCTGGAGCGCTTTTCGCCCGACGCCGAAGAAAAAGATACCATGCTCCAATACCTCTATAACAACTTGCGTGACCGCCCTGTGGATGAGCTTCGAAGCCTCTTCAAAGACGTTCGGACCTGGCTCCAGCAAAACGACTTGGGAGTAGACCTCACCCCGTTCCTAGAAACGCTCGAAAGCCTGTTGGGTGTTTGAGCGCCGCCGCCTGAGCAATAAACCTCCGAGGTTTTAAGTCTCGGAGGTTTGATTTCTTTCAACCCCGGTTAGAAATCGTAAAAATCGCGTAAAATAAACAGGTGTTCTATTGACAAGGCACGTCTGTTTGTGATAAGATTGTGACAGTTATCGTCACAGTAGTGTCACTTTAGGAGGTGCACAGATGTCGGACAAGCCTGTTTCAGGACATCACAACAACAGCCTCCGCCTGCATTTCTTTCCCCCGTCACCTACCACTGCACCCCGTCTCACCAAGACTCGCGTGGTCTTGTCCCTAACGGCGGTCGCTCCCAACACGGTCGGGCAAAAAAATCGTTTTCTTGGACAATGTGACTGCGCCTGCAAGTGAGCGGACCCATGGTTGTCCTCTCCTGGCCGGCCATCTATGCCCTGGAGCTGACGGCGACCTGCAACAACCACTGCCCCGGCTGTAGCAACGTCTACGCCGCCGACCGCACGCCGCCGCCCCTGCCCGCGTCTGCCTGGGAGACCTGGCTGGCAAGCCTCGCTCCAGAAGCAGTGCAGATTCGGCTCACCGGCGGCGAGCCGACGCTGCACCCCGAGTTCTACCGCATCTTGGAGGCGGCGACGGCCTACGACGCTTGGGTCACGGTGTTTACCAACGGGCGCTGGCGGCATCCCCGGCAACTGGCCCGGCGATTACAAGATTGGCCCAACTTGTCGGGCTTGTTGGTGTCGTTGCACGGCGCGCGCGCGGCCAGCCACGAGGTCTTTAGCCGCGTACCCGGTTCCTTCGACGAGACCGTCGCCAACATCCGGCTGGCCGTTGACGCTGGCTTGCATGTGGCCCTCAGCACGATTATCACTCACGCGAGCTGGAACGAGCTAGAAGCCGTGGTCGAGCTGGGACAGACGCTGGGTGTGCGGCACGTCGCGTTTAACCGTTACCTGGGCGGGCCGCTGCCGGGCATCGAGCCGACGCCAGCCGAGATGCGCGCCGCTGTCACCCACATTGAAGCGCTGATCCAATCTGGCGCGCCGGTCAAGTACGGCATCGGGATGCCCCAGTGCTACGCGCTCAACAGCTCCGAGGGCTGCCTGGCCGGTGTGGCTTACGCCTCCATTGACCCCTGGGGCCACGTGCGGCCCTGCGCCCATTCGCCCACCGTCGTCGGTTCCCTGCAAACAGAGTCCATGCCTGAAATATGGCGCAGTCCGGCCATGGACGCCTGGCGCGCGTTGATGCCAACCGAATGCACTACCTGCGCCGCCTACTCGGCCTGCCACGGCGGCTGCCGGGCCATGCAAGAGCTACGCTCCAACGGCCGCGACCCGCTGCGTGGCGCACCGCTGCTCGAGTATGCGCCCCCGCCGACGGTCCACGAGTTACCGGCCGACGCCCGGCCCCGCGCCGCTGCCCGGCTGCGCGAAGAGCCTTTTGGTTATGCCCTCTTGGGTCAGGGCCAGGTCGTACCGGTTCATAGGGATGCTCTGGGGGTCGTTCAAGCCTGCGACGGCGGCGCCACCTTTGCCGAACTGGCGACCCGCTTTGGCCAGGAAGGACTAGACCTGTTAGGAGAGCTATGGGCATCAGGCTTGCTTGAGATTGCCTGAGCCACTCCCCCGCCACATTCTCAAGCCTGCCGTCTGCGTTTATCGCTGCCCCATTGCTGTCTTTCTTTTGTCACATTCACGCCCCATTGCGTCTTCATTGTCTTGCACTTTATCCTCACCGTCCCACAATTCTGCCTTACCTACCACATTGCAGGCATAGACTTTCTGCGCCGGTTCTTCTACACTGTGACTGTAGGACAGGATAGGCGATTGTGTAATAGCGGGACGGAGGTGAAAACATGACTGGAAAAATAATTTTGATGCTGCTAGTGTTTGGGATGCTATGCGGCCTGCTGTTTGCAGCGACCGACCTGGCCAATCCCATGACTAACGGCGCTGAAGCCCGGCGTGACAACATAGAAACAGATTACCTGGCCCAAAAGAATGGCATCGACCTGGAGCAATATCGGATTTTGAAAGAAGCTGAAACCCAGGCCGAATTGAAGCGCCTGGACGATGAAGCCCAGCACCGCCAGCAACTCTACGCACAGGAATTGCAGTTTTCCAGAGTGTGGTCCGGGTTGAAGCTGGAACTGCTCCGCTTTAGTGGCTACGTGTTGTGTCTCTCTCTGCTGGCGATCAGCATCGGCGTTGGCGTGCGCATCGCCAGGCAGCCCAATCTGGCGCGGGCGCGGGCCGAAATAGAAAAGCGCGCCGCCATCGCCAAAGCCCGCGGTCGTGAAGAGGAACGGCGCTTACTTCTGACACAACTCGGCGAGATACGCGCCGGACAGATCAAGACGCCCGCGCCTTCCAACGGACGGCAGGGCGCCAAACGCCCGAGTCTGCCGGTAGCGCAACCGGTCAAAGCCGATTAGACAGCCATGACATTGCTGAATAGGCCAAGCGTATCGGTGTGTGATGGAGGGGACTGCAAGCCGAGAGGGCGTGACAGCAGTCAAAGAGCCGCAAAAAACCAGCGGTATCACACATCACAAGAGAGGACAGGTCCAAAAGACCTGTCCTCTGGTCGTTTGGGGATTAGAATTTTCTCCGACCGACCAGTTTGAAAACTGTCCATCAGGCTGATGTGCCGGAAAGGGAATTTGTGTTACACTAGCCGTATGTCAGCCTTTCGCGCTATCTCTGTAGCTGTGATCGGTCTTGTGTTGACGGTCGGTTGTGGAAAAACCAGGCCCGCCCCCGCACCCTCGACGGTCCCGGCGACCTCGCCGACGGCGACGTCTCGCCCGTTACCCACTCCAACCCCCACCGTCACCCCGACGCCTACGCCGACCCCGACCGCTACCCCGACGCCGACGCCCACGCCCACTCCCACCCCGACCGCCACTCCGACGCCCACGCCCACTGCGCCGCCCGCGACGGTTTTCGGCGACCCACATCAAGCTGCCTCCAACCCACCGGTGCCGCAAAGCGGCGCGCCGTGTGGCGTGGTGGACACGCTCGATTTCCCCCTCTACCCACCCGACGGGCGCGCCGCTGCCGGCGGACGGGATTTCGGCGTCTACCGCTCGCGCTACAACGGAAATCACACCGGTGAGGACTGGTGGGGTGCCAGCCGGTCACAAACCTTCGGCCTGCCGGTGCACAGCATCGGTCACGGCGTGGTGACCTACGCCGCGCCGCTGGGATGGGGCGTCGACCAGGGCGTGCTCATCGTCCGGCACACCTTTCCCGACGGCAGCACGCTTCTCTCGTTTTACGGCCACCTCGACCCGCCCAGCGTCGTCCTAAACCCCGGCGACTGCGTGGCGCGCGGCGACCAGGTCGGGCGCATCGGCCGGCCGCGCACCTCGCCGCACCTGCATTTCGAGATTCGCACCCACACCCCCACTGCGCCGGGACCGGGTTACTGGTCGGGCGATCCGACCCTGGCCGGCTGGCTGCCGCCCTCCCGCACCATCCAGGACTATCGGATCGCCACAGCGCCCGGCGTGCAGTGGACCCGGCCTTTTACCGGCGAGGGCGCGCGCGGACTGGGGCTGCTGGCCCCGGATACGTTTGTGGCGGTCCAAGACAATCACCTGATCGGCATCCACGTCGCAGATGGCAGCCTGCGCTGGCGCCAACCGCTGGCGGCCAGCGTCGTGGATGTGCTGCTGGACGCCAGGCGCTCCGCCCTCTACACGATAGATTATTTCGGGCGCGTCGAGGCCTGGCGCGTGTCCGATCCACAGGATGATGGTGAAAGCGCCTCCCCCTCTCTTGAGTCTACCTGGAAGATGCAGCTCGACGCGCTGGGCCTGGCGACGTTGATGCCGCTGCCGGGCGGCGGTGTGGTCGTGTCCTCCCGGCGGCAATTGTTCGGCGTTTCAGCAACAGGGGAGTTATTGTGGGAGCACGACGCCGCTGCGCGCGTGTTCGACTGGGCGCTCGACGATGATCTTTTGATCGTGACGATGACCGGCAGACAAGGCTCGCTGTGGACCATCGACGCAGCCGGGCCGACGGCCTGGCCGGCGCAAATCGGCGGGCAACCGATTGTGGCCGGTGGGCAGGTCTTGCTGTACGACGCGGAGGGGATATACCGGCTATCGCCCGAAACCCTCTCGGTCGAGCTATTGTACGCGCTCCCCTTTGGCTCGCTGTGGCTGGGTGACATCGCGGCGCTACCCGACGGTGGAGTGCTCCTGGCGCATACCGATCGGTCCGATAAACGTCTGCTTCTACTCCATGCCGATGGCTCGTTACGCTGGGAGCGTTCGATTTCCGGCGTCATCCAGGGACAACAGCGTTTCCTGGCGCTCGAGGATGGTGTGTACCTGGCGTCGCAGAACGGCAGCGGTTCGTTTAGCGAGGTGTCTGTTTTTGCGCTCGACGTGCAAGGCCCCGAATTGACGCAGATTTTTAACGCCAGCAGCCGAAATCCGCAGCCCCAAGACACGTGGGCCTTGGGACTTGGCGACGGTCGTCTGTTGGTCAACGTCGGGGGCAATACCATAGTCGCGTTGGATCCGCACGCCGCGCTAGAGACGATCCTCAGCCGATAGCCCGAAAGGGCAGCTATTATGCCTCCAAATGTCAAGGCCTCGTTTTTCGGCATGACTCCCGCCCAGGCAGCGGTGCTCGCCGTGCTGGCCGTGGTCAGTTTCGTCGTGTTGGGGGTTGGCCTTTTTGTCTCCCTGACCGACCGCGCACCCGCTCCCCCAGCCCAGCCCACGCCCACCCCTATCCCCGGCTGGAAAGCGCTGGAGGGAGAGGGAGTGACGCTATGGCTGCCGGTCAGCTTTACGGGCGGCGATCCCGAAACAGACCTGGAGCTCATCGTCGGCAGTGTAAGGGCGCTGGGGCCTGAATATCTCCAGTTGGCGCAGATGATCGAACAAAACCAGACGGCCTTTGTCATCTGGGCCTTTGACGCCCAGGTGGGGCCGTCGGGTTTCCTGACCAACGTGAACGTCACCCGCGAGAAGGCGCCGTCGGCCACGACAGTCAGCGCCTATATGGAGGCGGTCGTCAAGCAATTGCCCTCCGATTTCCGCGTGGTGGGCCGGGAGGTGGTCGCGCTGGATCGCTACCAGGCGGGGCAGCTCACGCTCGAGTTCACCGTTTTGGGGAGAGCGGGCAAGCAACTGAGTTACATGATCAAAGATGGCCGGACGATGTGGACGGTGACCTATTCCACAGGAGCAGACGAATTTGAGCGCCGCCAACCCATTTTTGAGCAGAGCGCACACACGTTTGTCATCCAGCCCTAGCAGCCGCGTGTCATTCTGAAGCATTCGCGTCTTGCAGAACCTTGGTGTCTTGGCGTCTTGATGGTAAAACCTGTTTTACCTGAGCAGTCACAACTGTGCTATAATAGACAGGGGGCTATAACCGGTTCACAGCAGGGAAAGGAGCGCCATGAACCAATACGTCGGCAAACGACTGGGCGCCTACCAGCTCCTGGAGCAAATCGGCCAGGGCGGCATGGCGACCATTTACAAGGCCTATCAACCCTCGATGGACCGCTACGTGGCGGTCAAGATTCTCCCCGCGCATTTCACCCAAGACGAGACCTTTGTGGCCCGCTTTACCCAAGAGGCGCACACGCTGGCGCGCCTGGAACATCCCTTCATCCTGCCAGTCCACGACTATGGCGAGCAGGAGGGCATCACCTACCTGGTGATGCGCTACATCGAGGCTGGCACGCTCAAAGACATAATCGCTCAACGCGCCCCTTTGCCGATGCGCGAAACGCTGCGCATCATGAGACAGGTGGGCGGCGCGCTGGGTCATGCCCACAGCCAGGGGGTGGTGCACCGTGACATCAAGCCCACCAACGTGCTGATTGACCGGCGCGGCGACGCTTTTCTCACCGACTTTGGCATCGCCAAACTGGTGGCAGGCGCGATCCAGTACACGGCCACCGGGGCCATCATCGGCACGCCGGCCTACATGTCGCCCGAACAGGGACTCGGCGAGCCGGTGGACCACCGCAGCGACATCTATGCGCTGGGCGTCGTGCTGTACGAGATGGTCACCGGGCGCGTGCCCTTTGAGGCCGAGACGCCCCTGGCCGTGCTGCTCAAGCACGTCAACGATCCGCTGCCCCCGCCGCGCCAGGTCAAGCCGGACGTGCCGGAAGCGGTGGAGCGGGTGATTCTGAAAGCCATGGCCAAGTCACCCGCCGACCGCTTCCAGACCGCCGAGGCGCTGGTGGATGCGCTGGAAAAAGCGGCGGCCGGCCTACCGACCGAGTCGGCCCTGCCGTCTGCGCCACCCTCTCTCGTCAAGACGGTCGTGTCCGAGCCGGCAGTCGTCGCCCCGCCGCGTAAATCGATTCCCTGGCTGCCCATCGCCGGGGGCGTGGCGGCGCTGGCGGCCGTGCTGATCGTCGCGCTGCTGGTCTGGCCCAAATTGGGCGGCGGCAAGGCCCAGGCGACGCCGACGGTGGCGCTCGTCGTCGCTCAAGCCACCACTAACCCACCGGCCGGGGCCGCGCTGCCGCCCGCGGTCGCCACTTCCCCCGCGTTGGCGGCCCAACCCATGCCTGCCGGGGAGCTGGTCGTGGATAACAACGACCCCGGCTTCACCATCGAGGCCGGAGAATGGGGCGAATGTGGGCGCAGAAGCTGCGGCGGCGTTGGCTACGGCGATAATTTCCGTTACGCCGAACCTGGCTGCGCCGACTGCCGGGCGCGCTTTGATCTCACTGTCGCCCAGGCAGGCGAATATGACCTGTGGGCCTGGTGGCCGCAGGGCGACGACCGCGCCACCGACACGCCCTTCACGGTTACTTCTCTCGCCGGCTCGGTCACGCTGAGCGTGGATCAGCGCAACGACGGCAGCCGGTGGGTCAGGCTCGGCGCGTTCACCTTGGACGCCGGCGAGACGGTCAGCGTCGGCGTGGCGGGCAGCCACACCGGCTTCGCCAACGCCGACGCCGTGGCCCTCGCCCCGGCTGGGGCCGCAGCGCCGACTGCCGGCTGGACCAGTTTCACCAACGGCAACTTTGTGCGCGCCCTGGCCCGCCAGGACGATTATTTGTGGGCTGGCGGCGAGGGCGGGCTGGTGCGCTGGGACCTGAGCGACGGCAGCTACGTCAAGCTCGGCGCGGGCGACGGATTGGCCCCTGGCTGGGTGAACGATTTGCTGGTGGACGACGATGGCAACCTGTGGATCGCCACCGACGCCGGCATCAACCGTTTTGATGGCGAGAGTTGGGCGCTCTTTGACGAAGCCGATGGGCTGGATTCTGCCGAGGTGCATACCCTTTTCCTGGACGGCGACGGCGGGCTGTGGGCCGGGGCCGCCTACGGCGACCGCGGCCTGAACTACTACGCCGACGGCGCATGGGGACCGCCCCCGCTTCCACCGCTGCCCTTCGAGTTCCCCAAGCCCACGGCCATCCTGGAGGACGAAGCCGGCGGGCTGTGGGTGGGCCTGCTCGACGATGGCTTGGCCCATTTCGATGGGAGCGCGTGGCAGGTGTTGGGCAGCGCCGACGGTCTGCCCGACGACCGGGTCTGGGATCTGCTGTTGAGCGATGACGGCGAGCTGTGGGCCAGCTTTGAGCACGAGGTGGTCAGGTTAGACCCGCAGACAGGCGACTGGCAGACTGTGTCTCAATTGTCCGACATTGCCATATACGCCATGGTCCAGGCCGATGACGGCGGCCTGTGGTTTGCCGGCGACGGCGCTGCCCGCTACGACCCCGAAACCGGCGACTGGCAACGCTTTGAAGACCTGTCCGCGTGGACGGTGCTCGATGTGATCCAAGACGAGCGCGGGGTGTGGTTCGGGACGGCAGGCGACGGGGTGCTCTTGTACGACGGCGCAGAGTGGCACACTTGGGCCACCGACGATCCGGTGGGGGGCAACTGGGTGGATTACGTTTTGCAGGATGGGAGCGGCGCGCTCTGGTTCACCCACGCCGGCAGTGGATTGAGCCGTTACGACCCCGCCGCCGACGCCTGGCGGACCATGGGCGAGGCCGAGGGCGCGATGGATTGGCCCGCCGCCGCCGCGGTAGACGCCGCCGGCCAGGTATGGCTGAGCGGCTATGGCGAGCTGCGCTGGTACGATGGTTCAAGCTGGCATAGCCTGGCGGTGGAGGAGTTGGCCGAGGATCAGGCCTGGGAGATTGACTTTGCGCCGGACGGCAGCCTGTGGCTGCGCACCGAGACCCACCGCCTGCTGCACCACGACCCAACGACCGGCGCGACGGAGGCCCTGGCCGACCATCCGGCGCTGGGGACGGCATACACGGTTTACGTGGCCCCCGACGGGGCGGTGTGGGTCGGCGGAGAGGCCGGCCTGGTGCGTTACGATGGCGAGAGTTGGAGCATCCCCCAGGCGGCGGGCAACGCGCCCCAGGAATACGTGGACGCCATCGCCGCCGCGCCCGACGGAGGGCTGTGGGTGGTCGGCGAGGGCGCGCTTTACCATCTGGATGACGGTCAATGGAGCCGCTTTGACAGCCCCGACGATAGCTGGATCAGCGTGCTGGCCGTCGGCCCCGACGGGACGGTGTGGGTAGACAGCGACAGAGGCCTGGCTCATTTTGATCCGCTCAGCGGTGGCTGGGAGACTTTTACCGTCGCCGACGGGCTGGCGCACCCTGAGGTGAACGCCATCCACGTCACGCCGGAGGGTGTGGTGTGGGTGGGCACGGTAGGTGGGGTGAGTCGTTACGTGCCCGGCGAGTGACCCTTGACAAGCTTGGTGCGTCATTGTATACTATACCTCGGTATAGTATAAGAACCACAGGAGGTCATCCCGATGCCCATCTACGAATACATCTGTCCCACCTGCGGACAATCGTTTGAAAAGCTCGTGCGCAGCGGGCGCGAGGCCAGAGAAGCCGCCGTCCCCTGCCCCACTTGCGGACAGGACAGCTATCGCAAACAGGTCACGCTGGTGGCGGCGGCCAACGTGGGCGGCGCACTCTCTTTTTCCACCTCGACGGCGGCGGCGAACTGCGCTCCCAGCGGCTGACGGATCTAGCCGCCACGCGGCCGGGTTGTCGCAATACCAAGAACACGAAAAACACGAATGGTGGAAAAATGGCGCTATTGAGATTGGCCGACGAGGAAAAGGTCGCTTTGCTCAACCGGCTCAAGCGGGCCGAAGGGCAGATGCGGGGCGTGCAGCGCATGGTCGAGGAGGAACGCGATTGCGAGGCCATTTTGCAGCAGCTCACGGCGGTTCGGTCGGCGCTGCACACGGCCAGCCTATCGCTGGCGCGCGCCTACGCCACGGCTTGTCTGGTCGAGGCCAAGGACGTGGCGGCGACGGCTCAAATCATTGATACGCTGATGAACGCTCTGGGCAAGTTGCCCGATTAGCCCCCGGTTTCTTTCCGAAATCGGGTGTCTGCTGGATGGAGAACCAACGCATGATCTTGCTACGCTACGCCGGGTCTGACGGCCCCGCTTTTGGCCTGTTGGAAGCACACAGCGTTTACGCGCTGCATGGCGATCCCTTTACCAACGTGGCAGCAGTGACGGCCGGCCCGTTGGTCGGCGCGGTGGATGAGGTCGAATTGTTGGCCCCATGCACACCGACCAAAATTGTGGCGGTAGGCCGTAATTACGCCGAACACGCCGCCGAACATGGCAGTCAAGTGCCCAAAGAACCGTTGCTTTTTTTCAAACCGCCTAGCGCCGTGATCGGCCCCGGCCAGGCCATCGTGCTGCCGCCCCAATCGGAGCGGGTAGAACACGAGGCCGAGCTGTGCCTGGTCATCGGGCGGCGTTGTAGGAATGTGCCGTCCGACGCGGCATGGGAGTACGTACTGGGCGTTACTTGCGGGAACGACGTGACCGCCCGCGACCTGCAACGCCAGGATCACCAGTGGACGCGCGGCAAGGGCTTTGACACCAGCGCGCCCCTCGGGCCGTGGATTTTGACGGGTCTGTCGGCCGCCGACGCCTCGAATCTTTCCATTACCTGCCAGGTAAACGGCCTGTACCGGCAAATGGGGCATACCCGCGAAATGGTTTTTTCGCCGTCCGAGCTGGTCAGCTATATCTCGCAGATGATCACGCTGGAACCGGGCGACGTGGTGATGACCGGCACGCCGGCCGGTGTAGGCCCGTTGGAGGCTGGCGATGTGGTCGAGGTGACGATTGAAGGAATCGGCGCGCTGTCTAATCCTGTTATTGCATCGTATTAACAACACGAATGGCAAAACAAATGTAAATTCCCCGCTTTACAATGCACCAGTGCATAAATTTTTAAGCTAACTGTTAGCAAATTGCTTGCACCATCAAAGATCTTGTGTTACTATCAAGGCGTAGGTTCATCTACAAGGGCGGTTAGTCCCCCCCCCCAACTGCCGCCCGATCCAAAACTCGGCGCTCGATGGTTCGCAGCGCCGAGTTTTGTTTTGCGGATTTTTGTCTCCTGCTGTACAATCCCGTCATTCGCGCCAGGGTTTTGTTACCTCACTCGATCCTAGCAGCCTGTCGGAGAACCCTGTAATATAGGGCCTTGTGCCCGTTCCTTGCTCGTTTTGCGCCCATGTTGGACGCCCACAAGGGGCTAAATTACGTCTCTCGGACAGGCTGCTAGCACAGCCTGTACCGCTGGAATAAAAAATAGGAGGACGACGATGGAGGGCATCTTGGAGTGGGGCTATGATATCATCGTCTGGCTACAGCAATTCAGTCCAGCTCTGGATGCACTGTTCAAGGCTATCACGACATTGGGTGCCGAGCAGGCTTTTCTGCTGCTGTTGCCGCTGATATTTTGGTGCGTGGACAAGCGCCAGGGCGCGCGCTTGAGTGTGCTGCTGATGCTGTCGGCTTACCTCAACTATGCGCTCAAAGACCTTTTTGACCAGCCGCGCCCCTCGCCTGAACGGGTCAAGGCGCTGGCAGAGGAAACCAGCCCTGGCCTACCCAGCGGTCATGCGCAGAACAGCGTGGCGGTGTATGGCTATCTGGCAACGCAACTGCGTCGGCCGCGCGCCTGGGTCATTGCCGGATGGGCGGCGCTGGCCGTGGGAGTGTCGCGCATCTACCTGGGAGTCCACTTTGCCAGCGACGTACTGGTTGGCTGGCTCGTTGGCATGGCCGTATTGCTGCTCTATCTGCGGGTCGAGCCGGACGTGGAATATTATGTGCGCCCGTGGCCCACGAGTCGCAAGATGGCGCTGGCGGTGATCGCGCCGCTGGCGCTGTTTCTGATCTACGCCAACGAAAGCAGCGCCCAGTTGATGGGAACGTTGGTCGGTTTGCTGGCGGGCTTGTTGGTTGAAGTACGCCGAGTGGGATTCAGCGTCCAGGGGCCGCTGTGGCAGCGGGCGGCGCGTTTTGCCGTGGGAGGCGTCGTTTTGGTAGGCTTGTGGCTGGGGACCCGGGCCATTTTCCCCGCCGGATTGGCTTGGCGGTTCCTGCGCTACGCGCTGGTGGGCGCATGGGCCAGCCTAGGCGCGCCCTGGCTGTTTGTGCAGCTTAATCTGGCGCCTCGGGAGCGTGAGGCCTGGAAATAGCCGAATCTTTTTTCCGACGCGAACCAATAGACAGCAGCACAAGCGGCACGGTGATCAACCAGACCAGGAACCACAAGGCGTAGGTCTGCAATAACTCTTCGGCTCTGATTTCTGTGTATTCCATCACCGCAACCTGACGCTCGCCCAGGTCGACCAATTCCACAACCTCGGCATAATAACTCCATGGCCAGCCATGAACCGTCGCACGACGGTCGAGGTCGGCCAATCCTGGGGTTTTTAGAGTCTCCTGAGTGTCCGCCGTGTACAAATAGGTCGCCGCTGTGGTCAGCGCCGCCAACAACATTAGAAATAAAAATAAACGTCCAGACACAGGTTCATCTCCATCTGGTCAAGTCAGCATCACGCTATTTTGAACGATGATGCGAGCGGGCGCAAGCCGTCTGTGTCGGTGGGCGCAAAGCCCACGCCCAACGCCGTGCCCACCAAGATCATCGCCGTGTTGGTTTCGCCGGCGTGAACGGCGCAGGCGGCCGTGCCATCGTGAATGAGATGTACGCGCAGCGCTTGCCCAACTCGCTGGCTGACGGCGTTGGTCAGCAATGGGCGGGCGTCGTCTGTCAACGTGCTGAGATTGGCATACAGGCCATTGCCCAACAATCGGCCACCTTGCACATAAGCTGCCACGCTGAGTATCACGTCAGCGCTCGGGTTGAATCCGTCGGCTTGGACCGCGCGCCACGTCTCGCTGATAGTATCGGCCATCCAGTCTAAAACTTTTCGTCCAGTCACCGGGTTGTGGTTTTGAGACGCTCCGAGCCAGTCTAGCTCGGTTGGCAGCGCAGGGTAGGGGTATACCGCAACCAGCGTCCCATTTGAAAAGTGCAAACAAACCCGCTTGGCTTGCGTGTGCCCAAAGTCGAGGCACAGGGCGCAGCGGGTATCGGGGGGCAGATAGCGGGCCGCGCCTAAAAGCGGCATATCGCCCGGATGGGCCGCCAACCCCACACCAGGTTGTCCTGCGTAACCGACCTCGGCCAGAAATGCGCGGGCGCTATCCACGATCAGCGCCCCCAGCCGGCCGCTCATCAGTCCACCACCCAGCCAGACTTGTTCGATCTCGCCCCAACGTGCCCAGTCCGCAGCGCTCCAGTCGGCGCGAGCGGCGCGGTTGACGGCGTCGCCCCGATGCAACGCCAGTAAGATATGGCCCAGATTGCGCCCCAAGCGGCGGGCGATGGCCCCAGCGGCAGATTGGGTTGCTTCACGAGGACTGTTCAAGCATTGGTCCACAAAAGGCGGTAGTCTCAGACGGGTCTCGAGTGTATCTTGCGCGAAAGCAGTAGGAAGATCGAGCGCGCCGGCGCGTTCCCATGCATAACGCATGATAGCCGGAGTGGAAAGCAGCTCGTAGGCCGTGTGGCCGCGCGCGGCGTCGTCGATGGGCAGACCGGGCAGGTCTATGATGCGCACACGGTTGATAGAGACGTGTGGAGGTGTGTTGGGGATGGGCAACATCATAGAATGACTATAGCACACCTGGCGGCAAGACACAACTCACTTGCGCCCTGGGCCAAGAAGGGGTAAGATAGACAATAAACGTTCAGTCGGTGCGGGACGCTGAGAAGCGTCACCGCGGAGCACGCAGAGATCGCTGAGGTTGGCCTGTTGGCTGAATGCTGGTCAGCAACGGGATGAAAGGAGGGCACATAATGGCCAAGATTGTCTCCATCCACTCTTTTCGCGGCGGCACAGGCAAATCCAACACCACCGCCAACGTATCGGTCACGGTGGCGCAGCGCGGTTATCGCGTGGGGGTAGTAGACACCGACATCAACTCGCCGGGTATCCACGTCCTTTTCGGTCTGGAAGAAGGGGATATGGAAAAGGCCCTGAACGATTATCTGTGGGGTCTGTGCAACATCCAAGACACGGCCTACGACGTAGGCGGCAAGCTGGGCCTGGACAGCGGCAGCATCTATCTGGTTCCTTCCAGCATCAAGGCCGGCGAGATCACCCGTATCCTGCGCGACGGCTACGACCCGGGCATGTTGAATGAGGGCTTTCAGGCCCTCATTGAGAACCTGGACCTGGATTATTTGTTCATCGACACCCACCCCGGCCTGAACGAAGAGACTTTGCTCTCCATCGCCATTTCCGACGCGCTGATCATCGTGATGCGCCCTGACAAGCAAGATTTTCAGGGCACGGCGGTCACGGTGGAGGTGGCCCGCAAGCTGGACGTGCCCAACATGGCGTTGCTGGTCAACAAAGCGCTGGTCAGCCTCGACTTTGCGGCGCTGAAACAGCAGGTGGAGGGGATTTATAGTTGCCCCGTCGTCGGGATTCTGCCCCTGTCAGAAGACGTGGTGCGGTTGGCCAGCGGGGGGGTCTTTTGTGTACAATTTCCCGACCACCCGCTCTCGCGGACCATCCAGGGGGTCGCCGACTGGGTGATCGGGATAGACTGAGGGATAGTCCATGCGTTGTCATAAATGCAAAGCCGAGGCGATGGGCATCTGTCGCTTTTGCGGGCGGGCGGTGTGCGAAAAACACCATTCCAAGCTGCCCTACATCCTCACCATTTACGTGGGCGCTCAACAAACCCCCAAAACGGTGGCCGTGGCCGACGCGCTGTTTTGCGGCGAGTGCAAACCCCAGCCCGAGCCGATTGAAATGCCTGAGTTGTACTGATGAACGACCTGTTTGGGCAATTGCAGCGTGAAGTAGAGCGTCGCGAGCAGGGCTTTTCGCCGCTGGACCTGCTGGACCTGCCGCTCCTGGAGCGCCAGGTGATGACTCTGTTTGTGCGGCACAGCCACCTGAGCCTGGTTGAAGTAGTCGAAAAGCTGAACGCCGACGCCGAGGCAGTCCAGACGATTTTGGACGATTTTGTGAACCGAGGGTATCTGCTGGCTTTTCAATCCGAGGGCCAACCCCGTTATCGGCCCCTGTTTGCCCGCAAGCGGCCCAGAGAGTTGCCGCGAAGCATCTGGGCCGCCGTGGAAGAACTGTTGTCGTAGTTACATCTGCAATTCGTGCAAGACCTGCCGCGCAATGACGATGCGCTGCACCTCGCTGGTCCCCTCGCCGATGGTCATGAGCCGCTGGTCGCGGTAGATGCGCTCGACCGGGTATTCCTTACTGTAGCCGTAACTACCGTGGATTTGCAGAGCCTTGAAAGCGGCCCGTTCGGCCGCTTCAGAGGCAAAGAGCTTGGCCATGGCGGCTTGCTTGGTGAACGGTAGCCCCTGCCCCTTGCGCCAGGCGGCCTGATAGACCAGCAAGCGGGCCGCCTCGATTTCCGTGCCCATGTCGGCCAGCATCCACTGGATGGCCTGGTGTTGCGCGATAGGCACGCCAAAGGCAGTCCGTTCTTGCGCGTAACGGGCCGCCTCTTCCAGGGCCGCCTGGGCCAGTCCCAGCGCCAGCGCCCCGATGCCCACCCGCCCGCCGTCGAGTGTGCTGAGCGTTTGGGGCAGGCCGCGCCCTTGCTCGCCCAGCAGATTGTCCAGCGGCACGCGCACGTTCTCGAAGGACAGCGCGTGGGTCGGCGAGCCGCGCACGCCCATCTTTTTCTCTTTGGGGTGAATCGTCAGCCCCTCGCAGCCGCTCTCGACGACGATGAGGCTGTAACCTTTGCTGCCCGCGCCCGGCTCGGTGCGGCAGAGCACGGTGATGAACGCAGCGTCACTGGCGTTGGTGATCCAGGCCTTGCTGCCGTTGATGACCCAATGGTCGCCCTGGCGCAGGGCAGTGGTGCGCGCGCCCTGCAAGTCAGAGCCGGCGCCCGGCTCGGTCAGGGCCAGCGCGCCCAGAATTTCGCCGCTGGTCAGGCGGGGCAGGAAACGTTCCTTTTGCGCCGCCGTGCCGAACTTGAGGATGGGGAAGCAACCCAGCCCGTTGTGGGCCGAGATGGATAGCCCCGTCGAGCCGCACCCCCGGCCGATTTCTTCGATGGCCATGGCGGCGCTGAGGGCGTCCATGCCTGCGCCGCCGTATTCTTCGGGCACTTCCAGCCCAAAAATACCCAGGCCGTGGCCTTTGCGGGCCGCTCCCCACGGAAATTCAGCGTTTTCGTCGGTGTGGGCGGCCAGCGGTTTGAGCTCGCGCTCCACAAATTCGCGCACCGCGCGCCGAAACATCACTTGCTCTTCGGTCGGTTGAAAGTTCATAATGTTAACTCCTTGGTTGTTACTCAGCTTGGCTCAATTGGCAGCGGATTTGAAATATTCTACAGGACTTGCAGGGTTAACCGGATTTTTCAGGCAACTCTATCGTGTAAATCCTGTTAATCCTGTCGAAAAACTGAGCCTGGTGAGCCGTTGCACTCTGAATTGGATATGGATTTTTAATGCGCCCCCACGCTAACGCCCGCATAACACGCACACCAGCCCTATCAGGCAGGGCAGGCCGAGAGCCAACAACAACAGTGCAATCACGTAGGCGCTGTAGCCCATGATGTCTTTGCGGGTAATCTGCTCGGCGGGCGTCTCCGGCGGGACCATGTTGGCCCCACACACACCGCAGCGGGCGGCGTCGAGCGGCTGATCTGCGCCACACTGCGGACACAGATTGGGCACGGCTCACCCTCCCAGGTGAGCGGCACTTTCAAAAGTGCCGCTCACCTTATTCCTGAGGCAATTGTATCTCTTGACCGGTGTCGGAAAACTCGACCGTCGTGTAACCGGTCAGCAGTAGCAGCCGGGCAATCTCTTCCTGGGCGCGCAGGGTGGCCCGCTCGAGGATGCCGTTGTCCAACGCCGTCTGGCGAAAGCTGGACAGGGCCTCGCGGCGGGCTTGTTCCTCCAGGGCTTCGGTGGCGGCCATCAGCACAGGCACGTCGCGGTCGTACACGCGGGTGCAGCCGGTCTCGTCGTCGAGGGTCGCGTCGAACAGCTCGGCGGGAGGCATGTTGATGATGACTTTGGCCCCCTCGGTGCGCACGTCGTCGTCGGTTATCTTGGACAAGTCTACTCCGGCCGTGACGCGCCCGCAGGCGATGAGCACCAGCTTTTCGGTCAGCACGCCGCCGGCGCCGCGCGGCTGGCTCACATCCACGACGGTCGAGAGAAAATATTCTTCGGTTTGCAGGCGAGACAGGGGTTTGAGCTGTTCGATGACGGCAGGCAGCGTGACGTAGGTGGGGTCGCCGGCGTCGAGTGCATCTCGAATGCCGCCGATGACCCGCCCCGGCATATCGGCCACGCTGGTCATCATGGTGTAGGCCAGGTAGCACGACCCGACGATGCTGCCCACGATGACCAACGTCAAGATAATCAGCACGACCGATGCGCCGCCGATGCGCGGCGGTTCGGGCGCTGGTCCCAGGTAGCGCGAGGGGCGCCGCTCCGGTGCCGGCGGCGGCTCCAACTCGGTGCGGCGCGCGGCCGGCGCTTTGGTCGGCTCATCACGGGTCGTCATCTCACTCATCCCCTAACCCCCTGAAAGATGGACGAAAGACGAAAGACGGAATTCGTCTTTCGTCTTTCGTCCTTCGTCGCTCACCATCCAACCGGTCTAAAGTACAGAATGTCGCTAATCGAGCCGCTGCGCTCGGCGAGCGGCTTGAACACGGCCTCGACGGGCATACCGAAAAACACTTCGTCGGGGTCCACCTCGCCCAGGTCGTGCACGATGCCGCCGTCGGTCTCGCCGATTTCGACCAAGGCCAGCACACGCGGCTCGGCCAGCGGCGCGCCGTCCAGGCCGACGTGTAGCACGGTGAACGTGTGCACGTGGCCGCGCGCGCCGGCGTCGAACCAGGCCTCGTCGTCCAGGTGGGCAAAGCACTGCTCGCAGTACAGTCGCGCCGGCACGTAGTGCACGTCGCACGCCGCGCAATATGTGCCCATAATTTTCCCCTCGTCTTTGATGGCGCGGAAAAAGCGTTCCCCGGCCAGACCCAGCGTGTACAGGCTGGTGAAGGGTAGATTGCCTTCGATGGCTCTGGCGCGGTGCAGGTGGTCTATACGGTCCAGGATTGGCATAATCGTTGCTCCTTTTAAGAGACGAAGGACGGATTCGTCGTTCGTCGCTCGTCATTCAGTCGGCTTGAAATACAGAATATCTGTAATGTCGCCGGTGCGCTCGGCGGCCGGTTTCCACACGGCCTGCACGCGCATACCGATTTTGACATCGGCCGGCGCGACCTCGCCCAGCTTGTGCATGATGCCCATGCCCTTGGACGCGCCGTCAATGTCAATCACGGCAGGGATTTGCGGCTCGTCCAGACGCTGCATGTCCCAGGTGACGTAGCACAAGCTGAAGGTTTTGACCGCGCCGGTGTCTTGCAGAACCACCCAGTCGTTGGTGGGGCGGAAGCAGACCTCGCAGAACATGCGCGGCGGAATCATGACGCGGCGGCAGCCGTCGCAGCGCCGACCGACCAGCCGACCGGCCTTCAGTTCCTCCAAATAACGCCCAATGGCTACCCCGGTGTCCCAGGCATACCGGGCGTTGGGGTCCCACGTTTCGGTCAGCACGCGCTTGAAATCTTCACCTTTCAAATACACCGTCGGATAGACGTGTTGTTCCATATCCATAGCACTTGCTCCTTTTGTTTTTACCACAAAGGCGCCAAGTTTTTCTTTGTGGTCTAGATCCCTACTACGATGACTGTGCCAACCTGCATCAGGTCGCCCCAGGCCTGGGCCACGCCCCGGCGCGGATTACCCGGCACCTGGCGCGCGCCCGCCTCGCCGCGCAACTGCCAGAACAGCTCGGCCACTTTCATCAGCCCGGCCGCGGCGATGGGGTTGCCCACGCCCAGCAAGCCGCCCGAGGGGCACACCGGCAGGTCGCCGTCGCGCTGGGTGATGCCTAGGGCAGTCGCTTCGGGCGCTTTGCCTTTGTCGAACAGCATCAGGCCTTCCAGGTGGTGCAGCTCTTTATAGTCGAATGGGTCATACGGTTCGGCGATGTGAATCTGTTTGCGCGGCTCGGTGATCCCCGCCATTTTGTAGGCCATGCGGGCCGCCTCTTCCACGTAGGTGGGGTACGCCAGGTCGCGGTTGGTCCAATAGGCCGTGTCCAGGTTCCAGCCCACGCCTTCAATCCACACCGGTTTGTCGGTGGTGCGGCGGGCCACCGGCTCGGCGGCCAGCACCAGCGCCACCGCGCCATCGGTGACCGGGCTGACGTCGAGGCGCTGCACCGGCCAAGCCAGCGTCTCCGAGTTGAGCACGTCTTCCACGGTGATGTCCGCGTCGCCCAGCAGCGCCGCCGGATGCAGCGCCGCGTTGCGCTTGTTTTTCACCGACACCAGCGCAATGTCGCGCTTGGACAGGCCATAGCGCGTCATGTAGGCGTTCATTTCCAGCGCGAAAATCCACAACAGGTTGGGCTGGAGCTGGCGCTCGGTCATGTTGTCAAAAATGGTCAGGAACGCGCCCTGCGGGTGGGGCTGGCAGGAGGACATTTTCTCCTCACACATCACCAGACAGGTGTCGAACAGGCCCGAAGCGACATGGTACCAGCCCTGCAGCGGCCCAAACACACCCGTGCCGCCGCCCACGTAACCGCGCATGACCGGCTTGCGCCAGGCCCCGGCCCCGTCGGAGAGATATTCGTGTTTCATGTGCACGCCGTCAAAGGCCTCAGGAGCCGAGCCGATGACGACGCAGTCGATGTCGTCCAGGGTCATCTCGCACGCTTCGAGGGCCTTGCTGGACGCTTCCCAGGCCAGCTCTTTGCCGGTCTCTTGAGCGCGGCGCACAAAGCGGGTCATCCCCGCGCCGACAATCGCTACTCTGCGCATAATCTTGTCCTTTCTTTTCTCTTACCTGTCATACGACAATACATCGTTTCGTTGATAACGAATGAACCGTCAATAGATCGTTTCGCCCTTTAACAACCGAACCGCCAATAGATCGTTTCGTTGTGGTTTAATCCGTTCAGCAAGCACAAGGAGGTTGA
>DAOTXN010000078.1:0-21520 GCA_034435435.1 Anaerolineae bacterium | reverse complement strand
ATGTGGAACTACTGGCCGCGCGGCAAATGAGTTGAATCGCAGAGCCATTCTTATTGAGTTGAATCCTACTTATGCACGAATGGGGCTGGAGCGAATAAAAAATGGCAAGAAAAAAAGGGTCAAAGAGTTTGGTGCTAGATTTCTTTTTGACTAATATTGGTAAAGTAGTTGAATCCAGAGAGATTCAAGCAGCGGCAGGTGGCGCAGTAGAGTGGGCTCGGCGTGTACGCGAATTACGCAACGAAGAAGGTTATCAAATTCTTTCCCATAAAGACCGTGCTGATCTACGTCCTGGCCAATACCTGTTGGAAACTACCCAGCGACTTCCAGCATTCAAACGTGGTGTATCCAAGGAAACAAGGGCATGGGTATTAGAGCGAAACGGTTATACATGCCAAATGTGTGGCGCGGCGGCTTCGACGGCGCGCCAGTCGTTCCCGGTGGCGACGAGCACGGCATCTATGCCGTTCATAATGCCTTTGTTATGGGTGGCGGCGCGGTAGGGGTCGACGGCGGCGAAAGCCCATGCTTCCATAATACCCTGAGCGACACGCCATCCGTCAAAGTCGCCAAAGGCCAGAACATCCACCGGGATGGCGCAGTGGGCGCGGGCCAGGCGCTGATCGGCCAGGTTGCTCAGGATGCGCAGCAGCACCCGCCCGCCGGTGATTTCTTTGACGAGTGGAGCCAGCCGTTCGACGGCGGTGTTGACGGCGTTGGCGCCCATGGCGTCACGGCAATCGTACAGCAGATGCACGATGAGCATAGGGCCGACGGGAGTGCGCTCGAACACACGCGCCTGCACATCGCGCGCGCCGCCGCCCAGCCCAACGATGACCGGGTCTACAGCGTTGGCGGCCTCAAGTAGGCGGTCTTTGGCGTGGAGCAGTTGGAAACGGGCGGTCCACGGGTCGGCCAGATCCAATACTTGCATCTGGCCGATCATCACCGGGTCGGTGGCGTGGGCTTGAAAGCCGCCGCCAGCGCGGGCCAGTTTGGCGGCCAGACTGGCCCCGGCCACGACAGACGGCTCTTCGATGGCCATCGGTACGAGCACGTCGCGCTCGTTGATTTGAAAGTTGGCGGCGATCCCCAACGGCAGGCCATGCACGCCGACCACGTTTTCGATCATTTGCTCGGCTCGCTCCACACTGAGACCGCCGCCGCGCAAGAGGGCGATTTCGTCTGGTGTGAGGTCGATCTGCTCGGCCAGCAGATCAAGCCGTTCTTTGAGTGGATGGTTATAAAAACCCGCTATTTGCGATGAAATGGTCATCGTTTACTCCATACGCACAAAAAGGCCCGACTTGTTGTTGGGGCCTCTTGTTTTATAAAGCCAGTATAGCACCAAAAGCCTGTCAAAAACTATCAGCCCGGATAAAAAATCCGTAAAAATCTCTCGATTTCACCACTAGATAGAGCCACATTAAATCGTGGTTGGGCCTTTCAGCAGTTGATTGCGATAAAACGGCGCATAGAATGGATAGCACCTTGGGCAGGATGTACAGGATGTTAGCCTATTTGTGTCAATTGAAATCCTGTAAATTTTGTAAATCCTGTCAAGATAGCACTGAAAGTCTGTTTGGTGGTAAATCAGCCGTGTTGGGTTACTTTTTGGACAAAAGTTTCGATGGTGTCGGTGGCGCGGATACGGATGCGTTTAAGCGTGAACAAGTTGTCCAATGAGTGGGTCGCGCCATATTCGGTGGTGACGGCGGCCCAATAGCCATACTGCTGCAGGGCGCGGATGGCATTGGCGTCGTATTTGCCGGAGGGGTAGCAGAAAAAGTGCACTTGCTTGTTCGTGCGCGCTTCGATGGCTTCTTTGGAGCCGAGGATTTGCCACAACAGTTGGGCCTCGGACAGGCCGCGTAGGTCGGGGTGGGTGCGGGTGTGGCTCTGGATGTCCATCCCAGCATTGTGCATCTCGATGATCTGGTCCCAGGTGGCGTAGTTGGGGTCGCCAAAGGTGATGCGGTCGGTGATGATGAAAAAAGTGCCCACAAAGCCGTATTTTTGTAGGATCGGAAAGGCATTGGCGTAAGCGTCGGCGTAGCCATCGTCAAAGGTGAGGATGATCGGTTTTTCAGGCAGCGGCCAGCCCAGGGTCAGATGGTAGAGCAAGTGCTGCAAGGTAATCGCAGTGTAGCCGTTTTCGCGTAGCCACGCTAATTGTGCGTCCAGATTTTCGGGTGTTACTGACAGGTCGCGCCGATAAGTGTCGGCGTCGGCGGGCGGGGCAGAGATATAATGGTACATCAAGATGGGCACGCGCACGGCGCGCGCCTGGCCGTCGGGAGTGGGAAAGGGGGTCGCGGTAGCGGTGGGGGTAGGGGTGGGGCTGGGGGTCGCAGTGGGCGTTGGCGTTTCAGTCGGTGTGGGTGTGGGCGTGTGGGTAGGACGGCGCAAGCGCGTTGAGATCGGCGGGACAACCGTGATGCGGGAACCGACGAGTTGGCGTGTCGTCGGCGTCGCAGTCGGGGTGGGGGTGGCGGTCGAGGTAGACGTTGGGCTGGGCGTGGCGGTAGCGGTGGGTGAGGGAGTCGCGGTAGCGGTGGCAGTCGGGACCAATGCCGGCCACACGACGCCTAGCCCGGCGACGAGTGTCACCAGGCCTAGCATCAGCAGGCCCGAAAAGGTTAGGCCCAAACTGCGAACGGTTTGCGACACGTGTGCTTGGCTCCCAGTAGATGACCCGCGGCGCATTATACCGCAAAGCGGGGGCTTGTGCTAGGAGGTCGGGATTTGAACAAGGGCCGCTCCCGGCCGATGGGGTGAGGAAGGCCCGGGCGTGGCTGTGCTCAACGTCGCTGCCATGCGAATGCTTCCTCGCTGGGCTGCGACTATACTGCGTTTTTTGACGCCCGGCCCGCTCCACAGTATACTGACGAGCGAATTTTTGATGCGGGTGGTGGTCACAGGAGAGGATGATGAACCTATCGTCAGAAGAACAGGCCATGCTAGGCGGCGAGCGCGGTCCTGGTGTGCGCAAGGCGATGGAGATCGTAACAGCGCTGGGACGCATTTACGGGGCGGAGCGCCTGTCGCCGGTGTCCAGCGTGCAGGTGGCTGGAGTGAGCTACAAAAACCTGGGCGACGCCGGGCTGGAATTTTTGGCCGAATGGGCCGCGCAGGGCGCCCGCGCCCGCGTGCCGACCACGCTGAACCCGACCGGGATGGACCTGGTCCGCTGGCGCGAGCTGGGTTTCGACGCGGCCTTTGCGCACAAACAATTGGCCGTCGTTGAGGCTTTTGCCCGTATGGATGTGACGACGACCTGCACCTGCACGCCGTACCTGGTGGGCAACCGGCCCGGGTTGGGTGAGCATGTGGCCTGGGCTGAGTCGTCGGCGGTGAGCTTTGCCAACTCGGTCCTGGGGGCGCGCACTAACCGCGAGGGCGGCCCCAGCGCGCTGGCGGCGGCCATCACCGGGCGCACGGCGGCCTACGGCTTGCATCTGGATGCAAACCGGCGGGCGACGCTGCATGTGACGGTGCGCTGCCCGGTCGTCTCGACGGCGGATTTTGGCGCATTGGGCTATCTGGTGGGCCAGGTCGCGCGGAATCGCGCGCCGTTTTTTGAGGGGTTGGAGAGTTGGGATTGGGATTTGGGGGCCTGTCCTGAGCGTGGTCGAAGGATTGGGGATTGGGACAGGTTGAAGGCGTTGGGCGCGGCGATGGCGGCCAGCGGCGCGGTGGGATTGTATCACGTGGCTGGTGTGACGCCCGAAGTGGTCGCCAGGGCCGACGTGCTGGCTCCCGATGCAGAGAGATTGGAGATTAGAGATTTATCACCGGGTTACGCTGCCCTCTCTCGCTCAATACCCAATCCCCAATACCTAACCTCCGCCATCGACCTGGTCTGGATCGGCTGCCCACACGCTTCGCTGGCCGAGGTCGAGCAAGTGGCGGCGCTGCTCAACAGGCGAAATGTGCGGTCGGCGTTGTGGGTCACGGCGGCGCGCGACGTGCGCCGGCAGGCAGAGCAATCAGGACTGCTGGCGGCGTTGGAAGCGTGCGGCGGACAGATCGTGGCCGACACGTGCGTGGTCGTCGCGCCAGTGCATGAGATGGGTTTTCGCAGCATGGCGACGCCGTCGGGCAAAGGGGCGTTTTACGGGCCGAGCCATGCTGGGCTGGCAGTGCGTTACGGATCGCTGGAGCAGTGCATCGAGGCGGCGGTGGAAGGGCGGTGGGGGGAAGAATGACGAAGGACAAAGGACGAAGGACGAAACCGGGTGTGAGCTGCGTAGAATTGACTGGGCGGGTGATCAAGGCGGGACGGGCGGAAGGGGAGGCGCTGGTCAGTCCAGAGCCGATGGGTTTTTTTGGCGGGGTAGACCCACAGACAGGCGTGGTGCTCGAGTTGGGACATGCGTTACAGGGGCAATGCGTGGCCGGGCGGGTGCTGGTCTTTCCGACCGGCAAGGGCAGCACAGTGGGCAGCTATATTTTGTACCGGCTGAAAAAGAATGGCGTCGCGCCGGCGGCGATGGTGAACGCCGAGAGCGAGCCGATTGTGGCTGTGGGGGCCATCATCAGCGAGATTCCGATGCTGGACCGGGTTGCCATTGACCAGATCGCCACTGGCGACCGGGTGCTGCTCGACGTGGATAGGCTGTGGGTGGAGCGGGTCGAAGCTGAACGCGCTGACGCTGCCGAGGCCGAGGCGGCCCGCCTGCGCGCCGAATTGGAGCAGTGACGGAAACAGGCTGGTCTAAAAAGGTGCGTCGCACATCGCGCTACCCCACCAGCGCTGCTGCGGCCCGTTCCAGCAGCTTTTGCACCCGCGCCACCATCCCGGCCGGGTTGGGGTGTAATCCCTCCAGCAGTAGGGCGTTTTCGTACAGCTGCTCGATGGCCGGATCGATCAGTGCTTCGTTAGGCCGGCCGGCGACCAGTTGGGCCAGATCGCGCACCAGCGGGTGGCGGCGGTTAATTTCCACTATCTTTTTGGGCGCCTCGTAATCCTGGTTGAGCAAGCGACGCACGCGCTGCATCTCGCGCGCCGGGTCGTCGGCGGGCGAGACCAGTCGAATCGGGCTATCGGTGAGCAGCTTGGACTCACGCACCTCGGTCACACGTTCGCTCAACACACTTTTGAAGCGTTCGATGAGCCGGTCCAGGTCGGCTTGAGGGAGCGTCTCGGCAGCTTCCTCGATTTTTTCCGCTTTTGGTAACTCTAAATCGGCGTCGTCCACGTTTTTGAGTGGCTTGCCTTCGAATTCACGCAGCGCCATCACGGCAAAGCTATCGATGGGATCGACCAGGTACAGCACTTTAATTTCGTGGGCCTTGAAATAGTCCAAATGTGGACTGCTGGCGACCGAAGCCAGGTCTTCGCCCAGGATGTAATAGATAGCTTTTTGGTCCTCGCCCATCTGCGCGACGTATTCGGCCAGCGAGACCAAATCATCGCCGTCGTGGGACGAATGAAAGCGCAACAGCTTGACCAGATCGGCGTGACTGGCCGGGTCGGTGGCGATGCCCTCTTTAATGAACGCGCCGAACTCGCGCCAAAACGCCGAGTAGTCTGTGGGGCGCTTTTGGGCCATCTCCTCCAGCTCGCCGATGAGCCGTTTGCGCAGGACGCGTCCGATGCGGTTCATCACCAGACTGGCCTGCACCGACTCGCGCGAGATGTTGAGCGGCAAGTCCTCCGAGTCCACCACACCTTCTACGAAGCGCAAATAGTTGGGCAGAAGGTCCTTGTTGTATTCCTGAATGAGAATTTTGCGCGAGTAGAGTTTGAGGCCGTGATCGGTGCGCAGGCTCAGAAAGCCTCGCTCCCGTTTTGCGGGCACATATAGCACGGCGTATGTCTGCACGGGCGCGTCTGTGACGATGTGCAGGTGGAGGCGCGGCTGTTCAAAATCCAGAGTGAGCTGGCGGTAAAAGTCTGTGTAACGGTCGTCGGCGACCTCTTGAGGCGACTGACGCCATAGGGCCGTGCGTTGGTTGATCACCCGCTCTTTGGTCTCGTCGCCGTCTCTCGTCACCAGGTAGATGGGAAAAGCGACGAAATCGGAGTGCTTTTTGACGATTTGCTCCAGCCGGTAGCCCTGGGCGAACTCGGCCGCGTCGTCTTTGAGCTTGATCTGGATGACCGTACCCCGCCCGGATTGGGTGGCCGGCTCGACCGAAAAGGTGTTCTGGCCCTGCGACACCCAGGTCCAGGCATCGTCGGCGGGCCGGTAGGAGCGCGAGGTCACACGCACCTCTTCGGCCACCATAAAGACCGAGTAGAACCCCACGCCAAACTGGCCGATCACGTCGGTGGAGCGCTGGTCGGCCTGCAGGCTCTCCAGAAACGCTCGCGCCCCCGACTGGGCGATGGTACCCAGGTTTTCAACCAACTCGTCCCGATTCATACCGATGCCGGTGTCGGCGATGGTGAGGGTTTTGGCTTGTTCGTCGAAGCTCAGGCGAACGGCCAGCTCGGCTTCAGGGTCGCGCACATCGCGGTTGGTGAGCAGCTCGAACTGCATACGGTTAAGGGCGTCGGAGGCGTTAGAGATCAGCTCTCGTAGGAAAATCTCGCGGTCGGTGTAGAGCGAGTGGGCCAGAATGTGCAGCAGTTGCTGAACCTGGGCTCGAAATTCGTGCGATTCGGCTTGAGTTGTGCCGGTCATACGTTGTTCTCCGTTTTTTCCGTTTTGGCGGTCTCCTGGCTTGTTTCTGACGCCGTTTTGTCTTTGCGCCGGCTCACCAGGCCGTTGCGGCCATTGTCGGTGACGTAAAAGCCCGAGCCTTTAAAGATGACGATGGGAGGCGCAAAAACGCGCTGCACCCCCGTATGTCCGTGTGGGCATAGGGTAGGGTGGGGTTCTCCAAAGCGGCGTTGCGTCTCAAAGCGCGCCCCGCACGCCGGGCACTGATAGATGTATGCTGGCATTCTCTTCTCCGCTGACCAATAGATCGTTACGTCTCATTATCATACTCGAGTGGTATAAGACGGATGTTAGAACGAGCCTGAAAAACGTTAACGTTTTGTTAGAGTGGTTATCGGTATGTCAAGTTTACATCGCCGCCGCTTCCAACTGCTCCCGGAAACCGGCCAGCTCGACTCCCCGGCGCAGCGCGGCCTGGTTGAGGGGCACCAGCTTTTGGCGGTGCGGCGGCAGGTGATCGGCCACGGCCTGCGCCAATTGTTCCGCTGTGATGATGCCCGTGGCCGCCGCCCACGCGCCCAGCAAAATCATGTTCGCCACGCGCGGGTTGCCCATCTCGGTGGCCGTGTCCGTCGCCGGGATGTACAGCACGGCGATGTCGTCGCGCTGGCTGCTCAAGTCTACCAGCGAGCTGTTGATCACCAGCACGCCGCCCGGCAAGACCGCCGGCTCGTAAGCTTCAAAAGAGGGGATGTTCATCACGATGGCCGAGGTGGGCCGGCGCACGATGGGCGAGCCGATGTCGTCGTCCGAGATCACCACCGTGCAGCGGGCCTTGCCGCCGCGCATCTCTGGCCCATAAGAGGGGATCCAGGTCACGTGCTTGCCGGCGTCCATCGCGGCGTAGGCCAACACCTGCCCGCCAAAGAGTGTGCCCTGCCCACCAAACCCGGAGATAATCACTTCATACGTGTTTGCCATGGCCGCTACCTCCAGTCTTTCATCATGTCGCTGACGCAGGTGTCGCCCACCGGATAGTAGGGGATCATGTGCTCTTTGACCCACTTCATCGAGTCGGACACCGTCAAACCCCAGTTCGTAGAGCAGGTGGAGAGAATCTCGACCATCGAAAAACCCAGCTCTTCGATTTGGGTGCGAAAGGCCATCGCAATCGCCTTTTTGGTTTTGCGAATACCGGCCACGTCGGCCACTTGCTGGCGGGTGATGTAAGCTACGCCGGGCAACCCGCCTAACATCTCGGCCATGCGCATGGGGAAGCCGGCCATCTCGACGTCGCGGCCGGTGGGCGACGACGTGGTCACCTGGCCTGGCAGTGTCGTGGGGGCCATCTGCCCGCCAGTCATGCCGTAAATGGCGTTGTTGACAAAGATGACCGTGATCAGCTCGCCCCGGTTGGCGGCGTGCACGATCTCGGCCAGGCCGATGGAGGCCAGGTCGCCATCGCCTTGATAGGTAAAGACCACGTTGTCGGGGTTGGTGCGCTTGACGCCGGTGGCCATA
This sequence comes from Anaerolineae bacterium, assembly GCA_034435435.1. Classification (GTDB taxonomy): domain Bacteria; phylum Chloroflexota; class Anaerolineae; order S140-20; family S140-20; genus DAOTXN01. The sequence continues at coordinate 13,388 of DAOTXN010000078.1, read as the reverse complement.
GCCGGGGCGCGACCGTGGGCGGCCTCGGCAAAGTCCACGTCGAAATAGTTATACGCCAGCACCGAACACCCCACCGGCGCGATGCCGATGGCCCGCTCGCGCACCTCCAGTTCATCCAGCACTTCGGCCACCAAGCGGTGAATGACGCCGTGGGTGCAGCCGGGGCAATAGTGGGTATCTTTTTCCGATAGCGACTCTGGTCGCCGGTAGACGACTTCCATCCCTGCCGGTGGTTCGGGAATCGGATGTTTCATTTTGTGTACTCCTATCTTTTACCGCAGAGAACGCAGAGGTCGCTGAGTTTCTTCCCAATCATGCTTTGCGTTCTCTGCGTGCTCTGCGCTAGATCTAGCCTATCTCTGCCGAGAACCTGTCCAGCTCGCTCAGAATCTCGTCGGGGAATGGGACCAGGCCACCCATCCGGCCGTAGAAACGGATGGGTACGCGCCCCTCCACGGCCAACCGCACGTCTTCGAGCATCTGTCCGGCGTTCATCTCGACCACCAGGATACCTTTTGCCTGTTGGGCCAGCTCGGCGATGCGGGCCGCCGGGAAGGGCCACAGGCTGATGGGGCGGTGCAAGCCCACCTTCATCCCGGCGGCGCGGGCCTGGCGCACGACCGTCTGGCAGATGCGCCCCACCGTGCCAAAGGCGATGAGCAGAAAATCGGCGTCGTCCACCGCCAAGTCTTGGTAGCGCACCTCGTTCTTTTCGATCTCGCGCAGCTTGGCCTGCAGGCGCTGGTTGACCGCCTCGAATTCGTCCGGATCCAGATAGAGTGAAGAGATGATGCGATGGTTGCGCCCTCGCGCGCCGGTCAGCGTCCAGGCGTACTTTTCCCGCTCCGCTTTGGTGCGCACCGGGCGATAGGGGGGCAACTCGGCTGGCTCCATAATCTGGCCGATGTTGCCGTCGGCCACGACCATGCAAATCGTGCGATATCGGTCGGCCAGATCGAACGCCAGCATGACCAGATCAATGCACTCTTGCACGGTCGAAGGGGCCAGGACGAGGTTGTGATAGTCGCCGTGCCCGGCGCTCTTGACGGCCTGGAAATAGTCGCCCTGTGAGGGCTGGATGTTGCCCAATCCTGGTCCGCCGCGCATCACGTTGATCACTACGGCGGGCACTTCGGAGCAGGCGATGTAGGATAGCCCCTCTTGCATCAGGCTGATGCCGGGGCTGGAAGAAGAAGTCATCACCCGCGCGCCGGTGCAGGCCGCGCCGTACACCATGTTGATCGAAGCCACCTCGCTCTCGGCCTGTAAGAACGCGCGCCCCTCTTCCGGCAGGCGCTTGGATAGCACCTCCAACACCTCGGTCTGGGGCGTGATGGGATAGCCGAAATAAGCCTCTACTCCGGCGCGGATGGCTGCCTCGGCGATGGCGGCGTTGCCTTCGAGTAACTCTTTTGCCATATTTTCCTTCCTTCGGCAAGCTCAGGACATCGCCTACGCTGCCGCCTGCTGGGACGCGACCTTTTTGCGCGCCTCACGATACACGGTAAAGACCACGTCTGGGCAGATGATAGCGCACACTGCGCAGCCGGTGCAGCCTGCGGGTTCCACCAGCTCTACCGGGCGATAGCCCTTGGCGTTGAACCGGTCGGTGCTCAACGCCAAAACGTGCTGCGGGCAGGCGTCCACACATAGACTGCACCCCTTGCAGCGGTTCTCATCTACATAGACCCATCCTTTAGCCATGAATTTGCTCTCCTCTCGTCGCTGATGAACCAATCTGTAGGGCGCGTTTGCATACGCGCCGTTTTTCTGATGAGCCAGTTTCAAGAGGCGGGTAAGAAACCCGCCCTACGGTAGGGCGCGTTTGCATACGCGCCGTTTTTCTGACGAGCCAGTTTCAAGAGGCGGGTAAGAAACCCGCCCTACGGTAGGGCGCGTTTGCATACGCGCCGTTTTTCTGAGCGCAAATATACTCTTGTTCACATTTGGGGATGTCAGAAACATAGACTTGAATACCGCCAGTTTGTGGCCCTAGTGTACCTTGCTATCGGCGAATGTCCAAGTGTTAAAAATCATCAGTCACGTGTGTAAAAAGTCATAGCAACACACCCGCTGCTCAGCCGCTATCTCCCGCCAGAAGCTCTTGGGCCAGGGCGGCGTAGGCGATGGCGCCGGTCGAGCGGGGCGCGTAGGTGCAAATCGGCTGGCCGTGGCTGGGCGCCTCACCCAGCCGCACGCTGCGCGGGATGACCGAGTTGAACACGCGGCTGCCGAAATGCCGCCGCACTTCGTCTACGACTTGCTGGGCCAGGTTGGTGCGCCCGTCAAACATGGTCATCAAAAAACCGCGCACCTTGAGGTTGGGGTTCAGGCGCGCCCGCACCAACTCGACAGTGTGATAAAGCTGGCTTAGCCCCTCCAGGGCCAGATATTCGCACTGCACCGGGATGATGACGCCGTCGTCGGCGGCGGTGAGCGCGTTGACGGTGAGCAGGCCCAGGCTGGGCGGACAGTCAATGAATACGTAATCGTAGGGCGCCGCCACCGGTTCGAGCGTCTGGCGCAGCCGATATTCGCGGGCCAGCACGCCGACCAGCTCGACTTCGGCCCCGGCCAACGCCGGGGAGCTGGGCGCGAGGTATAGTCCCAACTCGGGGCTGCGCAAAATGACTTTGCTCAACGGCGCGTCGCGCACCAGCGCGTCGTAGACGCTGGTCTCGACCTGCGATTTGTCCAGCCCCAGGCTGGAGGTGGCGTTGGCCTGCGGGTCGCCGTCCACGATGAGCACCCGCTTGCCGGCCTGGGCCAGATAGGCGCCCAGATTGACGGCGGTGGTCGTTTTGCCGACGCCGCCTTTTTGGTTGGCCAGCGCATAGATTTTGGTCATGGTGTGCTCCTGTGTGAAGACGTGAAGCGTGAGGAGTGAGAAGTGAGGAGTAAGGAGTGAGACGTGAATCACGTTTCACGCTTCACTCCTCACGTTTCACGTCGTTGTCATCACCGGTCAGTTCTTCGATCAAGTTTTGCGCGGCTTGTAAGGCCCGCTTGAGCGGCGGTTTGGGCGTGTGGTGTTTTTCGAAATCGGCGGCCGCCTCTGCTGGACTGACTTGAGGTCCCAATTCTTCGCGTAGGAAATGCAGGTGATCTACAATCCACAGATACAGGTCCGCCTCGGTGCGGCCGGGGAAATCGGCCAGGATGTTCTCCTGGCGGATGGCCTCAACGATGGGAGTGTAGATATACTCGTACCAATCCACCACGGCTTCGTGTTCGGGAACCTCGCGCTGCCATTCCAATCCCTTAAAGTGGCGGTGCACGGCGATATGCTCCAGCAAACGCTGGTACGCGCCGGCGATGGTAAACTCGATGCCGTGGTCCGAGCATAGCCGGTCGATATTGGTCCGCTCCAGAAACTCGGCCTGTTCACCTTTGATCTCCAGGTCCTCGGCCTGCAGGTCGGCCCCCACCGGTACGCGGGTGTGGCATTCGGTCACTTCGGCGTCGATGAACTCTATGCCCAACTCGCGGGCCACCGAGACGCGATGGTTGCCGTCAAAGACGAAATAGGCGTCGCCGATCTGATAGAGCTTGACCGGCGGCAGGCTGACAGTGTTGTAGAACGCGCGTCCGATACTGCGCCAGCGCTCGGCGGTGTAGTCTTGGGAAGGCAGGAAGGCGCGGTCAAAATCGCGGTAGCGATCTACGCTGCCGATGATACGCGCCAGCGGCACGGCCTGCACGCCGCGATAGATCATGCCGGCCAGGTGGAGCTTTTCGCGCACCTGTTCGTAGGAAAGCAGCTCGTTGGGTTGGCCGCGCAGCGTGGCCCACACCTGCCGCCAGAAGGCTTTGCGGCGGGCGCGCTGAAAAGCAGAGCGGGCTTTTTCCTCAACCAGCGCACTCATTTTTGCCCTCGTCGATCTCGATCACCCGGTAGGGATAGACGTTCACCACCTGGGTCTCACAAAAGGTGGTCCATGTTGGTTCTGGGCCGTAGATGTGTTTGTGGCCGTGCAGCAGGTAGCGCGGTCGAAAACGCTCCATTAGCGTGCAGAAAACCTGGAACCCTACATGCGGATAATCCGGGCCATCGTGAATGCCAAAAGGAGGCGAGTGGGCCACCAGGATGTCCAGATAGCGCCCGTGCTGCAAGCGATTGGTCAGCAGCCGGGGCAGCAAGCGCAAGGCTTTCCAGCGCATGTCGGTCTGGGTGTATTGATGCACGCCGTCGGGGCGGTAGCGCAGGCTGCCTTCGAGACCCGCCAGCAACAGCCCTTTGGCGCACGCGCCCTGCTCATCCAGATTGACCCATCCCGGAGGATGGATAGCGGTGGGACCATCCAGCGTGAGCCGGAAATTATCGTCGTGGTTGCCATACACGAAATAGCACGGCACGTTGAGCGAGGAGATGATGAATTCGAGGTAATAAAACGGTAGGTCGCCGCAAGCAATGACCAGGTCCACGCTGCCAAAATTGTCCTGGATGGAAGGTGAATAGATGGCATCCATCACCTTGTCGCTGACGGCCAGGATTTTCACGGCCCTACTCCTCCTCGCAGGGCGCGGGCCAGGTGCGCGTGGCGTTGAGGGCCAGCTTGTCTATTATGGCCTGTTGCAGGTTGATTCCGGTCACGCTGGACAGTTGTAGCAAATACAGGGCCACGTCGGCCAGCTCGCCAGCCAGGTCGTCCAGGTCTGGGGTATGTTCGGACCACTGAAAGTGCTCCAGCACCTCGGCCGCCTCGATAACCAGCGAGCAGGCGATGTTTCTGGGCGTCTGCGGCTTGGGCGAGTTGGGGGCGTACCAGCCCTGTCCGCCGACAAAGGCGTGCATGGCTTGAGTGAGTTCGTCGAGGGTCATTGACTGCTCTCTCTCGATATTGTAACATAATCCGGCTGGCGCGTCCAACTATCCAGTCTCACCACGCGCCGCCGTCAGCTCGGCGCGGCGGGCGGCCATCTGCGCCCGTAGTCTGGCCGCGTCTTTGGGGTAGGTAAAATAGAACAGGCTAAAAAGCGCGCCGCAGATCAGCCACGGGAACGGGATGGTCCACAGCAGAGCGTTGGTAAAGCCGATGCGGTCGGCCAGCGCGCCGGCGATGAGGCCGGCCGAAGCCGACAGGCCCCCCTCGATGACGTTGGTGACCGACCAGGCGCTGCTGCGCATCTCTGGCGGCACCACCGCCTGCATCATCGGTTCTTTGGCCCCAGGCCCCGGCCAGCCAATCATAAACGCGGTAAAGAAGCACAGGCCAAAAAGCTGGCCCACCGTCATGTGCTCGGCCTGGCTGAACAAGACGTAGCTGAGCGGCACGCCGCTGAACACCGAGAACTGGCCGATGGCGGCCCGCCCATAGTTGGGGCTGACCCGCTCGGCCCAGTCGCCGATGACCCCGCCCAGGAAGTTGCTGATGGCCGCGCCGACGACGATGGCGGCGAAAAACAGCGGCGCGCTGTGGGTCAGGTCATCAAAGTTCAGCTCCACCGAAAAACCCAGCTCTTCGTTCATCCAATTGATGAGGAAAAAGCCCATCACTACCCAGGGCATAGTTCCTGAAATTCCCTGGAGAACCGCCACCCAGATGGTGGGGATGTGCAGCACACTGAGGACGTCGCGCCAATGGATGGCGAAACGAACCTCGTCGGCGTGGGTCATCAAGCCGGCCAGCTCCGGCTCGGCGGCGCCGCGCGGCGGCTCGTCTACCAGCCACCACACCAGCCCGCCCGACAGGACGCTAAACAACCCCAGGCTGATAAAGCCCCAGCGCCATAGGGCCTCGGTCGCCACCAGACCCAGCCCGGCCACGCTAATGACCACCCCCATCAACCCGGTAAAACCGATCAGGCCCAATGCCCGCCCGCGCTGATTGGGCGCAAAATGGTCGGCCAGCAGCGAAAAGGAGGCCGGCATCAGACAGCCCAGGCCCAGCCCGGCGATGGCGCGGATGACCAGCAATTGCCCGAAATTGGTCAGCAGGCCGCACAACAGCGTCCACAAGCCCCACACGCCGGTGCCAAAGACGAGGATGCGCTTGCGCGAATAACGGTCGGCGGCGTAGCCCCAAAACGGTCCGCTCACCGTCTGAGCGATGGTGCGCAGCGTGGTGATTAACCCTAGCTGGCTTTTGCTGAGCAACCACAGATCTTCGAGGATGGGTGAGAGCACCGCCATGGTCTGCTCTTCGCCCCGGTCAATAAAATAGCCAAAACCCAACGCAAACAGGGTGCGTCCACGACGGTAGTGCTGGGCAGAGTCTGGTGCATGGGTCATTTTTTGCCTCGATTCGGAATTTGGTGTAAAACGGCGACCATCCCCAACATCACGCCGATGAAGAGATGGACGTTATTGACGTACAGGTTGTCGAACAGTTGATGCACGCTGAGATGGGTAAAGGCCCCCAACAAGCCGATGGCCAGCCCGCGCTGCCAGCCATCCAGCCGGCGCGTGGCGCGCCAGGTCTGCCAGAAAACGGCCCCCCACAGCAAAAGATACGCCGCCAGGCCAATGACGCCCGTCTCAGCGGCGACGTTCAAATAATAGTTGTGCGCGTGCCCCAATGCGATGGGCCAGTTGAGCAGGCGATAATCGGGATAGGCCGGCTCGTAATCGCCAAAGCCCACGCCGTTCCAATAGTTGGCCCGCCACATGTCCAACCCCGCCTGCCAGTGGGCCAGCCGCTCGATGACGGCGTAATTGGCCTCGTTGATGCCCACGCCGCGCGCGTCTTGAAAGTGAATATACTCGGTAAAACCGGTCAGCCGGGCCGACACCGACGCGGGCAGCAAACCCACCACGTCCAGCCCCAGCGTACCCACCAGCACCAACGCCAGCAGTCCGCCGCCCAGCCAGACCCGACGAGGCAATGCCGCCAGCATCACCAACCCGGCCGCGGCCGCCCCCAGCCAGGCCCCGCGTGACCAACTGGCCGTGAGCGCAGCGCCGATTAGGATGGTAATTGGCAAATTGATAAAGTGGTAAAGTGGTAAAGTGGTTCCCAACCTACCAATGCCCAATTTCCCAATATACCCATTCCCCAATATACCCACCCCCAACGCAAAGATTAGCCCCAAAAAACCCGCATACGGGTTGGGTTGCTCGAATGTGCCGTAGGCGCGGAAAAAGCGTCCGCCGAGAATGGCGTAATGCGCGGGGCCGCCGCCGCGCAGGCCGAATTGCCACAAGCCGAGGATGGCTTGAAACGCGCCGATGAACAGCAGCCCTCCCACCAGCCACGCCAGCCGGCGCTCGTCCACGCGATCCACCACCAGCCAGAACAGCGCCAGGATTTGCAGCCATTTGAGCAATTCCGGTATGCCGTAAACTTGCAACTCGACGGCATCCCACAGCGAAACTGCCGCCGCGCCGATAAACAAGAGCAGAGGAAACAAGAGCGGCGGCGTCCGCAGGCGGATGTCTCGCCGCGCCGCGCCGCGAGCCAGCCAGGCCGCCAGCGTGAGGGCCAGCACGGGCATGGCGATGAGTGGAGGGACGGCCGGCAACTCGGCCCGCAGCCAGGCCCACAGGAGGCCCAAAAAGAGCGTCGCCAGCAGGCCGATTAACGGCTCGACGAGCGCGCCCACACCCACCAGGCTGAAAAAGACCAGCAAGAAGGCGTTGAGCAGCGACAGCCGGGCCAGCGCCAGCCCGTACAGTCCGGTCACGCCGAGCAGCACGGCGTAGAATAGGGGCGAATTCCAGGTGAGTTGGCGCTGAAAACGATACATTTTTACCGGGCGATTCGTCCTACAATCCCAGCCGGCGGCGGAAAAACTCGGCTGTGTGCGCCAACCCCTCTTGCAGCGGCACTGTTGGCTCCCAGCCCAGCAATTGCCGGGCGCGGGTGATGTCGGGTTGGCGGATTTTGGGGTCGTCGGCGGTGCGTTCGTCGGTGGGGCGGATAAAGACGATTTCTGAGCGGCTGCCGACCACCTCCAACACCGCCTGGGCAAACTCGAGGACGGTCATCTCGCACGGGTTGCCCATGTTCACCGGCTCGTGCACGTCCGAGTGCAGCAGGCGCACCATGCCTTCGACCAGGTCGCTGACGTAGCAAAAAGAGCGCGTGCGGCTGCCGTCGTCGTATACTGTGAGCGGCTCACCGCGCAAGGCCTGGCAGATAAAATTGGGCACCACCCGCCCGTCGTCCAGGCGCATGCGCGCCCCATACGTATTAAAGATGCGTACAATGTGCGTGTCTATGCCGTGATAACGGTGATACGCCATCGTGAGCGACTCGGCGAAGCGCTTGCTCTCATCGTACACGCCGCGCGGGCCGATGGGGTTGACGTTGCCCCAATAGTCTTCGGATTGCGGGTGCACCAGCGGATCGCCGTACACCTCTGACGTGCTGGCCAGCAAAAACTTGGCCCCTTTTTCCAGCGCCAGGCCCAGCGTCTTGTGTGTGCCCAGCGCGCCGACCTTGAGGGTCTGGATGGGAAAGTTGAGATAATCCACCGGGCTGGGCAGCGAAGCCAGGTGTAACACGGCGTCTATCGCGCCTTCGACGAAAATATAGTCGGTCACGTCGTGATGGATAAACTTGAACCGTGCATGCCCGGCCAGGTGAGCGATGTTGTCCACATTGCCCGTGCTGAGATTGTCCATCGCGATGACGGTGTGGCCGTCGGCCAGCAGCCGGTCGCACAGATGTGAGCCGATGAATCCGGCCCCGCCAGTGATGAGAATGCGCATTAATTTCACTCCTTTGTTAGACGAAGGACGAATTTACGAATCCCGAATCCCAGATAGTGCCTGCACAAACGCCTCAAACGCGGGTTGCCCGAACAAACAAAAGACCACCCGCTCCAGCCCTGTCTCGCCTTCCAGATATTCGACCGTCGCCGCAAGTATCACTCGCGCCGCCGCCTCCAACGGGTAGCCAAAGATGCCGGCGCTGATGGCAGGCAAGGCGATGCTCTTCAATCCGTGCGCGTCGGCGAGTGTCAGGCTACTGCGCACCGCCGAGGCCAGCAGCTCCGCCGAGCGCGACGGGTTAGTTCTATCATAAATCGGCCCGACGGCGTGGATGACGTAGCGAGCGGGCAGTTGCCCGCCGCCAGTGATGGCCGCCGAGCCGGGGGGGACGCGCCCGTGCCTTTGCACCCAGGCGTCGCTCTCGCGCTGGATGGCCGGACCGCCTCGCCGCGCGATAGCCCCCGCCACGCCGCCGCCGTGCGCCAGGTGTTCGTTGGCCGCGTTGACGATGGCGTCGGTCTCCATGCCGGTGATGTCGCTCTGAGCCAATTCCAAGCTGGTACGGTTGACGGTGACTTGCATCCTCTCCCCTCCTCGCGGTTGTGCGGCCAATCTTACCTTGAATGGTCCGTTCCGTCAACGGTCGCCACGAAGCCTGTGTGAGGGTCGCGTGACAAATCGGCCAAAGATTGCTATACTCACCGGCACAATCCTCCGTGAAATCCGTGAAATCCGTGGTTAAAAAGGAGCGCACTATGACCACCGACTGGATCATCGCCATTGACCTGGGCGGCACACAATTGCGGGCGGCCCTGTGCACGTCCGACGGAACCATTCACCGACGGGTCAAGAAAAAGACGCGCGCCGAGCGCGGCCCCGAAGCTGTGTTGGAACGAGTGTGCCAGGCGGCGCAGGAGATATGGCCTTCAGACGACCCGCTGCGGGCGATCAGCATGCTGGCCCCCGGCCCCTTGGACCCCTTCAAGGGCATTGTGATGGGAGCGCCCAACCTGCCCGGTTGGGATCACGTGCCTGTGCGCGATATTTTGAGCGCCCGTTTTGACTTGCCCGTGTTCGTGGGCAACGACGCCAACCTGGCCGGGCTGGGGGAGCACCGCTACGGCGCCGGGCGAGGTGTGGAGGACATGATTTACATGACCATCAGCACCGGCATCGGCGGGGGCATTGTGACCGGCGGCAAGCTTTTTGTCGGGGCCAGGGGACTGGCCGGGGAAATCGGGCACATGGTCATCCAGCCGGGTGGGCCGTTGTGCGGCTGCGGCAACCGGGGCTGCCTGGAGGCGCTCGCCAGCGGCACGGCCATCGGCCACCAGGCCCAAACACTGGCGGCGCACGGGCGCGCCCCGGCGATTCTGGCCGCCGCGGGGGGCGACGTGGCCCAGGTGGACAGCAAAAGTGTGGGCGAAGCGGCGGCCCAGGGCGACAAGGTGGCCCGTAAATTGCTCGACCAGGCCGGGCGTTACATTGGCATCGGCGTCGTTAACCTGATGCACCTGTTCAATCCGCAGCGCTTTGTGCTGGGGGGCGGTGTGTCACAGACGGGGGAGTTGTTGTTCAAACCCATCCGCCGCACAGTGCGCCGCCGGACGCTCATCCCGCAGTACCACGCAGGGGTGGACATTGTGCCGGCGGCGCTAGGGGACGATGCGGGATTGCTAGGGGCATTGGCGTTGGCATTGGATGGGGTGGGGAGTAAGGAGTAGGGAGCAAGTGGATTGGTTGATCCGCAGGGTGGTGGATGGGTATCGGGCGCTGGCTCGCAAAATCCATCGGCGGCGCTATGATGCACTGGCCCGCCACATGGGGCGTGAGGCGCCGACCGGGCTGGATGGCGAGGCGGCCAGGCGTGGCTTTGTCATCTTGCAGATTGACGGCCTGGCTCACGACCACCTGGTGCAGGCCATCGCGCGCGGCGCAGCGCCGCACATCAAGCGTCTCATCGCCGCCGGGCAACTGCGGTTGGCGGCCTGGCAGTGCGGTTTTCCCAGCACGACCCCGGCTATTCAAGCGGCCATTATGTTCGGCCAGAACTGGGACATCCCCGGCTTTCGCTGGTACGACAAGGCCCAGCGCCGCGCGCTGGTGTGCAAGCGCCCGGCCACGGTGCAGGCGTTGCAAAAGCAGGTGGCCGATGGGCGGCCAGGTATCCTCACCGGCGGGGCCAGCTATTACAATATGTTCGACGGCGGCGCCGAGTGGGCCGTGTTTACGCTCAGCGCCATGCGCCCGCCGCGTTTTTTTGAAGGCGTGCGCGGCCTGGGATTCATATTACTCTTTCTGTTCAGCCCGCTGCGCGTGTGGCGGGTGGTGCGGCTGGCGCTGTGGAACTATTTGCTCGACGTGGGCCGGCGCGTGCTGGCGATTTTTCGCCCCAGCGTCTACCGTCCTTTCGATCTGCTCTCACCGATGGCGCACATCTTGCAGGTTTTGTTCCAGGAGATCATTACCTTTGGCGTGCAGATGGACATCTATCGCGGCGCGCCGGCCATTTACGTCAACAACGTCACTTATGACGAGATAGCCCATCACGTTGGTCCCACCCACCCAGCCGCTTTCAAGACCATCAAAAATATTGACCGGCAGATCGGTCAGATCGTCAAAACGCTCCAACGCTACGGACGTCCTTACGACCTGTTTATTCTATCGGACCACGGCATGTCGCCCGCGACGCCGTTCAAGGACAGGTTCGGTCTCAGCCTGGGCGACTATATCGTGCAGCAAATCGGCGCGCCGTTGCTGCTGGATGAGCGGTGGAGCGCCCCCGGTCACGCGCTGGTGCAAGCGCGTTATTTGTTGGAAGAGCTGCGCGGGCTGGAGGAGCGGCTGTCCCCGCGCAACGCCAACGTGGTGCGGGCTATGCGCGAGGTTCTCAGCCGGCGCATGCCCTGGGTGCACGACCCTGAGCAGGAGCCGTGGGACCTGGCTCACCATAGCGACGTGGCCGTGCGGGTGTCGGGACCGCTGGCCCACGTCTACTTTAATGTGTCGGAGCAACGCCTCAACCTGAGCGAAGTGGCGTTGCTGTACCCGGCGCTGCTGACCCGGCTGATCGAGCATGCGGGTATCGGGCTGGTGGTGGGGCGCGAAGGCGACGAGACGGTGATGCTGGGGCGCGGGGGCACGCTGACCGTGCGCGGCGACAGCTATCGGCTGCACGGCAGCCATCCGTTGGCCGGGTTGCACCATCTACACACCCAGGCGAAACGCATAGCCGACGTGGCCGCGTTTCCCCACTCTGGCGATCTGATGCTGCTGGGGGCCTGGAAGGACGGCGGGGTGGTCACATTTGAAGACCAGATCGGCGCCCACGGTGGGTTGGGCGGGCCGCAGGAAAAACCCTTTATGCTCTATCCGGCCGGGTTGGACTGGCCCGTTGGCGCCATCGCCGCGCCGCACGAACTCTATGCCCTTTTTTCCCGTTACCTGGCGTCGGATGAACCAGCGTCCACCGTGTGGCAACCAGACGACGGTGATAGGGTCAACCCAGAAAGGTGGTAGATCGTGTTAGAGACCATTGTACAGATCAGCGGCGTCGGACCCAAGCACTGGAACGCTTTTCAAGTGACTTCGCCGGGAGGTATCCCCTTTGCTGGATACGTGTGCCGGCAGGAGAGCGCCTGGCTGGGGACGCTGGCCGTGACTCAATTGGCGGGCGAGGAACGCCTGGAATTCATCCCGGCCATGCCCAAAATTTCCTATCCCTACGAGCGCCATCCCGACGGCACGCGACTGGTCATATCGGCGCCTCAGAACATCGTGGACGCTCGTTTCAACCTGAAGCTGGATGGCACGTGCATCATCTTTTATGCGCTGCGAGATAAACAAAATCAGGCGCTGGAAATCATCCCGCGCACGCGCCTGCTGCCGGTGCTCGGCCACAGCCGCTGGGGCGATTGGAACGCGCTGCTGGCCGAGGCGCTGCCCGACCGAACGCCCGTGGAGCGGGCCGTGCGCGAGCAAAACGTAGTGTTGGCTTTTGAGCTGTGGGGCTATCGCAATCCGCACCTGATCCGCTACGACACGCCTCTGGCGCTGACGCTGCACACCGTCATCCGCGAGCGCAAGGTCGCCAGTTACCGCCTGCTGGCCGACCTGGCCCACCGTTACGGCCTGGACCTGATCCCCTCCATCGAGGTGGTTGAGCCGAGCGCCGAGGCGCTGGTCTCGGCCTACCGGCGCTGGCAGGCCGAGATGGAGCGGCGCAACCTGGCCGCCGGAGAAGAGACCTACGTGGAAGAGGGCGCGGTGCTCATGCTGTCCACGCCGCGCACGGCGACCTATTTCAAGTGCAAACCGCCCTCGATCGAAGAAATCCACTTTCAGCCCGACCAGCATATCGGCAAAGAGCACATTCAGCAGGCGATTCTCAAGCTGCTGGAAGGTGGGCACGACCCGGCGGCAGACCCGGCGATCGAACCGCTGCTGGCCGAGTTGGAGAAGGATTTCGACGCGCTGGAGGTGCAAGGTCAGCGCAAACTGGTCGAGCGCGTGTGGCAGGACTTTATGATCGAACAGGCCCGTCAGGAGTGGCTAAAACAGCAGGTGGCCGAATCGGGCATTGACCCGGCCGAGCGCGTGGCCCTACTGCGGCATCTGTCGGCCCACTATGCCAAGAGCGAGATGAGCTGGGTGTACAACACGCTCAAGGCGCTGTATGGGTAGAAAAACGTGCGACGCACCCGCGACCCTTCGCTGCGCTCAGGGCTAGGGG
>DAOTXN010000077.1:0-33664 GCA_034435435.1 Anaerolineae bacterium | reverse complement strand
ACGCACCTCTCAGGTGCGTCGCACGTCGCGTCGCACGTCGGACTCGTACTCCTCACGGGTGAGAAAGGTCCCCCCCTCCAACTCCTGCGCGACGATCTTGAAACCGGCGTCAAAGCGCACCCGCGCCATCATCAAGCTAAAACACGTGCCGTCCATCATCTCTTTATCCAGCTTGAAGCCGCCAGACTCGTAGTCGCGGCGCAGGTCATAGCGCCGGTCCACTCGAATTTTCATCTTTTGCCCGCAATAACCGCAGCGCACGTACAACCAGATCGCGTCAGGGTCGTGCGACTCGCCTCCACCGAACAGTCGTTTTAGAAAACCCATTGCACTCCTCTCTGTTCATCGTGTTCAAGCTATCATAACACGGCGAGCACTACAGGTCAATCTGTGACGCCCGTCATAGCGTCGAGAGCGGCGCTATGCTATACTTCTGTCAGAATTTGGGAAAGGAACTTGCGGGACGATGAAGGTGACAGACAAAATGGCTCTGCTCAAGGGGATCCCCCTGTTTTCCGACTTGTACAAAGGCGAGTTGCAGCCCCTGGCGCACGCGCTAGAGCGGCGCACCTATAACAAGGGCCAGGTCATCCTGCGCCAGGGCGACGAGGGCGACAGTCTGTTCGTGGTCGTTTCGGGGCGGGTGCGCATTTATACGCTCAGTCCCGAGGGACACGAATTGTCGGTGGCCTTTTGCGACCGGGGGGATTTTTTCGGCGAGATGGCGCTGCTCAGCGGCGAGCCGCGCTCGGCCAGCGTCGAAGCGATGGAGCCGACCGAGGTATTGGTGCTGCACCGGCAGGTCTTTCACAGCCATCTGTTGAGCAGCCCGAGCACAGCAGTCCACGTGATCGAGACGCTGAGCCAGCGCCTGCGCCGCACGACCGAGAGCGCCGAAGAACTGATGTCGCTCAACGTGCCGCAGCGCGTGGCCCGCAAGCTGTGGGAGCTGGCCGAGCGTTACGGCGTGGAGCAGGCCGGCGGCGTGCTGATCGACATGGACCTGTCACAAGAAGCCATCGCCAGTCTGGCCGGCACCACGCGCGAGAGCGCCAATCGCGCCCTCAGCCGCCTGCGCGAGCAGGGCGTCGTAGACGTAGAGCGGGTGCGCATCCGTGTGCTCGACCCGGCAAAACTCCAAGAACTGTCGATGTTTTAGGGAGGTGGGGAAATGTTTTACCGTCTGATTCTGGCGCATCTGGTAGGAGACTTTGTGTTGCAGAACGGCTGGCTGGTGCGGCGCAAGCGCACACCGGCCGGGCTGGCCCTGCACGTGGGATTGGTGGGACTGGCGATGTTGCCGGTGGTTTGGGGAAAAATCGAGACGTGGTGGCCGGGGATGTTGCTGATCCTGGCCGTCCACGCCGCCGCCGATGGGTCCAAGATTCGGCTGGAACCGCGCCTGTCGCTGCCGCCCATCCTCCCGTTTCTGGTTGACCAGGCCGTGCATGGGCTGACGATTGCGGCGGTCGTCGTGCTGATCGAACGTGACGGCGCGAGTCTGGCTGGGACATCGGCGGACCCGATTTGGTGGATCGCCAGCGTGTATCTGATGGCGACGTATGCGCTCTCGATTGCACTGCCGCTGTGGCTCGACCCACCCAGCCTGATGCGACGCTCCCCCACCCCGCGCCTGGTTCTCATCGGCGCGTCGGCGCTGGTGCTCACACTGGCCTGGCGCGGCCTGCCGCTGCTCATCCCGGTGGTGGGGTTGGGGCTGTATCAGGCCGTGGCCCGGCGGGTGGCGCGGAATCCGCTCACGCCGAGCTTTGCGATAGAGTTTCTGGCGGCGCTGGTGCTGGCGGCCAGTTTGGGGTGGGGGCTGCTTTGAAACACAAAGGGCACGAAAGAACCCTGGTTTCCCCAAGAAACCGGGGTTCTGGTTTATTGGCGTTTGATCACCACCATCGTCAAATCGTCAAAGGGGGGCGCGTCCTGGGCAAATTCGTCTACGGTTTGCACGATGCTGTCCAGGATGTGCTGGGCGCCGGCGCTGGCAGTAGACACGATGATTCCGCGCAGACGCTCCACGCCAAATTCCTGCGCCTGGGGGTTGATGGCCTCGGTCACGCCGTCGGTATAAAAAACCAGCACGTCGCCGGGGGCAATGTCCACGCGGGTCTCTTCCAGTTCGATCTGTTCGAACGCGCCCAGCACGATGCCGCGCGTGCTCAGCTCGTGGAACTGGTTTTCGGCGGCCCGCCACAGCAGCGCCGGATTGTGCCCGGCGTTGCAAAAGATGAGCCGGCCGGTATCCACATCCAGCTTGGCGTAAAAGGCGCTCAAAAAGAGGTCGGCCTGGCTGTCCTTCAAGATGAGCGTGTTGGCGCGCATCAGGGCGCTGGCCGGGCTGCGCCCGCTAAAGGCGGTGGTGCGGATCACCGTGCGGCACAGGGCCATGTATAGCGCCGATGGCACGCCTTTATCGGCCACGTCGGCGATGAGCACGCCCCATTGGGCAGGTTTTTCGGGCAAATCGTAAAAGTCGTAAAAGTCGCCCCCAATCAAGCGCGCCGGGCGGTAGAACGCTGCAAACTCCCAGCCGGGGACTGCAGGCGGCGCTTTGGGCAACAAGCTGAGCTGGATTTGACGGGCCACCGACAGCTCTTCGACCATGCGCTGGCGTTTGAGCGCTTCTAGATGCAGGCGGGCCCGCTCGATGGCCATGGCAGCCTGGTTCGCCAGCAGGTGAAAGAAACGGGCCTCGCTTTCGTCCCAGTCGCGGGGGCGGCGCGAATCCACTACCAGCGCCCCGATGGATTGGCCCTCGGCGATGAGCGGCATGACGGCGTGGCCGCGAAAGCCTTCGTCGCGCAGCCAGTCGGGCAGCCACGGAGCGGGATCATCCCGCGTCAGGTCTCTTATCATGATAGGCTGCTGGGTTTGCATCGCCAGGCCCGGCCCGCTGACTTCGTTGGCCGGGGCGCGGCGCCCATCGGCGACCGGGTCGGTGTACCAGCCGCTGGCAGCGCGAAAGGCCAGATAGCCCGGCTCTTCGTCGGGCAACAACAAGGTACAGGCGTCGGCGTCCAAGAGGGCCTGAACTTCTTTGATCAGGTAATACATCAACTCGTCGGGGTCGAGGCGACTGAGCAATTGGTTCGACAGCTCCAGCAAAACGGCCTGCTCGTGAATACGTCGCTCCTGGAGCAGATCAAAGAGTTGAGCGCGGTCGAGGGCAATGCCGATCTGGCTGCCGGCGTTGGTCAGCAGCGCCAGCGCCACCTCGTTAAAAGCGGACCAGTCGGGCGCGGCCACGTTGAGGATGCCCAACACGCGCTCCCCGGAGCACAGAGGCACCGAGGCGTGCACGGCGAGGTTGTTGCGATTACCGCCGCCGCTGGCCAGCCGCGAGCAGCGCACCTCGTTGTAGGAACGCGCGAGCTGGTTGGTGTTGCACAAGGTCTGGCACTGGCAGCCGCCCTTCCAGGCGCGGGCGCGGCCCAGGGCCATCGCGGGCGGCAGGTTGTGATGCGCGGCCAGCGCATAGCCCCGCCCCGCCCACTGGTTCTTGGCCGATGGGTCCTTGAGGAAAATCCAGCCCGTTTCCAGCCCCATCAGCTCAACCAGCCGCTCCAGCGCCTCTTGCAGCGCATTGCCCATATCGACCGTGCGGTTGAGCGTCTCGGCGATCTCGTTGAGGGCGGTCAGTTTTTCGATCAGGTCGGTAGGGGAAGACATGATGCGAATTACCCGCTCTCTCCAACTGGAAGCAGGTTGGGTGGTGTAAGCACCCTCAATCCTTGCACACGGATAAAGTGCCGCACGTTGGGAGTCAAGAGAGACAGTGAATGTTCCAGGCAAATAGCGGCAATAGACACATCCTTGATTCCAATGTCTTGGTTTTGACCAATCAAGTCGGCATGCAAACTGGCTGCCCGGCGGGCGGCCGCATCGTCCAGCGGCACAACGGTCATGGTCTCTAGCAGGGCTTGTTCACTAATCTCCCGTTTGGCGCGGGCAACCCCAAACAACAACTCGTAGACTGTAATGGACGTGACAAAACAGTCCTGTTCTTTGACTGCTTCCTCGACAGCCGCCGCACCTGGCTCACGCCCCTTGAGGTAGGCAACCAGGACGCCGGTATCTAGGCAGATTCGAGAGCGGCCCATTGTTGCCATGCCTTATCGAGGAACTCTATCGCCGCGTCAAAGGCTTCATCGTCCCGCAATGCCCCACGCAAGGCAAGAAATCGATCGAGGGGCGTCAAATGCAGGGTGTGTCCATCAACAACTGTCTTGACTTCATCCCCTTCGCGCAGATTCAGAAGAGCCAAAAGCTGGACAGGTAGAGAAATAGTGTCTCCCTTTGAGCTTCTTACTACGAGTGTCATAAAAGCCTCCTGCGAGGACCCGGTCTCTGTAAGTTATTGTACCACGCTTGGGTCTTGAGGGCAAAAATCCGCTTATCCGTTGCCCCATCCGTTGTCATGCCGGCACCAGACTGGCCATGCGGAACAGGTCGTATTCCTCTTCCATCTCTTTACGGAACTGACGTGTGTACAGCCGGTAGTAGTGCCCTTTGGCCCGCAGCAGCTCGGCGTGAGTGCCCATCTCGGCGATGCGCCCGCCTTCGATGACCAGGATGCGGTCGGCCCGCTTGATGGTGGAAAGGCGGTGCGCAATGATGAAACTGGTGCGGTTGGTCATCAGCGCTTCCATGCCTTGCTGGATCAGGTCTTCGGTCAGCGTGTCTACCGAACTGGTGGCCTCGTCCATGATAAAGATTTCGGGCTGGGCCAGGATGGCCCGGGCCAGGCTGACCAGTTGCTTCTGGCCCGTCGAGAGCAGCGTGCCTCCTTCGCCCACCTGTTCCTCGTAGCCTTTCTCCATCTCGCTGATAAAACTGTGCGCACCGGCCAGTTTGGCGGCCGCTTGGATCTCGTCGTCGCTGGCGTCCAGCCGCCCGTAGCGAATGTTCTCGCGGATGGTGCCGGAAAACAAGTGCGGCGTCTGCAACACCATGCCGATGCGGGATTGGATACCGTGCAGCGACAGCCCGGTATAGTCGCGCCCGCCGATGGTGATGCGCCCGCCGGTCGGCTCGTAAAAGCGGCACAACAGGTTGACGATGGTGGACTTGCCTCCGCCGGTCGGCCCAACCAGTGCAATCGTCTCACCGCGCTGTACGTGCAGATTGAAATCGCGCAGCACGGGCTTGTCGGCTTCGTAATGGAAATCTACGTGCTCAAAGGCGATGTCGCCGTAAAGCGTGCCGGGGTCTATTGCGCCGGGGCGATCGGTCACGGCGGGCACGGCGTCAATGAGCGAAAAGATGCGCTCGGCCGAGGCGATGGCGTGCTGCAGCTCGGCATAAACGCGGGCCAGGTCCTGTACGGGCCACATCATAAAAGTGATGTACGAGATAAAGGCCTGGATGCCGCCGATGGTCATACTACCCTGAGTGGCCTGCCAGCCGCCGTACCAGGCGATGCTGCCCACGGCCAGGGCGCTGATGACCTGTACCACCGGCAGGAACAGCGCCGAGAGCCAGGCGGCGCGATAGCCGGCCCGGTACATCTCGCCGGTCAACTGGTCGAACTCGGCCAGGTTGGCCTCTTCACGGCCCAGCGCCTTAACCACGCGCACGCCGGTGATGTTCTGGTTGTATTCGCCGGTAATTTTCGAGTTGAGTTTGCGCACGCGCCGAAATTCGACCAGGATGCGCTTTTTGAACTGAGTCGCCACGACGATCAACGCAGGTAGGATGGCAAACACGATCAGCGCCAGCCGCCAGTTGATGACCAGCATAAAATAGATGGCGGTGCTGATGTTCATAATGGCCCAGGTGACGTCCAGCAAACCCCAGGTGACCAACTCGGCCACTCGGTCCGAATCGGAGGTGACGCGAGACATGATCCAACCCACGGGCGTGCGGTCAAAGTACGACAGTGACAGGTTTTGCAGGTGGGTGAACATCTTTTTGCGCAGGTCGTAGCGCACCCGCTCGCCCAGCACACCGGCCAGATAGATAAAGATGAATACCAGCCCGGCCTGCACAAAAATCAGCGAGCCATAGAGAGTGACAATGTGCACCAGCGCGTCTTTGGCGCCCGGCACGATGCCTTCGTCCACGATGCGCTTGCTGAGAAAGGTGAAAAAGGAATCCAGGCTCGAGACCAGCGCAATCGTCGCCAAAAAGCCAGCCACCCACTTCCAGTGCGGCTTGACCTGGGCCAGTACGCGTATCAGTGTGCGCCCGTTAAACTCGGTGCTAAACTCTTCCTCTTCGAAATACTCTGACATGCTCAATTCCTATGTTAAAAGTAGCCTTGTAGGACAAGTTGGCAACTTGTCCTACGTCCGCTTCAGACTGCGCCGGCGTCGGCCAGCTCGCGTTGAAGCTCGTCCTCGATGCGCGTCTGCATCTCGTAAATCTTGCGATACATGCCCGGTTGCTTGATGAGCTGCGCGTGGGTGCCGCGCTGCACGATGCGCCCATTCTCCAGCACCAGGATCAAGTCGGCGTTCATCACGCTCTGCACGCGATGGGCGATGATGAACGTAGTGCGCCCCTCCATCAGTCGCTCCAGCGCCGCGCGGATCTCGGCCTCGGTTTCCACGTCTACCGACGAGGTTGAGTCGTCCAGGATCAAGATGCGCGGGTCTTTGAGCAGCGTGCGGGCGATGGCCACGCGCTGTTTTTGCCCGCCGGAAAGCGTAACGCCCCTTTCACCCACCAGCGTGTCATAACCGTCGGGAAAAGACAGAACTACGTCGTGGATGGCCGCCGCACGCGCCGCTTGTTCAACCTCGGCGTCGGACACGTGCTTGCCCACGCCGTAGGTGATGTTTTCACGAATGGTGCGCGAGAACAGAAACGGTTCTTGCTCCACGATGCCAATGTTCTGCCGCAGAAACTCGCGCGGGTACTCGTTCAGCTCGATGCCGTCCAGCAGCAAACTACCGCCCGTGTACTCGTAAAAACGCGGCAGCAAATTCACCAGCGAAGTCTTGCCCGAGCCGGTAGCCCCCAGCAGACCCACCGACTGCCCCGGCGCGACCTGGAAAGTGATGCGGTCCAACACCGCCTGTTCCTCTTCGTATTCGAACGAGACGCCCCGAAAGACGACGCCGCCATCCACCTCGCCCGAGGTCCAATACGTGCCCTCGGTCAGCGGCTCGCGCTCTTCGCGGATGATGGCAACCAGGCGCGAAAAAGACACCAGCCCGGTAGACATCTGCACGATCAGCCGGCCCAGGTTACGCATTGGCCAGATGATGAGGATGACCATGCCGTGATAGGCCAGGTAGGTGCCCACGCTGATCTCGCCATTGATCGCCATCAACGCGGCCATTACAAATCCGCCCAGCATTTGCAGGCCGCACAGGATGTCGGAAAAGGGCCAGAACAAGGCGTGCATCATGAGCAGTCGCCGGCCCAGGCGAAACTTTTTCCAGTTTTCCTTTTCAAACTTGTCGCGCTCGTATTCCTGGCGGGCAAAGGCCTTGACCACCCGCACGCCGCTCAGGTTCTCCTGCAGCGCAGTAGACAGTACGGCGTCCTGTTCTTGGAAGGCTTCGTAGGCCTGGCCCACCCTTTTGAAGAAAAAGGCCGACAGCACCACGATGAACGGCACGACGATCACCGAGACCAGCGCCAGCCGCACGTTCAAAAACCATATCCCCATCCAGTTGACGACAAACAGCGACAGCACCCGGCCCACTTCGATGCCCTGGTCGGCAAAAAAGCGGCGTAGCGCGTCCACGTCGGAGGTGCAGCGCTGGATCAGCTCGCCGGTGGGGGTGGTGTCGTGATAGGTGAACGAGAGCCGCTGGATGTGGTCGTAGAGATAGTCGCGCAGCCTTTTGGCGACGCCTTCGGCGGTCTGGGCGGCCAGTCGCCCGCTCAGAAAGGTGAAACCGCCTTGTAAAAAAGCTAAACCGACAAAGCCGGCTGCCACCCACGGCAACACCTGGGCGGCGTCTTCCCGCCCCAGGACGTGGTCGATCAGATAGCGCACCAGCAAAAATGTGGCGGTGCGAAAGATAGTCGCCACGGCCAGGCTACTGGTCGCCCCCAGGTATTTGAGGCGAAAGCCGGTCAGCAAGCGCCACAGGCCGACCAGCCGCCGGTCGGTGACGATGTTTTTGAGATCAACGGTAAGAGGTGTAGCAGTTGATACCATAGCCAACCCCGCAGATGTGAAGCGTGATTTTCAAAACGGACCTTATTATACCACAGAATCGCTAGAGGCTACGTGGGCAGATACTGGGGTTTGGAATCGGTCACCTGGCATTTAAGGTGTTTAGAGCGCGAATGGTTTGACATTGCTCTACCATACGATGTAAAATGATACTGCTTACTCCGTCACAGCCAAAGAAACCCATTGCCAAAAGGACAAGTCGTGGAATCACTCGGCGTCTACGTTCCAATGGATCGCCGGCAGGCGCTGGCGCAGGGCGTAACTCTACCCGACCACGTGCAGGGGGCGGCTCTGTTTGCCGACATTTCCGGTTTTACCCCCCTGACCGAGGCGCTCGTGGGCGAATTGGGTCCCCAGCGCGGCGCTGAAGAGCTGACGCGCCACTTGAACCGGGTCTTTGATGCACTGATTGACGAGCTGTACCGCTATGGCGGCAGTGTGATCGGTTTCAGCGGCGACGCCATCACCTGCTGGCTGGACGGAGACACAGGCATCCAAGCGACCGCATGCGCGCTGGCCATGCAGCAGCGCATGCAGAGTTTTGCCCGGGTGAGCATTCCTTCCGGCACAACCGTCTCGCTGGCGATGAAAGCGGCAGTGGCGACGGGACCCGCGCGGCGTTTTGTGGTGGGCGATCCCGACATTCACCTCATCGACGTGCTGGCAGGTTCCACGCTGGATCGCCTGGCCCAGGCTGAACACCTGGCTCAACGGGGCGAAGTCGTGCTAGATCCGGCCACCGCCGCAGCGTTGAGCGATCAGATAGAATTCGTCGCCTGGCGACGCGTGGAAGCGGGCGAGCGCTTTGGGGTGGCAGGCGGCCTGAAGGCCCCGATCACGCCAACACCGTGGGCAGCGTTACCCGCCGACGTGCAACGCGAGGAGGAACTGCGCCCGTGGTTGCTACCACCCATCTATGAACGCTTGCGGGCGGGCCAGGGCGAATTCTTGGCCGAGTTTCGCCCGACAGTATCGCTCTTTGTGCGTTTCAGCGGGATTGACTATGACGCAGATGAAGCGGCCGGCGAGAAACTCGACGCTTACGTGCGCTGGCTGCAAGCAGTTCTGATCCGCTACGAAGGGCACCTGCTGAATCTGTCCATCGGAGACAAGGGAAGTTACCTTTTTGCCTCTTTTGGCGCGCCCATCGTCCACGAGGATGACGCCGTGCGGGCCGTGTCGGCCGCGCTGGAAATGCAGACGCTACCCTCCGAGCTGGACTTTATCAAGGCCGTGCAAATCGGCATCACTCAGGGCCGGTTGTGGACCGGGGCTTACGGCGGCACGGTGCGCCGCACCTACGGCGTGATGGGCGACGACGTAAACCTGGCGGCGCGGCTCATGCAGGCCGCCGCGCCCGGGCAGATCCTGGCCAGTCAGTCCGTTCAACAAGCCAGCGAGAACACATTTGTCTGGCAAGACCTGCCGGCCATCAAAGTCAAGGGCAAGACAGAGCCGGTGAGCGTTTCTAGTCCGCTACGTATCCGGCGGCAGACCAGCGAGCTGCGCGAACCCGAATACGCCTTGCCATTGGTAGGACGCACGGCCGAGCTGGAGCTGCTCGAAAAAAAGCTGACGCTCGCCCTGCAAGGGCGAGGCCAGATTGTAGGCATCACCGGCGAGGCCGGGATTGGCAAGAGCCGGTTGGTCGCCGAGGCCATCCGCATAGCGCGCGAGCGAAAAATGATCGGTTATAGCGGCGAATGCGAGTCCTACGGTACGCATACCAGCTACCTGGTCTGGCGACCGATATGGCGGGCGTTTTTTGGCCTCGACCCGACGTGGGAGGTCACAGAACAGATCAGTGCATTGGAACGCCAGTTGCAACACATTGACCCCAGCCTGGCGCACCGCCTACCCCTCCTGGGCGCGGCGCTGAATCTGAGCATCCCCGATAACGACTTGACCCATTCCTTCGACGCCAAGCTGCGCAAGGAATCGCTGGAGGCGCTGTTGGTGGACTGTTTGCGGACGCGGGCGCAGGAAGCGCCGCTGCTTTTGGTGCTGGAAGATTGCCACTGGCTCGACCCTCTGTCGCACGATTTACTGGATCTCATTGGGCGCACCGTAGCAGACCTGCCGGTTTTCCTGGTGATGGCCTACCGCCCGCCCGAAGCGCAACGTCTGCGCGAGCCTCGGATCAGCCAATTAGATTATTTTACCGAAATCCGCCTCACCGATTTCACACCTCAGGAGGCGGAGCAACTGATTACCCTGAAACTGAGACAGTTCTTTGGCTACGATACTGCGGCGTCTCCGGCTCTGGTGCAGCGTATCACCGCCAGGGCCGAGGGCAACCCCTTTTATATTGAGGAACTGCTCAACTATTTGCGGGACAAAGACATCAGTCCCCAAGACACCACAGCTTTGACGACGCTCGATCTCCCAGCCAGCCTGCACACGCTGATCTTGAGTCGGCTGGATCAGCGCACGGAAAGTCAAAAGACTACATTGCGGGTGGCCAGCGTCATCGGACGCTTGTTCCGGGCGGCGCTGTTGTGGGGTACCTATCCAGAGCTGGGGCCGGCCGAGCGCGTCAAGGCCGACCTGGAGGCTCTGTGTCGCCTGGACCTGACGCTGCCCGATTCGCCCGAGCCAGAGTTGACCTATCTCTTCCGCCATATTGTCACCCAAGAAGTCGCCTACGAGAGTCTGCCCTACGCCACCCGCGCCATGCTACACGAGCAACTGGCCCAGTACATCGAGCGCACTTTTGGCGAGCCGCTGGATCAGTACGTGGACTTGTTAGCTTTTCACTACGAGCGCAGTCAAAACGAGGCCAAAAAGCGCGAATACCTGCTCAAAGCCGGCGAGGCGGCGCAAAAAGATTATGCCAACGAAGCGGCGATAGACTATTACCAGCGCCTGTTACCCCTCTTATCTACCGAAGAACAGGTAGCGGTCATGCTCAAGCTCGGCGAGGTGCTGCAATTGGTCGGCAAGTGGCAGACAGCGCGAGACCGCTACGTGCAGGCTGAGGCGTTGGCGGAAACGCTGGGCGACCGGCGCGCGCAGGCTGATTGCCAGACGGCGTTGGCCGAATTGCTCAGAAAACAGGGATTATACACCGAGGCATCCGAGTGGCTGCAGCGAGCGCACATCGTTTTTCAGGAATTGGACGATCAAAAAGGCGTGGCTCAGGTGTTGCACTATGGCGGGTCGCTGGCCGCCCAACAGGGCGACTATGCCGCCGCCCGCGCGTGCTACCAGGGCAGTCTATCCATCCGGCGAGAACTGGAGGACAAGCCGCGCATTGCCGCTTTATTGAGCAATCTGGGCATTGTGGCGCGTTACGAAGGCGATTACGCCCTGGCGCGCTCGCTACACGAGGAAGGGTTGGCCATCCGTCGGGAGTTGGGCGACAAGCGGGCCATTGCCGTTTCGTTGGGAAACCTGGGCAACGTGGCGCTCGACCAGGGCGATTATGCGGCAGCCCGCCTCTGGCTGGGGGAGGCGTTGACGCTGCAACGCGAAGTCGGCGACCGGCATTACCTGGCGCTGGCGTTCAATAACCTGGGCAACGTAGCCCGCTTTCAAGGCGACTATGATACCGCCCGCGCCATGTACGAGCAAAGTCTGAACATCAGCAAAGCCTTGGGCGACAAGTGGGCGATGGCCTATTTGTTAGAGGATTTTGGTTGCCTGGCCGCGCTGCAAGGGCAAGCCGAACGCGCCCTGCGATTGGCCAGTGCGGCCGAAGCGCTGCGGGATGCCATCGGCGCTCCCCGTTCACCCGCCGAGCAGGACAAGCTCGAACGTATCCTGGAGCCGGCCTGGCTGGCGTTGGGTGAAGCCGCCTCCGCGGTTGCCGAGGCGGGCAGGGTTATGTCGCTGGAACAGGCAACAGCTCTGGCTGCTCAAGCTGGTTGAAACGCAATTAGATACCTATTCACCCAGACAGACTCGTAATCCCTTGTGTCGATCTCGCGTTTGTGGTACACTCGTCCACAAAGATGCGGCGAAAGTAACCCCGCCGCAAGCACAGAAAGAACTCTGCCTCAAATATGTTCATTAGCCGATTAGACTGGGATGATTACCGCGTTGAGCACATCGCTCGGCATAACGTTGAGCCAGAAGAGGTCTGGGAAGTATGCGAGGATCCGCTCCATCTGGCTCATCGGGAGGGCCGGAATCGTTATCGGCTGTATGGTCAGACTGCTGAGGGACGTTTTCTGTTTGTGGTTTTGGAGCACAGCGGGGAAACGATATTTAAACCCATCACGGCCCGGGATATGACGCAGGCGGAAAAACGCAATTTCAGGAGATGGCGAAAATGACGAGTAAACTGGAGCTACCGGAATTCACGAGTTATGAACAAGAGGCCAGTTTTTGGGATAGTCTCGACACGAGTGACTTGATGGAAGACGATGGTGAATGGTTTAACTTTGAGACGCCAAGCAAACGTGCTGTGCGAGTAGCGATTCTTCCTCAAGTTGCCAATCAATTGGCGCAACGAGCACGTATACAGGGTGTTTCATTGGAGACCCTGGTGAACGTTTTTTTGGTCGAGCACATCCGCGAAACGGCCTAGATGCTCCCTTGTTCTCCGACCGCAGCCGGAAAGGGTTTCGGTCAGAGACCTCACCCAACAGGGAAAAACGGCTCGTATGGAAACGGTCGACGAGAAAGACCCTCAAGGTTTTGAAGACCTTGAGGGTCTTTTGGTTCATTCAATCGGTTCCCCCGTCACCGAGTTGTACCACGGCGGGCCGTCGTCAACCGGGAAGGGGTCGCCGTGGTCGTGCGGCACACCCACCAGCGCCTCGCCCGTGCACACACCGCCCTGCCCGTCGGAGGCCGTGAAGCGGATGTGGTACACCCGCCCGTTGCCATAGCCGTCGCGCTCGGCGCGCACCCAGGCTTTGCTGGCCCCAATCCAACACGCATCCGGTCTCTTGCCGATTTCTTCATCCTGGAAGACTTGATCGACGACAATGGTCACCGGGTCGCCGTCGGGGTCGGTCACGCCGAGAATGTGCACCGGCGTGAACTTGTTATTGGGCGGCCAGATGATCAGCGGGCTGGGCACGGCCGTGGAGCAAATCGGCGGTTGGTTGGCCGAGGTGATGGTCAGCGAACCTGCGGTAGTAGAGGGCAGGTAACGAACGTCGTCCAGTGTGATCACGCCGGGGCCGAGCGGCTCGCCGCCAAAGAACACCGTCACGTCATAGACGCCAGGCGGCAACGGCACAACGCCGAGCGGGGCGCGACCGGCGTAATCGCCGATCACGCTGAGCGCGGTGCTGTTTTCGCCGTCGGTGACGACAAAGAACAGCGTCTTTTCACCCAGGTGGCGGCCCGTCACGTCGGTCAGCGTCGCCACCATCCCCGCATCCTCGCCCGGGGCGACCGTCGCCGAAGACGGATCGAGGGTCAGCAGGGTGGCCTGTTTTTCGATGGTGAACGGCGCGGTAGCGACCGACGGCAGGTATTCGGCCGTCCCGTCAAAAGTGGCGCGCACCTCGTCGTCGCCGGGCAGGCCCAGCAACGACAGTGTGACCATGGCGACGCCGTCGGGGCCGGTGACGGCCAGACGGGTCTGCGAGCCGAGGCGGAAGGTGAGCGTCTGGCCCGCCAACGGGCCGCTTTCGCCGGTGAGCAGGGCGCTAAACGTGACCTGCGCGCCGTAGGGGCCAGTGGTGGGCGGCGATTGGAACGCGATGGCCGTGGGCAGGGTTGGCTCGGCGTCGAAACCGGGGATGTAGAACGCGCCCAGGTTGGTCGCCAGACTGACCAGCCCGACGCCGTTCACTGCCTGGACCATGTAGCGGAGGTCCTGCGGGTCGGTCCCGTCCAGCGTCAGGGCGCCTTCCCACAGCGTCGAGTCGCTCGGGTGCTGGATCAGGTCGAGCGATTCCCACGTGCGCGGCAAGGGGGCGCTTTCGTCGGTGTACGTGACCCACACTTCCTGGATGCCGGCGGCGGGGTTGCCCACTACGTTGATACGGAACAGCACTTGGCCGTCAGTAGGAATAGCCGACACGTGGACGATGGACGGCGGCGCAGCTAGCGCCGGGACGCTGTCGGCGGCATAGGTCGTCGTGTTATTGCTGTAATACAAACGGAAATCCATCTGGTTGAACTGGCAGCGCGTGCTGAGCTGCAAGTCATCAGCGAGCGGGCCGGTTTTGTGGTGGGCCGGCGTCACCATTAGCCGCGTGGCCCCGCCGGCCAGCGCATCGAAATAATTGACGCTCCACAGACGCACCGGGAAAAACACGTCGGATAGGAAGGGGGCGTGGACGCCGCGAATCTCGGTGGTCGGCGCGCCGATGAGCGGCAGCGTGTCCTCTTGGGTGTAGGCGCCGCCCCGGAAGCCCACGCCGCGCAGCGCCGTGCCTGCTACGGTGACGTTTTCCACTTCCAGCGGCAGGGCGGGCGCGCCAGGGTTGGTGACAAAACCATCGCTGCCCAAAAGATACGTCGCAGTCACCGTCTCGGTCACGGCGATGTTGGTCAGCGGCGCCTCGACCTCGGTGAGCGGAGAGGACACGCTGATGTCGGCGTATTCCAGACCCAGCGTCAGGCCGGGGTCGGTGTCAAAGGGTGTGGGCGGCGGGACGCTGGGATCGTCCTCAGGCGGCGTGACACGGTTGGGCAGGTCCACGCTGAGCATGGGCAAACCAAAGACAGTCGCTTCGAGCAGAGCCTTTTCGTGCAATCCGCCGAGCTGGGGCGTCTCGGCCAGATAGGCATGCTTGGCGGCCACTAACGCCTGGCCGATGGAGACCGGCCCGCTGCCGACGCGCAACTGGCGGGTGAACTCGAGATAGAGGCGCTCGCTGTATTCGATGAAATCGGTGTCGCCGTATTGATACGCCGTGCCCCCGATGAGAGTGGCACCCTTCTGTGCAAAGGCCTGCGCCCAGTCGGGCTGGCGGGTCACTAGTGGCACGCCGTGCTCGTCCACGATGTTGTATCCGGCGTGGCAGCCGGCGCTGTAGATGATGGCATTGGCCAGGTCTACCGACGCGACGGGCAGCTCTTCGGCTAATAGCCGGGTGGTATAATCGGCGGCCAGGGTGCTGTTGGCGCTAAAGTGACCGGCCAGGAAAACCAGATCGTGGCGGCTGCCCAGTAGCGCCGCGCGCAATTGCTCGGCGGTCCAGGCGTCGGGATGGGTGGGCGGCAGGTTGGCCGGGGTGATGAGCGCGTCGGGCGTGGACCCGATGCCAGCCTCCAACTCATCCCGCACGGCGTTGGCGACGTCCTCCAAAAAGTCATAGCCGGTGACGAGTGAGCTTTGGGGGATCACGACGCCGCTGCCGCCGAGGTAAGCGTCGAGCACGGCGTTGATCTGATCGGGCGTCTCTACCAAACGGCCCACAGCCAGCTCTGGGACCGGAAAAGTGCTGTTGTTGAGCGACAGGTTGTGCCGGGCGCCGTAAAAATCCTGGCCGAGCACATAGCCCAGTCGCAGGCTGGCCTGCGAGGGGGTGTTGTCCAGCACGGGCGGGTAAAAGTTCTGCTCGTTAGCCAGCAGCGCGTTGTCGGGGTGGCGGTAAAAGGGAATCACCTGGTCGCCGCCGACAATGACCACGTACTCTAGCGGGTTCAGCGCCCAATAGTCATCCACGATATCCTTGATGGCCTCGGCCGCCAGGTTCTTGGCGTAGGGGCAGGTAGGGAAGGCGTCGGCCTGGGTGTTGGCCGCGGCCACGCGCGCGTCGGCCCCTACGTCTACAACTATGCCCGCGACTTCGGGCCGGGCGGCCAACGCGGCCAGCCTGGCTTCCATCTCCGTCGTGTCGGCGGGAGCCATGCGGCCCAGGTCGGCGAGAATAATGGTTTTGTAATCTCCGGCGCTGGCGACGAGGCTGGGCGGCGTCGTGATGGGGCCGACGGCGCTACAACTGCCGGTCAGCAGCGTCACTTCCAGATGGAACGGACCGTCCAGGCTGGCGACGCCGTTGCGCCCGCGCACGCGCACGTAAAACTCGCCGGTATTGTTCCAGGTGTTGAGGCTGATACCTTCGCCGGCCGTGCCTTCAAAGGCCGAGACGGCCAGTAGACTGCGCGTCTGCGCTCCGGAAAAGGCGTCGGGTGAAAAGGCATCCGGGCTAAAGGCATCCGGGCTGAACGCATCGGGTGAAAAGGCGTCCGGGCTGAACGCATCGGGCGAAAAGGCGTCCGGCGAGAAAGCGTCGGGACTGAAAGCGTCGGGCGAGAAAGCATCCGGCGAGAAGGCGTCTGGGCTAAAGGCATCCGGGCTGAACGCATCCGGCGAGAAAGCATCCGGGCTGAAGGCGTCGGGGCTAAAAGCGTCCGGGCTGAAGGCGTCGGGCGAGAAAGCGTCGGGGCTGAAGGCGTCGGGCGCAAACTCGGCCCCCAAGCGCGCCAGGTCGGTCTCGTCCTGCGGGGCGACCAGCGCGTCGAAGGTAGCCTGGATGTCTTTGTACAGCGTCAGGTCATAGTTGGCGGGCAGGCCGGTCAGCGTGACGATGACTTTGCTGTCGGGTTCGACGGTGAATTTGAACCAGCGGGATTGGCCGGGCGTGTCGACGTACTGCTCGAACACGGCCGTCGAGGCGAACAGGTGGTCCAGCGAGTAGGCGCGGGGCCAGGAATCGTTGTCCGGGCCGACCGCGATGCACTGCGAAAAGTCGGTGGTGTGCTCGCTGGCGTCGGTGGCCGTCGCGGTGAGGAAGAAATGGCCTTCCGGCACAGCGGGGCCATCGGCGGTAAAGTAGCCGTTCTCATCCGTCGTCACGGGGGTGGAGAAGAAAAACTCGCCCTGGCCGCTGGGGTCGCACACGCTATTCGAGTAGACGCTGAGGACGATGTCGGCATTGGGCAGGTTGCTGTACAGGCCGGTCACAGTAGCGCCCCCCTCGCCGTTGGGAAAGGCGGTGAGGAGAGCCAGAGGATTGCGCCCGGCCTCGAACGCGCCGACATCGCAGTGACTCTTGCCGTCGCGGTCGCCGTCGGTCGGGCGAGGCTCGCCGCGCTGGTCGGCCAACGGGCAGGTCAGGTCGTCGCCGGCGTCAATGGCCGGGCTGCCGCGCAGTAGCGCGTGCATCTCCGTGCCATCGCTATCTGCTTCCAATGGACCGAGGACGGTGATGAATACATCGGCGGGGTTCACCGTCAGGTCGGCGGCGGTGACGGGGCAGCCAGTAGCATCGCCTACCAGGTTGTGGCCCAACGAGATCAGCGAGCCGTAGCAGTCGGCGGCGCTGACGCCAGTGTTGCCGGCGATGATCGTGTTTTGGAATTCCACCGGGTCGCCGTAGTTGGCGACGCCGCCGCCGAAGGTGCCGGCGTGGTTATCGGCCAGGGTGGTGTTGTAGAGTGTGAGCTGGCCGGCGTTTTTAATGCCGCCGCCGGAATACTCGGCCTGGTTGCCGGAAAGTGTGACGTTGGTCAGCGTCAACTGGCCGTGGTTATAGATGCCGCCGCCGTGATTGACGTCGCTGCCATTTTTGATGGTCAGGCCAGAGAGGGTCACGTTTCCGTGCATAATGTGGAACACCCGGTCGGTGATGCCGCTGGCGTCTATGGTCACGCCGGGGCCGCCGACGATGTCCACGTCGCCCCGGATGTCCAGGTCGCCGGTGGTGCAGGCGTCTTCCTCACCGCTGCCGGTGCGGGTGAGCGTGTAAGCGCCGGGAGGCAAAATGATCGTGTCGGCGCCGCTACCGGCAGGACATTCGCCGGGCTTGCTGCCGGAGCGCCGGTTGGTGTTGGCGGCGACGATGGCCTCACGCAGGCTGCACTGGCCGTCGTTGCTTTTCGTGTCAGCGGTGGTATTGACGACGATGGTCGTGGCGGCATTCCCGGCGCCGGCCAGCCAGAGCATGGCCAGGATCAATGCAGAAAACACAGTCAATCGAAAGACAAAGGGGGATAGGATGCGGGTGCGGATCACGTAACGGTCCATTTTGGTTCTCCTCCACAAATGCGTCTTGTACCGGACAGTAACTCATTCCCCCCCATGGGTTTGCATGTTCCAGTCGTCATTCTGAGGCCCGCCGGGGCGAAACGGGATTCCCGGCCCGGCTCAGGACAAAGATCGGGTAGGTTCAAGACGAACGCTTATCCTTGGCTGTGTTGTAGCGCAACAGAGGAAAAGTAATGATAATGGATTTTTCAGTTCTGGACAGTGATGAAGGGACTAAAGAAACACGTTTTTTAGTATATCACACGATCGGGGTAAAGAGTGTTAGAAATAGGAGGCAAAGCGTCAGAAATTCGTTAAAAACTGGGCGGCGCAGATGATGGGACACGCGCCACCCAGGAATCAGGCCGTCTTTTGTCGCCGGGTCCGTTTCTTGATCTGGAGCAATTGCTCAACGTCTTGCACGTCTTGCTCGTTGCGGACCTGGATGAACAGCCACCGCCCGTCATGCAATTGTGGCGCTTTTTGGATGACCTGCTGAACGTTGCCACCCAGTTTCAGGTTAAGGGCCTGTTCGGCTTGATCTTTTCCCAATACGATCTGCGCCACAAAGTACTCTTGCTGGGGATAAAGGGACACCAGCGTTTTGCCGCTCTTGCGGTACCAGACGTTCCAACCATACTTTTTGCCGCCGAAACTCAGCTCGCCGGGCATCTGATAGTGATCTGAGATGAACTGAGTCAGCCGTGCCCAAAGTGGCTGTTTGGAACCGAGTGCATGAGATATTTCCTGCGGCGTGGGCTGATGTTCTTTATCGGAAAAGACGCCGATGCTCATAGTCGCCTCCGTTCTTTGCCTCGGTCATGGCGCGCAACTCACTTTCACACCCGCTCAATTCGAGTTCAAGATGAATGTCTTGCGGTTCTAATTCAAATAACTCTGGATCGGGATCCGGTATGACGCTTTCGGCGCGCCCGACCACTTCATCAGCGACTGGCCTGATGCACGCGACAAAACTCCGCGCCGGGCAAGGCGCGGTTCTTGCACGGTTGCCCGGACTTGGTCAGCGCCTGGCACTGATCAGTCGCGCCGGCTGCTTTTTGTTCCAACAGCGCCTCCAATTTCTGGTTGGTCTCTTGCAAAAGCTCGAGCATGGCCTGGATGGCGGGTTGCGGCGCGCCCTCGGCAGGCGCTTCCGGCGTGGGTTGGGCGGCGGCCTGCCGGGCCAGCGCGGCCAGCGCGTCGAACTCGGCGTGGTACTCGGCGATGATGGTTTCCGGGTCGGGGACCAGGCCCACGTCGGTGGCGACGCCCAGCCAGACCTGCCCGGCGTAACTGAGGATGCTCACGCCCAGCCCTAGCTTGCCCGATTGGGGCACCCAAAACATTATCGTGTCCAGCGGCGCGCCCGCCAGGTAGAGCGTTTCGCGGGGGCCCGGCACGTTGGTCATCACCGCCGTGGCTTTGGTTCCAAAAATGTCCACCAACAGGCTCTGCACTTGCGCGGGCGATGCGCCCGCAAAACCGAGGATGCCGAACAGGATCACCGCTTCGGGCGTGTCTTTAAGCTCGTCCATGCGCCGCTTGAGCTCGCGCAGGCGCTCAACCGGGTCGGCGATGCCCACCGGTAACGCCAGAAAGACCAGGCCGAATTTGTTGCCCAGCGTCGGCTTGGCGTCTAGCGGGCGCAGGTTCACCGGGACGACGGCGCGCAGGTTGAGACCCTCCGGCTCGGCGTCGCGCCCAAGCATATAGCGCCGCAACGCGCCGGCGACGGCGGTGAGCAGCACGTCATTCACTGTGCCGCCCACGGCTCGCCCGACCGCCTTGACGTCGGTCAGGGGGATGGGGGCCGACCAGGCCGCCCGCTTGGCTGTGCCCAGTCGCCCCTTGAAAAGCGTTTTCGGGTCGGGCCAACGCAGGACCAGACGGGCCGTAGACGCGGCGGCGTTGGTCCCTTTTTGGACTAAATCCTGGAGATAAGCCGGCTCGGACACGAGCGCCTGGCCCTCGCGCAGCAGGGTTTCGGCGATCTGGGTAGTGGCTTTGAGCGCCGGGCGCAACATAGCCTCGAGCGGGCCGCGCCGGCGATGGTCCGCCAGCTCCGGCTCAACTGCCGGCCAGGGCGCGTCGGGCGTCGCGTCGGTCAGCGAGAGTAGCACGTGCACCAGCGCCAGCCCATCGGCGATACAGTGGTGCAGGCGCACGATGAGCGCAGAACCTTCGCCGTAATTCTCGACCAGGTGGATCTGCCACAGCGGTTTTTCCAGGTCCAAGGGCGTGCCCATCAGGTGGCTGACCATCTCTTTCAGGGCCGTCTCATCGCCCGGCGGCGGCAGAGTGACGCGCTGCAGATGATTACTCAGGTCGAAGGTCGGGTCATCTTGCCAGCGCCAGGCCGCGAAGGGCAGCAAGGGCGGCGCCACGCGCTGTCGAAAACGGTCGAACGGACGCAGCAGGCGCTGTTCAAGGGTCGCCGCCAGCCGTTCCATCTCTATCGGCGCGCTAAAGGTCATAAAGCCGGTGATCATCATCAGGTTGGTGGGGTCTTCCATACGCAGCCAAGCGGTGTCTACAGGTGAAAGCCTTTCCCTGACCATAGAGTCCTCCTTTAGAGCGGGGTGCAGACGCTGTGTAACACGAGTAAACGCTGATGGACAAGTATATCACAAATGCCGCGCTGGGAATAGCGACCTATTGCACGGCCCAGATAATGTCGGCCAGAGTGACGATGTGCGGCTCGAAGGAAAAACGGTGCAGCCGGGCCGGGTCAAAGCGGCGGACGTGGTTTTCAATCAGGCTTTCTAGCCAGCCGATCTCGGCCTTGAGCTTCCAGTGCTCGCCGTCGGCGGCGTGCAGCACGATGAACAGCCGGTTTTTCAAGTGTTTGCGCTGCTCCTGACTTTGGTTCTGATAGAGCCATTCGATCAGCTCGCGGGGGCGCTGTCGCGCCAGATCCAGCTCTCGCCCAAAGCCTTTGGGAAAAATAGAAGTTTTGTGATCGAAACAGATGCCGTGGAGGGTAAAATCGACCAGCCGGTCCCTGGAATTTCTGGCCGGGACCACTCCCTCGAGACCGCAGAAAATCTCTTCTACGGCCCGCGCCGACCAGAAATTGTACCAGCGGTTCAGCGCATAGTTGAGCCAGGCGTCATACTGTCTGGCGTCGCCAAAGCGTGTGTGGGTCTCGGCCAGCAGCGCATCGAAACTGCGCAGGTGATAGATAAAATCCGTGGCCCGGTCGCGCCGGTCGTTCTGCTTGCCGCCCCAGCGATACGGGTAGGCCCACCTTTTTTTTAGCTCGCGCTCGAGTTTCTGGAGATTCATAGCCGCTATCACGGCACCCACATCACGCATCCCCTTCCGCTTCGCCCCAAAGGGGGGGACTAGAGTCACGTTTCACAAACACAAAAATGTACTCGTGCTTGAAAATATAAAACCCCCCTACCAACGCCCGGTAGCGCCACAGCTCTTTCTGATTGCGTTTGCCGGTGGTGTCCTCGAAATTCTTGACGATGATGCTCTTGAGCGTGAATCCCCGCCGCAGCACCTCATTCATCGTGAGAAAACCCAGCGGGATCCATTCGCCCTGGGCGTACTTGTCGCCGATAACCAGCGCCAAATAGCGACCGGGGTCTAGCACTGCGCTAACGCGCTCCACAACGGTTCCCATTTGAGCTAGAAAATCGTCCACCGACGCCGCGTTGGACAGGTCGCGCGGGTCGGCGCTGAATTTGATGATATCAAAATAGGGCGGGTGCATGATGATCAGTTGGACGGAGCATTGGCCGTGCCTCTCCAACAAGGACCGAAAATCGACCGTCTGGCTATCGCCCCTAGTCATTTCACAGACGGTGGCGTGAGGATTCGGTTCCGTGGCGACCAGTTGGCGGGCCTGGTCAGCTACACCAGCCTGCAACTCAACGCCGAGGACGTTGCGCCCCAGCCGCTGTCCTTCGATCAACGTCGTGCCGGCCCCGGCAAAGGGATCCAGCACCCACTCGCCTTTTTTGGTATAGCGCAGCATAAGTTGGCGCGGGATCTGGGGAATAAAATTGCCCCAATAGTCGGCGGTATGCACGCCCGAGCTGTCGCGCCGCTCGATGACCCACAGGCTATCAGTGAGGATGTGCGGATATTCTTTCCAGCGATTCAGGTTGATGTCATTGATCGGTCCGACGCGCGCCTGGGTGAGGCTTTTGAGCAGGCGTTCAACATAGTAGCGCGCGCGGCTCAGCGTGCGCGCGGCGCCGATCTGCTCCAATTCGCCGCACAGATAAGGGGCGGCAATTTCGATGCACTCGCTTTCGACTGGCGCGAGCGCGCCATCCTGGCTCTGAATCTGGCGCTGTAACTCGGCTACGCTACGCCGCAACTGCTCGGTCGAATCCGCCGACTTGAGTTGTTCCAATCGGGCGAGCAGTAGCGATTTGTTCAGTGTGAGAGGCGTGTCGTTCAGATGGCCTTTCATGGTCGTTTCTGGTGTTTATGGGGACCAGCGCAGCAGGCGCACCTGCCACGGGTCGAGGCGCACAGCGTAGATCTTGCCCGTTAGATCGGGTCAGGCTTCCCCGTTCAGCAAGTCGGTCACAGGACCGCACACAACACGCGCTGGTCTTTACGACCCGCATTGTACTCGGACCGGCCAATGCGCGCAACCGCTGACGCTCTCCGAAAGCACAGAGATGGTGCAATGGCCGAACGGCGCGGTTCAGAATAACCGTCCGATCCAGATCACCAGTCCGGCGCATGCGCCGATGACCCACAGCACGACCAGCGAGATCGCCATCACCGTCGTGCGCTGGCTGCGGCCCCAATCGGCGCTCGACTCACTGGCGCGCAGCGCGAAAAACAACCACACCCCCACTGCCAGAGCCGAATAGAGCAGCAAGCTCAGCCCCAATACGACCAGTCCGCGGTTGTCCGGCCCGTCACTGGCCGCGCCGAAGGGATTGACCAGCGCCTGCAACAGCACGAACAGGACCAGCCCGGCCGCGCCGGCCCACAACGCCCGGCTACGGCGGAACAACACGCTGCCCGTCGTCGTCGCCCAGGGCAGCGCCTCGAAAAAGAGCATCTGCCAGGCCAGAAAAAAGCCCAGCCCAAAAAAGCCCTGCACCGCCTGCACCACCCCGCTGATCACACTATCGAGCGTGGCCGATAACTCGAGGTCCGCCAGACCGTCCAGTAGCAGCGACGTGAGCCAGGTCAGCCCCCACAGTGACAGTCCCACGGCTCCCAGCAACGCCCCCGCGCCCAGCGCGACGCGGGCGCGCCGCCGTTGGGCCGATCTAGGATCGGCATCCGGGAAGGTCGCCGTGCAAGCGGTGATGCGTGGAAAGAAAAAACCCGGCGCGACGCCAAACAGGCGCGAGATGAACACGCTGCCGGCCACAGCCAGCAAGCCGCCCGGCCGCAGGCGCAACGCAGGGGCTGCGCCGAGCCGCAGCGCCAGGCCATAGTGCGCGCCCTCGAATATCGCCGTCACCACCAGCAGCGCCATCAGCGCCCCCAGCCACAGCCCTAACCCGCGCCACGAAAGAGGGTTCAGCCCCGGTTGTAAGAACACGCTCAACAACGCAACCAACGCCAAAAACACGATCAACTGGATCGCCGCCACCCAGCGCCGGGGCCGTCCTGACAGGCGCGACCATTCACCCGGAGCCAACACGCGCTCGACGAGCTGGTACACATTGACCGCGGCCGCCATAAGCAGGCTCAACCGGGTGGTGCGAAAGGCCTGGCCATGGTCATCGAGCATGTTGCTGAGCACCGCCGTAGCCACGCCCAGCACCAGCGTCATCAAAATAGCAAACATCAGGTTGGCGCTCACCACGCGGCCATCGAAAACCACGTCGCGGGGTGTGGGGATGGCCTGCACCAACGATGTGGACGCACGGCCCCGCTCGACCGCCGCCCACACCAGATCGCGCACCCCATCCATCAGATCCGTGGCGGGTTCTTTGCTGACGAACACCCTGCCGCCAGTCTCTTGCGCCAGTTGGCGAGCCAGCGGCTCGGCGGCCGGGTTGAACTCGGCGCCGAGTATGGGCGACACCACTACGTCAGATTCTTGAGCAGCCTGGATCGCATCCGCAATGGCTTGCTCGTCTTGCGTATTTACCGGATCGCCTTGAAATGGCCCTTCGTCGCTCAACGGGATAATCAGTCGGACGGCGCCGGGAGTCCAACTGTAATGTCGGGCCAAGTCGGCCACAGCCACCCCCCAATCCTCCGGCTCGGCGGCCTGGGCGGCGGGCAGTAGTCGCGTGACCCGCACATCGGCGCAGGATCGCGTCTCGACCACTCCCATCACGACCACGTTCAGCGTGACGCCGCGTCGGTCTAGGTTGGCCGCCAGGTCTGACGCACCCGCACACAGAGCCTGGAGCTCATCGAACATCGAGTCCGAGGTATCAGCGACGATGAGCACATCAAGCGCCACACGGCGCGCGGCGGCGACCGGTTGCGCGGCGAACAAATGAACGCAAATCAAAAAAAGGACAATAGAACTTGAACGCTTCATCTTTGCCCCCTTGGGATTAATGGCCTCGTCTTGTCGGCGACCTCAGTATAGCACAAGGTGCGCCGGCTGACCATTCTTGCGCCTACGCGCGGCTTGGCGTATAATGCGCGTTAGCCCGTCCCATCTCAAATTCCACTATTTGAACAGGGGGTAAAATGAACGAAGCGCTGGCGCGGTATCGCTACGTCGTATTCTCCATCATGGGGCTGGTCTTGCTGGGCAGCGTGGGCTACGGTCTAGCTCACCGACCGCCGGCGCTGGCGCTTACCGTGCTTCCTCCAGCGCCGACGCCGTTGCCCACGCCCGCACCGACGGCGGCGCCGGTGCGCTGCCATGTGGTCGGCGCAGTAAACACACCTGGCGTCTACACCCTGCCGCCCGGCGCAGCGGTCCAGCAAGCCGTGGCCGCCGCCGGCGGCCCTGCCGCCGACGCCGACCTAGAAAGCGTGAATCTGGCCGCCGCTGTCCAGGATCAGCAACAAATCGTCGTCCCCCGGCGACCCGCTACGTGGCGTAGCGGGGAGAGTATCCTGACGAGTAGCAGCGACGCATTGATCAACATCAACACGGCCGATAGCGAGGCGCTGGAAACCCTGCCCGGCATCGGCCCGGCGCTGGCCGCACGCATCATCGCGTATCGGGAGGAAAACGGTCCTTTTGGGACGGTGGACGATCTGCTCAACGTCAAGGGCATCGGCGAGGTGACGCTGGACAAGCTGCGCCCCCTGATCAGCGTGGGGCCGTAAACACAGGGAGGAAAAGCGTATGAAGCGCCTGTTTAAACTCGTCTTGGGTCTGCTTCTGGTGTACGTGGTCTATCGTTTGTTGAGCGAGCTTTTGCGCCCGACGCGCATCACCCCGCAAGTTCAGCGACGCCAGGGGGTGTGGCTGCCAGAATCGCCGCCCTCATCGCCTGAGCCAGAGCCAGCGCCGGTCTCCACACCTGAGCGCGTGAATCTGAACCAGGCCGACGCCAAAGCGCTGATCGCTCTGCCGGGCATCGGCCCCGCGTTGGCCGAGCGCATCATTGCCCGGCGCGAAAAGATCGGTCCGTTCGGCGCGCTGGGAGATTTGATGCAAGTGCAAGGTATCGGCCCGACGTTAGTGGCGCGCCTGCGCCCGCTGGTGGCGGTGCATACCGATACAAAAAAGAATTAGAGTACCCGCTTTCACTGGGGAACGCCGCGCCCGGTGAAAAAAAGCCTATACCCACCCGTCGGACTTTGGTCCAGATCGACGTGGTCGGGGGCGATTGAAACATCAGAGACCCGACAACTGGATTTTTGCAGTGATAAAACTCGACCTGGACAGGAGTTGAGAGCTTTTAGCGTTCACGTATTTTAATGTGCAAAACCTTGACAAATATTTGGCAATTAGATATAATATACACCATATTAGTCCTATTTTACTATCCTCATCCGAAGGAGAGATGACAAAATGTCTCACAATAACGGGAATGGGAAAAACGATGACGTGATTATCCGCGCCCGCAACGTCAAAAAAACCTATCACACCGGCAAAGTAACCGTGCAGGCCCTGCGCAACATTGACCTGGATGTGCGCCGGGGCGAGATGGTGGCCGTGATGGGGCCATCCGGTTCCGGCAAGACCACTCTGCTCAACACCCTCTCGGGCCTGGACGAGATCGACCAGGGCGTCATCGAAATCGAGGGCCGCGACCTGGCCCAGATGAGCGACCGCGAGCGCACGCGCTACCGCGCCGCCAACATGGGTTTCGTGTTCCAGTTCTACAACCTATTGCCTGTGCTATCGGCGGTGGAAAACGTGGAAATGCCTGTGTTGCTGGCCGACCGACGCGTGAGCGCTCAGGAAGCCCGCCGCCGGGCGCTGGCCGCGTTAGAAGCCGTCGGTCTGGCCGACCAGGCTCACCAGCTCCCTGGCGAGCTTTCGGGTGGGCAACGCCAGCGTGTCACTATCGCCCGCGCCCTGGTCAACAATCCTGCTATCGTGTGGGCCGACGAGCCAACTGGCGACCTGGACTCACAGACCTCCGAGGAAATTATGGCTCTGATGCGGCGTCTGAATCGGGAAAACAACCAAACCTTTGTCATCGTCACCCACTCTCCCGACATCGGCGCCCAATGCGACCGGGTGATCACGATCCGCGACGGCCTGTGCGAGACGTGTAATTAAAGGGACGCTGATGAACACAGATGAACGCAGATACAGAAATCAGTGTTCATCTGAGTCAATCTGTGTCCAAAAGAGGTGACTTGTGAACCAGATTTTCGGAATTGACGCGAACGCACTGTTGAGCATATTACTCGTGCTCACCGGCCTCATCATCGGCGTCGTCGCCTTGAGCGCGTGGCTATATCCGCTACCCTTTCGTCTGGGTGTGCGCAACCTGCCCCGCCGCAAAAACCAGACCGCCCTGATCATCGGCGGCCTGGCCCTCTCGACGATGATTATCACCAGCGCCCTGGGCATTGGCGACACCATCGACTATTCCAGCACAGCCAACGTTTACGACGCCTTGGGCGAAATAGACCTGCAAATCGGCGCGACTCTTAAAGCCCGCCCCATTTTCGGTTTTTCCAGTGGACCGGCTCAAAGCGAAAGCGAAAACAATTGGTTCGACGCAGCCGTGGCCGAGCAGGTGGCCGCGCTGGTAGACGGCCAGACCATCGACGGCGCCGCGCCCGCCGTCGTACAGGCGTTGCCTATCCTGAACACCCGCACCAACCTGTCCGAAGCCGCCATAGAGATACGCGGTATTGGCAGCGTGACCGGCGACGGCTTGACGCCGCCGCCAGGTTGGGCCGCTTTGACCCCGGGCCAGGTGTTGGTCAACCAGGCAGCCGCGACGGCCCTGGACGCAGCCGAGGGCGATACGCTGCTGCTGATCAAGGGTCAGCCGACCCCTGTGCAAGTGGCCGGTGTAGCGCCCGACGGCGAGCTGGCCGGAGATGGCGCGGCGGTGCTCATGCCGCTGGACCAGGCCCAGGCATTGTTCGAGCGACCCGGCCAAATCAACGCCGTGTGGGTCTCCAACGCCAATGGGAACCAATCGGCCATCGAGCGCTTGACGCCGGTGGTTGCAGGGTTGACCATCAGCCCGATCAAAGCCGACGCGCTGGAGGCTGCCGAGAACAGCGCCGCGTTCGTCACCACGTTGTTCATCACCTTTGGCGCCTTTTCCATCTTTTCCGGCGTCCTGCTCATCTTTGTCATCTTTACCGTGCTGGCCGCCGAGCGTCGTTCGGAATTGGGCATCAGCCGCGCCGTGGGCCAGCAACGCACAGATTTGATCCGCCAGTTCGTCACCGAGGGGCTGGCCTACAATCTCATTGCGGCTGCCGCAGGCGCAGCGCTGGGCGTGATCGCGGCGCTGCTGCTGTCGAGTACACTGCTGCGACTCCTGGCCGGGTCTGCCGATTTGAACATCGCGCCTCGTGTGACGCTGCGCTCAGTATTGATCGGTTATACGCTCGGACTGGTGATTACCTTTTTCACAGTCAGTCTGTCGGCGGTGCGCATCAGCCAGGTCAACATCATCGCTGCCATCCGCGACTTGAACCTGCCCACCCTGCCCCGCCAATCCCAATGGACGCTGTTTCTGCACCCCTTTCGCGTTTGGCGGAGCGCGCTGCGCCAAGCCGGACAGCGTCGCTTCAGCCCGGCCCTCAAACTGTTCCTGCTGGCCGGGCCGCGTGCGATTTACGATTTTTGGATGGGGCTATTGGCGCGGGGACCACTCTTGTTGACCCTGGGCTTCTTGCTGGCGTGGGCCGGCGTGAACGTGGTTGGGCAGGCCGGCGTGTACGGGATGGGTGTGGCCTTTTTCATTATCGGGCTGGGCCAACTGGCAGCCTGGCTGGGCGCGCCAACGCGGCTGGCCTATTCGCTCACCGGCCTGGCGCTCATCCTCTATTGGGCGCTGCCCACGCGCAGCGTCGGTCGGCTGACCGAACTGGAAACCAGCGCTGGCGACTTTTTCATCAGTGGCATGTTTCTGGTCGGCGGAGCCATCGT
Source organism: Anaerolineae bacterium (assembly GCA_034435435.1). GTDB lineage: Bacteria > Chloroflexota > Anaerolineae > S140-20 > S140-20 > DAOTXN01. The sequence continues at coordinate 5,158 of DAOTXN010000077.1, read as the reverse complement.
GCTTTTTTTGTACAATGCCGAGTTACTCTTGAATCTCTTTGCACGAGTTTTGGGCCGCGCGGGTCGGTTACTGCCCATCACACGGATCGCCATCGCCTATCCGATGGCCGCCAAGGGACGCACCGCCACCACGCTGGCGATGTTCAGCCTGGTGACCTTTACACTGGTAGGCACGGCGACCATCACTAACACGTTCGGCAACTTTTTAGACACCGAGAGCGGCAGCGGCGGGTATGAGGTATTGGCCCAGAGCAACCCTTTCAACCCCATCTCGCCGGATGCTTTCGCCGCCCAGATCGCCGAGCTGACCGCAAGAGGCGAGATGGCCGAGCCGACGGCGCTGGCAGCCGCCGTGTTTGCGCCAGTGCAGGCCCAGAGCGCCACGATGAGCCGCCCGGCCAATTATGCCATCAACGGCGTGGACGACGCCTTTTTCGCCACTCACCGGCTAGAATTGGCCGGCGTGGCGCGCGGCTTCGCCTCGGTCGAAGCGGTATGGGCCGCCGTGCAGGCCGACCCGACGCTGGTCGTCATTGATAACTTTTCGGTGGACCGCACCGGCGACCCCACGTATCAGCGCGACGAGGAGGCCTTTATCGTCGCCTCCATCCGCGCTGGCGACGCCACTTTTGAACCGACGCCGATCACGCTGATCGGGTCTGACGGCGCGCCGCGCCAGTTCACCGTCATCGGCGTGCTTGGAACCGCGCCCAGCTTTTACGGCGCGCTGATGAACGCCCAGGCTGCCGCCGGTTTGGGCCACATGTCGCCCAATCGCTACTTCCTGCGCCTGCCTGCGGGGGCGGATGCGCGCGCCGCCGCCAACGCCATCGAGAGCGCCTTTGGACGCAGCGGCCTACAAACCACGCTGCTCAAGGAGCAACTCGCCGACAGCCGCCGTTCAGTCACGAGCATCTTTTATCTGATTCAAGGATTCGTCGGGCTGGGATTGCTCATCGGTATCTCGGCCCTGGGCGTGATCACCATTCGCTCGGTGGTGGAGCGCCGCCAGCACATCGGCGTGCTGCGGGCTATCGGGTTTCAGCGCGAGATGGTCCAGGCGGTCTTTATGATAGAGAACCTGTTCATTGGCGGGTTGGCTTCGATCATCGGTTATGCGCTGGCGCTGGCCTTTTCATACAATCTGTATCTCCAAGTGGCGGCTGACCAGGGCTTGCCTTTCGCGCCGCCGTGGCCGACTCTTGTCGGCATCGGTGTAGGGATTTTCGCGGCCGCGCTGGCGACGGCCTGGCTGCACTCGCGCCGCAGCGCCCGGGTGGTCATTGCTGAAGCGTTGCGCTATCAAGGATAGACACATCGGCGATCACGTCTCGCAAAACAGGCTCAAGCCTCTGCCAGCAGCGCAGCGTCGAAAAAGTCGCCGATCCTGGCGGCATACGCCTCCGGTTGGGCCAGCCATCCGCTGGCGTGATGGGCGCTGGGGAGTTCCCACAAGGCCGCCAGCTCCTGGCTGGCTGCATGCAGCTTGCGCACGAAGCGTTGCTCGCTCCCCCTCCCCGTAGAGATCAGCAACACGGGGCGTGGCGCGATGCGCGGCACTTGCTCGCACAGCGCAACGGGAGCCGGCACGCCGGTCTGCCAGACCAATGCTTTTTCGTGAATCCAGTTCAACGGCGCATAAAACCAGCCCAACGCGCTGCGCGGCGGAAAAACGTCCTGCCGCGTCGGGGGATTAGGCCCATCTGCGACGACGGCGCCAAGCTCATCAGTCTGCGCGGCAGCCCGCAAAGCTATCTGCCCGCCCACCGAAACGCCCAACACCCCGACCCGGTCGCGCCGCACACCCATCTGGCGCTGTAAATAGACCAGCGCCCCTTGCACGTCAGCCACGGCGTCCCAACCGGCGGCGAACAAGCGCCCCTCGCTGGCCCCGTGGGCGCGCATGTCGTACAACAACACGCCGTAGCCGCGCGCCGTCAACACCTTGGCGTGGGCCAACATGGCCAGCCGGTTGCCTCCATAGCCGTGGATTAAAATCACCGCCGCGCCGTTCCGCGTGGGAGCGTACCAGCCCGCCAGACGCAGACCGTCGGAGCTATTGAACGTCACCTCTCGATAGCGCACGCCGTGATCTTGCGGCGGCGCAAAGCGCACCCCCAGACGCGGCGGGCGCACGTATTGGAAAACGCCGTAAACGGGATAGAGCAGATAGAACAAGAGAAAGAAAACCAGCAAGACCGGCACGTCGTCGCCTCCGGGTAAAAGTCGCCTTTTCTTTCTCATGTACTCGTTTACGTGGCCGTCTGGTTCAACGCTCGCTTACAGAATCGCGCCGATCTTGTCGCTCCAGAATAGTCCAGCGGCCAGCAGTAAGCCGGCCAGCAGGTGCAGTTGAATCGTCAGCGCATTGGCCCGGATCAAACGCCGGTCGGCATAATGTCGAAAGAGCAAGCGTGTCGCATACGCGGCCAGGGGCAAGCTGACCAACATCAAGACCGGGCCGGTCGGGAGTGTACCCGCTCCAACGCCGATGACGACAGAGCCAAAAGCCGCAACCATCAACAGCGCATATCCCCAGCGCGCCCGGCGTGCGCCCAGCACCACCACCAGATTGCGCTTGCCGGTCAGCGCATCAGAAGGCGCATCGGGGATTTGATTGATCCACAGGATGGCCGTGGTCAACAACCCCACCGGCAATCCGACGAAAAAGTCTACCCAGGACAGATGCCCCGTCAGAGCGAAACTGGCCCCCGCCGTCATCAACGGCCCAAAGTTCATCCCGACCGCCAGCTCACCCAGCCCGCGTCGCGCTGCCAGACGCAGCGGCGGCGCGGTGTAAAAATAAACGCAGAACGCGCCGATCAGCCCGAACGGCAGCAGGCCAGGTCCGCGCACGGCCAGCAGGGCCAATCCGGCTACTACCGCGACGCCCAACGCCGCCACCGCCACGCGCAGCAGCTTTTTCTCAGAGATGAGGCCCAGCTCGATGGCGCGACTGCCGCCGGAATAGGGCAGAAAATAGGCATTGTTGGCCGGGTCGGCGCCGCTGGTCCAGTCAAAATAGTCGTTGAACGTGTTGGCGGCGACGTGCATGGCGACGCCGCCCAATAGCACCAGCGTAAACACACCCCACGGGAACGGCGTCGCCAGGCCTTGCGCCACGGCCCACGCCGCGCCGACCAGAATGGGCACGATGGTGGCCGTCAGGAACGGCGCGCGGGTGACCACCAGCCATCCAAACAATCGCGTCGCCAGGCCGATTTCCGGCATAGCCTGGGCCGGGTCCACGTCGGGCAGCGGCTCGGTGACGCCACAGTAGCCGATGTGTTGCCCGTCGCGAAACGTCGGCGTGATGCGAATGTCGGCGGCAAAAGGCGCGCCATCTCGCCGCAGAAACACTGTGCGGGTGCGAAACTCGCCCTCTTCGCGGGCCACTTTTAACCAGTTGGTCACGTGCCCCAGCACCACGTGTCCGGGCGAAAAGAGCGATACGCGCTTTTGCCCAATGACCTCCTCGGCGCGGTAGCCAAAGATTTCGGCAGCAGCCGGGTTAAAAGTCTCGATGCGCCCCTCCAGATCACACGTGATTACGCTCTTTAACTGCTTTTCAGCCATCGCTCCTCTCCTGTCTAGTTTGACAACGAAACAAAGGGTTGATCGAATGAGCGCATTTTATCCGATTGGGAGGAGGCTGGCAAGATTTGAATAACATTCCAGTTGTCAAACTACCCGCCTCCAGATGACGCGCCAACGGCAAAAGCCAATCGCAAGGCCGCCTGCAGCAAGGTGTTAGCCCCGTTGACACAATCCCTCCAGCGGGTGAACTCACGCGGCGAGTGACTGGCCCCCTCCACCGACGGCACGAAAATCATCCCGATGGGGCACAGACCGGCGAAGGATTGTGCATCGTGTCCCGCGCCAGTGGGGAACGAAATGTACTTTAAACCCAGCGCGTCGGCGGCCCCGACAAAAGCCCGCTGGGCCACGGGACTGGTCGGCGCGGGATCGCAGCGCCCCAGCCATTCCACTTCCAAACCCAATCCAAAGCGTTCGGCCTCAGCCTGCGCCCGCGCCAACAGCGCTTGCTCCAACTGTCGAAATTGCCCGGCGTCGGGGGCGCGGAATTCCAGCGCCAGCTCGACCCGCTGCGGCACAATGTTGAACGCCCCCGGCGCAAAATGCATGTGGCCCACGTTGGTCACACAGACGGGGAAATCGTGCATCACGATCTCGCGGGCCGCCAACGTGAACGCGCTCGCGCCCAGGGCCGCGTCGCGCCGGCGGTCCATCGGCGTGGTTCCGGCGTGATCGGCCCTGCCGACAAAGATCAGCCGATATGAATTGATCCCCACGATGCCGGTCACGACGCCGATGGCGGCCCCGGCGTCGCTGAGCCGCAAACCCTGCTCGATGTGCACTTCGAGATAACCCGCCAGCGCCGCCGGATCGCGGCGAGCCGTGAACAGTCCGGCCTCGGTCAACCCGGCGCGGGCCAGGCCGACCTCCAGCGTCGCCCGGCCCCCACGCGGGTCGCGCAAGGCCTCCGGCTGCAACACCCCCGCCAGCGCCGCGCTGCCCAACATGCCGACCAGCGTACCCTCCTCGTCGGTAAAGTCTATGGCTTCCAAGTGTACCGGCAATCGAGCTTCAGCTTCCTTGACTACGCGAATGGTTTCCAGCGCCGCCAGCACCCCCAACGCCCCATCGAAGCGCCCGCCGTGCGGCACCGAGTCGAGGTGCGAGCCGAGCAACAGCGTCGGCGCATCGGCAGGGCCGCAGGCCAGAAAGCCCGAGTGGTTCCCCGCCCCGTCTACCCGAAAAGCTAGACCCGCAGCCTCGATCCGTTCGCGTAACCAGGCCCGCGCCATCAGGTGCGCCTCACCCAACGCCAGGCGATGCACGCCGCCGTCGCCCGTGCTCCCGATTTCCGATAACGCCTCAAAATCGGCGCGAAATCGCGCGGCGTCAATGCGCAAATCCATCAACTTTTGGTCCATCCGCTGGCTCCTTTCAATCGTCAGTTCGGTGCGACCGAATTGTATCCACGCCTTTTCAAAGAGCAAATGTAACTGCTCAGCCCAAATGCGTAAAAGCGGCAAACCCAAAGCCATTCGACAGGATTCACAAGATTCACAGGATGGAATTCGTGGAAAAATCCTGTAAATCCTGTAAATCTTGTCCAAAGAGCTACCAGGGT
>DAOTXN010000076.1:0-17868 GCA_034435435.1 Anaerolineae bacterium | reverse complement strand
GGGCATGTGCGAGACCTGCCCGCTACCCCGAATGATTGAAAAGATACGGATGGCCGGTATGGACGAGATGGTAGCTGAGTTTCGGCGAAAACTGGCGCTCTATTTGCACGTTCCGTTCTGCCGGCGGCGGTGTAGCTATTGCGATTTCAACACCTACGCCGGGTTGGAGCACTTGATCGGTCCGTACACGGCGGCGCTGACAACCGAGATTCGGCGGGCGGGGCGGGGCGAGCGGGCGGCGACGATTTTTCTTGGCGGCGGCACGCCCTCGATTCTGCCCGTGGCGTTGGCGGCGGACCTGCTGGCGGCCTGCCGCGACGCTTTTGCCGTAGAGGCCGACGCCGAGATCAGTCTGGAGGCCAATCCCGGCACGGTGGACGCCGACAAGCTGGCCGGGCTGCGGCGGTTGGGGGTCAACCGGCTCAGCTTTGGCGTGCAGTCGGCCCACGCCGCCGAATTGGAACTGTTGGGCCGGCTGCACACCTTCGAGCAGGCCGCCGAGGCGGTGCGCCTGGCCCGCGTCGCCGGGTTTGATAACCTCAGCCTGGACTTGATTTACGGATTACCCCGCCAATCGCTGGCGCGCTGGCAGGCCACGCTGGACGCGGCCATCGCTTTGTCTCCCGATCACCTCTCGGCCTATTGCCTCAGCGTCGAAGACGGCACGCCGCTGGCCGAATGGGTAGCGACGGGCCATGCGCCCGAACCCGACCCCGACCTGGCCGCCGAGATGTACGAATGGGCCGCCGCCGCTTTGGGCGCCGCCGGGTTCATTCACTATGAAATTTCCAACTGGGCCAGGCCGGGCCGGGAGTGCCGCCACAATCTGGTCTACTGGCGCAACGGGGAGTACCTGGGTTTCGGCGCGGGCGCGCACTCGCACAGGAATGGCCGGTCTCGGCGTGAGCCGGTCGAACGACGCTGGTGGAACGTGTTAGCGCCGGCCGAGTACATCGCGCGGGTCGAGGCGGGCCAGTCGGCCGAGGCTGGCGGGGAAGAGGTCAGCCCAACCCAGGCCATGGGCGAGACGATGATGTTGGGGCTGCGCCTGCGCGAGGGCATCAGCGCCGACGTGTTTTACACGCGCTTTGGTCGGTCGCTGGGTGAGGTGTACGGGCGCGAATTGGACGAATTGGCGGCGCAAGGGCTGGTCGAGTGGGATGGGCAACACGTCCGCCTGACAGCGCGGGGACGACTGTTGGGGAATCAAGTCTTTGCGCGGTTTGTGTGAGAGGGTGTCAACGGATAAGCCAACGGATAAACGGATAAGCCAACGGATAAACGGATGCCAGGTATCCGTTTATCCGTTCGCCATCCGTTGGCGCTATGGCCGCACCCAGATTGGCCGGACTCCCTCGCCCACCGAGCGCGTCTCGTCTCCTTCTATTTTCATCAGCGTCACTTGCGTCTCGAACCCGTCTTCGTCTGTGCGGGTCTGGGTGCTCACGGCGACCCAGCGGCCATCAGGCGAAAAAGCGCCAGAAACACTGCCCGCCTCGGCCAGCAGGCGCGGCTCGCCGCTGGCGGCCCGCAGCAGCCACAACTGCATCTGCTTGTCCGGGTTCATGGTTGTGACCAGCGCGTAACGCCCCTCGGCCGCCACGTCGGACAGGCCCATGTACATCAGTTCCTCGTCCACGTCCATCGCCGGCCTGATCTCGCCGGATTCCAGGTCCAGACTGACAAAGCGGCGTTCACCCGCGCCATACGAGGTGTTATCGACACAGAACACCCAGCGATGGTCTGGATTCCAAAAGTAGGCCGAGTAACCCTGCAGCTCATCCAGTAGCTGGGCTTGACTTTGTTTCAAATCCACGAGATGCCAAAGGATGCTGTCGGTCGTTTCCTCCTGGATCAAGGCTTTCTTGCCGTCGGGCGCCAGCCACGGGCGGCGGGCTTGGCCAGAGAGGGCCAGCAGCTCCTTTTTTGCACCGTCCTCCAGTGAGAGGAGGAAAATCTGTTTCTCTGTGAGCAGGATCAACTGCTTCTGGCCTGGCACGAAAGCGATCCCAGCGATAAACGTGTCTGTTGTGACGACCTCGGACTTGGAGCCATCCACCGCCTCCAACACCACTTCGAACTCGCCCGACTCGCTGCGTTGGACGTATGCAACCTGCTTGCCGTCGCCGGAAAAGCTGCTGGCAAAGGTCGTCTTGCCCGCGCCGAGCCGGCGGGCGGCGTCGAGATTGGCCGTCGGGACCAGCCACAAGTCACTGCCCACGCCCAACAGTAGATGCGCCTCATCCGGTGCGAACAGGCCGTAAAAGATCCAGGGTGTATCTTGGTTCAGAGTGGTCATATCGTGCGCCTGCCCCGTCTCCAGATTCACCAGGTAAGTCAGGCCGCCCTGGGGATTGCCCATGAGCATCCAGCGTTTCCCGCCGCCGCTGAGCCGAAAGTGCGCGACGTAGGGAAAGGCCTCTCCTGCCAGGTCCAATCCCTGGATGGTTCCCTGTTTTGCGTCTAGTAGATATTCTTTGGCAGACGTGTCGAGCACGGCCTGGTAACTGTTTTGTGTAGGAACGCCTCTGCGAATCAGATCGGGCATGCTGATGCGGTGTTGTTCCTCGCCCTGCGGGTTAACGATGACCAATTCTTTGAACCCGGTCTCGTCGAGGGTCTGGTAGAGAATGAGACCCGTTGGCCCTTTGTCGCCGGACTTGCAGGCGGCAAGCAGCAGCAAGGTCAGAACCACGTAGAGCCACAAGTGCTTTTTCATCACGACCTCCTAACTGATCGAGCGTTGACGATTCTATTCCTTCCTCTGCGTTTCGCTAACCTCGACGGCCGCATAGATAGAGCACTCCATGCGCGATCGAGTCACGGCGAACTCGTAGCTTTGGCCGGTTTCGAGCCGGTTCCACAAGTGCCTCAAAACGGCTGATACAGTGCACGTATATTCTATCTGGTCCCGTTCCAAACGAACGTAGTAGACCTCGCTTCCTCCCGTATGATCGTATGTATAACGTACCCAAACATCGACGACTCGCGCTGTGAACGTTTCTGAAACCTGGTTTGAATTGCCTACCTCCGATAAGAGGGTAAAGCCAGCGATGCAAGCAAAAGCTGACAAGAGAAGCAGCCAATGCGTCACCGAAATGGTGAGAATGGTGTGCTTGTCCATTCGATCGAAAAGCTGTTTCGTGCGCTTCACCGTGCCAGAATTATACCCGATTTTTCAGCGAAATAAAAAAAGCCCCCTCCACCGACTCGCGCCGGCAGAGGGGGCCAGTTCGCTATTCGCTATTCGTCCTTTGTCATTCGTCATTCGTCAATCTTGAAAATCATCCCATCCCCTCGCCCAAACACCTCCGGGAAGTACATCTCGTAGGCGTAGGTCGGCAGCACCTTGAACTCGCCAGCCAACCCAGGGCGGATGAGATAGGTGTACTCGTAGGTCCCGGCGGGCAGGTAGGTGGCGAACAGCACGGCCTTTTCGTCGCGCAGCTCGCTGTGGCTGAACCACCACCAGCCCCACCCGTACCACGACCACGGGTCCACCGACTGGATTTCGGGGGCCTCGCCCACCACGCTGGTGGTCTTGAGGCTCACGTCCACCGCTTCGGCCCCGGCGGGCAGCGGGTCTTCGACCACCACGTAGTACAGGTCGTTGGGCGCGATGATCGTCACCTTGACCCGCACCGTCTCGCCGACCTGGGCGCTGTCAATCGTTGGGCAAGGTTGGTCGGTTTCTTCCGCCTCTCGCCCCCCGCAGCTCGCCAGCGTGTACTGCCGCCCGACGATGATGCCACGATTCAGGGCCTTGACCTCTTCCACCGGCAGGTAGGTGCGCAGATGAGCGGTGTAGTACAGCCGTCCCGGCCCCTCGCCCTTTTCGATGCCGAGCTGGTTGACCTGATCCAGCAGCAGGTCTTTGATTTCGACCCGCAGCGTCGTCTCGTCCTGGATGTTCTCGCGGGTGACGTTGTCCTGCGCCAGCAGCTCGCCGTTCAGTTGCACACCCCAGCCATAGTCGCCTTGCAGCTCGCCGGTGAAGGCCATCCAGTCGGTCAGGGCGATGAGCGACCAGGCGGTTTCCTGGGTCGTCTCCCAGCGCCCGGCGGTGCGGGCCACCATCAGCCAGCGCACGGCGTTGGGGGCCAGGTCGTTCTCCGGATCGAGCCGGGCCAACGTATCTAGCACGATGGCGGTGGAGCGCGTGTCGGTGTTCCAGTTCCACCAGTCGGTATAGCCCTCTTCCCAGTGCGCGCCGGTGGCGCTGAGGATGGCGGCGTTGTTGATGTCGCTGAGCAGCGCGTTGATTTGCGAGCGCTCGTCCGGGTCAATCAGGTGGAAGGTCAGCGCCAGATAGGCCCGCCCGTACAGGCTCAGCTTGTCGCGGCTGTCAAACAGCACCGTCGTGCGACCCACGTCGGGCTGACCGGCCTCGGCCAGCACGTAGAGCATAAAGGCCTGCCGGTTGGCCTGCCACGTACTGCGCAGGCGGCCGGTCGAGCCTAACTGGTTGTTCAGAAAGTGAGCGCCATTCTGGATGACGGCGTGGTCCACGCTGAACCCGGCCTGCTGGGCTTTGACCAGCCCAAACACCACCCACGCAGACACCGTGGGATTGCTCTCATCGTTCACCCACCAGCCCCAGCCGCCGTCGGGGTGCTGGTTGTTGTACAGCCGCTGCAAGCCGACCGCCACCTGCTGGCGCAGGTCGGCCTCTAACTCCGGCTTGACCAGGTCCAGTTCTTTCAGCGCGCGGTAAGTGAGCACGTTGGGCAGGAAGCGGCTGACGGTCTGCTCGGTGCACTCGTAGGGATAGTGTTTGAGGTATTTGAGACCCTCGGTCATGCCCGCCGCCAGCGACGGGTCAATCACCACGGTCAGCTCGCCCTGGGTGGTGTCCACGTTGGGCGGCAGGGCGATGGCCTCCACGCGGGCCTCGCCGTCCTCGGCCGCGATGTCGCCCGCCGCGCCGACGGTTTCGGGCGTGGTGTACTTGTAAATCGGGATGAGTTGGTCGGGCGGGATACCCAGGGTAGGTTTCGTAGCGTCGCTAAATCCGCCGCCGCTGGCCGAGAAGGTCAGATTGGCGAATTGCTCCACGCCGGGCGCGCCGGGCACGCTGACGGTCCACTCGACGAGGGCCTTGCCGCCGGCCGGGATGTCCACGCTCTGCGTCGCGTCACTTTCCAGCGTTAGGCCCGTGGCGTCCAGCCGCACCTCCACCGCCAGGGCCTCTTGCGTGTTGTTGTTGACCACCGCCCCCAGTTGGGCGCGGTCGCCGACGACGAAAAAGCGCGGCGTGACCGGACGCACCAGCAAGTCTTTGGTGCTGATGATGTCCACCTGGCCCTCGCCCACCAGCGTGTCCGCGGTGACGGCCTTGCCGATCAGCCGCCAGGTGGTCAGCGAGTCGGGCAGTTGCACCTGCACCGTGGCCTCGCCGTTTTCGTCGGTGCGCACGGCCGCGGCCCAGTAGGCGGTGTCGGGAAAGTCGCGCCGGATTTCGATGTCGGCGGCCAGAGCGCCGCCGCCGCCGCCTTTGACCTCTTCGATGATTTTTTCGTTCAGCCGGTCCACGGCCAGGGTCAGGCCGGTGGCGGTGCGCACACCCAGCCCGCGCTGCCCGTAGAAATAGTCCACCAGCGGCGGGGCGTTCGGCTCGGCCAGCGACAGCACCGACAAGTCGGTCAGGTTCAGCGAGACTTCGGCCTGCACGGGGTTGCCAGCATAGTCGGTGGCGCGAATCTGATACGTCACCGTGTCTTTCGGGTGATAGTACTCGCCCGCCGCCACGTTTTTGTCAGGCGTGAGGGTCAGGAACAGCTCTTGTTGCTCGGTGCTGACCGAAAAGGCGGCATAACCGACTTTGAAAGCCGGGATGGGGTTGGTTTCGTCCACCCCTTTCACGACCACCACCGAGACGTAGGCGTTGGGGGCCATGTCGGGGGTGATGGGGATTTCGACGGTCTCGCTATTGCTGCGCAGGGTGAGCACGCGCGTCTCCAGGATGTGTCCGCGTTCCACCGTGAGCAAAGCCTTGACCTCACCCTGGAACGGCGAGGGGATGAGCACGGTGGCTGTGTCGCCGGGGCTGTAGCTGTCCTGGTCGGCGACCAGGTCAATGCGGTCGTTGTTCTCGATGCGCCAGCTCACGTATGCGCTGCTGCTGACCCACACCCAGGCAGAGCTGCGCACCTCGTTGCCTGCTTTGTCTACACCGATGGCGCGCACGATGTAGCTGCCGCCTTCCTCCGGCACAAAGCGGGTCACGGCCTTGCCCTCGGCGTCGGTGCTCAGGGTGTCGGTGTAGACGGCGGTGTCGGTGTAGGTCCAGGTCCAGTACAGACGCCCGCGACTGTCTTCTTCGCGCACGCTATACCAGGTGCGCTGGTTGTAGACCACGGCCAAGGGTTGATTCGGCCAGGGGTCGCTGTACCAGTCCACGGTGCGCACGTCTAGCGCCAGCTCTTCGCCGACCTTGCCCACGTAGCTCTGCGGGCGCAGCCCGGCGTAGAATTGGCCCTTGTGGACGATGGCGCTGGTGCGCCCGCTGACCACCTGATCGTTGATGTCGGTCACGCTGGCCTCGATGGTAAAGCTCTGGCTGGCGACGCGGTCGGCGATGTCGGCGGGGATGGAAAAGACCAGCCGGCCCTGGGCGTCGGTCGTCCCTTCGCCGTCGGCGATGAGCTCGCCGAAACCGCCATAGTACACCTCGGCGTAGCCGGCGCGGTAGGTGTCGCTGTCGGTCCAACTGAAACCGCCCCCTCCTGAGCTTGCCGAAGGACGGAAGGCATAGTCGCTGGTGAGTAGGCTCCAGTTGACCTGGGCGTCGGCCACGGGGCCGCCGAAAAAGTAGGTCGCCTGCACCACCACGTCCACCGTGTCGCCGTGCAGATACTGGTCGCGGTCGGTGGTCACGTCCACCTGGAATTCGGGCTTGCGGTATTCGGCCACGCGGAAGCTGACGCCATAGCCGAACTCGCGGTCTTGCTCGTCCGTGACGGTGGTCGAGAGGTAATAGTAGCCCAGGCTGGCCTCGGCGTCCAGGGTGAACTCGCCGTCCAACGTGCCCATGTCGCTGACCGGCAGCGTCTCTTCGTAGACTTTTTTGCCCTGGTCGTCGTTGATGACGACCCTTAGCTCGCGCAGGCTCTCGGGCAGGTGATAGCGGGCATCGTCGTCCATGCGCACGATGCCTTTAAAGTAGACCGGCTGGCCAGGGCGGTAGATGGGGCGGTCGGTGTAAAAGTAGACCCGGTAGGGTTCGACGCCGTATTGGGCGTTGATGCCAAAATCCCACGGGTTGACGCCCTCGCCCCACTCGGACAGCGCGATGCCAAAGTCGTCGCTGTACGGGTCAGCCGAGCCGCTCATGGCGTAGCGCGTCTCCCATACTTCGATGGGCTGGGTGAAGGCAAAACGGGCCAGGCCGTCGGCGTCGGTGGCGGCGTTGGGTTCAAAGGGGCCGACGTTCAGGCCAGACACCGGCTGGCCGCTTTGCAGGTCGGTGGCCCACACCAGGGTCTCGTTCGGCGCCATTTTGAAGGTCAACTGGTTCTTGCTGACCACCAACACGTGGCGTGACAGGCCGTAATAGTCGGGGCTGAGCTCGGGCGCGTCCAGCTCCAGGTAATAGATGCCGGGGGCCAGCGCGCCGCCGTCGGGGCCGGCCACTTTGAGCCAGGCCAGCCCGCTCTCGTTTAGCTCGGTGTCGGCAACCTCGGTCCAGCGCCGGACCAGGTTTTCGGTGCGCGGTGAATAGTTGTTCCAATAGGTCCAGCGGTCGGTCCCGCGCACGCCGGTGATGCGCAAAAAGTCGTCCAGCGGCATGGTGTAGAGGCTCAGGTCGAGCAGCGAGACGTTGAGATAGTAGGCGAACAGCTCGGTGGTGGCGTAGCCGTTGTAAAAGCCCACGTCGCCCGGCACGTTGAGCCAGGCCATCGGGTTGTAGGCTCGCGTGGTATAACGCACCACCGTTTCCTGGTCAATGGTGTTGCCGTAGGGGTCGCTGATGCCTGGGGCGATGGTCACCTCATAGTCGGTGGAGGGGGTCGAGTCGAAAGAGATATAGTAGCGATAGTTATAGTCGCTCCAGTAGGTATAGACGCCGGTCGGCTCGGGCAGGATGGTCACGCGGTCCAACACCGTGCTGGGTTCGATGGGCGCGGAAAAGCGGATGCTAAAACCGCTGCCCGGCTCAACGCTCCCGCTGCCATCCGCGGGGTCGGTGCTGACGATGCGCGGATAGGGCACAGTGTCAAAGTACCAGGTATAGTCAGACTCTAATCCGGCGGCCCCACCCTGGGCCAGCGCATCGGTGCTCACGATGGCATAGTAGGTGCTTTCCAGCTCCAGCCGTTCTTCGGGCGCAAAGCCCATCACGCTGTTGGGCGGCTCGGACTGCTCGGCCCAGCGGAAGGAACCGGCCACCTGGGGACCGTCCGGGTCGTTCCAGTGCAGGCTAAAGGCGCGCTCGGTCGAGGCGCGGTCCATGGCCTGGTTGAACGTGACGGTGATGGCACCTCCGGGGCGCACGTCGTCCTCGCCCAAGCCAGGCGTAGCCCACACCACGTAAGGCGGCGCGACGCTAAAGGTCCACGTATAGTCCTCGGTCAGCACGCCGCCGGTGGTGTCGGTCAGGCCGGAGGCGATGGTACCCTTGTACAGCACGCCGCCGCGCAGCGGGCGTTCCGGCTTGAAAACGTAAATGGAGGTGTTGAGCCACTCACCTGTGCCGCCCACGACCTCGCCGCCTGCGCCGACGAGCGTCAGTGGATGCGGCAAGTCGTCGCGGGCCGGGTCGCTGACGGCGGTCAGTGGCACAACGGGCCGGTTGAACATCACGGTGAGCGTGCTGTCGGGGGCTACGTCTTGCGTGTCGGGCGCGGGGATGACCTGGCCGACCTGCAAAAAGCCGACGGTGTTAAAGCTGAACGCAACCTCGCGTTGCAGGGCCAATCCGTGCTGGCTCTTGGCCCCGCTGCCCAGGCTCACGTTGTAACGGGCAGCCCGGTCCAGGGGTTGGGAGGGAGTGAAGCGCAGTGTGCGCTCGTCGGGCCACTCGACGCTGCCGGGGATCGAGACAGGCGCGTCGCCGCTGGTGGACACGTCGAGCGCCGCCTCGACCGAGGCCCGGTCCATGGCCTGGTCGAAACGGATTTGAATCACGCCGTCTAGCGCGGCCTCTTCGCCCCGCGCCGGGCTGATTTCCAGCGGGATGGGGTTGATGGGCGGCAGCGGCGTGGGTGTCGGGCCGGGTGTATCGGTTGGCGCGGCGGTCGCGCTGGCGGTCGGAGCCGCTTTGCCAGGGGTGTCGGTGACACCGGGCTTGGCGCCGGGCGTGTGCGTGGGCGAGGGCGATTTGCACGCCGCCAGCAGGCCGGTAAAGAGGGATAGCAGTAGCAAAAGGGAAAAGATACGGTTTCGTTTGGTGTACATTCGATTGCCTCCTATGCGTTAACACGCAAGACACGAAATTCGCGCCTTGTGTGACATTCATGCTCTAGTTTACGCCAAAACCCACCAATCCGCCAGTCGCCCACCCTACGCCCGCTCGACGGCTGGCGGTCGGGTGGAGGGCGACTGGTAGGCGCAAGGGATCAAAGGACACGCACGGAACGACAATCACGAACCACTTAACCGAGCGGGCGTATAGTCGGCACGCCGGGCCGCCGGGGGTATTTTTCGGGGGTGCACGCCACCTTGTCCAACACGACCAGGTAGCGCGTTTCGGCCAGACCCGGCAGCTCGACGGGTATCAAACGATTCAGTCGCCCCCCCAGGAGCTGGATGGCCGCCTGGGCCTGAGACACTTCGACGGCCGCTTCTTCTCCCTTTTGCGCCAGGCAGCGTCCCCCCATCCGACACAGGGGCAGCAAGTACTCTGCCAGCGCCGGCATGGCCGCGACGGCGCGGGCCACCACCCAATCGTAGGCCTCGCGATGCTGCGCGTCGTGGCCGAGCTCTTCGGCGCGGGCGTGGATCACCGTCACGTCGGTCAGCTCCAGGCGCTCCACCATGTGCAGCAAAAAGTCGGTCTTTTTGCCTGTGGCTTCCAACAGCGTCACGCGCAAATTTGGGCAGACGATCTTGAGCGGCAGGCCGGGAAAACCCGCGCCGCTGCCTACGTCGATCAGGCTAGCTCCCCGCTCTGCCCGTCCGAGCGCCAGCAGACAGGAAAGAGAGTCCAGAAAATGCCGCACCTGGACACCCGCCGGGTCGGTGATGGCGGTCAGGTTGAAACGAGAGTTCCAGTCTATCAACTCGTCGCGATAAACCTGAAAGGCGCGCTGCTGCGGCGGCGTGAGAGCGAGTTTCAGCAAGTGTCGGGCGCCTTCGACGAGTCGTTCCATACCCGTTACACCATCGGCCAGGGGACGTTGCGCCCGGCTCCGGGTTTGGGAAAACGCCGGTTCTCCAAAAGCGCAACGAGTCGTTTTTCCAACATGGTCATTTCCGCCCGTGAGAGAAGCCGATCGAACACCGGGCGCAGGTCTTGGGAGTCGGCTAGGCGCGCCCGCAGCGCGCACAGATCGTCTAGCAAATCCGCCGGGATGGGTTGACCGGCAAAGTCCCAGATCACCGTGCGCAGCTTGGGTTGGGAGTGAAAGGTGAGGCCGTGGTCAATGCACCAGATGTGGCCGTGGCGGTCGCGCAGACAGTGCCCGCCTTTGCGGTCGGCGTTGTTGGCCAGCACGTCAAAGAGGGCAACGCGACGAAATTCGGCGGGATACTGGTCGCGCAAGTTAAAGAAATGCTCTTCCGGATCGGCGTCAATGTAGAGTTGAACACTGCCCAACCCGTGCGGTCCCTCACGCAATACCGTCGGCGGGATCGAGGGCCAACCCAGGGCGTGGCTGAGCACAAAAGCGGCGTACTCGCGCAAACACAGGCTGCCATCGGGAAAATCCCACAACGGGCGCTCCCCGCGTTGGGGCTTGTAGACCGCCGTGCAGGTCAGATCGTCATCGCGCACGCTGACCAAAAAGGAATAATTGGAACTCCACAACAATTGCCCTTCAAGCGCGATCTCTCCTACGGTCAACAGTTGCAAGATCCGCCCCCATGCGACGGCGGCAGGTTCTTTATTCTGGGTTTGAGGCGCGTCGGTCATTGGGTAGGTAAATTACCGATTGATCCTACTGATGCCCATTGCGGCGCGGGCAATAATGGCCGTCCGGGTTGATCGGAGCGCCGCACAGGGGACAGAGAGGGCGACCGGCCTCTACGACCGCCATGCTGTGCTCGCTGAGCGCTTTCATCTGGGCGCGGGTGGCCCAAAAGCGCGCCACAGACATCTGCTCGGTGTCTTCTGTCAATTCCTGGGCGACGATGATGAGCATATCGGTGTCCTGATCATATCCCAATCCCATCTGTCCAACGCGAAAGATTGGTTCTATCGGCTCCTTTAGCACCAGGTCATACTGATTGATGACGCCCATTTCGCCGGCGCTCTGTGGAAGTCGCTTGTCCAATTCGATCAACATCTGCTCTACACTCAGGCTCAACGCGCGCACCTGGTCCTTTTCTAACACCAGCGTGACCAATGTATCGTCCTGACTGGCCTGCAAGTAAAAGACACGCTCGCCGGGAGGTCCGATGGCGTCGGTTGTGATGTGGGAAACGGGTTTCAGGTCGAAAATGTCTCGCGGCATCCTCACACTCCTCTCCCTATCGGCGACGACGGGGACCAAGCAGCTTGTCTAGCTTAGTCCGGCGTTTGTGTCGGCGCGGTTTTTTGACTTGCGGGTGCTCGAATTCCAATTCTCCAGTATCATTCAGGCGCAACAAGCGCGGCCCCCACGGACTGAATGAAACGACCGTGACTGAGGCCGGTGAGATCGTCAGTCGCTGAAATAAATCCAACGGCGCGCCGATATAATAAGCCACGGCGGCCCGGATCACATCGGCGTGAGCGACCGCTGCCACGACGCCCTGCGGGTACGTCATGCGCATCTCGTCCAATGCGGCGATCACCCGCGCCTGCATCTCGCCAATGGTCTCTCCGCCGGGAAAACGGGTGCCGCTGGGATGGATTTGGACTGAGCGCCACAGGGGTTTCCGAGCCAGCTCGCGTAGCGCTCGCCCGTTCCATTCGCCGTATTTGACTTCTCCAATACCCGTGTGAATTTTTATCTCCAGATCGTGAGGCTCGGCCACGGCCTGAGCTGTTTCCATAGCGCGCTCCAACGGGCTAGAGTAGATGACATTCAACGGCACACGCGCTAACCGCTCGCCCAAGGCCTGGGCCTGCGCGCGGCCCTCGTCGTTCAAATGCACACCCGGCGTCCAACCGGCCAGTAAGCCTTTGCGCATCCAGTCGTTGGTCGCGTGGCGAATCAGCAGCAAAATCGTCATCCGTGTTTTCCTCGTTTCTCTGACCCCATAATGATAACACATCCCGGTCAAAGCGCCAAAGGGTAGCCGTTTTCAAAACACAAAGAAACCCGGTTTCCTGGAGAAACCGGGTTTCTCAAAGCCGTGAAACGTTGCTGGAGGCCTGGCTTTAGCCGGGAAACCCCCGCTGAAGCGGGGCCTCCACTCTGTTTTGCGCCAAAAACTAGCTAATGCTCCAACTCTTGTTTCAGCGCGATCCCCATGCGGTAGATACCCTCGTTGATCATCTCCTCGTTGGCGTTGGAAAAGTTGAGTCGCATGGCATGCTCCCCGCCCTGTTCACCAGGATAAAAGGCAAAGCCGGGCACATAAGCCACCTTGGCCGCGAGCGCCTTTTGCAAAAAGTCGCGGGTGTTGATGCGTTCTGGCACACGCGCCCACAGGAACAGGCCGCCTGCCGGTCGCGTCCACGAACAACCGTCGGGCCAGTGTTCTTCTATGGCCTCCAGCATCACGTCGCGCCGACGGCCGTAAACCTTGCGCAGGCGCTTGACGTGCTGGCGCAGGATGCCGCGCTGACAGATGTCATTGGCGACCATTTGGGAAAAGGTGCTGGTGTGCAGGTCGGCGCCTTGTTTGGCCTGCACCAGGCGCGCGATAATGGGCTTGGGGGCCACGATCCACGCCAGCCGAATGCCAGGGGCCAGGGTTTTGGAGAAGGTGCTGAGATAGATGGTCCGCTCGGGCGCCAGCCGAAAGATAGGGGTGATGTCCTCGCCCTCGAAGCGCAACTCACCATACGGGTCATCTTCGACGATCACCAGGTCGTAATCGCGGGCAATCTTGACCAGACGCTGCCGGCGCTCCAGGGGCATGGTGGTGCCGGCGGGGTTGTGAAAGTTGGGGAGCACGTAGATAAAGCAGGGACGCTCAGAACAATTGTCCAGCACGTCTTCTAATTGGTCCACATCCATCCCGTCATTATCCAGCGGCACCGTGCGATATTGAGCCTCGTAAGCATTCCACGCCTGCAACGCGCCCAGATAGGTGGGGGCGCTGGTGAGAATGCAGACGCCGGGGTCCACGAACAGTTTCCCCAACAGGTCCAGACCCTGCTGCGACCCGTTGGTGATCAGAATGTTATCTACTTCGACCCAGATGCCATACTTGTACATTGTCTCGGCCAGCCATTCTTTCAAGGGCCGATAGCCTTCGGTAGGGCCGTATTGCAGCGCCACCTGGCCTTCGTGAGCCAACACGTACTGACACGCTTCCTGAAATTCGCGCACGGGAAAGAGTTCGGGGGCCGGCATGCCTCCTGCAAAAGAGATAATGTCGGGTTGCACGGCGTACTTGAGCAATTCACGGATGACCGAGCTTTGCATCCGCGCCGCCCGCGTCGCCAGGCGGATCTCCCAGTCAATGTTCTCGATCTCCCGAATAACGGATTCAACCTCTGCTAGCATCGTTTCCTCCTGTGGAAATGTCAAAATTAAACCCCGTCTAGGGTTATAGGCGGGGTTTCTGTTCCTGTTCTAATATCTGGCGTAGCATCTGCTTGCGCATGCCGCCGCTAAGCGTCTCCAGGCGGCGTATGCCCATAGGGTCAATCACCTCCCGCAACAATCGCAGCTCCTCCGGCATCGGCGGGAGAGTCTCGATCAAGTCTGGGGCGATCTGCAAGGCAAAGCCGGTTTTCTTTTGTACCTTTTCTAGCGCAACGCCCGGGTGCAGGCTGATCAATCGCAAACGTCCCTCTGCAAAATCAAACTGCCCCAGATCGCTGATGAGATAGTGCGGTCCGAGGCCGTTCTGCCGCGCCGGGCTGTGTCCCAAGCCGCTGACAAAATCGACGCGCTCCACAAAGACGGCCCGACTGTGGCGCGGCACATAAAGATAGCTTCTCCGACCAAAAGTGGTCACGTCGGGGATGCCGCCGCTACCGGGCAAGCGTAGCATCGGGCGATGATAGTCTGCGCCGATAACGACGTTGTTGAAATTACCGTGCGGGTCCACCTGGGCCGGACGAAAGAACTCTTTGGGATGAAAGACGGGCAGTAATTCGGTCACCGAGCGCCCGAAACCCAATGTCACCATGGCTTTGTCCAGCCACAGCGCCTCGACGCTGGTAAGACCCAGCGGCGCCCAATCCTGACACAAGGATTGGCCGATGGCCGACGCAAACAGTAGATTGGGCGCGTGGGTCAGCTTGGCCAGCAAATAGCCCGCCGTCACCAGCGGCGTGGCCAGCCCTTGCACGACCAGCTCGCCATCTTCAATCTGGCGAGCGATGCACACGCTGATGAGTTCGTCGATGGTAAAGTTTTGCATGACGAATAGAGTGGACTTAACCGACCGCTTCGGTCTGAATTTCCCGAATGATGGCCGAAACTTCTTCTTCTGACTGGATGTGCCGTGTAAGCACCTGTGCAGTAGTTTCCAGCACACGCTCGGCAAAAAGCTTGGACAGGTCTTGCCGCAGCCCTTGCCCAATATACAGCTTGAGCAAGGCTTGATAAGACATATCTCGACTGGCTGCTACCTTCTTGAGCGATTCCAGGGTGTCTTGCGGCATCTCGATAGGTACTGTTGCTTTTGCGCGCGGTCGGAAATGCAATTCTAGTTCTTTTTCAGGATTCTTCATACAATTTCCTTTCAGACCGGATGGCTGGACGCGCCGAGATGATGCGCGTTCGCCTGCCGCGTTCTGTAAAAACTACCAGCAAGAGCCGTTGGGAAAGTGAATACCCAATGATAAAGTCGCGTTGTTCATCGTTGACTGAAGCATCGCCTCCCTGGAAAAAAGGTCAAAGAATGCTTCTGCTGCTTCTTCAAACGTAACTCCATGCTTTTCTCTATTGCCTCGGGCTTTCCTCGTCCCATTCAAACTCAATCCCTTGCAGACGGTGTAGGATGCTCATCTGTCATCGTCCAATCGTGGTGGGGCACCCTCGCCTATCTGCTTAACAAGTTCTTCGTAGCCACAATCCCCTCCAACGGGTCGCCCGCGCCCTCGTACTCGATGCTGATAAAGCCCGGATAACGCATCTGCTTGAGCGCGGCCAGGCCGGTCGGGTATGGAATGCTCGTTTCGTTTCCGGCGGCGTCAAAGGCGCGACTTGCGGCGTGCACGTGGATGGTATAGGGCAACAGCCGCGTCAGGCCGATGCGCCAGGCCTGGGGCGGCAGATGACCCAAGTTGAGACACGCGCCGAGGTGATAGGAGCGCACCTGCTCTACGACGTACACGATAGCGTCCAACTCTTCCAGGTCATCGAAGCGATGCTCCAGCGCCAGACGCACGCCCGCCCTGGCGGCTGTTTCGGTTACTTCTCGGAAGGCCTCCAGCGTGTGCGCGGCCACGGCTGTCGTTTGTTTTGGCGTTTGGGTCAGCCACAGCCGCACCATGTCGCAACCCAGGTAGCGGGCTGCGCCGATGACTGCCTTGACATAGCGCACCTGCTCGACCAACATCTCTCGCGTGCGCGGCGCAAAGTCGTTATCAGCAGAAAAACAGATCAGGCGCGTGCCGGCTGCGCGCAGACCTTTCTCCAACTGTCCCAGGCTGAACGGACTGAGGTCAGGCGGGGGCTCTGGCTCGTCTCTACCCAGGGCCATGAGCAGCCGTCCGGTGCGACCTTTGGTGCGCAGAAAGCGGTCATACAACTCGACGAACTCAAAGCCCAGCACCGCGCACGCCCCCGGCACCTGGAACAACTTGAGTTCTCCAGATTTGAGCGCGGCCTGAAAACTCAGCGCAGAGACGGCTATCTTCATCTCTTTTACCATCCAGACTCAAAGGCAACTCAAACAAATTATGGCACAAGACCCTCCCGGCGTCAACCGTGAAATGTAAAGACGTGAAACGTAAATGGTTTTTGGCCGCAGTCACGCCTCACGTTTCACGCCTCACGTTTCACGCCTCACGTCTCTACGGCGCATAGCGGAACGGGTGGCGCGCTGAGACTTTTTCGTTGACCAGCTCTTTGAGCGTCGGGCGGCCCTCGATGGCCTTGCGCACCGCCTGGCGCACCGCCTTGTAGTTGTTGAACGAGACGCGCTTGGCGATGGAGGCCGAGGGGTGCACGAACACGTTGGCGATGAGCACGATTTCGTCCAGGATGGCCTCTGGCAAAAAGCCGGCGTCGATCTCGGCTTGCAGCGCCAGATTGACCCCCTCGGCGGCGCTGTCGTAAAACAACCGCCGCGCTTTGGCCGTGCGCAATGTGACCGTGGGCACCAGCAGCGTGAGCGGGCGCTCGCGGATGATCTTGAGACCCCGTTCCTCGGCCCAATGGCTCGTAGAGCGGTCGATGGCTTTGCCTACCGGGCCGCCTTTCAAGCCCATCAACAAGTCCACATGGGCCAGCTCTTCAAAGGGCGGCCCGGCAAAACCCTCGCCCACTTTGAGCGTCCAGCCGCTCACAGTGTCGGCCATGTAGGTGGCGGCGGCGACGGTGGTTTGTACTCTTTTGATCCCCAGGTCGTAGGTGACGCTGCGCACAGGGATCTTGCCCAGGCTCTCCAGTTGCAGGCGCAGCTCCTCGTAATCCTCGCGCCTGAAACCGCCGCCCTGCATAATCGGGTGGCGCGAGTCGCTCATGCGCAGGCCCATCATACGCAGCCCCTCTTTGACCGCCTGGGTCGAGCTACACTGCACGACGATGCGCACCAGCTTTTGGATTTTCTGCTGCCACTCTTGAGCGGCGGCCAGGTCGCCGGTCAGCGTGGCCTGGTACATTTTCTGCCAGATGTCGGGGATGAGGTTGGCGCTGGCCAAGATGGCCCCATCGGCCCCGGCGGCCAGCGCGGCCTGCACGACCTCATCGTGCCCGACAAAAATGCCCACCTGCCCTTTGACCTTTTCAAACATGGCCTCCATGAACGGCAGATCGCCCGATGAGTCCTTGAGGCCCACCACGTTTTCGAAATCCAGCGCCATGCCCTCGGCGGTCCACCAGCGAAAATGCGTGCCCGCGCACTGGGGAATGTTGTACAGGATGATGGGCAGGCCAACCCCATCTACGGCCTTGAAATGGTCGTACACCTCGTTAAAATTGGGCTTGAGAAAATAGGGCGCGACGACCAGCGCCCCGGCGGCGCCCGCGCCTTTGGCCCAGGCGGTCAACTCCAGCGTTTCGCGGGTGGACATGGCGCCGGTGCCCGCGACGACCGGCACGCGCCCAGCCGCCTCGTCGAGGCAGATTTCAATGGCGCGCTTTTTCTCTTCCAGCGTCATGTAGGAAAACTCGCCCGTCGTGCCGCAGGGCACCAGGCCGTTCACGTGCGGCAACAAAAAGCGGATCAGCTCGCGGTAAGCGGCCTCGTCCACCTGGTCGCTTTCGTCGAACGGCGTGACCAACGCCGGGAAAATACCCTTGAACCAATCTGTCTTGTATCCCATTTTTTCCTCCTGACCACGGATTGCACGGATTACACGGATCTGAAATTACGGTATAGTGAGTTGCTTCCACTCCAGAAAACGCCATAATCGTTGTTCAAGCCAAATCGCGATTGTCGTGATGCAGAATACTCCAACGTAGTCAAGATGAGACGACAACTTGCACAGGGGAG
>DAOTXN010000075.1:0-25533 GCA_034435435.1 Anaerolineae bacterium | reverse complement strand
GCCGAACTCGTTGTTGGTCCCGTAGGTGATGTCCGACCCGTAGGCGGCCTGGCGTTCGGCGTCGTTGAGTTCGTGCTGAATCACCCCCACCGACATGCCGAGAAAGCGGTAAATGCGCCCCATCCACTCCGAGTCGCGGCGGGCCAGGTAGTCGTTGACGGTGACCACATGGACGCCCTTGCCCTCGAGCGCGTTAAGGTAGGCGGGCAGCGTGGCCACGAGCGTCTTGCCTTCGCCGGTCTTCATTTCGGCGATCTTGCCCTGGTGCAACACAATACCGCCAATGAGCTGCACGTCATAATGGCGCAGGCCAATGGTGCGCCTGGCGGCTTCGCGCACGGCCGCAAAGGCCTCTACCAGCAGGTCGTCTAGCGTTTCGCCTTGGGTCAGGCGCGAGCAGAACTGGTCTGTCTTGGCGCGGAGTTGCCCGTCGCTCAACTTTTCAAATTCAGGCTCTAACGCGCCGATGGCCTCTACCAAGGGCTGTAGGCGTCGCAACTCTTTTTCGTTGGGATCGCCCATCACTTTGGTCAATAAGCCTCTTAGCATAGCTTGCTCACAGTGTGTCCGGTCTTTCCCACTTGATTATAACCCACATTCGCTCGTTCTCAAAGCGCGGGTACATCGGCGGGGATGGACGAATCTATTTTACATCATCTGTGCGCTTTGCGCCAGACCCAAATCACTGCGTGGTAGAGGTGCACATTGCTCAAAATCTGTAGGACTGGTATAATCTGCTGCTCACTGAGCAAGTCTTCTGTCGGCGACGGGCCGATTGGATGGCAGCGTCGCTTTAAAAAGAGGAACTGAATCGGGTATTGGCGATATGAATGAAATAGGTTGCGTTGCGCAATTACAAATTCATCTGGAACGGGTCAAAAAGGGCGTCAAGCCGGACCAATATTATGATCCGGTCGCGTTGCAGGCCATGCCCGCGCTGCGCCTGACCGCGCAAGGCATCGTTGGCCTGGCAGACGGTCAGGAATGGCTGGATGTGCACCACGTGGATCATCCTGACTCCAAAAGCCAGGAGGGACATGCCATCTCTTTTAATTTTCAGTCACATTACATCCGCATCCGGGAGCGGTTTGGACCGGGCGTTGCGATTGGCTGCGGCGCAGAAAACATCCTCATTGCCGCCGAGGGGTTCTTTGATCTACCCACACTGGCCAGCGGATTGATCATCGAAACCCAGTCTGGGTTTGCGGTCCACCTCACGCAAATTGAACTGGATCATCCCTGTCTACCTTTTACGAAATATCTGCTCGGTTTGAGCGGGTCCGGCAGTCAGGTAGATAAGGAGACCCTCCAATTCCTAGACGACGGCACGCGCGGCTTTTATGGCGTGTGGGCCGGCGAACCGGTAGAGGTGCGTGTAGGGGATAGGGTTCTGCTCGGCGCGTAAGCTTCAGCCTGGTTCGTTTTATCTCCCCAGCAATTCGCGCCACTTGTCTGGTATCCGCGCTGCCCGCCCTTCCCGGTCTACGCAAATGTGCTGCGTGTAGCCGGTGACCAGCAGGCGGCCGCTCTCGGTATCCACCACCTCGTAACAGATTTTGGCGCTGCGGCTGCGCAATGCTTCACCCCACGTGCGTACGGTGACTTGCCTCCCGTACCGCGCCGGGGCGACGTAGCGAGCGTATACCTCACTCACGGCCAAATTCAAGCCCTCGGCCTCGAAAGCGGCGTAATTGCTGCCCAGGGCGCGCATCCACGCCGAGCGGCCTTCTTCAAACCAGACGATGTAGGCCGAATGATGGACCACACCCATCTGATCGGTCTCGGCGTAACGCACGTGAAAGGTGGTTTCAAAGACTCGAGATGCCATCATTGCGTCCTTTCATGCGGGGAGTGATCATCGGGAGAGCTAATCTGCTTTTCACAGAAAATCGTCTCGTATTCGGAAAACCCTGCTGCCTGGTAAAGCCGCCGGGCGGCCCCGTTCTGTGGACGCACCAACAGGCGTACCCCAGCTAGCCCCAACTCGTATGCCAGTTGGCTCACCCGTTCTAGTAAGGCTCGCGCCGCCCCTTGCCGGCGGTGAGCTGGGAGTACGTACATTTCATCCACAAACAAAAAACCGGCCCGCACGTCGGCCTTGGGGATGCGACAGACAGTCGCGTATCCGACCGGCTCGCCGTTCACCCGCGCCAGGAATAGCCAGAACGAGTCGGAGCGCAAAAAATCAAACTTGTCTAGCGCTTGACGCAACCCGGTTATGGCTTGTTCGGGCGCATGGGGGGCGTGAGACTCTGCCTGACCGATGGCCCGAAACAATGCGTACAAGTCATCCATGTCGTGCGGTCTGGCTAACTTTATATCGATCATATTCGACTCCTGAGTGTTTGAGTCAGTATAGCACAGCTTGGCAAATCGGTGGGGCATTTGCCCAGCCGGTCAAAAGATGATATACTTTTTGTCCGGCGGCCTGTGGGCCGTCTTCCGTCTATTGCCACTCTTTGGAGCCATGGCCAAGAAAGAAAAACACATCAAACTCAACTCGATGCGCGTGCTAGAGGCGCGAGGCGTGCCCTATGAGATATTCACTTATCCGCCGGCCCGTCACTCGGCGCTTGAAGTGGCCGAGCTGGCAAAAGCGCCCCCCGCGCAGGTTTACAAAACGCTGGTGGTCCAGCGCGAGGGCGGCAAGCCGCTGCTGGTGATGATCGCCGCTGACCGCGAGCTCAACCTCAAGCGGTTGGCGGCTTCGACGGGGGAAAAGAAACTGCGCATGGCTACCCAGCGCGACGCCGAGCGATTGACCGGTTTGCAGGTCGGCGGCATCTCGGCGCTGGCGCTGCTCAATCGCGGGTTCGACGTTTTTATTGACCGCACGGCCAGCGAGTTGACCGAGCTTTACGTGAGCGGGGGACAACGGGGGGTTAACCTGCGCCTGGCAGTGGCCGATTTGATCCGAGTGACAGGCGCGCACATGGTCGAGGCGACTTGAGGATGAACCTATGAGCGCTGTACAGCAAATATTTCCACGAGAGACCGAGATCGTCCCGGCCCTGCCGCGCCAGACCGTCCAGGTTCGTCTGGACGACGGGCGCATTTTCGAAGGCCCGGTCGGCGCCACGTTGGAACAATTCTTTCGCGTGGCCTGCCCCGACCCACCCACACCCATCCTCGGCGCGCTGGTCAATCAACGCTTGCGCGAGCTGACTTTTCAAGTGCTCACCGACAGTGACGTGACCCCCATCTCGATGGCCGACGGCGATGGTATGCGCATCTATCGCCGCTCGCTTTCCTTTCTACTCGTGGTGGCTGTCCACGAGCTGTTTCCCGGTACGCGCCTTTTTGTAGACCATTCGTTTACGTTTGGGGGGTATTTTTGTCAAATTGAGGGTCGGGATCCGTTTTCGCCCGCCGAACTCCAGCAGTTGGAGGAACGGATGTGGGAAATCGTCGCGCAGGACGAGCCCATTGTAAAGGAACGCATTCCTCTGGAACAAGCGCAGGAGATGTTCCACCAATTGGGCCACGAGGACCGCATCCGCTTGCTCAAATATCGGCAAAAAGATTATCTGACCATCTATAAACTGCGCGGCGTGCCGGACTATTTTTACGGCTACATGGTTCCCTCGACCGGTTGCCTGTGTTGTTTTAAGTTGCAACCCTACTCTAATGGCTTTATCTTGCGCTTCCCGCGTCGCCACCAACCGACGGCGCTCCAACCCTACCACGACTATCCCAAACTGGCCGCAGTGTTTCGCGAATATGGCGAGTGGATGAACATCATGGATGTGCGCGACGTGGGAGGACTGAACGAAGCTTTTGAGCAGAGCCGCGCGCGTGAACTGATCTTGGTGTCCGAAGCGCTGCACGAACAACGCATCGCTCGCATCGCCCAGCAAATTGCCCAGCGGCGCGATCAAGTGCGCCTGGTGCTCATCGCCGGGCCTTCCTCGTCAGGCAAGACGACCTTCTCTAAGCGGCTGGCGGTGCAGTTGCTGGCCAATGGCATCCGTCCCAAACCTCTGGAATTGGATAGCTATTTCGTAGATCGAGACAAGACCCCGCGTGACGAGAACGGCGATTACGACTTTGAAACTCTGGAGGCGCTCGACCTACAATTGCTCAATACCCATGTGTTGGATCTGATGGCCGGGCGAGAAGTCACGCTGCCGCACTTTAACTTTCACACCGGTCGGCGCGAACTGGGCGATACCGTGCAGCTCCACGCGGAGCACGTACTGTTGGTCGAGGGCATTCACGGCTTGAACCCCCACCTGGTGCGCCAGGTGCCTCAGGAGCGCCTTTTTCGTATCTATGTCTCGGCGCTCACTCAATTGAACATTGATATGCACAACCGCGTACCCACCACCGACACGCGCCTGATCCGGCGCATTGTGCGCGATGCGACGTATCGCGGCTATCCGGCCGTGGACACCATCAATCGCTGGGAGAGCGTGCGCCGGGGCGAAAAACGCTATATCTTTCCCTATCAGGAGCACGCCGACGTGATGTTCAACTCGGCCCTGGTCTACGAACTGGCCGTGCTCAAGCCCTTCGCCGCGCCGCTCCTGCGTCAGGTGGACCCCTGGACCGCCCCCTACAACGAAGCCCGGCGCTTGTTGGCCTTTTTGGAATGGTTCCGCCCGTGCGAGCCAGACCTCATCCCTGACAACTCAATCTTGCGTGAATTCATTGGCGGTTCTATTTTGCGCGACTTTGCGTTTTGACAGCCAGGTGCGGTTCTGCTACAATTTCCTCTACGCGAAAAAAACGGCCGTTCGACTCTGCGATCTTTTGGCATGGGAGGGATGAGTTATGACCGATCAAGCACTACCCCCGTTTGCGGCGACTGCCGCGCTCAAAGCCGCCGTCGGCGCTTTTGAGAAGCACATGGAACGGGAAGGGTTCAGCGAGAACACGATCAAAGCGTTTTTGAGCGATTTGAACATCTTGGGCCAATACCTTGGCGTTGGACGAGCCGTCGGCGAAATCGGCACCAAAGACCTGACTAACTTTCTCGACTGGCTGCAGCACGGTCGGGGGGTATCTTGTAACGCCAAATCGCTGGCCCGGCGCTTGACCACTCTCAAAGTCTTTTTTGGTTGGCTGACCGAAACAGGTGTGTTGGATGCCGACCCCGCCGCGCCTGTCATACACCAACCGGTTTCCACACCCCTGGCGGAGATTTTGGACGAGAAAGAGACCGAACGCTTGCTCACCACCACGCAGCGCTTGCGCCAGCCCGCCGATGGCGGCAAAGCCGATGCGCGACCCCATCTGCTGGTCACGCTGTTGTTGCAGACCGGTATTAAAAAGGCCGAGTGCATGAGCCTCGTGCTCAACCATCTGGACCTCTCGAATCCCGATGCCCCCGCCGTGTGGATTCGCTATCAAGACCCGCGTCGCCGTCACAAAGAGCGCAAGCTATTGCTGCCCAAAGAGTGGCCGGCCGTATTGGAAGAATACAAAGCGCAATACCAGATCAAGGACGTGCTCTTTCCCTGCACAGCGCGTAACCTGGAGTACGTCCTGGCCGACGTGGCCGTGGCCGCCAACCTGCCCGGGGGCCTGTCTTTCGAGTCGCTGCGCTGGACCAGCGCGGTACAGGATTACAAAGCCCAGATGTCGGCCGAGCGCCAACGGCAAAAAATGGGCCTGTCCAAAGCCGGTTGGCGCGAGGTCAAGATCAAGCTGGCTCGCCTGGCCCAGGAGCCGCTGTGACCCGTCGTCTCTACCTTCCTGAAAGCCCCCGGCTTCCAGGAAGGTCAAAACGGTTTACCCGGCGACGCTTTCTCCAGGGAGCAGTTGCGACGCTGGCCTGGTTGAGCGGGATGAATGGGGCGCGGCGTGGCTCTCTTGGCGTCCATCCGCCCGCGCTCTTTTCTCAAACTGTGCCACTCGAACACCAAGTTTTTCTGCCGCTCGTCGCCGCGCCGCGCCGCCCGCACGGCCCCTCCAAGCTGGGTGTGCATACCATTCACCCCAATGGCACGGTAGACGAGCTGATCGAGCCGGTCAGCGCGGCTGGCGGGCGTGTGGCGCTGGTCAAAGCCCTGGACGACATCGGCTATCTGGGGCAGGTCAAAGCCGTCTCGCCCCAGACCGTGTGCGTCGCCCGCCGCAACTTGCCAGACTATACCGGTTTTAACCCCGATCTGGACCCCATCGAGTTAGCCCGAACGTACATGGCCGAGCATATGAGTTACTGGGACGCCGACCGCGAGAACGTGGACTATTGGGAAGTGCTCAACGAACCCGACCCTCCCGAAACGGACGGCCACCGCAAGCTGGCCGAATTCCATTTCGAATGTATGAGCATTGCCGAGCAGAACGGCTACAAGCTGGCTCTCTTTTCCTACTCGGTCGGGGTACCCGAATGGGAAGAGTGGGAGGCCATCGTCGAGACGGGGGTGTTTCAGCAAGCCCAGGCCGGCGGGCACATTTTGGCCCTGCACGAGTACAACTGGCCCAACGTGGACTATCGCTGGGGCGAGGCCCTGCCCGGCCACCCCGCCTACCCCGACCGGGGCGTGCTCACCGGGCGCTACCGCCACCTTTACGAGGATTTTTTGATTCCACGCGCTCAGGTCATCCCGCTGGCTATCACCGAAGCCGGATATGACCCATCGGTGTTCGGCCAGGGTTGGGACAGCACGTGGAAGCTGCGCTACGTGGCCGAGATGGGCTGGTACGACGACCGGCTGCGCGAGGACGATTACGTCATCGGTTGCGCGCTGTTCACCCTGGGCGGCGGCGGCTCGCTGTGGGGCGATTGGGATTACGAAGACTTGTTGCCCGACCTGGCGGAGCGCATCATCGCGCTCAAGGACGATAACGGATAGGCGGATGGGGCAACGGAGCGGCCCCGGTGGTTTACAAGGCGACGGTGACTATTCTTGCCTACGGCTACGAGGCGGCGTTTCAACCCACGTCGCCTGATGACCCGATTTATCCCTATCCACGCCTCGATCCGGCCCGAGTCGGCCCGCCCGCGCCGCGCACCTACCGCGCTGTCGTGCTAGAGAACCGCTTCGCCGCGCTGCGCCTGATTGACATCGGCAGTGGGGCCGAGGTTGGTCTGGCGGTGAGCAGTTTGACCAGCGGCAAGCTGACGCTGTGGGCTGGTGAACAGATGATGGCGAGCTGGCCGGTGACGCTGTATCCCGGCCCGGCCTTCCGCGCCGATTGGGTCCGGCCCGCCGACGTGAGTGGGGCGCTGGGCCTGCTGCTCCGAGACGGCAGTGGCGCGACGATCGAGCAGATGGGAACGGTTCCTTGATGGATTAGTCGCGGAATACGAGGGGGTACTGCTCCGGGTGCTCCAACGCATCCAGTTCAATGTCTGCATCTATTTCGGGCCAATGGAACTGGGACAACCCCAGGCGCTCCACGGCGTAGATCTGGGCGACGGTTGCGTTCATAAAGACGGGATAGTCTTCAAAGGGTACAAAGTATTCTTTGTCATCAACCAGTAACCAGAAACCCATCGCGCCAATACTGGTTATTTCACTGTGAGAAATGGCGACGCCAAGCAGATCTGAACTCATCTTCATGTTCCTCAATCAAATCCTCAATCTTGCGCAAATCCTTGGTCCCAAGATTATAAAAATCAGCCAGGGCGACAATCGGCTCTAGCCAGAACTTGGCGACACCATCGGCTGTTGCGACATGGACATGCATGCGGCGTTCTTCACGGCTGTTGAAAAAGAACCGATATGGGCCAGTTCGGTAGATAGTAGGAGACATAATGCTCAACTCTGGCGAACAAAAGGTGGTTTCTATGATTATATCCTTTAATTTCATTTCTGCCTACTGTTCTGACTCGAAGCTCTTGCGTTTTCAGCCTGTATAGAGTACATTTGTCGTGGCCGGATGCTTCACTTTAGCGAGGATTCTCTCCGGCCAAAGCCGGACGTCCGTTGATTTCGCGTCCATTTCACCCTTCTTGCAACAGGAGCCCATCTTATGACCCACTATGATTTCAATTCGCGCCGCTCGGTCGTGCGTTGCACCGGCGGCATGGTCGCCGCCAGCCAACCGCTGGCCGCGCTGGCCGGTGTCGAGGCGTTGCGGGCCGGCGGCGACGCCATAGACGCGGCGGTGACGACGGCGGCCGTGCTCAACGTGGTCGAGCCGGTGTCCACTGGCATCGGCGGCGACATGTTTGCGCTGGTGTGGCGGGCCGATGAACGCAAGCTCTATGCGCTCAACGGCAGCGGGCGCGCGCCGGCTGCGGCCACGCTGGAGGCTTTTTACGCCCGTGGCCTGACCAAAACGGACACGATTCCCAACACCGGCCCGTTGCCCATCACCGTGCCGGGCGCGTTGCACGGCTGGGACGCGCTGCTCAAACGCTGGGGACGGCGCACGCTGGCCGACGCGCTGACCCCAGCCATCCGCTACGCCCACGCCGGCTATCCTGTGAGCGAATTCATCGCCGACGCCTGGGCGCGCAACGCCCCACGTATGCGCCGTTTTCCCGATACGGTCAGGACCTACTTGATCGACGGCGAGGCCCCCCGCGCCGGACAGATCATGCGCCTTCCGGCGTTGGGGCGCAGTTTCGAGCGCATCGCCGCCGAGGGCATCGATGTGTTTTATCGCGGCGAGATCGGCCAGGCTATTGCCGCTGCCGTGCAGGCCGAGGGTGGTTTTTTGACGCTCGACGACCTGGCGGCGCACACCTCCACCTGGGTCGAGCCGATTCACGCCCTCTATCACGGCCACCAGGTTTACGAGTGCCCGCCCAATGGGCAGGGCCTCGCGGCGCTGCTGGCGCTCAACCTGGCGGCCACGTACAATCTGCGGGCGATGAGCGCCGCCGACGCCACCCACGTGCTGATCGAGGCGATGAAATTGGCTTTTGCCGACGCCTACCGCTACATTGCCGACCCGGAGCACGTGGATGTGCCGGTGGAGGGTTTGCTGTCGCCCGCGTACACCGCCGAGCGCCGCCGATTGATTCAGATGGACCGGGCGGGTGATCCAGCCCCAGGTATACCGCCTGCTGGCGACGACACGGTGTATTTGACTGTGGTGGACGAACAGCGCAACGCGGTCAGTTTTATCAACAGCAACTATCAAGGCATCGGCAGCGGGATGGTGGGCGGCGACACCGGTATCGCGCTGCAAAACCGAGGGGTTGGATTCAGCCTCGACCCACACCATCCCAATTGCGTTGCGCCCGCCTGCCCAGCCGCCGCGTCGCAGAGCTTTGCGGCGCGACGAAAGCCGGCGGCGCTGGGGGGCAAGCGCCCGTATCACACCATCATCCCGGCCATGATTCTGCGCGATGGCCTTCCACTGTATAGTTTTGGAGTGATGGGTGGACAGATGCAGCCGCAGGGTCACTTGCAGGTAGCTGTCAACCTAATTGATATGGGGATGGACCCGCAGCGGGCGCTGGACGCCTCGCGCTTCCGCGTGATCGAAGGGAAAAAGGTTTCGTTGGAGCCGGGCTTTCCGGCGCTGGTGGCGGATGAGCTGCGCCGCCGGGGTCACGAGGTGGTCGCGCCGGAACATCCTCTGACCTACGGGGGCGGGCAAATCATCATGCTTGACCCACAGACGGGCGCGCTGGCAGGCGGCTCTGACCCGCGCAAGGACGGCTGCGCCATTGGATATTGACTTTTACTCTTGGGCCAGCAACTCTACGTCGGTGACCATACTTTCGTAGCTGTGGCCCGAGGCATAGACGTGCACCGACTGGATGATGGCGGGCCGCAATTCGGGCGGCTCGATCTTCATTAGATTGGGTGAATCGTAGAGGAACCAGGCTCCCTGCGTCACCCGGCTGTGGTTTCCGCCGCTGGGTGGGGGGCAGACCAGACAATAATAGGGCAATATTCCCGTTTGTGCAGGATCCTCGAAAGTAAAAAAGCCGTGCACCCACTGCCGGGCGCCGCCAGCAACGTCAATATAGTCAATGCGCACCATGACCGGACACTCGGTGCCTTGCGAGCCACACACCGACAGACTTTGAAAATCCACCCGCACTTTGAGGTGCAGAACCAGTGATTCCAGGTCGCGCACATTGCGATTTAGCGTCTGGATGAGTCTGATCTCTGAGGGCTGTGGCTGATCGTGTTGAAACTGCGCCACGGGCTGCCCTTCGGCATCGGCGGCGCTTTTTACCTGGGCCGATGTGTCGCCGGCCGGGTCTACGATCCAGCCCGCCTCGATCCCCTCGCTAAAATTGCCGTTGAGAATCAGGTTGCGCTCGGCCGGCAAGGGGCCTTCCAATGTTCCCTCCAGCAGGACGATGGCGCGTTCTTCACTGCCTAATGTGAGGTGTTGGTCGTTGGCGTGAACGGCGGCCTGCCCGTCACGAACCGTAACGGTGGTTTGTTGATGGGTGGCTTCGATGAAATAACTACCCTCAGCCAGAATGATAGAGGCATGATCGCTTTGGATCTCCACTTGAACCGGTCGCCCATCGTCGGCAGGCTGAATCTCGATGCGCGCACGCCCCCCCTTGATCTGAAACTTGGCGTAATGAAAGTGATGACTCGGACCAAAACGGGGCGAATTGGCGCTTTTTAACGTGATCTCCGAGTTGTAATAGATGACGATCGAAACGAGCGTTTCGCGGTTATCCTGACCGCCTTTTTGTAGGACCAACAGGCCCTCATCCAACCCTCCTGTGCGCAGATGGTCTCCCGTGAACATCTGGATAGGAGTAGGATCGTCCGCACTGGTGGCATCTACAGAGTTGCTGCTCTTGCGCTCGACGCGCACGGTGCCTTGTTGTGCATTGATCTGGGCGTGCAGGGGCTTGCGAGCATTGCGCAAATAGCTGCGCACGGTCAGCGGGCAACTGATGGCGACGAGGCAAAAGACGGCAAAGGCGGTGAGTAAAATGGTCCAGGCCATACGTTCGGGGTATTGTCTCATAGTTGTTCAGACAGAGCTCAAGACTCAGGTTTAGCGCAGATAGCGCACGCGGAAACGATCATATTCGCCGGTGGCTTCGCTCCACTCGATCTCGACGCGCTCCACGCGGGCCGAGGGGGAACCACGGTGCAAAAAGCGACAAAAGTGGTCGAGCGCGGTTCGGTCGCCCTCGGCGACGACCTCAACGCTGCCGTCGAAGCGATTGGCGACCCAGCCAGCGAGACCCTCACGGTCGGCTTCTAGCTGAGTATAGTAGCGAAAATTGACGCCCTGCACCCGGCCATAGACACGGGCGTGTAAACGCGCAGGTTTTTCATTCACAGAAGGCCGTCTCCCTATCCTCACATCTCGGCGAAAAAGGCGATGCACGAGCAGCCTGTCGGAGAACCCTGTAATATAGGGCCTTGCGCCCGTTTTTGGCTCGCTTTGCGCCCATTTTGGACGCTCACAAGGGGCTAAATTACGTCTCTCCGACAGACTGCTAGGGTTGCAGCATCCAGGCCAAGGCGCGACCTCGCCCCCGGCGTTCATCAAAGCGATGCAGGCCGGCGTCACTCATCGCCTGGTATGCTCGTTCTACCTCTTGGATCGTCGGCGGACGGTCTAGCTCCGGGTAATGTCCGGCTCGATAACAGGGCCGATACTGGCCCATCACGTTGACGTAGGTATCGGTCGAAATCTCTTGGGCCAGAAAACGGGCGATCTCGGTCGTGCCTGCCAGGTCGTTGGGCATGATCAGGTGGCGCACCAGCAATCCGCGTCGGGCGATGCCGTGCCCGTCCAGCGCCATGTCGCCCACCTGCCGGTGCATCTCTTTGACAGCGGCTTGATTCACCGCCGGATAGTTGGGAATTTTGGAGTATTTTTTGGCGAGTCGCGCGTCGGCATATTTGATGTCGGGCATGTAAATGTCGATCACGTCGTCGAGCAGGGCCAGGGCGGCCAATGAGTCATAGCCGCCGGTATTGTAGACCAGCGGCAAGCGCAGCCCGGCCTGCGCGGCAATCAGCACGCCGGTCAAGATCTGCGCTACCACGTGGCTGGGTGAGACAAAGTTGATATTGTGGCAGCCGTGAGCCTGCAACTCTAGCATCATCTCGGCCAGCCGCTCCGGGCCGGCGGCGCGACCCACACCGAGCTGGCTGATGTCGTAATTTTGACAGAACTGGCAGCGCAGATTGCACCAGGAGAAAAAGATGGCGCCCGAGCCGCCCCAGCCGCGCAGCGGGTCCTCTTCGCCGTGGTGTGGGCCATAGCTGGCGACGATGGCCTCCATACCGGTCTTGCACGCGCCGGTGCGCTGGCGGCGGTCGATGTGACAATCCCACCCGCACAGGTCGCAGTCGGCCAGATGTTCGTGGGCGCGTTTGGCCCGCTCGGCCAGTTCTCCATTTCGCAGCAGTTTGAGATAGGCCGGTTCCTGATCTGTCATCTTGTTACCACCGCACCGGCGTCTTTTGGGTACGGTAGCGCCGGTCGTAGTAGCGCACAAAGCCGTTTTTGCGGCCAAATTCGTACACGTCGCGGGTCACCTGTACATCGCGCTCGCAATAAGCGAGCACCTGGTCTATTTTGCCCTGTCGAAACCAGTGCACGGCCTGTACGCCGTCGGCCGATTTGGTCACACCCAGCGTGGCCGAGGCCAGACTGTCGAGACTGACCCGAAAGCCAAGTTGGCGATGCAGGTCGTGCAGCATATCCACGGTGGGTAGGCGCTCCAGCGGGACGGGTGTGTAGGGTTGGAGCACGGTGTAGTCGAAGCGGACCAGGTTAAAACCGACGACCAGATCGGCCTGTTGCAAATGAGCCACCAGTTGGGCTGCCTGGTCTTCGGTAAAGTGATGGTAGGCCCCGTCGGCGGTGGCGTAGGTTACGGCCACGGCCAACTCCATTTTGTGGATGTTGTGCCATCCGCCTACTTCGTCAGCCAGATATTTGGTTTCCAGGTCGAAAAAAATAGTGTTGCTCATAATTCTCGCTTCGCTTTTTGACTACGGCGCACTATGCCCACCAGAGGCAGGCTCGCCAACACCGTCAGTAGCCACAGGGCCAACCAGGCGCTGCCGTCGTTCTGCGCTGCGGCGCCCTGGGGTTCACGAATCAGAGTGGAGCGCCAGGCCCGATCTAGCCCATTCAACGACATACCCAACGCCCGCTCGACGCCCGACTCGCAACTGGCGCTATCGGCATAGGCGGCCAGTAATGCGCGGACGGCCTGGCTGCCGAATCGTTCGCGGATGTATTGGACGACTCCGGCGCTCTGCGCATAGGCCAGGCGGGCGGCGTTTTCATCCAGTGGAAAGGGGGCGCACAGGCTCTCCAGAGGAAATAATCCCTCCACGGCCAAAGCCTGTTCTACCAACGCCTGGCGACTGGGGTCAGGGCGGAGTTCGTATACCGAAGCCAGACCCTCGTTGAGCCAGGGTGGCGCCCGATTCAGTTGCCGTCCGGTAGCTTCAAAGATGAGCAGGTGAGCCAGCTCGTGGGGGATGAGGCGTTCCATCTCGGTGAAGGCTAATTGGTCGTTGGGGATGCCTACCAGGATGGTCTCCAATTCCGGGCGGGCTTGTCCGCCGGCCCAA
This sequence comes from Anaerolineae bacterium, assembly GCA_034435435.1. Lineage (GTDB taxonomy): Bacteria > Chloroflexota > Anaerolineae > S140-20 > S140-20 > DAOTXN01. The sequence goes on along the minus strand of DAOTXN010000075.1, from coordinate 12,100 downwards.
TCATAGCCGCCCAGGTTCAACGCGCTACGCAGGTCTTGTTCGCTGGGGTAGATAAAGATGCGGATGACGCCGGGGATAATGGTCTGCAATTCACGATTGATCTGGTCTAGGGCTACGATGGCGGTATTGAGAGCATTTTGACCGAACACACGATCTCCCTCGACCCAATAAATCTCTACGGTCGTATTCAGGTATTGATCGCGGGCAGACGCTTGCCAACTATAGCGATTGTCTGCATAGTATAATACTTGATCCGGGCTGCGGTGCTGTTGACCATCCTCGGCGCGGATTTCCCACCAGTAGACAAGTGTGGCAAAGGGGGGCAGTTCGTGCTCGGCCAGGCTGTAAACATAGTCAATCGAGATTTGAAGACCAGGCTCAAAGACAATAGGGACGGATGTTTTGCTCATTTGCCCCTGGACCTGGAATAAAAGCGTGATTTGATTGATAACGGTCGGGGCGCTGGCCTGGAGTTGGAACGTGATGTGTTGACCAAAGCTGTAATGGGCGTCGCTGGATTGGACGGTGATGCCGGTCTGAGCTATTGCAGACTGGCTGCTGGCGACGGTCCATATCAACACAAGGGTGATCACAACGAGCTTTTTCACGGTTCCCCTAGCGCACAAAAGCGAACAAAGGAATCAAGGTAACCGGGCTGGCGACCGTGGTCATAAAAACTACGCTGGTGGTCAAATCGACGACCAGGTTGAATAAGTTATGTCACCAATCCAAGACCGCTTCATCGTCATCGAGATTATACAGAGGAAAGTCCAATTGGCCGTGCAGAAAATCCAGTTCCTCCAGAGCCGCCTCGGCTGCGCTACGGGCGACTGGGTCGTCTTGTTCGCAACAGGCCAGCAAGAGTCGGCGTGCTTCCTCTCCCCCTATCTGCCCCAAAGCCCACAAAGTCGCTTCTTGCACTTCGCGGTCGGGGTCGTCGATCAGTTCGGCCAGTCTCGGTACGGCTGCTCTGGCCTCTATCTCGCCACACGCGCGGGCTGCCTCGTAGCGCATCTCGGGATTGATGCTAAAAAGCTCCCCCATCACTATCTCTAACCAGCGTTTATCAGCCGAGCGCCCCATACCAAAGACGGCGCTCACACGCATCTTTTCTTCAGGATGTTCATAAGCGCCCAGGAGTAGGGCGCTGACCCGCTCATTGTTGACGTAAGAAAGTGATTCCAACGCACGGCGACGGATTTCTTGATCGCCGCGATCTTGCACACACAGGTCATAGAGGGCATTGTAGACCGGTTCACACCGTTCGGAAGGCAGCTTGCCTAATTCGCACAAAAGAACGTATCGCCCCAATGAGCTTGCTGCGGCAGCACGCACCAGCGTCGAGGCATCTTTTTCCAACAAGCGCAACAGATCAAGCATAAGCGCCGGCTCTTCGTTTTCCCATAGACCTTCGATAGAAGCTGCGCGCACTTCCGGGTCACTATCGTGCAGACCCCAGCGAAAGATCTGCTCAAAATCAACCTCAAAGTTGGTCTCGGAGATCTCGACCAACTCTTTGAGCAACGCTCGCCGGCGACCGTTGGGGATGGCAGACCATATTGCCGTCAGGCGTTCCATTTCGGCGCTTTCCAGTTGAGACAGATTATACAGCGCCGACGGAAAGAGCGGCGCATCTGCTTTGAGTATCAGCTCGAGTGTTTTGGTCAGGTCCATTGGCGTTAAAAGGGAGACGTTACCGGATTGATGATTTCCTGTAGCGTCATAATCAACAGCAGGCTCATCAGCAGAGCCAGACCAATGAGATGAACGAGACCCTCTTTGGCCGGATCGATCCGCCGGCCGCGGACAGCTTCAAGCAACACGAACATGATACGACCGCCATCTAGCGCGGGCAGGGGGAGCAAATTGGTGACGCCCAAAGCCATGCTGATGGCTCCGGCGAAAAAGAGAATGGTGAACCAGCTTTGTTCCTGATTGCTACGCTCGATGGCGTCAGCGGCAATCTGGCTGATGCCCACCGGGCCGAGCGGTCGCACCTCTTCGGCCGAAACCTGGCCTCGGATGAGCATTGCAGGTAACTGAACCATCTGCTTAACGCTGAACCAGAATTGATCCACTCCATAACCCAACGCTTTAGACCACGCCATAGGACGCGCGATGAACGTGTCGGCCTGGTTAGCGATAACAATCCCTACCCGCCCATCCGATGGACGTTCCTGGCGCACCTCCACTGCCTGCTCCAGAATGTGTCCGTCGCGTTCCAGGGTCAGAACAATCGTCTCACCGGCATTGGCATTGATAATGTCGATCAACTCGCTGGTGAATTCGACCGGCGTCCCATTGGCTTTCACTATCACGTCGCCTAACTGCAAATCGGCTTTGGCGGCGGGCGATTCGGCGGCGATTTGTTTGATCACTACGCGGCTGTCCACCGGTTCTGGCACGCCGCTGGCAAAGGCGACCGTAAAGAGCAAAATGGCGACGATCAGGTTGACTGCCGGACCGCCCACTAGCGTCAACAAGCGTTCTCGTTTGGGTTGAGCCGCCAGGCTGCGCGGGTCGGTGGGGTCTTCTTCCCCGGTTAGGCGGCAAAAGCCACCCAGCGGGATCCAGTTTAAAGTGTACGCGGTGCCTCGATCTAACGCGGTCAATGCGCCGCGGATGACGAGATTGGGACCGATTGACTCGCGCCTGGGAGTCACGTCATCTGCGTCCGGGTCTAGCACGCGCAGTTGATGCAAGGTATCAAATTGCTCATCTTGACTGACGGTGGCTTCTACGTGTTGTCCTACCTGGAGGTTGTAGGCCAGGCGAAAGTTTTTCGGAGTGATAATTGATCTACCTCCCACCGTTAACCGGCTGGGGCTTTGCCAGAACGTAAAGAGGCGCGGAGGCCAGCCAAACCCGAATTCCTCGACGCGCACACCAGTCAACTTGGCTCCAACAAAATGTCCAATTTCGTGCAGCAGGATCAGGGGACCCAATACAGCCACAAACGCTACTATCGTCAATATATCCATTTCATGCTCCAATTCGTAGATGCTTCATGGTCATTATACCGTTCCAGGAGTGTTCTGGCAAGCAATAATCGCGTTGACATACGTCGGCGCTAGACATGTGTGGCATATTGTGGTACACTTGTATGTGTTTTCGTTCGTCCAAACACGGGAGGACCGGATGTCAAAGAAAAAGATTGTGTACGTCGAAGACCATGCGGACATGATCGATCTAGTAAAGCTCATTCTCGAGCCCAAAGGGTTGGAAGTGATTGGCGCCATCGGCGGCCGTGAGGGGATCGAGACGATCCAGCGCGAACAACCAGACCTAGTATTGTTGGACTTGATGATGCCGGACATGGATGGCTGGGAGGTGCATCGCCGTATGAAGGCCGATGAACGCTTGAAAGACATCCCGGTCATCGTGGTTACTGCCAAAGACAAACCCATTGACCAGGTTTTAGGGCTACACGTCGCCAAAGTAGACGCCTATCTGGTCAAGGCCGATTTCGGCCCTAAAGAATTATTGGACAGCGTGCGGCAGGTTTTAGGAGAGATTTAACAAGCACCGGTCGTTCAACGGCGCTAGAGGAGGACACATGACAGAGGAAAAAAAGACTGTGGTCTGCATTGAGGACGAGCCCGAAATGATCGATCTGGTCAAGCTCATTTTGGGCCGCAAGGGATTCGACCTCACAGGCGCGATGGGAGGCCGGGAGGGTCTTGAAGCAGTGCGTCGTATCAAGCCAGACCTGGTTCTGTTAGACCTGATGATGCCCGACATGGATGGTTGGGAGGTCTATCAACAGATGAAGGCCGATGAACAATTATCTGATATTCCTGTGATCGTCGTGACGGCCAAGGCGCAAAGTATTGACAAGGTCCTGGGGCTGCACATCGCCAAGGTAGACGATTATGTGACCAAGCCGTTTGGCCCCCAGGAGTTGCTGCAAAGTGTGGAGCGCGTGCTGAGTAAAAAACGGGCGACAGCCTAACCCAGGCATTGTCCTACTGGGAAAAGACCGCCGTTGGCGTTGTGGCTTAACGGCGGTTTTGATTCATGCGATTCACAAGTCCTGAGGAGGTGCAAAATGGAACTAACCAGCGTAGAGATAGACAAGCCCGAAGCGCTCAATTTTGTTCTGGGCCAAAGCCATTTTATCAAAACGGTCCAAGACATACACGAAGCCCTGGTAGGGGCAGTGCCGGGCATCAAGTTCGGTCTGGCTTTTTGCGAGGCGTCGGGTCCGGCTTTGGTGCGCATCACCGGCACCGACCAAGAGTTGATCGCGCTGGCTCAAAAGAATGCTTTGGCGCTCTCGGCGGGACATAGTTTTATCCTGTTTCTCGGCGAAGGTTTTTATCCGCTCAACGTCTTGAACACCATCAAAATGATCCCCGAAGTGTGCCATATTTTCTGCGCCACGTCTAACCCCACTCAGGTCGTGATCGCTCAAACCGAACAAGGGCGCGGCATTCTGGGGGTTATTGATGGGTTTAGCTCCAAAGGCGTCGAAGGCCCCGCCGACGTGGCTCACCGCAAAGAATTCTTGCGCATGATCGGTTATAAACTGTAAGGCCATGCCTCAACTTGACGACGGGCGCATCCTAGACCTGCTGTTTCAAGCCAACCGGCTCAAAGTTACGCCACGCGGCGGCTGGGCCGTGCGGGGCCTGACCGATGTAGAAAGCGTCGCCGATCACAGTTTTGGCGTCGCCTTTGTCGCGCTTACACTGGCCGAGTTGATTGCAGAACCAGTAGACAGAGAAAAGCTGCTCGCCATCGCCCTGATTCACGACCTGCCCGAAAGCGCCATCACCGACATCCCTACGCCGGCCCTGCGCTACTTTCCAGCCGGGGCCAAGCGCCAGGCCGAGTTGAGCGCATTGGCCGATATTTTAGTTGGCTTGCCCTTTGCCGAACGGCTGCGAGAGTGGTGGCAAGAATTCGAGGACCGCGCCAGCGTTGAAGGCCGGCTGGTGCGCGACGCCGACCGGCTCGAGCTTTTGCTCCAGGCCCACGTGTACGAGCGCAGCAGCGCCAATCAATATCTGGACGAGTTCTGGAGCGGTCAAGACGAGAGACCGTTTGAATTTCAAGTCACACAACAACTGTATCATGCGCTGCGCGACCGGCGTGGACCAAGATGACCTGCATTCTTGTTCTCACCACTGGCGGCACCATTGCGATGCAGCACGACGCGGCGCTGGGCGGCGCAACGCCTAAAATGAGAGCGGCCGATTTCGCCGCCGCGCTGCCGGCCAACCTGTTAGCATCGACCAAATTGGAAACTGCCGAAATCGTCAATCTGCCCAGCTCGCATTTCACGCTGGACACGCTGTGGCGAATTCGCCAGGCCGTCGCCGACGCCGTGGCCCGGCCCGACGTGGATGGCGTGGTCGTCACCCACGGCACCGACGTGCTAGAAGAAACGGCCATGCTGTTGGACCTGACGGTAGATAGTCTGAAACCTGTCGTCCTCACCGGCGCGATGCGCACCGCCACGCATGTCGGTTACGAGGGCCTGGCCAACCTGGCCGCCGCCGTGTGCGTCGCCGCCTGTCCCGGCGCCTGCGAGATGGGAACGCTGGTCGTGTTGAACGATGAGGTGCATGCGGCGCGTTTCGTTACCAAAACCCACACGCTGAGCCTGGACACTTTTCAGTCGCCGGGCTGGGGGCCTATCGGACGCATCGAGGGCGACCGGGTGTCCATTGCCAGCCGGCTGACGCGCCAGGTCATCCCTTGTCCGGCCCTGGAAACCCGCGTGGAGCTGCTCAAGCTGACTGTCGGCGCGGAGCCGACTGCGCTGGAAGACTTGTTGGCGCGGGGCGTGCGCGGCGTCGTCATCGAAGCGCTGGGCGGCGGGCGCATCCCTCCGTGGTGGTTTCCGACTATCGAGCGCGCCATCGCTCAGGGAGTGACGGTCGTCGTGGGCTCGCGCTGTCCTTCCGGTCGGGTGTGGGATTCCTACGGCTATCCTGGCGCAGTGCGCGACGCCGTCGCCGCCGGATGTCTGCTGGCCGGCGGGCTGAACGGTCAAAAGGCCCGCATCAAGCTGATGGTGATCCTGGGGACCGCCCAGGATCGAGAGCGCATTGCCCAACTGTGGTATCGGTGAGGTGACATCATGATACGCTGTGGACATTGCTTGGCAGAAATTGCACACGGATTGGACGTTTGCCCGATTTGTGAAGGTGACGTCTGTTTCGAGTGCGGCGCGGCCGTGGGGCCGAATAGCACTGCGTGCTCAGCCTGTGGCGCGACGTGGTCGCTGGTGTGCCCGGTTTGTGATGAGGAGGTCGGCCCCGAGGACAAGCGCTGCCCACATTGCGGCGAGGATCTGGAAGCGGGTGAATCCGAGAACGTGGTGGCGTGCCCGCACTGCGGCGCCGAGATGGACGCCGACGACATAGAGTGCCCAGAATGTGGCGGAGAGCGTTGCCCCAACTGTGGGCGGCCTTTAGCCCGCGAGACCGACGCCTGTCCGGCCTGTGGTTACGCCTTTACCTTTTTGTGCCCCGAGTGCGAAGCCGAGGTGAGCGCCGACGCGACCGCGTGCCCCAAGTGCGGCGCGCGGTTCGACGAAGAAGAACCCCTCGAAGCGCCGCCGCCCACCGCCGCTCACACAGGGACATGTCCAACTTGCGGCAGCGGCGTCTACATCGAGGACGGCGCGTGCCTGGCGTGCGGGCAATCGTTGTGTCCCCACTGTGGCGCGGGCGTGGACGACGAGGACGCTGTCTGCGCAGCCTGTGAGCTTGAATTGTACTTTGACTGCCCGGCGTGCGGTTTTGAGCTGCTGGTCGCCAGTGAGGTCTGTCCCAATTGCGACCGTATCTTTGCCCGCACCTGCCCCGTTTGCGACGCTCGCATCTTTGGCGCGCCCGACCACTGCCCTGCCTGCAACACTGCGTTGCCCAGCACGAGCCGCAGCGCCGCCAAAACGATTCAGCGGCGCGTGGGCGATTTGGTCGTGTCGTGGGCCGTATGCCCGGATTGTGGGACCAGCTTTATGCCCCAGGAAGGAGCCTGTCCCAACTGCGGCGTGCGTTTGTGCCCGGCCTGCCACGCGCGCGTGTTCGCCGACGAGACGGCCTGCCCGCGCTGCGGACAGGTGCTCGGCGGCGAGTGCCCGGTTTGTGGAAAGGCGGTGTCGCCCGAAGCCGCCGAGTGCCCCGCGTGTGGACAAGCCTTGTGCCCGGCGTGCGGCGCGGCGCTGGGTGACGACGACAGCGTTTGTCCGACCTGTGGCGCAGAGCTGGCGCTGGTGTGTCCCCATTGCGAGGCCGAGTTGAGCGAGGATGACACGGTTTGTCCGCAGTGCGGCTTGATGTTTGAGGAAGAAGCAGCGGCGGTTCCGGCCAACGATGTGGCACACGCGGTTTGCCCCTTTTGTGGCGCGCCGGTCAATGCCAGCATGTTGGTCTGTACAGTCTGTCTGAACCGATTGGAATGAACACAGAAAAAGACCTGCCAGGTTTTTGGGACCTGGCAGGTCTCTTTGATGTTTAGTGTACTGTCACGCTGCCCACGCCGATGTCAATATCCAATTCGATAAAGCTCTCGGCGCGGCTCAGATCCTCGGTCTCGTAGTAATCGCCCCGGCGGGTAAAACGCCCTCCTACCGTCAGGTCGCCGATGCCCCGGTCCACCTGGAAGCGGGCCTGCACGCCTTCGGGTATGGTGATGCGGATGTCGCCCACGCCGCCTTTGACCGACGCTTCGACCCCGCCCCGCCGTGGCATGGTCACGCGCACCTCGCCCACGCCAGCGTCCAACTTGAGCTCGCTGACCAGCAATTCAGACAGATCCAGGTCAACTTCACCCACGCCGGCATTAACGTCCAGCTCCCAGCGCACCCGCTCGTTGAGCTGCAAGTCCCACTGGCTGGCTCGCCCACCAAACAGGCCGGGGATACCCCAGAACCTGCCTTCGGTGCTAATATGACCGCGCGCCACATCGCCATCAGTGGACACATCCTCGCGCACCCTGACGCCGTGAGCCAAGTCCATGTCAGCTACCAGGAGACCGCCCATGTCGCTCGCGCCGCGTAGGTTTAGTTCTGCGATCCCGGTGTTTAGCTCCATCTCAGCCCTTTCCACGCCGTCCAGTTCCCAGGTAAAGCTTTGGGTCGTGCGCTCACCTGTGCCCACCACCGACCACCACGCCACAGCCCCGGCGATAAGGACCAAGATCACGATTAAAAAGATCGCCCCAAACGATACCCGCCGGCCCAGGATGATTTCCAGGCCCAGGGCGACGAGCAGTATCGGCCATAGTTTCACGATCGTGTCCCAATCAATGCCGTTGGTGATGTTCAGGTTATCCAGCAAAAAGAGCACGCCCAATACGATCAAGAGAATGGGGAACACCAGGCTCCCACTGCGTTTATGAGGGTGTTGTTCAGACATGGTTTACTCCCTTATGCGTGAAAAGAGTAAGGCGCCGCCAACAAAGATCAGCGCCAGCGGCCACAGCAGGCCCCAGTTCAGCCACGAAAACAGCCCCAGTTGCCGGAGTAGCAGGAATCCACCCAGGGCCACAAAGGCCAATCCGACGATGATCGTGCCCGACGAAGGCCCGCTCTCGGTTGCGGTGTGATTGCGCTGCAAGCTGCGCTGCAGGCCCTCGCCAAGCTCGCGGGCGCGGTCGGCCATCTCTTGCACGTTGGCCTGCACGGTCTCGCCCGGCGCTCTGCCCACGTCCTTCTCGGCGGGCATGATGATCCACAGGATCAGGTAGGCCCAAAAGCCAAAACCGGTAGCGAACAGCAAAATGACGAACAGCAGGCGAATCCACACGGGATCGGTGTTGAGATATGCGCCCAGCCCGCCGCACACGCCGCCGATCATGCGGTCGCTGCGGCTGCGATACAGTTTCTTTTCCATCGTTTCTCCTTTCTCCTTCGATAGACTCAAGTCGGAATCGAAGCGTTGTACACTCCGTCCGGTGTGTTCTGTAAATCATTACGCAGAGAGGAGCGCAGGGTTGCAGAACCTTCCTGGAAGCTGCACGGCTTCCAGGAAGGTCGGTTGTGTCGAATGCGCCGTTGGGCTATAATATTCCCGACCTGACCAAGTTCCCCAAAGGGGACCAGAAATCTAACCACAGATTTCACTGATTCCCTGGTTCAATCCGTGTAATCTGTGAAATCCGTGGTTGTTTTTCACACTTAATTGTAACTGCTCGCCCTGGTAGCTCTTTGGACAAGATTTACAGGATTTACAGGATTTTTCCACGAATTCCATCCTGTGAATCTTGTGAATCCTGTCGAATGGCTTTTGGTTTGCCGCTTTTACGCATTTGAGCTGAGCAGTTACGCTTAATTTAGGAGGTCGAAATGGTGGACCTGCATCTCGGAGGTATCTTGCCTCCCATTCCCACTCCCTTTAACCGACAATGTGAGGTGGCCTACCCGCAATTGGCCGAAAATCTGGCCCGTTGGAACGACTACGACCTGGCCGGCTATGTGGTGTTGGGGTCTAATGGCGAGGCGGTCTACCTGGATGCGCAGGAGAAATTGCGCGTGCTGGAGGTGGCCCGCCAGGCCATTCCGCGCAACAAGCTACTGATCGCCGGTACGGGCTGCGAATCAACCCGCGAGACGCTGGCCCTCACGCGCCAGGCGGCCGACGTGGGCGCTAACGCGGCGCTGGTCATTACGCCTCACTTTTTCGAAATGACGCCCGACGCCCTGGTGCGCTACTTTCAGGCCGTGGCCGAGGCGTCGCCCATCCCGGTGATCGTGTATAACGTGCCCAAGTTCACCCACGTTGATATGAGCGCCGCCACTCTCGCGCGCGTGGCGCAACATCCCAACATCATCGGCGTCAAAGACAGCAGCGGGGACGTCGCCAAGCTATCAGACGTAGTGCGATTGGCCGGTGCGAGTTTTCAGGTGTTGGTGGGCACGGCCAGCGTGCTGCTGGCCGGGCTGACCATGGGCGCGGTCGGTGGGGTGGTGGCGCTGGGCAACGTCGCGCCGCAGCAGTCCATTGACATTTTCAGGTTGTTTCAGGCGGGCAAAATGGACGAGGCGGCCGAGTTACAACGGCGCATGTTGCCCGTCAACGCTGCGGTGACGACCCGGTTCGGCGTGGCCGGGCTAAAGGCGGCGCTGGACATGCTGGGCTATTACGGCGGACCGGTGCGCCCGCCGCTATTGGACCTCACCGGGAGCGAGCTACAAGCCCTGCGCGACGTCCTGGTCGCGGGTGGGGTTCTGGATTAACCACCAAGACGCCAAGACACGAGGTTTTTTATCTTTGTGTCTTGGCGTCTTGGTGGTAAAAATTTTCAAGGAGGCAAAACAATGCGTGTGATCGAATCGGGGATCGGCGAGCTGATCCAGCCGCCGGACATGGAAGCGTTCCGCGAGTGGAACCGCACTCAGAAAACGCGCAAGCTGGTAGACAAGCGCATGAGCGAGGCCGAAGCGGTGGAGCGTTTCGTCTACGATGGCTGCTACATCGGCACCGAGTTGTACGGAACCTGTCGCGCGCCCATGTCGTTGGTGTGCGAAGTGATTCGCCAGGGGCGCAAGGACCTGCGCGTGGCCGGGCAAGGAGTGCTGGAGCTGGACCTGTGGCTCATGGCCCACATGGTCAAAACGCTGGACCTGACCTACATCGGCCAGGAGGTGTATGGCACATCGGCCCCGCTGCGGCGCGAGGTAGAGAGTGGGCGGGTCGAAAAGGTGGTCGAGTGGAGCAACGCCGGCATCACCTGGCGCTTCAAGGCCGCCGCCATAGGCGTGCCTTTCTTGCCCACGCGGGTGATGCTGGGCACCGACACGCTCAAGTACAGCGCGGCCAAAGTGGTCGAATGCCCCTTTACCGGCGAAAAGCTGGCCCTGTTACCGGCGCTCATTCTCGACGTGGGCCTGATCCACGTGCACCGAGCCGACAAGTACGGCAACTGTCAGATTGACGGCATCAGCGGTTTTGCGCACGAGATGGCGCGAGCCAGCAAGCGGCTCATCGTCAGCGCCGAAGAGCTCATCGAAACCGACGATATCCGCTGCTGCCCCGACGCGACCTGCATCCCCTACTACCTGGTAGACGCCGTGGTACACGCCCCCTTTGGCTCGTTCCCCGGCGAGATGCCCTATGTGTACGCACGCGACGAAGAGATGCTGCGTGAGTGGGTCGAGTGCAGCAAGACGGTAGAAGGATCTCAGACCTACTTGAACAAGTACGTATACGGCGTCAAAAATCACGCCGAGTACCTGGAGTTGATCGGCCCGGAGCGGTTGGCCCAGGCAGAGGACTTGCGGGAGGTGTACTGATGAGCGAGGAGCGCGGCTATAACCTGTCCGAGATGATGATATGCATGGCAGCGCGGTTGTTCAAAGACGAAACGACCTGCTTTATCGGCACGGGCATTCCGATGCTGGCGGCCAGTCTGGCCCAACGGCTGTATGCGCCCAACATCATGCCGATTTTTGAATTTGGCGGCATGGGGGCCATTTTGGAGGACCTGCCCCGCGCCGTCGGCGAGGCGCGCACCTTTCACAAGGCGCTGTGCGCCTCGGGTATCTGCGATGTGATGGAGATGGCTCAGCGCGGTTTCGTGGACTATGGCTTTTTGGGCGGGGCGCAGATCGACCCGTATGGCAACCTGAACAGCACGATCATCGGCCCGCAGCACCACCCGCCCAAGGTGCGCCTGCCGGGCAGCGGCGGGGCCAACGACGTCGGCTCGCTGTGCTGGGAGACCATCGCCATCATACAGCACGACCGGCGGCGTTTTGTGCCCCAAGTGGATTTTCTCACCACGCCCGGCTATCTGGACGGCCCCGGCGGGCGTGAGCGGGTCGGCCTGCCCAAAGGCGGCGGGCCGATTTACGTGGTCAGTTCGCTGGCGCTGATGGGTTACGACCGAGGCCCCGACGGAGGCGGCAGTTATCGTATGACGTTGGAGGCGCTCAACCCGGGTGTCACGCTAGAGCAGGTGGTCGAGAACACCGGCTTTGAGTTGATTATTCGCGGCGATCCCCCTACGCTGGACCCGCCCACCGAGCAGGAATTGCGCGTGTTGCGTAAAGAGATCGATCGGGAGGGGTTGTATATTTGAGCGGGCGGCGATGCTCAAACAGAATCGCAATCGCGCCGTAATCCGGGCCGGGGGGGGGGGGGGG
>DAOTXN010000074.1:0-54029 GCA_034435435.1 Anaerolineae bacterium | reverse complement strand
GGGCCGACGAGGCGCGTTTCAGCACGCCCGCCGAGTTCGCCGCCGACCCCGAGCTGCTGATCGGTTCGCAGACCGGCACCACCAACTTTTACGTGGCCGTGTACGAAGTGCTCGACGGCGACGAAGCCAACCCGCGCATCAAGCTGTTCGAGAACTTTGGGGCAGCCGTGCAAGCCCTACTCACCGGCGACGTGGACATGGTGCTGATGGACGCCGCCTCCAGCCGGGGCTACATCGGAGCCAACCCCGAGCGGCTCAAGACCATCGGCGACCCGCTGGGCACGGAGGAGTTCGGCTTCATCTTTACCCCCGACTCTGACCTGGTCGAACCCTTTAACGCCGCCATCCAAACTATGAAGGAGGACGGCTTTTTGGAGCATCTGAACACGCGCTGGTTCTTCATGTACGATCCGACGGCGCAATAGCCTGAAAACGTAACTGCCCGGCCCAGCAGTTGTTTGACAGGATTTACACGATTTAACAGGATTTCAAACCGTTTTTATCCTGTCAATCCTGTGAATCCTGTCCAATTTGAGAGTAGCTGCGCAGTTACCTGAAAACACCCTCCCGCAGGTCGCCGGCGGCGACCTGCGAGAGGGCGACCGACGCAGGAGACAGGGGTGAAATCCGACCACCACACCCGGCGCTCGCACTTGCTCCCCCTCACCGATAGACTGGCTCGACTGCCTTACTGGTTGCTGGTCTCGGCGCTGCTAGGGATCGTCCTGCTGTGGGGCATCACCCAGGATCGCGACTATCGCATCATCTTTAACGCCGTGCGCCGGGGCATGTGGACCACGGTGTATGTCTCGTTCATCGCCTACGTGCTGGCCATCGTGTTGGGACTGTTGCTGAGCCTCATGCGGGTCTATCGCAGCCGCGTGACCCAAGAGATTTCCTCGTTCTACGTCGAGATCATCCGCGGCGTGCCCATGCTGGTGCTGCTCTACTATATCACCTTCGTCGGCGCGCCGGCGCTGGTCAACGCACTGAACTGGCTGTGCGGCCCCCTGATCCAGGCCGAGCTCATGACCAAAATCAGCGTGCGCCAGATAGACCTGACGGCGCGGGCCATCCTGGCCCTGACCATCGGTTACAGCGCCTTTATCGCGGAGATTTTCCGGGCCGGTATCTCGTCCATTGAAAAAGAGCAGACCGAGGCGGCCCAGACGGCCGGGGCCACCTATTGGCAGACCATGCGCTACATTTTGCTGCCGCAGGCCGTGCGTAACGTTTTGCCCGCCCTGGGCAACGAATTTATCGCTATCCTCAAAGATTCGGCCCTAGTCTCGGCGCTGGGCGTGCAGGACATCACCCAACTGGGCAAGGTCTATTCGGCCTCCACGTTCAAATTCTTCGAGACCTACAACGTGGTCGCCTTTTTATACCTGGTGATGACGCTGGGGCTGGCGCTGCTGGTGCGCGCCCTGGAAAAGCGTCTCCAGTTGGATTGAAGGGACGGTTGTTCGTTTTTGGACAGGATGAACAGGATTGACAGGATTCTTGCCAGTTTGTCTGGTCTGGTTCATCTTGCAAGTCCTGTCCAAAGCCAAGAACTGGCCAGTCCCCGGATTGATGGCGGAATGTAGCTCCTTGACGATTGCGAACAGACGTGCTATAGTCCTCTCATCTTGTACCGAGCAATGAGCCTATGACCCTGGAATTGGCCAAGGTTGCGCCCCAAATCAAAGAAATGGCTTTTCATCTGGCGGCTCATACGCTGGAGCTGAGCGACCGGGTAGATGAGGCCGAGCGGCGGCTGCACGCCTACTCGGAGCAACTGGCGACGCTGCGGGACAAAGTAGATTTTGTCACCCACGCCGACCTGGGATGGCGGGGCGCGCGGCCGGCTGACCGCGATGAAGCGCTGGCAACGCATCATCCCTGTCCCCCCCCACCCACGCAGGCGACGCTCATCGCCACCGACGGCTCCCAGATCGTCCCCGACCGCCACGCGGCTACTCTGTACTACCTGATCAACGTAGGAGGCATCGTCATCCAACACGGCAGCGGCCACCCACCGGCGCTCTTTAACACGCCGCGTCTGGTCTACGAGCCAAAGCAGGTGCAAACGTCAGACCTGCAACCCACCTCGGCGGGGGTGGTCAACAGCCAGCGTGACCTGGCTGAGATTCAGTTTCTGGCCGACCTGGCCTGGGACCATCGAGGGGCAGCGCCAGTGGTGGCCCTGGCCGACGGCGGGCTGCTCTTTTGGTCGGCGCTGGAAGGACTATCGGACGTAGAACGGGCCGACTATCAGCGCCGCTATCTGGAGGCGCTGACCAAGCTGCGAGACGCCAGTGCGACGGCGGCCGGCTATGTGGATAGGCCGCTGACCACAGGGGTGATCAGCCTGCTTCATCTGGCGGCGCTCGAACATTCCGAGATGAGCCAGGCTGCTTTAGCGACCCACGGACCGCTACAAGGTGTGAGCGACGCGGCGATTTTTGCCCGGCTGTTGAGGCCAGGAGAGCGTTCCGCACGCTTTATCACCTGGTCGCCGCGCAATCTAGACTTTAAAGATTATGCTGCCAGTCACGAAGTGTTCTTTTTCTATCTCAACGTGGCCCACCACGGAGAACCGGCGCTGGCCCGGGTAGAAACACCCCGCTGGGTCGCCGAGGACGATCAGGCGATGGACCGGCTCCATGCGCTGCTGGTGCAGCAGGCCCGCCAACTGACGCCTCCTTATCCCTACATCCTTTCACGCGCCGACGAGCTGGCCGTAGTGGGCAGCGTGGAAAAGGCACATCTGGATTACCTGATCGAATTGGAGCTGCGCAACCAGCGCTTGACCTTCCAGGCGTCGGGCAAGTGGCAATCCAAACAAATCGCGCGAGGAAGATAAATGGACGAAATTGGGCGTGTATTGCGCGCCAGTACGACCCGTTTTGCCGCCGGTTGCCGGGTGACCGAGCTGGCGGGCCCGGCCTTTGGCGCACTGGTCAAGGCCCTTCCGCTGGACGGGCGGGAAGCGGTCTATGGGGTCATCTATGACCTGCACATTCAAGATGATCCGATGGTGCGCCAGCTCATCGTGGCTCAGGACGTGCCCCCGGAGACGGTCGAGGACCAGCGACACAACCGGCGTGTACCCATCGAGATAGAAGTGCTCAACGTCGGCTATCACGTAGAGGGATTGCCCGTCCATGGGTTGCCGCCGCGCCCACCCATCAGTCTCGACCCGGTGTACCTGTGCGCCGACGGCGAGGTGCGCGCCTTTACCGAACGGATGGACTTTATCCGCCTGCTACTGAACACCCGCGACGTGCCCGCCGACGAGCTGATCGTGGCCTGTCTGCGGCTGGCCGCCCAGGCCCGACCGGAAGCCGAGCGCCGCCCGTTCCTGCTGGAGGCCGGGCGCGAGCTGGCCCGGCAGATGGGCGCCGACCTGGTGCGGCTGGAGGCGCTGCTGGGAAGATTGAGAGGTTAGCGAGAAATGGCCCAGAGGACAAAACGCACGTCGCATTTGAGTCCATCTGACGAGATGGCGTTGAAAGAGTTTGCCGGCCAGCTTGGGCGGCAATTTGGCGGCCAAATCGAACACGTGTGGCTCTTTGGCTCAAAAGCGCGCGGAGACGCTGACATTGAATCTGATATTGATTTGCTCATCGTCGTTCGGCAGGCCGACTGGGATCTCCAAAAGGCCATCATGCAGATGGCCTTTCAAGTGGACATGGCCTATCGCACCGTGCTGTCGCCGCACATCGTTGACCGCCAGCGATTTGCTCAAATGAAGACCCGGCGAGAGCCATTATATGGCAGCATCATGGCTGAAGGGGTGGATCTATGGACACTGGAACCAGCCGCGACTACTTGAATCATCGCCTGGAACGCTGCAAGGATGATCTGGCATGGGCGCGCCGATTATTGGAACTGGGCAATTACCGGCTGTCTATGAACCGTTCCTATTATGCCATCTTTCACATCGTCAGCGCCGCGCTGGCCACATTGGGACACACGCGCCGCAAACATTCGGGAATCGAAGCGGCCTTTCACGAATACCTCAAGTCGGGCATTATTGAGCCTGAGTACGGCCCCACCTTCAAACTGGCGCGGCAGTGGCGCGAAGAGGCCGACTATGATTTGGGCGCCGCATTCGACGAGGAAAAGGCTCGGGATGTTTTGCGGGATGCAGACAAGCTGGTGGGGCGACTGGAACGTTATCTGCGCGAAAATGACCTTTTGGGAGAAGAGATGTGATTACACCAGAACCCGCAAACCTGGACGAATGGTTTCCCCGCACAGCCGAGGTCGAACCGGCCCAACTGGGCGTGGTCGTCGGCGGCAGCCTGAGCCAGGGGCTGGCCGTTAAGCTGGACCACCGCGTGGTCATCGAGGGGTTGGCGGTGGGGCGTTACGTCGTCGTGCACGGGCAGACCGGGCGGCGCTTTTTCAGCATCGTCACCGACGTGGCGCTGGACAGCACCAATCCGCTGGTCGAAAAATATCCCCCGGCCGCCGACGCCGAGTTTGTGCGCCGGGTGTATGCCGGCAGCACGACCTTTGGGCGACTGCAAGTGGCCCCCATGCTCATCGTCGAGCCGGGGGCCGCCGAGCCGCGCCCGGTCAAGACCGTGCCGGTCCACTTTGCGCCGGTGTTCGAAGCCAGCCCGCAAGACGTAGACCTGATTTTCGGCGACGCCTCGCAGGAAGGCTATTTCCACATCGGCGAGCCGCTAGAGATGGAGGGCATTCCCGTGGCGCTGGACCTGGCGCGCTTTGCCGAGCGCTCCAGCGGCGTGTTCGGCAAGAGCGGCACCGGCAAGACCTTTCTGACCCGCCTGCTGCTGGCCGGGCTGATCCAGCAGGGCAAGGCGGTCAATCTGGTGTTCGACATGCACAACGAGTACGGCTGGAAGAGCCAGACCGAACAGCGCACCGAGGTCAAAGGACTGCGCCAACTGTTCTCCCCGGCCCGCGTCAGCGTGTTTACCCTCGATGACGAGTCCAGCCGGCGGCGCGGCAGTAAGACCGATTTTGTCGTGCGCATCGGCTACGACCAGATCGAACCGGAAGACGTGGCCATGGTCGCCGCGCTGATGGGCCTGACCGACGTCCAAATCGGCGCGCTGTATTTTCTGCGTCGCAAGCTGGGCAAAACCTGGATCGCCCGCCTGCTCAACGAGGACGACCCACTGGACGAATTGGGCGAATCTATGGAGCGGGGCAGTATCCACGCCGGCACATTGGGCGCTATCCAGCGCAAGCTGGGCATGTTCCAACGCTTTGGCTTTTTGCAGGCCCAAATCCCGGATGACCCGGTGCAGCAAATCCTCAACTATCTGGATAACGGCGCCAACGTCGTGTTAGAGTTCGGGCGCTACGGCAGCTCGCTGGAGGCCTATATTCTGGTCGCCAATTACATCACGCGGCGTATCCACGCCAATTACGTGCGGCGCAAAGAGGCCGCGCTGGGCGGGCAGGCCGACGAGCCGCGTCAATTGGTGATCACCATCGAAGAGGCGCACAAGTTCCTCGACCCGGCCATCGCCAAAGACACCATTTTCGGCGTCATCGCCCGCGAACTGCGCAAGTACAACGTGACCCTGCTGATCGTGGACCAGCGGCCCAGCGGGATCGACCCGGAGGTGATGAGCCAGGTAGGCACGCGCGTCACCTGCCTGCTGGACGACGAGGCCGACATCCGCGCCGTGTTCTCCGGCATCTCGGGCGCGGCCCAGTTGCGCCAGGTGTTGGCCCGCCTGGACACCCGCCAGCAGGCGCTCATCATGGGCCACGCCGTGCCCATGCCCGTGGTGGTCAAGACCCGCGCCTACGACGCCGAGTTTTACGCCGAGATGGGCTATCGGGAGGACGAAGCGCCGGAGGCCGTGCTGGCGCGGGGGCGGGCGGTGTTGCGGGGGGAGGACGTGGAGGAAATTTAGTGGCTATCAGAGCACCAGGCGTAACCCACGCCATCAGTGATACCGGCCCCCTCATTTCCATTTTCCAATCGGATAGCTTTGACTTGGTAACGAGCTTGTTGCCTGTCATACACCTCCCTTCGGCCTGTGTGGATGAATTGATCAGACACGGGTGGCACGAGTGGCTCGAATCGGGCGATTCGAGGATTGAGGTTCACAACCTCTCAGAGATTGAGCAGCAGATAGCCTGGACCATTGCTCGATCTATCGCGCTTCATCCCGCGTCCCAGGATGTGGCAGCGGCCAATCACCTGGGCGAGGCGCAGTCAATGGTGCTGGCCTCACGCCCCGAGTTTGTCAACGATGTGTTGTTACTGGACGAGCTGGCAGCCAGAGCAGTGGCTGAGGAAATTGGGTTGACGCTGGCGGGCTTTGCCGGTATATTGTTAGTGGCAGTGCAAGAGAGATTATTGACGGCTGATGAATTGAGAGAACGATTGGAGACCTGTCGTCGGCAAGGAACTCATTACAGCAAGACATTCATCGAACAGGTTTACAAGATGGCAAGGAGGGAGAGTTGATGATGGACAAAAGCGTACACGAACCAGAGGCGTCGTTGCACAGCACCCAGGATGCTCTTCAAGACGCTCGACGATTGATGGCGCTTTTGCAGCGCAACCGACAACAGGCGGAGCGTGAAGTGCAATTGCGGGTGCCGTTCGCGGTGATAATAGAAGCAGTGAACCAACTTGAGGCTGGCGAGTTGCGCCTGCTGGCCCGACGACTTGAAGAACGACTGGCCGCCGTGCAGGGTTGAGTATGAAAATCTCCTACGGTATGAGCGAACAAGATAAACCCCAACTCACCAGTATCTCAAAGGCAGAGACGATAGAAGAGATGGCTGACTTTTGGGACACCCACAGCCTGGCCGACTATTGGGATCAACTCCACGAGGTAGAGATCGAGGTGCGCGCCCAAAGGCGACGGCGGGTTACGTTGGATCCGGATGTGTGGGAACGAGTCGCCAGCCAGGCCCGTATGCGTGGCGTCTCGCCAGAAACATTGGCTAACCTGTGGCTGATGGAACGGGCACAGATGCAAACGTAACGGTGGCGTCGGCCAACTTTGGTACGCGAGGCGAGCACGGTTTGTGATGGCTGTGCTCGCCTCTTTTGTTTGACCGCCCTGCCGATTTGAATTACAATCGCACCATCCCATCACAAGTGAGGAATTGATGAGCGCAAAAGAAGACCAAGACTATGCCGCCCAATGGCAAACCTGGAGCCTGATCCCCGCCGGGGCGGGGTGGATGTTCGCCGTGGGCATCATCGAGCAGAGCGGGCGCAAGCGTGTGCGCGTGGCCAAGGGCAAGGTCAAAGCGGCCGAGGCGGGCGAGCTGCCCATCACCCAACAGGCCAAGTTCAACTTGAAACCCGCCGACTGGGAGCCGCTGCGCGACGCGATTGACCGCTACATCACCCAACTGGCGGCGGAAACGGGCGACGCTGCGGACGAGGATGATTAATCGCTCGATGACCAAAATTCGCCTGATACATTTCGCCGACCTGCACATCGGCATGGAGAATTATGGTCGGCTGGACCCTCGCACCGGCGTCAGCGAGCGGGTGCTGGATTTTCTGGCGCGGCTCGACGAGCTGATCGAATACGGCCTATCCCGCGACGTGGACCTGGTCATTTTTGCCGGGGACGCCTTCAAGACGCGCGACCCCAACCCCACCTACCAGCGGGCCTTTGCCCGGCGCGTCAAACAGTTGGCCGACGCCGGGGCGCCGGTGGTGTTGCTGGTGGGCAACCACGACCTGCCGGCCATGGCCCAAAAGGCCAGCAGTGTGGACATTTTTCACACGCTGGCCGTGCCCAACGTGATCGTGGGGCGGGTGGAAGAGGTGCACCGCATCGAGACCAAGCGCGGCCCGGTGCAGGTGGTCACCGCGCCCTACCCGGTGCGTTCGCGTCTGTTGGGCCGCGACGAGTATCGCGGGCTGAGCATGACCGAATTGGACAAGGCGCTGCAACAAGTCGTCGCCGAGACCATCGAGGCGCTCAAAGCCCAACTGACCCCTGACCTGCCCACTGTACTGACCGGCCATTTCAGCGTCGCTGGGGCGACCTACGGCTCGGAGCGGGGGGTGATGCTGGGACGGGACGTGGTCGTGCCCAAATCTGTGTTAGCGGATCCCGCTTTCGATTACGTGGCGCTGGGCCACATCCACAAGCACCAAAACCTGACCGATGGCCTGCCGGACGTCCCGCCGGTGGTGTACGCGGGCAGTCTGGAGCGGGTGGACTTTGGCGAGGAGGGCCAGCCCAAGGGCTTTTGCTGGGTCGAACTGGCGCGCGGGGCGACGACGTGGGAGTTTGTGCGCGTAAAGGCCCGGCGATTCCTGACCATCCGCGCCGATGTGCGCGGCGAACCCGACCCCACGCAGACCGTGCTAGACGCCATCGCCCGCCACGAGATCGCCGAGGCCGTGGTGCGCCTGATCGTGCAGACCACGCCCGAAACCGAAGCCCGCCTGCGCGACAAAGAGATCGAAAAAGCGCTGGGCGCGGCGCATTACGTGGCCGCGTTCGTCAAAGAGACCGAGCGCCCGGAACGGGTGCGGCTGGGCGGCGCGGCGCCTGAGTCGCTGACGCCGAGTCAGTTGTTGAAGCGCTACCTGGCGTCCAAGGACACGCCATCAGATCGGGCGGAGATGTTGCTCCGATACGCTGAGGAACTGTTTCGTAACGAATAAACTGCTCAACGCCGTTTTGTGGTATAATGTATGTACATTGGTTGTACAAACGGAAGCGAAGGAGTGAATGATGGCAAAAACGGCAGTTATCTCGGCTAGAATAAATCCCGAACTAAAACGCGGCGCGGAGCAAGTGTTCCAGGAGCTTGGGTTGACCGCCTCGCAAGCGATTACTTTGTTCTATCGGCAGGTCGAACTTCAAGGCGGGTTACCTTTCACCGTCAAGGTTCCCAACGAAACGACCCGTAGGGCGTTGAAAGATGCCCAGGCCCGGCGCAACCTCGGGAGTTTCGACAATCTGAACGAACTCTTTGCAGACCTGGAGAGTTGATGCGAACCATTCACCGCACTTCACAGTTCAAAAAAGACGTCAGGCGGTTGAAAAAACGGGGCAGGAATCTGAACAAGCTCAAAAAAGTCCTTCAAGCGATTGTAAGCGAGCGAGAACTGGACACCAGATACCGTGACCATGCCCTGATAGGGGCAATACCAGGGCACGCGGAAATGCCACATTGAGCCGGATTGGCTCTTGATTTACGAGCGCGCCGAAGATGGGATTGTGCTGATCCGCACGGGCAGCCACGCCGATCTGTTTGAATAACAGGCGCGGCGCCTGAGTCGCTGACGCCGGGCTAGTTGCTGGAGCGCTACCTGGCCTCCAAAGATATGATCCCGATCAAACTCGAACTCGAAAACTTTCTGTGCTATCGCCGGCCCGATCCGCTGGACTTTGGCGGCCTACACGTGGCCTGCCTGGCCGGGGACAACGGCGCGGGCAAGTCCAGCTTGCTGGACGCCATGACCTGGGCGCTGTGGGGCCGCGCCCGCGCCCGCCGCGACGATGAGTTGATCCACCTGGGCCAGGACGAGATGCGGGTCGAGTTCACCTTTGAGCTGGAAGGCCACCGCTACCGTGTGCTGCGCCAGCGCGTGGCCGGCGCGCGCGGCCGCTCTGCCCTCGACCTGCAAATCGCTCATGAGGGCGACTTTCGTTCCATCAGCGAAGCCACCATGCGTCAGACCCAGGCCAAGATAGACGCGCTGCTGCGGCTAGACTATGACACCTTTGTCAACTCGGCCTTTTTGCTGCAAGGCCGGGCCGACGAGTTTACCGTCAAGACGGCGGGCGAGCGCAAGCAGATTTTGGCCGACATTCTGGGGCTGTCGCAGTGGGAGCGCTACGAAGAGCGGGCTAAAGAGCGCATCAAAGGGACCGACGAGCAGTTGGCCGTCCTGCGCGCCCGGCTGGACGAGATCGAGCGCGAGTTGGCGCTGGAAGACGAGCACCGCGCCGCGCTGGCCGCTGCGCAAGCCGAGGCGCTGCGCCTGGCCGACGCGCTGCGTGCGGCCGAGGCGCAGTTGCGCGAGGTGCAGGTCGCCCGCCAGGAGTTGGCCCACAAGCAGCGCCAGATCGCAGACCTGGCCCGCCGGCTGGCCCAGGGCGAAGGCGAGCTGGCGACGATTGCCGCCGAGCTGGCCCAGGCTCAGGCCCGCGTGGAAGGGTTCGAGACGATTTTGACCCAGGCCGACGAGATCGAGGCCGGTTATAAACGCTGGTCCGAGGCCCGCGCGGCCGACGCCGCGTTTAACGCGCTGTTGGCCCAACAGAGCGAGCTGCTTCAACAACGGGCTGCGCTGGAAGCCCACATCGCCGCAGCCCGCTCGGAATTGGTCGCCGGACAGAGCGCCCTCAACCAGCACGTGATCGAGCTGAAACGCCGGGCCGCCGGCGCCAGGATGGCCGGAGAGCTGGAAACGGCGCGCGCCGAACTGACCGGGCTGGCGGTCCGCGAGACCGAGCGCGACGCGCTGCAGGCGCAACTGGCGGCGCTGGGCGAGGAAGCGGGCGAGCGCCGCGCCCGTAACGACGCGCTGGAAGCCTACGGGGTGGAGCTTAACGAGCGGCTGGAACAACTGGCGGGCGTGGCCGAGCCGGTGTGCCCGCTGTGCGGCCAGGACCTGACCGGCGATCACCGCGCCGAGCTGGTTGCCCGACTGGAGATTGAGCGCGAGGCCATGCGGGCCGAGTGGCGCGAAAACCAGGAGCGTATGAGGTCCCTCGCCGACGAGACGGCAGATACCCGCCGCCGCCTGGAAGCCGTTGCACGCGAACTGAAGCGGCTGCCCGCGCTGCAACGGCGCGAGGCCGAACTGGCCCAACGCCTGGCCGACGCGGAGGAAGCGCTGGCCCAACTGGACGGCGTGCAGGCCGATCTGGCTCTTGTCAACACCCAGTTGGATACCGACGATTACGCCCTCGCCGCGCGCAGTGAATTGAGGGCAATCCAATCTCAAATCGCCCATCTCGGTTACGACGCCGAGGCCCACCGCGCCGCACAAGCGACCATCGCCGAGAGCGCAGCGTTCGAGTTGCGTCAGGCCGGGTTGCGCCAGGCCCGCGACGAGATCGAGCCGGCGCGTCAAGTCGTGACGCGATTGGTCGAGCGCCGGGTCCGCTGGGAGGGTGAGCTGGCTGACGACCGCAAGACCTGCGCGGAATTGCAGGGAGAGATCACCGCGCTGGGCACGCAATTGGCCGACGCGGCGCAAGTCGAGGCGCGGGTGGATGAGCTACGCCGGGGCGAGTCGGCGGCGCGCGAGCGACTGGGCGCGGCGCGGCAATGGCTGGACGCCTGCGAAGCGCTCAAGAAGCAAAAAGTGACGCGCCAGGCCGAGCAGACGCAGCTAAAGGAAGAGCGGGCCATTTACGATGAGCTGCGGGTGGCTTTTGGCAAAAAGGGTGTGCCGGCGATGATCATCGAGGCCGCCATCCCCGAAATCGAAGACGCGGCCAACGCGCTGCTGACCAAAATGACCGACGGGCGCATGCACGTGCGTTTCGAGACGCAGCGCGAAAAGGTGAGCGGCGGCGTGGCCGAGACGCTGGACATTCAGATCGGCGACGAGCTGGGCACGCGCAGCTACGAGATGTACTCTGGCGGGGAGGCTTTTCGGATCAACTTTGCCATTCGCATTGCGCTGTCGCAACTGCTGGCGCGGCGGGCCGGGGCGCGGTTGCGCACGCTGGTGATGGACGAGGGTTTTGGCACGCAAGACGCGCAAGGCCGCGAGCGGCTGGTGGAGGCCATCAACGCCATTCAAGACGATTTTGAGCGGATCATTGTGATCACGCACATCGACGAATTAAAAGACGCCTTTCCTGCGCGGATTCAGGTGACCAAGACGCCGCAGGGTTCGCAGATTGAAGTGATGTAGGACAAATTGCCGATTTGTCCTACTCGATGACCAATTCCCCGATGTAGACCTCAAAGGGGGCGATGGGTAGGTAAAAGAGGCTGTCCAGTCGAGCCTCCCGGTCGTGACTGGAGAAAACGAACCGCGCCGTCTCTGCTTCGACGTCCAAGTGCAGGGTATGCGCTCGCCGGGTAAAGTTCAGCACCACCAGGCACACCTGGCGGTCGGCGCGGGTGTGGCGCAAAAAGGCAAGGTAGTCGTCTGCGTCGTCGTGCAGGGCGCGATAGTCTCCGGCGACCAGGGCGGGCGTCTCGCGGCGCACTCGCAGCAAGCGCCGGTAAAAGTTGAGCAGCGAATCGGGCTTGTCTACCTGGTCGGCCACGTTGATTCCCTCAGCGTAGTTGGGATTAACAGGCAGCCAGGTCGGCGCGCCTGGCGGGCTAAAGCCGGCGTTGGGCGCGTTGGCCCACTGCATCGGCGTGCGGCATTTGTCGCGCGTGAATCGAGCGGCAAAAGCCAGCGCTTGCTCCGGCGACACACCCGCATCTAGCTCGGCTTGGTGCAACCACACTCCCCAGTTGTCCTTGAACTGCCCGGGGTCGTCGAGCAATAAGTCGGTCATGCCGATCTCTTCACCGTTGTAGAGAAAGGGCGCGCCGGACAGCGTGAGCATGAGCGCCAGCGAGAGGCGGGCCAGCGCATCGTCGTTTCGACCATCGCTGTAGCGGCTATAGACGCGGGGGCTGTCGTGGTTGCCCAGCGTGTTGCACGGCCAGGCCCCGGCGGGCAGCGCCGCCAGACGCTCGCGCTGATTGGCGCGGATCCAGGCCGGCGTCAGCTTTTTGGTGTCCATCAACGGAAAGTTAAAGACCATATGTAGCTCGTTTTGCCCGTCCCCGTAATAGCTGATCTCGCCCGTCTCGCCGACCAACACCCGGTCATCGTATTCGTCCACCAGGGTGCGTAGCTCGCGCATCAGGGTGTGGACCTCGGGCAGATCGATCTGGCGCCGAAACAGCGCCTGCGATTGGGCCTTGAGACGGGCCTGCTCTTTTTTGGTGCGAGCGGCGCGCTGGAGATGGCGCAGTTCCAGCAGTGAGAGCTTGGCGGTGTGGTCGGGCAAGGCCGGGTCCTCGTAAATCGTGCCGATGGCGTCCAGACGAAAGCCATCCACCCCCAGGTCCAGCCAAAAACGGATGGCGTCAAACATGGCTTGCTTGACCGCCGGGTTGCGCCAGTTCAGATCTGGCTGTTGCTTGAAAAAAAAGTGGTAGTAATATTGGTTGGTGAGAGGGTCATATTCCCACGCCGACCCGCCAAAGACCGAGACCCAGTTATTGGGCGGCTCGCCAACTGCCCCGGCCCCTCTCCCACTGGGAGAGGAGGTTTTAGGGTCGCGCCAGATGTACCAGTCGCGTTTGGGGTTGTCGCGGCTAGAACAAGATTCCAGGAACCAGGGATGTTGGTCAGAGGTGTGGTTCAGCACCAGGTCGAGGACGACGCGCAGGCCGCGTTCGTGAGCGCCGTCTAAAAAGCGCCGGAAATCGTCCAGCGCGCCATATTCGGGCGCGACGCCGGTATAGTCGGCGATGTCATAACCGCAGTCGAACTGCGGCGAAGGGTAGTGCGGTGAGAGCCATAGGGCGTCAATGCCCAGGTCTTGCAGGTAATCCAGCTTGGCGATAATGCCAGCCAGGTCGCCAATTCCATCGCCGTTCCCGTCGGCAAAGCTACGGGGGTAAATCTGATAAAAGACGGCCTTTTGCCACCACTTGAGCTTGCTCGTCACTATTTCACTCCCAGCAGGTCCAAAACTCGGTCCCGCAATTCATACGGCTCGAAAGGCTTGAACGTGTACGAGACGATGCCCGGTTCGTGCCACGGGAAACGGTTGGCGTTCCACCAGATCACGCTGAGCACCCACACCGGGATGTGTTTGAGCTCGGCGTCGGCCTGTATCTGCATAAAAACCTCGCGCCCGCTGATGTCAGGCAGCATCAGATCCAGCAGGATCAGATCGGGCTGACGCTCACGGGCTTTTTCCAAACCTTCCTGCCCCGTTCGAGCGACCACCCAATTCAGCGGGCAATCTTCGAACAGGGCAACCAGCAGGTCGGTGATTTCTTGATTGTCGTCGATGTGTAGAACGGTTTTCTCGTAGGGCATAAGAACCCACTCCCCCCGGCGCGGGTTTGGGATTTTAGATTTTAGATTTTGGATTTTGGATTTTGGATTTTGGATTGGCGAGTTCCAAAACCAAAATCTGCAAGCGAATCATGGCGCGATTTGTTTGAATTCGCCCCCTTGGACTTGAAACACAAAGAGCCGTTGATCTCGCAGGTCGCCGCTGGCGTCATAGCTGATCTGCCCGATGAGCGACTTGAAATCAATCTGGCGAATGGCGTTGGCCACGTCGGAACCTTTGAGACTCCCCGCTTTTTGGACCCCTTCGGCCAGCACTTCCATTGCCGCATAGCCATTGACGCTGTAGGTGTCTGGGTTGCGATATTCGACTTGCTGATAAGCTTTAATCCAATCGCTGCCCGCCACTGCTTCAGGCTCCGGCGCAAAGCCCAAAACATAAATCCCTTCGGAAACCCCTTTCATAGTCTGATCGATGACATCTTCGGGTGGGTTGATGGTATACGAAAGGAAACAGCCATCAGAAGCCAGGAAGGGCAAATCGCCCATGCCCGCCGCGCGCAGGTCGTGGCGCAGGTAAGGGCACTCGACCTCATAACCTGCATAAAAGACCCCGTCGGCGCCCGCATCACGAATCGCCGCCACTTCATTGGTAAACGCGCCTTGCTCGACGGCCACTTGACGGGATAAGACGACCTCGGCGCCCAAGGCCCGCAGCTCGTCTGCAGTGCGCTGGCCCAGGTCAATGCCATAGCTATCGTCATTGTAGAGCACGGCCACCCGTTTCAGACCTAATGAATGAACGATATAGTCTGCGGCAATACGGGCCTGGGCCGCGTTGTGGGCGTTGACGCGGAAAAAATTACCAAAGCCGCTTTGGGTCAACGCCATGTCGCTGGCGGTGGGCGTGATGACCACAATGGGCAGGTTTTGATAGGTCTCCATGCCCACGCCGGTCTGACCGCTGTTGTAATGACCGATGACGCCCAACACGCGCTCGCCGCGATTGACCGCCGCCGCGACCTCGTCGGCGACGGCCGCCGCGACCTCGTCGTCGCTCTCATCGTCCAGCCCGCGCACGACGACGCGATAGCCCAGCAGCCCGCCGGCCCGGTTAATCTCATCGGCCTTGAGGCGCACGCCGCCGACCACCGTCTGCCCGCCATTGGCCTGAAAGCCCGACAGCGGCGCGGCCACGTACACAATCACGTCGCCTTTGGTGGGTTTTTTCTCACCATTGCCGCCGCAGGCCGCCAGCAACACGGTCAGTATCAACAAAACGCTCGCAGTCACTCTAGTTTTCATCTATCTATCTCCATCATTTTCTACCACTTGGTATCTTGGCGTCTTGGTGGTAAATCTCAAAGCTGGGCGCTGGTCTCGTACACCTCGTCCATCGAGTCGAGCACATCCTGCAGGCCGTTGACTTCTTCGGCCACTTCTTCTTGCAAGCGCCTGGCCCGTCCACTGCCCACGTCTTTAGCCCCGACCAGCAGCAGTTGCGAATAAATCGTGCCCATGGCGGTGAGCGTGTGTTCCAGTTGCAGCTCGGCTTTTTGCATGCTGTTTTCCAACTGCTGCAAATTGGCCCACTGGGTCTGTTTGGCTTGCAGCGTCTGTTCCAATTGCGCTCGGACCTGGGAATCATCTTCCCGATCCAGCTCCTTTCGCAGGTTATTAATGCGCATCGGCACCGCTTGCATGTCGCGCTGGATCAGGTCATCCTGGCCGTAACGGTCCAGGCGACGGGCGATCTCGAAAATCCCCCGAGTCCAATGGTCCACCTGGCGAGCGGTCTCTTGCAGGTGTTCGCGCAACGCGCCCTCGCGGCGTTGCAGCATGGCGGCTTCAATGCGCTCGCGGTACTCCAACGCCTTCTCCAGATAAGCGCGATACTGTTCTGCTTGCACCTGCGTAAGGTCGAATTCGTGGCGCAACATATCGGCCACTACCCGCCGCCCGAACTCGGGGTCGGTGAGGCTGGTGTAGAGAATGGCCGTCTCGGCCAAGACCCCGCCAATGAGCCAAAACCACCACTGCCAGCCGGGGAAGGGCTTGGGCAAGAAAAAGGCCAACAGAATGACCAGCGCGATGGTGGCGGCGCTCTCCCAGCGAAAGAAGGCCGTGGCGAGCATGGCCCGCCAGGCCCGGCGCTCTAGCTCGGTTTTGGTAGATGATTTGGTCATAAGTAGAGTTTATTGAAAATATGACTTGATTTACAAGATAAAAATCGTCTGTTTTGAACAGACAATCCTGTCGATCTTGCTAATCCTGTCAAAATCTCGTTATTTCTGATAAGGTCTATTGTAGACGAAAACGTGATTTTGAGCAAAGGGGCATTATCTGAATTCAGGCTTGACCTCGGAGATGATATAGCGATGTTTGCCGGCCGGGGTGAGTTGGATGTGTTCCACCACTTGCAGGGAGACTTGGGTGGCCCGCCCAAAGCGGGCTTGAATTTCGTCGCGCACGCCGGCCAGCCAGGTCTCATCTACCGCCTGGTTACACACCAGGCGCACGTCGAGCTGGCCCCTGGCGGGCTGATGGATTTGATAGCGCGCCACCTCCGGCTTGACGCGGAATAAATAGGCAAAGAACTCGCTATGGACGAACTGACCCTCGGCCGAGACGAGAAAGTCGTTGGTGCGTCCAACGATCTCTCGTAGCAGCGGTAGGCCCCGCCCGCAAGTGCAGCGCCCGGCCTGCCGGATCGCCATATCGCCGTTTTTATAGCGGATAAAGGGCATGGCGAACTGGTTGAGCGAGGTTACGGCCACCTCGCCCAACTGGCCCGGCGAAAGCGTGTGGCTGTCGGCAACCACCTCCAGGTAACGCACGTCGGCGCAGATGTGCAGCCCACCCTGCGCGCATTGATAGGCCATCGTGCCCATTTCGCGCGAGCTGTAATGGTCTGCTACCGGGCAATCGAAAACCGCGCTCAATAACTCACGTTGAGCGCCGGAGAGCTTTTCCGAGGTGGACTCGATGTAGCGCGGGTGGGCGCGAGGCAAATCGTGCTCCTGGACAAAGCGGGCGAAAAGGGCCAGAGCCGAGGCGTAGCCTTTGAACATGGCCGGACGCCAGCGGGCCAGCATGTGCGCAAAGTCGCGCATTTTTGCCTCGCTCATGGCAAAGGCGTTCAGGTAACGCTCGTTCATCAAGGCGGCCCGCAGCCGGTTTTTCCAGCTCCAATCGGGCATGTCTTCTCGCGCTCCCCAGAACCAGGCCATCTTGTCGCCTTCATGCACGCCATGCCAACTGCGCACACGAAAGGCGTTAGCCGCGTTGGCCCACCAAAAATCGCCTTCGACGTAAAACTGCATGGGCTGGCCGGTGGAACCGCCGGTCTCGTTGGGGTAGAGTTTGTGCTGCGGAAAATTCTCGGCCACCAGAGCTGCTAGGTTGTGCTTGACGTCTTCACGGGTCAAAAAGGGCAGCGCTTTAAAATCCTCCAGGCTGTGGATGTCTCGTGGGTGGAGACCGGCCTGGCGGTAGCGCTCGCGGTAAAGCGGTACGTGCTCGTAGGCGTGGTGGACCAATTGCCGGATTTTGCTCAGTTGCAAGGCTTGCAATTCTTCTTCAGAGAGCCATTGCGTGCGCTCCAGCTCGCGCTGATGGCGGCGAGTCTCTCGACCGCCCGGCCAAGCCAGGCGCAATGCGCGATAAAGGGCGGGGTTCATTTCGCCTCCCATCTAGCCAACTTTTGAGATGGTGTAGCGGTGTTTCCCGGTGGGGGTAGTGGGCAGGCTGTCCACGAATTCGAGTTGGGCCTGCACGTTCTCCCCCAGCACCTTTTTGACCGCTTGTTGAATCTCTTGAAACTTTTCCTGGTTGATCGGCCCCGCGGCGATCACGCGGATCACCAGCAGGCTCGGTGACTCTTGAATGATCTGATATTGCTTGATGGGCCCCAGAGGCGGTATCATAGGGATAAGAAACGCGCCGAACACCAGCCGACCGTCTTGCGCCTTCAAGTGGTCGATAATGCGCCCCTCGACGATTTTCAGCATCGGCAACCCGCGTCCGCAGTCGCACTGCCGGGTGCTCTTGCTGCCCCAGTCTTCGAGGCGGTAGCGAATGAGCGGGAAGCCCAGATTAGTGAGGGTAGTCAGCACAAATTCGCCTTCCTGACCGGGGGGGACAGGTTGGCCGTCGCGCAGCACCTCGACGTAGCAGTTGCGAGTGGTCATGTGTAGCCCATCGTGCCGCTCGCACTCGCAGGCGATGGAACCGATCTCGACACAGGAATAGTTATCAAACACGCGACAGCCCAGCGTCTCCTCGATGAATTGGCGTTGGGGAGCATACAGCGGTTCGGCGGCGGTGTAGGCGGCATGCAACTGGAGGCGATGGCCGCGCTCGCGTAAAAACTCGGCTAAGCGAACCATGGTCGAGACGTAGCTCCACAGCACAGCGCCCGGTTGCTTTTCAAGGCGGCGGGTCAAGTGTTCCAGGCTCTCTTGGGAGATGTGAAACGCATTAGATTCGATGCGATTCGCCAGCCAATCTTTGGCGCGGGCCGCGAGCGAGGGGCTGGCGGCGGCCCCCACCACTGCGTGCCCCCATAGCCAGGCCTGGGGCTGGCCCACTTGCCAGCCCGACCAGGTCATCTTGTGGTAGACGTGAGCGGTGTTGTAATCGCGGTAGGCCGGTTCCTGCATCAGCCACAACGGCTCGCCGGTCGTTCCGCCTGTCTTGTGGCGGATCAGTGTGCGGCGCTTGCTCTCCTCGGTGGTGATAAGGCGCTCAAAGTTTTGGCGCACCAGGTCTTTGGTCAGCAGCGGCAACTGGGAAAAAACGGCCGGGTCGGCGGCGAAATCGGCCGGGTGAAAGTCTATCTGCCTGAACAGGTCTCGATAGTAGGGAATGTAGATGTTGGCGTATTCCAATAGCCGGCGCAGGTGTTGGCGCTGCCGGTCGAGCAACTCGCCCTGGCTGAGCCACTGCATGTGATCAAGC
This sequence comes from Anaerolineae bacterium, assembly GCA_034435435.1. Lineage (GTDB taxonomy): Bacteria > Chloroflexota > Anaerolineae > S140-20 > S140-20 > DAOTXN01. The sequence continues at coordinate 35,107 of DAOTXN010000074.1, read as the reverse complement.
TCGGCCAGGAATTTCAGCACGTCGGATTTGCCGGCGGCGTAAAAGCGACGCGCGATGCGTTGACGTATGGGTGCCATAGTCATACTCCTGTGAGACCCCAATCAGGGTTTGGGTACAATTGACCGATATAGTCGGCCAACGCTTCATAGTCGGCCGGGTCGATCTTGCGACCGGTCGAGTAGGGAAAAGAGGCTGGGATGGGTCGCAGGATGCGCGTGGGGGCGGCGTGGGCGTTCATAAATTCGACGACGCGCTCGATCTCTTGCTGGGGGGCCAGGCACAAGTCCCGATAGCTGATGATCAGGAAACGGTCCGCGCCCACTGCCTCTCGATCCTGGGCGATGTTCTGCTCGACGTAATACACCTGCTCACAAACCTGCTCCACCAGGCTCTTGTGCCGGATCGCCTCGTATTCCCTGGGTTTGACCGAAAACCACCACCGGGCGGGGTCGGGAACCTGGCGCTCGGTAAAGGGAAAGTCGCGGGTGCGGGCGGTCCAGATGGATTGGGCCACGTCGAGCGGGTCGCGGACGCATTGGATGAACAAGGCCGTCGGGAAAACCTCGGCAAAGGCCCGGATGCGCACGCTGTTGCGGATGTGTTTGCCGACAAAGGGCCGGTCGAACACGCGCTCGGTGCCTGCTACTGCCCGATAGAGACCTTGCCGCGCCCGCTCCCCAAGATAGCCGTCCGGGATGTAATGCGGTTCTTCGGGAAAGTATTGGTTCCACACCCAGTGGCCTTCGTGGGGACCGTCCAGACCTTTGGTGGCCCCGTAGTAGCTATCAAAAGCGGCGTTCTGGTTGGGTCTGAGCCATCTGGTCAGTAACGCCCCAAAGATGGGCAACACCACGGCGTCCTGGATGTGCAGCCGCATGGCCAGGTTGGTAAAATACGAAGTAGACAGGTGGCCGGTCATCACCTGGTACAACACGGTAGTGCCCGCGCGGGGAGGGGCGACGATAAAGACCGGGCTAAAACGCAGTCGCACGCCGGCCCAGATCCGGCTTTCCAGGCGGCTCAGGGCTTTTAGCGCCAACAGGGCCGGGGGGGTCAGCGCCCTTTTGAGCCGCCGGCTTTTCACTTCCATCGTCCATTCGGCTTCGGTCATGGGTGGCCTCTGGCAGAGCGACTGCCTGTGAGCTGTTCCAGCCAGCGAGACAGGGTATCGCTGGAGCGGCCGCGCAACAGGAGCTGCAGCCCCAGGCGGTAGAGCAGACGCCAGTACGGATAGTCGTAGGCCCCTACGTAATATTCGACCTGGCCGCCAAACCCACGCTTGAACGTGTACACTCCCCACAGACCGTCCTGGCGGTTGGGGAGCGCTTGTCCGGCCCGCAGCAAAGCGCCGGCCTCGTCGGGAATACCCCACAGGTCGCAAGTACGGCAGCCCCGCGCCATGGCCCACTTGATGGCCTCCCACTGCAAGAGATAACTGGCGTGCAGCTCACGCGCCGCGTCAGAAGTGCCGCCCCACAGATGCATGCTCCGGTCGCCAAAGACGCAGATCATCTTGGCTGCCACGACCCGGCCCGCGTGTTTCGCCAGCAGCAATTGGACCGCGTCTCGCGCATGAAAGGTCTGCCACGCTTGTTTGTAGAATTGCTCGTCGTGCACCGGGAAGCCTTTGAGCTCCGAGGTTGTGGAGATCATAGCAAAAAAGTCGCCCAGGTCATCTGCACCCCCCTGGACGATTTCCACACCGTGACGGGCGGCCCGGCGGATCAGCTTGCGGGTGGTGCGGCTCAAATTCGCCAACAATGCCGCCTCGCCGACCGAAAGATCAATCACGATGCTGCTGCGGGGCTGGTTGGTTTGGGCAGTGGGCCGGAAACCGCAGCGTCGCAGCACGGCATGCACCTGTTTGTCATCCAGCGCGTTCGGCTCGATGCGCGTAAACAGGGCGCGCCGACGACGGGCGACCTGGTGGACGGCTGCAAAGAGCGCGGCAGCGGCCAGGGCATCGGCCAGATCGACCAGTGGACCTTTGGGGACGTAGGCGATGGTCAGCGGCAGCAGGGGCAAACGCCGCAACAACACCTGGGCCCCGGCGACGATCTGCCCGTTGCGTTCCAGAGCGACTCGTTCCACCTGCCAGCCGAGAGCAGCTTTGAATTCTCCCCACTCCCACGCCTGCATCAGGTGGCCCCACGGCGAGGTGGACACAAAATGATTCCACCGCTCGCGCTGGGCCGAGCCAGACAGCCAGATCACGTGCTCGCCGGGGGTCATGCGCTGAACTCCGGGCGGCGGCCTTCGAGGACGTCTCGCACGCTGCGGGCGATGTATTGGGCGTCGCTCAGGCCGAGTTGAGGATAGATGGGCAGGTTGATCACCTGTTGGGCCGCCTCGACCGCGTGCGGGTAAGTCGCGTGGACGTAGGCGCGGTAGGGTTTCAACGTGGGCAAGGCATATTCGTAGGTCTCGTCCACGGCCACGCTCTTTTCCAGCATACGCTGTCGAAAGTGGAGCGCATCACGTTGCGGTACACGCAGGGTAAAGTAGGCATAGCTGGCCTCCGCCGTAAGAGGAGGCAAGACGAGTCCCAGAACGTCGCGCAGCTCGCGGGCGTACAGCTCGGCCAGGGCGCGGCGGCGGCTCGTCGCTGTGTCCAGTTTTGCCAATTGGGCCAGCCCTATGCGCCCCTGAAAATCCATCAAAGCCGTAGCATGATCGCTTATCAACTTGTCTGCCTTGAATGCGCTCTCTGCGGTCAGGCGGTGGCTCAGACCGACCGCGCCGGTCCGGTGCAACCAGCCATAGACCGGCTTGTTAAAAACCACGTAATTGGCGATCAGGCGCAACCAGCGTTTGGCCCACACAGCGGCCGAGCGCCGGTTCATTTCTGCGTCCCGATAGACTCGAAGCTTTTCGTACAGCGCCAGTGAGTTGGTCACCACGACCCCGCCCTGAACCGTACACAGCTCTTTGTTGATCCCAAAACTACACAGCCCGACGTCGCCGCTAAAGGGCAGGATCTGGCCGGGCGAACGCAGCAGTTTTTGGGCGCGGTCCTCAATGATCAGCACCCGCTCGTCGCCGACCAGGGTGCGCACGGCCTCTACGTCGGCGGGATAGCCGTACATGTGGGTCACGATGACGGCCCGGGTGCGGGATGTGAGTGCTTGGCGCAGGCAGTTCAGGTCCATGTTGTAATCGGCCAGGTCAATGTCTACAAACACGGGCGTGTTGCCAGAGGCCAGCACGGCTTGGGCCATGACGACACAGGTAAAGGCCGGCAACACGATCTCGGCCTGGCTGATCCCCAGGACTCTGAGCGCGGCGACCAGGCCAGAGCGGGCGTAGGCAAAAGCCACTCCATACCGGGCGCCTAACCGGGTCGCCACAGCCGACTCGAACGTCTCCCGGCCCCCACTGGGGCGCAGCGCCGCGAGCAGTTCGGCATGATTAAAGTAAGGACGGTAGAATGGAATCATCGTTCCGCTTTGCCTGCCAAAAGGCGTTGGTAGAGATTGAAAGCCAGCTTGCTCAATTTTAAGCGGAGCGGGGCATGCACGCACACATATCGTCCCCAATGGACTAACTGGCCGCCAAACTTGGCCTTAAAATCGCGCACGCCATACTCTTCGTCGGGCTTGCCGGCGCCCCCAAAGTCATAGACGGTGTAGCCGTTTTGGATTCCCCATTCCATAATGTGCCAATTGAGCATTTCGTTGGGGTAGAATTTGCTGAACTGGCGGTCAGAGCCGCCATACCAACCATAGATGGTGGTTTTGTAAGGCAGTTCCAAAGAACAGGCGGCCGGCCGGCCATTGATTTCGGCGAGTAAAAAACGGGCCATGTTCTTCGGAGCCAGGTGATCAAACGCGGCTTCGAACAGCGACCGATCGACCAGGGGGACTTGGGCGCGGCGATAGGTCCTATCCAGGATTTCGTACCACCTCCCCAGATCGCCCCGCTCGGCCACGGCCGAGACCCGCACGACGCCGTCGCGCAGACCTCTGCGGATCTTTTTTCGCGTGCGCGGGCCGATACTTTGCAGGACCTGAGCCGGCGTCTGACTCAGATCGATCAGGAAATCCATGTGCTCCTCAAAAAGAAACCCGCTCGCATTCAGCAGCGGGTGCAGATCACTCATGTCTGCAAGATTGCGCAGCTCGGTAAACAAGACATTTTTTCCGACCCCTCGTTTATAGGCCTGCAACAGCAGGCTCAGGGCCTGTTGGCCCACTTCTCCAGGTGCGCACAGCACGCTGCCATGGGCCACAGCGCGGGTGGTCACCCAGTGCAGCGGCCCGCCCAACAGAGTGATCTCGACCGGGATCATGAGCGCCAGAGGGCGCGAAGCATCGTCCACCACGGCCCAAAGCTCAGGCCGGTACCCTTTGGTGTGGGCGAAGGCTTGGAACATCTCGGGAGTGTGAAAGACGTTGCCTCGAGGCTGCTCCTCGACAAACCTGCGCCAGAAACGCCCATCTAACTCTCGGACCAGATGCATAGTCATTTGATGTGCTATTTCCCTGTGATCCCCCTGCTACCGGCTTGTCTGTCAACCTTGACCCAGACGCTCCACCAACGCCACATAGTTGGCGCTAATCTGCGTCCAGTTGTAGCGCTGGCGGAAGGTCTGGGCGCCCTGCACCAACTGTGCGCGGCGCTGGTCGTCCGCGTACACTTGTTGAATGCAGCGCGCCAGATCATCCACGTCGTCGGCCTGGCAAAACTCGACTGTGTTATCATCGCAATAGGCTTCGATGGCTGGCGTGCGTGAAGCAATCACGGGCATTGTCAGGGCCAGATATTCCATCAGCTTGGTCGGCAAGATACCGTCGGTAAAGATGTCGCGGCGGTAAGGCACTACTCCCACGTCGGCTTGAGCGATCAACGCGGGCAACTGGGCCACAGGCACATAACGCTGGCTGAAATGCACACAGTCGGTCAGTCCGAGTGTGTCGGCCAGACGCACCAGATCATCGTGGGCCTCCCCTTCACCGTGCAGCGTCAGATGAACGTTTGGGATTTGCGAGCGCACCTGAGCCACGGCCTTGAGCAGGGTGTCCAGACCGTGGCGGTAGGTTTGCACGCCGTGGTAGATCAGGCGAAAGCAAGTGTCGTTCTGCCGTCGAGCCAACGCTTCCTGGCGCACACCTGGGTGAAACAGACTCGCGTCGGCCACGTTCATGACCACGCTGCTCTTTTCCGGGCGCAGACCCCGCCCGACGAGCACCTGTCGCCATAGTTCGGTGACGGTGATGACGTGGCTGGCAAAGCGACACGATAGCCGCTCTTCCAGCTTGACCGCTCTAACCACTCCACTATCGAGCGAGCGTCCGCTGCGGTCGGCGAACAGCTCGGGCATCACATCGTGAATATCGAGGATGACGGGTGTGCCGCTCATGCGGGGCAGCAGCGCACAAAATACCAAAAAGTCGGGCAGGTTATGCACTTGAATCACGGCATAACGCTTTGAGCGATGCAAGCGCGCAAGTTTGACGGTCGCCCGCACAAAAAAGCGCAGATATTCCCACAGTTGATTGCCCACACCTCGTTTAACGTTCACGGTCTGCACAGGCAAGCGGTAAACATTGACCCCGCGCACCACTTCAAAATCTGACTCTTTGGGCAGGCGCAGGCAGATCACATCGACCTCGAAACCCCGCTCTACAAGGGCCTCGGCCTGCCGTTGGACGCGAGTTTCTGCCAGCGGATAAAACGCATGTACGACCATACAATGACGCTTTGCTCTAGGGGTCACGATGTGCTAAACTCCTACCAACATACACCTATATATTTTTCGTCCAACAAGCTAATTTCTTTAGAGATGCGCACCAGGTCGATCACTACCTGATCGGGGCGCAACTGCCCAAGCGCCTGAGCAAACTCGGGCGATTTGTTGCCAATGATCATTACCTCGCTCTCGGCCAGCACCTCTTGCATCGAGCTGCACATCAGTGAAGCGATGTGGGGGATTTCCCGCTCGATGTAGGCCCGGTTGGCGCCGTGCAGGCGGGCCAGCGAGACGTTCTCGTCGTATACCCGGACCTGATAGCCTTTGCCAATCAGCGTCTCGATCAGCTCGACCAGGGGACTTTCGCGCAGGTCGTCCGTGCCGGCCTTGAAGCTGAAACCGAGCATACCGATCTTTTTGCGCCCGGTCTGCTTGACCAGATCGAAACCCTTTTTAACCTGGAGCTCGTTGCTGGGCAAAATGGCCTCCAACACCGGCACGCTCTGGTCCAAGCGGTGGGCGTGATACAGCAAAGCGCGCAGGTCCTTGGGCAAGCACGAGCCGCCAAACGCAAAACCCGGCTTGAGATAATAGGGCGACAGGTTCAACTTGTCGTCCATACAAAAGATGTCCATCACCTGATGGCTGTCTATGCCTTGTTGTTTACAGATGTTGCCCATTTCGTTGGCAAAGACGACCTTGAGGGCGTGAAAAGCGTTGTTGGTGTATTTGACCATTTCGGCCACTTTGAGCGGAACGACAAGCAGTGGGGCCTGAATGCCGATATACAATTGGGCGACGACCTCGGCCTCACGCCCGGCGTGTTGCCCCACGATGGTATAGGGTGGATGGTTAAAGTCCCGCACGGCCGTCCCCTCACGCAGAAATTCGGGATTGAACGAGACGCCGAAATCTGACCCAGCCCTGCGGCTGGCAGCCCGTTCCAGGGTCGGGATGACCAATTCTTCGGTGCTACCCGGCAGCATCGTGCTGCGCACCACGACGACGTGATAGTCCTGTTTGTCTGCCAGCGCCTGCCCAATCTCGGCGCATACTCGTTCCACGTAGCGCAGGTCCAAGCTGCCGTTCTCGGCGCTGGGCGTGCCCACGCAGATGAACGACACCTGCGAGGCCGCCACGGCCTCGGAGGCCGTGGTCACGGCCCGTAACCGGCCGGCTTGCACGCCCTGGGCGATGAGATCGGTCAACTCCGCTTCGATGATCGGGCTGTGACCGGCATTGATCATGTCCACTTTCATAGGGTTCACGTCCACACCGATTACCTGGTGGCCGAGGGCCGCCAGGCAGGCCGCCGACACGGATCCCACGTAACCTAATCCAAAAATACTGACTTGCATGATGCACTCCTTTTCGATAACTTTCGTCGGGCGGGTTGCTTACCTGCGTCGTTGCACAATGAACAGCCGCTCTTGGCGGCAGGCTTCGCCGTGAACTCAGCCGAACGAGTTGAAACCTGCCTATCTGCCGGCCAGGCGCTCGACCAGGCCGACGTAAGCGGCCTGTTGCGCCGCCCAATTATAGCGCTGGTGAAACTGCTCCACATTGTGCGCCATTGCCTCCAAGCGTGAACGGTCGTGATACAGCCTGCGGATGCGCTCGGCCAGCTCGTCTATGTTCTCAGCGGTGAAAAACTCGACCATCGCCTCATCGAAATAGGCCATGATGGCCGGTGTGCGGGCCACGATGGCCGGGATGCCCAGAGCTGCATACTCCATCAGCTTGGTAGGCAGGATACCGTCGGTGAACACATCGCGTCGGTAGGGCACGACGCCTACGTGCGCTGAGCGGATCAGGCGGATCAAATCGGGCAGCGCGACAAAGTCGGTGCTGAGATTGACCCGCTCCTCCAAGCCTAGCTCTTGGATCATACGCTGCACCGTTTCGAGATAGTCGCCCCGGCCATGCATGGTCAGGCGCAAGGCAGGCAGATCAATCTGCAGTTGGTCCAGAGCGTGCAAGATCAGATCGACGCCATAACGCCGCGCCATAGTGCCGTGGTAAACCAAGTGAAAAACATCCGTCGGCGGAGTAGCTTCGGCCCGGTTAAAGTGTTGCGGGTCGGCCACGTTCATAACGACACTGCATTTGTCGGCAGGCACGCCCCGCTCAATGAGCGTTTGCCGCCACGGCTCGGTCACGGTAATCACGTGGTCGGCAAAGCGACAGGCCAGTCGCTCTTGCCAGCCGATCAGGCGCACCGGCCAACTCTGCATCTCCCGGCCAAACTTGGCGCAGTAAAACTCGGGCATCAGATCGTGCAGGTCCAGGATGACCCGGCTGCCGGTTAGTTTTGGGATCAGAGCGGCAAAGACCAAAAAATCGGGCAAGTTATGGACCTGGACGACGTGATAGCGATGGACCAGGTGCAGCCGGGTCAGCTTGAAAAAAGCCAGCGCAAAAAAGACTAGATAGTCCACAAGCTGAACCAGCAATCCGCCTTTTTTGTGATGGCGCAAGGGCAATCGGTGAACCAGCACGCCGCTCACGTTGTCCACGCGCGAGTCTCCCGCGTGGCGCAGACAGATCACGTCTACCTGGGCGCCGTGGCTCGCCAGAGCTTCGGCTTGGCGCTGTACGCGGGTTTCGGCATACGGATAATAGTTGTGCACCACCATACAGTGGCGAACGTTTTTGATACTGGAGTTTATCGTATCGGCGCGGCTCACTTGGCTCCCCCCAGGAAAAAACGACGGTAGATCTGGTAATTGAGCCGGCTCAGCTTGAGCAGCAATGGCCAGTGCGTACAGATGTTGCGGCCAAAACTGACCAGCTCGCCGCCAAACTTGGCTTTGAAGCGGCGGGGACCGTATTCTTCACCGGGTTTGCCGGCCCCGCCAAAATCGAAGGCGCGGTAGCCGTGCTCCACCCCCCATTTTAAGAGATGCCACACCATCAGATCATTGGGCAAATAATGGCCGTATTCTCGATCAAAGCCCCGATACCAGCCGTAAATCTTGTCTTTGTACAACAAGGCCACCGAGGCCGCTATATATCGGTCTTGAACCCGACCTAGCAAGAATTGAGCCATGCCTTTGGGACACAGGATGTCGAACACAGCCTCAAAGAGCGAATAGTGAGCCAACGGAACCCGCGCAGTGGTGTAGGTCTTTTGCAGCAGAGCATACCACAAGGGAAGCTTGGCGCGGTCGTGCAACTCTTCGATTGTGAGCGCGTTCTTGTTCTCGGCTTGACGAATTTTTTTGCGCGCCGATTTGTGAATATTGGTCCACACCTGCTCAACAGGCAGGTCCAGGTTGATCAAAAAGTCCTGATGCTCTTCGAACCCAAAGCCGTGCGCCTGCAACACCGACTGGTATGAGCTACTATCGTGGAGGTGACGCAACTCGGTAAAAAGCGAGGGCCGTCTTTTGTGCACGTATGCGTCCAACAGTAGCGTCAATGCTTGCTGTTGGTTTGCGCCGGCCGGGCAAAAGAGGCCGCCGTAGACCACAGATCGGGTGGTCAGGGTCTTTAATAATCCCTGCATCAACGTCACTCGCACCGGCAGCAAGAGGGCCAACACTTGGGCCTGACCATCTGTCACCGCCCACAGCGTTGGTTTGTGTCCCTGGGCGCGGGCGAACACCTGAAACATCTCGGAAGTGTGAAAGATGTTACCCTCAGGGTGCTCTTGGATGGCCCGCCGCCACACCTCTGTATCCAAGTCTTTAACGAGTTCCATGATCGTTCTCCCAGCTATTTTTCGCGCAAGCGTTGAATATAATCCCAAAGAGTGAGCGCGTCAATGTCGCCGGTGACGGCAAAGGCGCTGCGGGCGCCATTAGGCCAGCGCCCCAGGCGGGCCAGGGGTGCTTGGGTCGTTTCGATCCGAGCCAATAGACGTCGCCCCTCCTGCGGCGAAAATTTGCTTTGATCCAGATAAAAGGCATAGCGGGCGGGTTCGGAGGTTGTTTCGATGATATAACCCTGTTGTTTTAGAAAATCGGCCAGCGCCGGGTGGGCGTCGGGCGACAGACCGATAAAAGGTCGCCGAGCTACGCGCACGACGCACGGCCATTCGACGGCCTGACGATAGCCGTCAGCGTGGGGAACAGTCCGCGTACGCGCCTCCAGTCCGCGCAGCAGCAGTGTGACGCCCGGCGGGCCGCCGAGCGCCAGTTGCACCCCATCATCTTGGAGAGGCGTGACCTCCAGTGCGGCAGCGGCTCTGGCCCTCCACCAGGCCGCGATCTCGCCCAATCGGGCGCGCCACACAGCCGCCCCGGCGGCGCGCACCTGTTCCAGTGTGGCGACCAGCGCGCCAGCGCAAGCGCCAGCTCGCTCCGGGTGCAGGCCGAGGGTGAACAACTCACCACGGGCATGGATGTCCTGGAACATCGCCGGCCAGACTTGCTCCATCTCGGCCGGAGATATCCAATGCAATCGTTCGATCAGCGACTCGTCGTCAGGCAGGCAATAGGGGATACGTACCAGGCCGTGTGGTGAGTGCAGAGCGGGTAGCGCCAGATGCTCGGCGGCCGGTCGCGCGCCGTAAAAATCCAGCACCCGCGCATAGCTTTCAGTTTTGTGCTGCGCCGCGACTTCCCACACCAGACTGGGACTACTGTCGTAGACCAAGCCGGCCTGGCTCAGGGCGGTCAGGGTATCGGCGTTTTCCCGCAGATAGGGGCAACGAAAGCCCTCCACACGGATACCGGCAGCGGCAAAGATTTGACGAGCCTGTTCCAGATGGGTGCGCTGTTCGGCCAAGCCCAACTGTGAATAGTCGATGTGCCGGTAGCCGTGGATGGCGAACTCGACGCCCTGTTCCTGATACTTTTGAGCAACGGCCGGGTTGCGTTCCAGGGCCACGGCCGTAATCGGCAGCGTGGCGTGACATTCGTAGCGGCGCAGGACGTCCACCAACTGCGCCAACGAACGGTCCATGCGGGCGGTCGTGGGACCGTAGCGCCGGCTCAACGTCCAGGCCCGCTTGATAAAAGTGAGCGGCCCTTTGCCTTTCAAGGCCACGCTGAGAGGTTTGAGAAAGCCAGACATCAATGCACGATCCTATTTGTTCTCCAGACGTTGAACATATTCCTGGCAAGTCAAAAAAGCGACGTCAGGAAAAGCGGCCATATATGCGAACAACTGACGGGTGCGCTCGTACCATTCTTCCCCGCTCAGGCGATACAATGAACGCCGGATGAGCAGGCCGTGCGTGCGAATGCGCGACAGAGAAAAGTTTTTGCGCTTGAAATGCGACCCGCGCCGCGCAGATGAGACAAACTCGGGCGGGTGCGCCAGGTAAACGATGGGTTTGCCGGTGCGCCTGGATTCCTGGCGCAGCAGCCGGAAAAAAAGCCGCATGAACCGCACGCCAAACACATTCAGCGAACCCGAGATAAAAGGCAGCACCAAGGCCGACACGGGGATCTCCCAGAGAGGCAAATCGCCCCGCTTGAAAGGGTTGTCAGGATGGGGGTGATAGGGGCGGCGCGGCGCGCGAATCCACCCCGGGTTGATGAGGTTTGAGCTAATCACGTCAATCCTCTGCGAGCAAACCGAACTGTCGGCCTGATAACCGTGCTCGGCCAGCAGGCGCAAAGTCGCTGCCGACGTTTTGACCCGCGGGCTGCGAAAGGAGCGCACCGGCCCGCCGACAACGGTCTCCAACTTGTGGGTGGCCTCGGCAATGTAGGTCCGCTGGGTGGCCTCGGTCATGCGGTTATAGTCCTCTTCGTCGGTGTGCGTCAGCCCATGACAGCCTATCTCCTGGCCCAGGCTTTGCATGCGCTCGATGTGGGCCGGGTATTCGTGAACAAAGTTGGCCGTGAAGAAAAAGGTCGAGCGGATGCCAAATGCCTCGCACAAGTCAGTCGCTTTTTCCAGCCCGCGCTCGCGGTGTTCGGGCGTGGCCCAGCGGTCGGGGTCTACGTCCCACGTCATTAAAACGGGTACTTGCTTCACACGTCACTCCTGGTTCTGGTCTGGTCGGCGCTCAGTTTAACATAAGACATAATAGGAAGCAACCACATCACCCCGTCCTTAGTACGACGGGGAGATAAACTTTCATCAAGGTGATTTTTACTGTGTCGCTGTCAGATTTGACCCCAAACACGTCGCCATCATTGTCGTACTCGGTCTGCGTGATCACGAGGGTTACGGAATAGGTCCCCAGAGCCGGGTAGGTATGCGTGACGATGCGTTGTTCGACGCCGCTGTGACTGACCACATCCCATGTCCCATCGCTCTGAAAGTCCCAGCTCAGCCCGGTGATGATCCGCTTGGCTTGAGAAGCGCCGGCGTCCAACTGCACGGTCAGGCCAGAAACCGAATTGGTGCGGATGATCGCCAACGGCTCACCGTACTCCAGTTCAGTCACGTAGCGCGAGTTGCGGGGCAACAGCCATTTGACTCCCTGACCAGTGCTGGGGGCAGGCAGCGCCGCCAGATAGTCGCTGACCACCTGGGGAATAAGCTTGGCCTTCAGAGTGGCCTGATCCATAAAGTCGGCATAGCCCCGTAAGTTGGCGAGGTAGATGCCCGAGGTGGCGCTCTGGCCGTAGAATTCCAAACTCCACACTTCCCGCCGATTGGTCCAGGCCGTTTCCAGATCCACCAGTTGCAGCGAGTCCATGGTGTATTGTTTGACCTCGGTGTTGATTGCCACCACTGTTTCCAGGGTATCCTCGTCAAAATTCTGGAGAAATGAGACCACCACGTGCGCCCACTGGCCAGTCCCAATGGCCTGGTTATAGTATATATAGTTGTGATCGCCGGCAATGTCCTTTATGTCTTGAAAGTCCACAAAGGTGGTCGGGGCGCCATCCAAATGAATAAAAACGCCATTTTCAGACCAGTGATGGCGCACAAAGATGCGGCTGCCCGATCCAGGCAAAACCTGGTACATATCGAATTCGATGGAGCGGGAAAAGGGTTCGTCGCCGCTATAGTTGTAGTGATTGATCTGGTGCTCTGAGGAGCCGCCGGTAGAAATTTGCCCTAGGTGGACCGCGCCGGGAATAACAAAGTTGTTGATCTGTTCTTTGGGCGGCAAGGCGTAGGTCCATTGCATATTCGCGACGTTCATGCCGGTGAAATTCTCCCACCACACCGGCGTTTCGCCGCTCTGCTCCAGGGGTGTAATCGGGCCGCGCCCGGCTGCCATACTATGGATGGCAGGCCACGGCGCCAAACATAACACAATTGATACGAGATAACGCAATCGGGTCCGTTGCATCTCAGAAGCACTATCTCCGCGTTTTCACACTGCTGCTCAAACGCTGCCCGGTTGGGGCGGCGGGCAGGCTTGCCGTCGCGCTCTCTGCCTTGAGAAGCGCCGGCAGAAAAATCTGCCAATCTCCGCCTGCAGAAGCAGGCGCGATTCGAAAGCTCGCCGAGGGCGTGACAAACGGGCTGACGTTCCCGGCGGCGTCGTACGCGCACACAGTCCAGCGATACAACCCTGTTGGTAAATCCGCTGCAGGCGTGTAAACCGAGTCGGTCGTGGTGATCGTGAGGGTGAATTCTGACTCTCCTCCATCCAGAGACAGGTCGCCGGTCAAGAATAGGGTGTAACCCACCACACCCACGTTATCGGTGGCGTCTTCCCAGTCAAAGACGGGGCGGCCAACAGTGAGGCTTGTGTCCAGAGTGGGCGTGATCAAGGGTGAGTCTGTCACCGGGTGCAAGATGGTAAACGCCGGCGGGATAATGTCGGGCGTGGTGATCAAACTGGCGCTAGCTTGGCCGTTGCCAGAGGTGTGGGTAAAATAGGCTGTGTTGACAATAACAGCCTGAAGCGGCGCGGCGTGGGACAGGGTGGCATAAAGGGTGAACGTGATGCGTTGCTGAGCTGTCACGGTCAAGATGACGTCGAGGTCCGTCCCCTGCACGTAGGGGGGGAGGGCATCAGAGACGCGAACGTCATAGGCATCCAGATCGCCCAGGTTCGCCAGCGTGAGGGTATAGGTGATGGCGTCGCCGTGGCGGACGGGGTCGTGCGCCGTCTCGACGGATTTGGAAAGCCACAGGCCAGCCGGGTTGAGCGCCAGGATGTCGGCGGCGGCAGCGTTGTTGGCCATGTCAGGATCAAAAATCGTGCTGGTCACCCAGGCGCTATGGTGAAAGACGCCAGCCGTGGCGCTGCTAGTTTGGATGTGAATCTGGGCGCTCTGCCCGGCGGGCAGGTCGCCCAGCGCGCAGGTAACGCTCCCGGCATTCTCGCTGCAGGCGCCAGCGGGCGTGGCTGCCAGAAAGGTCATGCCCGGCGGCAGGGTGTCGGTCAGCGTCACGCCGGAGGCGTCGGACGGACCGAAATTGGTCAGAGTGAAGGTGTAGGTAAGCGGCGCGCCGGCAACGGCCGGGTCGGGCGCGGCAGTCAGCGCCAGGGCCAGATCGGCCTGTTGCACGACGCTCGTGGTCGCTGTGGCGATGTTATCCACTGGATTCAGGTCAAGGGGGGCGGCGGCGACGTGCGCGGTGTTGACGAGTGTCCCGGTCGTGGCCGAGTTCACTTGCACCTCAAGCAGAACTTGGGCGCTCTGGCCGGCCGGCAGGTCGCTCAACGTACAAGTGACGTTTCCAGCAGTCTCGGCGCAGGCGGCGACAGGGGTGGCTGTGAGAAAGGTTACACCGCCCGGCAGCGCGTCGGTGAGTACGACTCCGGGGGCATCGGATGGGCCGGGGTTGGTCAAGGTGAGCGTGTAGGCCAGGGTTCGGCCCGCCACTACCGGGTCGGGGATGGCAGCCAGCGCCAGGGCCAGGTCGGCCCGGGTTTCGACGCTCGTGGTCAACGCGGCGGTGTTGTCTAGCGGATCGGGGTCGGGGGTGGCGGCGGCAACCGCAGCGGCGGTGTGCAGTGGATCGATCACGGCGGCCCCTACTTGCGCCTGCACACGGACCTGGGCGCTCTGCCCGGCAGATAGGTCGCCCAATTCACAGATGACCATCCCGGCGGTTTCGGCGCAAGCGTCGGCGGGTGTGGCCGAGAGAAAGACCACGCCGCCCGGCAACGCGCCGGTGAGTACGATTCCGGCGCTGTCGGACGGGCCGGGGTTGGTGAGAGTAAAGGTGTAGGTGAGCGGCGCGCCGGCGATGGCCGGGGCGGGCGCGGCGCTCAACGCCAGGGACAGGTCGGCCTGCTGCGAGACGGTCAGCGTAGCCGTGGCCGTGTTGTTGAGTGGGTACAGGTCGGGTTCGTTGCTATTGACAGCGGCAACATTGACCAGGGCGCCAGCGGCGGAAGGGGCGATCTGCACTCGAATGGAGAGCTGGGTGCTCGCGTTGGCCGCCAGACTGCCCAGGCTGCACGTCACCACTTGATCTGCGGCCGCGCAGTCGCCGGCAGGAAGGGCGGATAGAAAGATCGCGCTATCGGGCAGGGTGTCCGTCAGGATGATGCCAGTAGCATCCAAAGCGCCGTGGTTGGTCAACGTCAGCGTGTAGGTCAGAGGGGCGCCGGCTATAGCCGGGACAGTCGAGCCTATCTGGGTCAGGGCAAGATCGGCCTGCTCGGTGACAGTGATGTGCACTGGATCAGAAAACGCCGTGGCTCCCCGGCTGTCGAAGGCTTTGGCATACAGGGTATAGCGCCAGGGAATGACCGCATGCCAGGTGAGGCCGTATGGGGCAGTAGTGTCTTCACCCAGATAGGTCGCCCCCTGATAGAACTCTACTTTACTGATTCCATCGGGGTCGCCGGCAGTCGCAGCGAGAGGGATGTCGGCGCCGGCCTCGAATACTGCGCCATCCACAGGCGCGGTGACGCTCACCGTGGGCAGGTTGGAGTTGCCGGCCGTACCGCTGACGGTCACTGCGACTCTGTCGGTATCCGTAAGCCGCTCTTGCACACTGCCGCTGTCGGTATATTGCGTCGTAGTGATCCCCAAGGTAACTTGATAGGTCCCTGGGGCCGGGTAGGTATGGGTGATCACTCGCTGGTCTATGCCGTTGTTGCTGACCACATCCCACACACCGTCGTCTTCAAAGTCCCAGCTCAAGCCGCTGATCACCCGCCATCCTTGTGACGCTCCCGCGTCGAGCTGGACGGTCAGGCCGGAAGTCCAGTTGGCGCTGATGATCGCCATTGGCTCGCCGAACGTCAACTCGTTAATGTAGCGAGAGATACGCGGCAACAGCCATTTGCTTCCCCGGTCGGTGTTGGGGGTGGGCAGAGTCGCCAGGTAGTGGCCGACGGCCTCAGGAGTGAGTTTAGCGGCCAAGATAGTCTGATCCATAAAGCCCGCATAGCCCCGAAAGTTGGCCAGATAGATGCCCGAAGTTTCGTTCTCACCGTAGAACTCGAAACTCCATACCTCGCGCCGGTTGGTCCAGGCTCTCTCTATGTCCAAGAGCTGGAGTGAATCCATGGTGTATTGTTTGACCTCGTCGTTGATCGCCACGACCGTCTCCAGGGTGTCTCCGTCGAAATCTTGGAGAAAGGAGACCACCACGTGCGCCCATTGGCCGGCGCCCACATGGGTATCATAGACTACCGAATAGTGTTCCTGGGGATCTCCTTCCAGGTCTTGAAACACCACCGTGGCGCCCTCTGCTCCATCCAAATGGATAAAGACGCCATTTTCAGACCAGTGATGGCGCACAAAGATGCGGCTGCCCGGGCCGGGCAGGACCTGGTACATATCGAATTCGACCGTGTGAGCAAAGGGTTCGGCGCCGGTATAGTTATAGTGGTTGAGCTGATGTTCCGACGCGCCGCTGGTATAGATCTGCCCCAGGTGGACCGCGCCGGGGATGACAAAGTTGTTAATACTCCATTTGGGAGGCAAGGCGTAGGCCCACTGCATGTTGGAGACGTTCATATCGGTGAAATTTTCCCACCACACCGGCGTCTCGCCGCTCTGTTCCAGGGGCGTGATCGGGCCATGCCCGGCGGCTTTGCTCCGGGTGGGCGCCATGAGCGTGAATAACCATAGCAGAATCATCAACCGGCGCAGCCTCATCACTTGCATCTCCCTCAATAGCAAAAAACTCGCCAATTCCAAACCAAACACTGGCGGAGGTGGTTCCATTCCGTCTGCCAATCTGCGGACGGCGGCTCTAACGGCCCCAGCAACGCCAGCCAACGCCGGGCCTCGCTCAACATCCCGCCGCGCTGCTCACTGAAACAGCTCTGAAATACTACCGGCGTGAGGGCATATACAACCTGGGCCGGGCTGCGCCGGGTGCGAAAAACCGGCGGCGGCCAGCGCCTTTGGTCCACATGCTTAAGCCCCTCAACCAGCTTGTGTCGAAAAAGAGACACTCCACCCCCCAGCCGGGATGAGCGCGTTCGATGCAACAGGGCCAGGTGTTGGGCCGGATATTCGGCGTAGGTGTCAAAAATCTGGCCGTATTGACAGTACACCAGGCGGCGAAAGACGACATCGGCCATCGCGCCCACCTCGCGCCACACCGCGCACAGATCATCCGGGTACAGGTCGAGGCGCGGGCGCAGCTTGAACTCGACCGCCCGCTCGACCAGCGCAGGCATGGCCGGGACCTGGGCGATGAGGGGAGCGAATGCGTCGCCGGCCTGGGCAAAGCGCCGCCCGCGCTCGGCGTAGGAATAGTGATATTGGCCGGCCGAGAGCAGCAGCGCGTCGGCGCAGGCCAGCACGACCTTGTTGATCCACATCAGCGTGTCCAGCCGGGCATGTGGCTCGCTGGCGCAGGGCAGGTATGCCAGCGCTTCGGCCAGGCGGTTGAGCAGCAGCGCGATGCCGGAGGTGAGGGGGATGTCGGTGGGATGGATGGGCGGGCAGACGCGCAGCAGGTCCTGGCCGTAGATGACGCGCCCGGCGCTCTTGAGCTCGTACATAAAGATCGAAGGCGTGGCCCGGCCAAAGGCCAGGTTTTTAGTGTGATTGGTCCACAGGCGACCGGGGCGCATCCAGTTGATGCCGGTGCTGACCCCCAGTTGCTGGGTCATCTGGCGCGAGAGCGCGGCCAGCAGGCGGCGCAGGCGTGGCGAGCGGCCCACCACACTCAGCTCATAGTCGCTGAGCATCGTGATGTGCTCGCCCTCGACCAACACGCTGGCTTCACCCCGGGCGGTGCTGCCATAGAGGATAACGGCCTGGGGAGCGACGCGAGCAGTGAGGGCTGCGAGAATCTGCTCCAGATGGTTCTGGATCATTTGATCCACCGTTGGGTTGTCCAGCGCCGTGTATTGGCCCATGCTCTCTATCCTGTCACGGCCGGGAGGTCGCCAAGCGAATGCGATAGGCCCCGCCGCCGCCGGTCATGTAAAACAGATCGTGTGCGCCGGTCTCTGGAGCCGGCAGTGGGTGAAAGGCCACCCGCGTGCCGCGCAGCGCCAGCCCCATGTCTTCCGCCATCTCGTCCCAGCTCGCTCCAGCGTCTGTCGTGCACCACAGCCCCCGGCCTGAGGATTGATCGTGATAGGTGTCGTCCTTGATCACAAAGCACACCACGCTCGGATCTACAGGATGGGGGGCAATATCGGCCACGTAACCCGGCCAGGTTTCGCCGGGGTGCGCGGGGTGCGCGCCTCCTGGGTAAAACAAAGCCCAGGACGCGCCACGGTCGGCGCTTTTGAACACCCGGTCGCCGCAACCCGCATAGATGGCCCCGTCAATCCCGGACATCTCGACCGCCGTACAATCCTGCATCTCACCCACGCGATGCCAGTTTTCGCCCCCGTCGGTGGAACGGAACAGACCGCCGCGCTCGCCCGATACCGGGACGTACAAAATATCCGGGTCGGTGGAGTGCATGACAATGCCGTAAAGTCGCGTGAGAGGCAGAGGGGCTGCCGGGCTGCCATTCCACGCTTCAAACGACGCCCCGCCGTTGGCGCTCCGATACACGCCGTAATCCTGCGTGGCGACGTAGACCCGGTTCGAGTCGCGCGGCGAGACCGCGATCCCCCACACGCGATTGTCGGGCAGACCGGTCGCTTGGGACCAGTTTTGGCCTGCGTCGATAGTCTTGTACAAACTCCCGCCGCAACAATCCTGGGGCGAGTCGCCGGCGAACCAGGTGCGAAAGCTGGGATCGGCGGGGTCGGCGGCCAACGAGCGCACGTCGTTCTCGCCAGGCGTCTGAATGTTTTCCCACGAACGACCATCGTCGTCGGTGCGCCAGATGTACAGGTCTGAATAGCCCAGCAGATACGTGTCGTGCTGGGATGGGTGAAAAACAGGCCGGGTGTTGACGACGGTGTTGTTGCTGCCCATGCGTGAGACCCATCGCCCGCTCCAGCGGGTGTTGACGCCTCCGGCTCGATCGGTGCGGCGGGCCACGACTTGCTGCCACTTGCCCTGATCTATCGAGCGGTACATCGCCATTGGAGCGCCGATGAACACTTCTTGCGGGTCAAAGGGATTTAGCCCCAATCCTCGCGCCAGCGGGGCCGCTGTCCGCCAGCCTGTGTCGCCAAAACGGTCCAGTTTGCGCCAACTGTCGCCGCCGTCGGCGGTGTAGTAAATCCCCGCGCCGTCTCTGGCGTTGCTGCCAAAATCGCCCACGTATACCTGGTTGGGATCGGTAGAGCGTGTGGCGATGCGATAATAGTCGCAGTCGGGGCAGTCTGGGCCGGCCAGCTTGATCCAGGTCAGGCCGCTATCCACGCTTTTCCAAACGCCAGACTCCCACACGGTGCGATACAGGACAGTCCTCTCGGCGTGTCCCACGGCCAGCCCGCGGCTGTCCAGCGCGTCTACCTGCGCCCAGCTTGCGCCGCCGTCGGCGCTGCGATAAAAGCCGGCGCTCGTCGCGGCATAGATGATGTGTGCGTTGACCGGGTCCACTGCCAGGTCGAAAATCACGGCTTGCGGATGGCCAATGTTGGCGCGTGTCCAGCTCGCGCCGCCGTTCACGGATTTGTAGACATCGCCCGCGCCTTCGGAGGCGGTGCGCTTGGCGGGCCGCCCCACGCCGACGTAGACGATCTGTGGATTCGACGGGTCCAGGGCCACGCAGGCCAACGGGGCCGAGTAGCGCTGGGGATCTTTGGGTGGGAAACCGTTCTGCAGCAACCGCCACGTATCGGCGTTGTTTTCGCTTTTGTAGAGACCGCCGTGTGTGGCAGCGTACACGGTGGCCGGGTTGAGCGGGTCCACTGCCAGATCGTTCACCGGATAGTCATACAACCCCCGATTGGCAGGGAGCCAGGTCTGGCCGTGGTCAGGGCTGCGGAACACCCCGCCCGTGTCGGTGCCGACAAAAATGGTGTCTGGGCCAAAGGCAAATACGTCAAAATGGCCGCCCCCGCCTGGTCCGAGGGCCTGCCAAGCGTCCTGTCCCGCCGCCGTAGTCACCCAGATCAAGGGCGGAGCGGTGGCGGAGCGGCTCTGGATGCCCACACGCCCTGCGACCGTCACGGCGAGCGCGATCACAGCGACGGTGATAAAGATGATCAGCCATGGTTTCCTTTTCAAGCTGACCCTCTTTCTTCAGCGGCGGGCGCTGGCGGCAGTATGGCGGGGCGGACGGGTGTGGCGGGCGTGTAGAACATGCGCGTCCACAGGGCAAAGGGCAACGCCAGCCCCAGAAACAGCGTGGCGTCCTGGCGACCTTCCATGTGCGCCTGGACGAGCTGGCGCAGACCGTGCGGGTCGAACAGACCCGTGGCGTTGACGGCAGGGTCGAGCAGCGTGGCCTCGACGAACGGGCGCAGCGCTCCACGCAGCCAGTTGGGATAGTCTATAGAGCGGGGCGCGGGCTGGTGTGCTCTGCGCAGGCGCTTGAGCCACTGGCCAGCGGTGCGCCCCCACACGTCCCGCGCAAAAAGGAGCGCCACGGGGTCCAGCGCCGTGCCGGTGGGGGCGTTCCAGGGCAGCGCGGCCAGCGCCGGGAAATAGGTCCCCAGGGTGCGGCGCAAGGCCCACTTGAAGGCCAATTGGCCCGGCGGCAGTTGCAGGCTCAGCTCCCAGATTTCGTTGTCGGCGATGGGGTGGACCATATCCACGTAGGGGGTCTTGAGCAGTTGGGCATAAAAGGTAAAACGCCGCTGGCGCTGGCGGGTGGCCTCATCGTTGAAAATCTGAAAACCGCGCCGGGCGGGGGCGGCGTCCACGCCGGCGCGCAGCTCGGACAGGGCGGCCTCTTCCAGCTCGGGGTAGCGGTCGAACAGACGCTCCAGCGCCGGGCGCGGGGGCAACCAGGCGCGGCTGCGGCGCACGCGCAGGGGGTACACGTCTCTGGCCCGCAGGTAGACATAGATGGGATTCTCGCCAAAGAACCCGCTGCCCATAAAGCCGCCCACGGCCACGTCCACGTGGTCGCCGATGCGGGTGATGAGCGGAAATTCCTGGGCGTCCACAAAGCTGTGCATGCCGTCGCTGATGTAGACCATGCGCTCGGCGTGCTCGGCCATAAAGCCGGGCGATAATTCCCAGCAATGGTGTTGCAGGCCGGTGATCTCGGCCACGCGGCGGGCCAACCGGACGCTCCCTGAATCGGGCGCGCCAAAGGTGAATGCCTGTGTATCCGGGCGGAGCTGGCCGAGCAGGGCGGCGATCCAACGACTGTCCATGCCGCTGCTCAGGCTGAGGCCGTAGGTCAGATCTGGGCGGACCATACGCTCGACGGCCGCCCGCAGCGCCTCGTAAATCTGCTCCTCGTACCAGCGGTCGGGGCGCTTGGGAAAGCGCTCGGGATAGACAACTTGCCAATACTGCGCGATCTGCCAGCGGCCATCCTGCCACTCCAGATAGGAGGCGGGGGGCAGCAGGCGGATGTCCTCGAAAAAGGTGCGCTCGCCCAGGACGTAGCGAAAGTGAAAGAATTCGGCGGCGGCGACGCGGTCGAGGCGGCGGGGCAGCGCGGGATCGGTCAGCAGGGCCTTGACCTCGCAGGCAAAGCGCAACACACCGGCGTGTTCGGTGTAATAGAGGGGACGCATGCCCAGGCGGTCGACGGCGAGCAGCAGGGTGTGCGCCCGTTTGTCCCACAGGGCAAAGGCAAAAGCCCCTTGCAGGTCGTCCAGCAACGCTTTGCCCCGCGCCAGGTATTGGTCGTGAACATAGTGCGCGGCGGCGGGCGGGTCGGCCCCGTCTGCGCCGGGGGGGATAGCGGGGCGGGTCAGGTAGCCCCACAGAAGCACGGCGGCGTGCGGCGAGGCGTACAGGGCGCGCTGGCCGCCTGTGCCCAGGTGGGCGCAGCCCATTTTTAGCCGGTCATCGGCGTATTGTTCGACCAGCGTGGCGCGACCGTAGGTCAGCTCACCCAAGGCCCGCTCGAAATCGGGCAGAGGGGAGGTGGGGTTTAGGGAGATGGAGCCGCACAGTCCGGGCATGAAAAGGAACCTTTGTAAATGGGTAGAGTGGTAAATCGGTCGCTCATAAAGGCAGCCGGTCGTTTCGGGCCGGCCAACGCGAATTGAACGTGTAACGAGGCGTGATCGCTGCCTAAAAATGGGCCGATACGCCGATCCGTGATGATGATATCTTGACTGTAAAGACAGTGATCCAGGGGTATTCTGAATAGTGACGGTAGATTAGCCGGCCACGTGGGTTGAATGCCATAGCCACGTTCGGAGTTCAACAGATGGCCGTCCTGGAGTAATTGTCGAAAGTGCGAGGAACAGGGTGTAGCGTTGAAATCACCGATGATCAAGACGGGGCGTCCTTGTTCTTGCTGTTCACGGCTCCAGGCTGCGGCGGCGGCAAACTCGACTTGCTGATAGCTGGATTTCCTAGCGTTCAATGGACGAATGATGTGTAGACTCAGCAAGGCAACCTCTTGACCCTCAATGTTCAGGGTGGCAGCAATGAGGGGACGCGATGATCTTTGTGGAAAGTGTACGATGCTGGCCGAGATTACCTCGATCTCAGTCCCAGCAGCGAGCAGCAAAGCCGATCCCTGAGAATTGGTCATCGGGTGAGAATGGATGACGCGGTACATAGGTAACTCGGTAGCCAGGCGCTGATCCAGCCCGGGGGTCAATTCTTGAAGCGAGAGGATATCAGCGCGTTGATTGCGCAGGTAGTTAAACGCCGCTGTATGATCGGATGCGCTCGCGTCGAGATTGTAGTTCACGATGGTAAACGGGCGCGTGGCGATGACTCTGGCGGATTGTGTATCAGAGTAAAGCGGGATGAGCATGGTAGCATTGATCAGCAGCGGAGTGAGAACCAGCCAACCCGCTCGCCGGAACCGAAGAACGAGTGATGGCAAACAGATTAGGAGGACAAGCGTATATTGCACACGGAGGTGAGTAAGTAATTCGCCGACCCACCACAGGCTTGCCAGCGTCGCCAGCGCCGTGGCGAGTGTGACTGCAATGGCAACTGCCAGCGCGCAGATGGAAGTGAGACAAAAAAGATGACGCATAAACCGAGTCCGTTTCCTGATGATTATTGGGCGCTCGTGTGGCGTTTTCTCTCTACAGATCCCAAGGTCCGCCCGTCCGCGTATTGGTGTCAACGGATGGGACAACGGATAAACGGATGCCTTGACCCTTATCCGTTTCTATGCGTTGACAAGACCAGTGTCCTTTTGTTGCGCCGTCGCCCACGCCGCCCGCCCGTCCACGTAATCCGGTATCGGCAGGCCCAGGGAGTGCAGCAAGGTGGGCAATACATCCACCAGCTCGACGTGCGTCCCCTCGACCAGCGGCCGGCGGCTCAAAAAGATGCCGTCGCAGTCAGGGTAATCGGGCAGGTAGCCGTGCATCGAGTTCTGGGTGCGGTTAAAGCCCCAGATGGTTTTGCTGAAAATGTCCGGCGCGTCCAGATAATACACCAGGTCGCCGTAGCGATTGTCGGGCATGTCCACGTGGTAACGCCTCAAGTGTTCGTCGGTGAGGATAAAACCGTTCTCGATGGTGGACAGAATGCGCTCGACGATGGCCCGCTCTTTGTCGGTGCGCAACCAGAACCGGGCATAATTGGCCTCGATCAGGTTGAGGAATTGGTGCAGGTTGTGGCCGTGGCGCCGAAAGTGGGCGTGGATGTCAAAGCGTTTCTTGACCAGGATGTGGCCGTGGTCGGAAAAGACAAAACAATCAAAATCGGACACCCGGCGCTGGTAGGCCTCGTATTTTTCCTGAACCAGGCGGTCGAGCTGTTTCAAGCGTTCAATCGTCTCAGGCCCGTTTTGGCCGTACATGTGGGAATAGTGGTCCACGCTGCCGGAAAAGTAATAGGTCCAGGGTTGAATCTCATCCAGCTCGTGGCCCTGGATCTGGGCGAACTCGTCGCCGGCCCCGCGCGTCATCCCAATGACCTGAAAACCGACGCCGTGGCCGCGCAAGACGTCAAACGCAGTGGGATACTCGTCGAGGTAGCCTGGCTCGTCCCACGAGCGGTCTTCGACCACGTTAAAGTAGCGCCAGTATTTGAGCGGCTGGTTGATCATCAGCGGGATGCCAAACCAGGCCGTGTTTTTGGGGCGGTACTGACGGGTGTATTTGTAGAGAAAGTAGCGCGACCCCAGATTGTCCAGCAGTCCCAGGTGTTGAAAGTAGCGCGTCCAGCCAAAGGGGGAGGTGGGGGGGTCGTATTTCCAGACGAACCATTGCAGGTGTTTGTTGGGATGGACGCCGCTGTACATGGTGGGGTGACACGTGACCGAGTGGCCCAGCTCGGTGCGCATACGGCGTTGGTGGGCAAACGAGCTGAGAAAGGGCATGTGTTCCAGACTCTCAGGTTTGAGCGCGTCGAAGAAAAAGGTCAGCACGGGTTTCATTACAGGTATCCCAATCCTTCCAGGCGTTCGATGAGCGTTTGTTCGTCTTCGGTGGACAATTGTTCGTCCTGAGCCAGGTAGTCGCCGGCGGCCTCGCGGCTCTCTGGGACAGGGGGGTGGGCCTGCGCCCACTCCGGCTCAAAGACGTCGCCGAGCACCTGTCCGTCCATGTCTTGCGGGATGGGCAGGTCCAGGGTATGCAGGATGGTGGGGGCCAGGTCAATCAGGTTGGCAGTGATGGCTGCGCCGCTGCGGATGTGCGGGCCGTGGGCGACGAAAATACCGTTCACGGCGTGGTCGCCAGTGGCCCAGCCGGTGGAATCGTACATGCGCCGCTGGCGGGGCGCGGCCACGCGCAGGTAGCTGCCGGGCAACACGATCAGGTCGGGGGTAAAGGTCTCGATGGGGTCTTTGTAGTAATCTTTGCCCCGGATGACGTCCACAAAGAGCGGTTGGCCGGTCTGGGGATGGCGGGCCGCCCGCAAGCGCGCTTCGATTTCGCTCAACAATTGCTCGTATTCCGCGCCCGGCGACACGACGCCCAAGGGATCGCGCCCTTGGAGATTGATGGAAATGCCTTGCTGCTGGTCCCAGGTGCAATAGGCGCGGCTCTTGCCCCAGTCAATGTCGGCGGCCTGCGAGAGCCCCTTCACCCGGCCGGTGATGTTGGCGATGCGCAGGCGGCGGTAAAGCGGGCGGACGACTTTTTTGATCGCTTTGAGGGTCGTCTGGCGCGCCGCGCGATATTTGAGCAGGCCCTCTCCGGCCAGCCAGTCGTCGAGGTTCATCTGTTGATATACGCCCTGAAAACCGTGGTCTGACATGACCATCACCGTAGTCTGGGCGTCGGCCAGCTCGTCCAACAGGCGACCGATGCACTGATCAAGGTAGCCGAAATGGGCCTGCGCCAACGGGTAGAAACGCCGGGCGGACTCGGCGTCGTAGTGGGGGAAAGTCGGGTCCATGTAGGGCCAGAAGCAATGTTGGAGCCGGTCGGGGCTGACGAACACAGTGATGAGCAGGTCCCAATCGCGCGAGCGGGCCAGGTGCAGGGTGGTGTCCAGATTGACCTGGCTCAGGCGGTCCAGGTCCTGAATAAGGGCCTCCTGACGGCCCTGGTAATTCGCCCATTCCACGTCAAAAATGTACTCGCCGCCGTGCATGGCGCGCAGTTCTGGCGAGAGGTTTTCGGGATAGGTAAAGACCGGCGCGTTCTTGGGGGTCAGCAGCCCCGTCACCATAAACCCGTTCAGAGACGCCGGGGGATAGGTCAACGGAACGCCGACCACGCCGATACGTCGCTCGTGGCGGGTGAGGATGCGCCACAGCGACTCGTCGCGCAGATAGGTGGCGTTGACAATCGTCTTTTGGTGCAGGCTACCCTGCACGCGCTGGCGAAATTCGAAAATGCCGTGGCGCGAGGGCAGCTTGCCGGTGGCAAAAGAACACCAGGCCGCCGCCGAGTTGGTCGGCAATACAGAGGCCAGGGGACCAGAAACTCCGGCGTCCATCAAGCGCTGCAAGTTGGGCATCCGGCCGGCTTGCAGGACAGGCTTCAGAATGTCAAAAGTCGCACCGTCCAGGCCGATGACCAGGGTACGATTCTTTCGAGTCGAGGCAGAAAAATTCGAGTTTTGGGATAGCACGCGCGATTTCCTTTCTAAATTACTTGGGTTGCTTGATACGCTTATTGTTTGACAGCCTGCGCAGCTTTTTCCGCACAGCCTCGAGCACAATCTGGTCGTCCTCGTCCAGCCCTAATTTGTAGATCAAAAAGAAGAAAAGAGAGAACAGGACGGGTAGCAAGAGGGCCAGGGTCACGACCGGCTGTTTGAGGGCAAGGACAGAGCATAGGGCATAGCTGACCGCCGCCGCAACCAGTCCGGCGACGAGGGGTTTCCACAAGCTAGATGTAAAGGGATGCATTTTGAGTGTGACATAGACCTCTACAAGGCGTAACAGGTTGATGATGGTGATGGTCAGGCCGCCAGCCACGGCTGCGCCGATCAATCCGTAGGGGGGGATCAGTAACAAGTCTAGGACGATGCTGGAGGCCACGAGCGCCAGGGTATTAAACAGGTTGAGCATTGAGCGGCCCGTCATGCTCAGCATGTAGCCGGAGGGGCCGACACTGGCGCTGATCAATTGACCGATGGCAAGTAAAATGAGCACGGTGGCGCCCGCCTCAAAGTCGGAACCGAAAATTTCCATCATAGGACGGGCGAATATCACAAAAGCGATGAACAGGATCCACGCCGCCGTGAAGGCCCATTTGGAGGTTGTTTTGAAGAGTTTTTCAAGCTCGATCAGATCGCCCCGGTCGTAAAAGTCCGAGATAAAAGGCGCAAAGATCCAGCTCAACGAGTCTAGGAACATCACCTCAATGTTGGCTGTGCGCAGGGTGACTTCGTAAATGCCCACGTTTGCCACGTCGCTGGCCAGCCCCAGGAAAAAGACTTCGGTGCGTTGATAGGTAAAGTTGAGTAGATAGGTCACCGATAGAGGCACAGAGAACAGCAGCAAGGTGCGATAAGACACCCCAGGTTCCCGCCCAGACAGGGGATGAGGCAATAACCGGGCCAGCAAAAGATAGGCCAGCCAGACGCTCAGGCCTATCGCAACCATGTGGGCGGCAGCCACTCCCCAGATACCCATACCCAGTATTACTAGAACGACGGTCAAAAGAAAACCGAATCCGGTTAAAAAGAGCGTCTCAACCAACACCGTGATCCAGGTCAA
This sequence comes from Anaerolineae bacterium, assembly GCA_034435435.1. Taxonomy (GTDB): domain Bacteria; phylum Chloroflexota; class Anaerolineae; order S140-20; family S140-20; genus DAOTXN01. Next base: position 8,058 of record DAOTXN010000074.1, on the reverse strand, counting down.
TTTGAAAGCTCGAGTAGCGTCCAGCAAGAGCCGGCGCACGACGATTAACGGCAGGCTGAAAGCCAGAAGCCGCAGCAGGGGGGCCAGATCGGGCTGTTTAAAGACCTGGTTGGCTAATGGGTCGGCCAAAAAAATAAAGAGCAACGCAATTCCTGTGCTGTTCAGCAGAGAGACTCGCGTGGCTTTGTTCAGGACATCCCTGACTTTGCCAGGGTAGCCCGTTTCAGCAAAGGTTACCCCGAATCGGATGACTCCCTGGCCCAGCCCCAAGAGGGACAAGATGGCCGGTAGCCCAGTAATCGTCAATCCCAAAGTAAACAATCCCAGGCCCTTGGCGCCAATGGTGCGGGCCAAAAAGAGATTAAACAGATAGGCCAGGATGCGCCCGACGATGCCGCCGAACAACACAATGCTACCTTCGCGGGCAACGCGCAGGACGTCCCGGTTGCGGTCGCGCGGGAGGGCGGAAGTGGACAGGGCCTGTTCAACGGGTTGGATGTTGTTCAAAGCGACTTGACTCCGAGTCCGCGAGTGTTTTTTGTTCTCTGCTCAACGTTGCGCAAACGGGGAATAGCAATCACTGCAGCCGCGATGGCCATAAGCGGATACAGGCGTGCATTGGAAATCACATTGTCTGTGAGGCGGATGGCCGCAAAAGCGACCAGAATAGCCAATAAGGCGAGCGACAGCAATTTGTCATGACCCTCCTGGCTCCAACGAAAGGTCTTGATGGCATCACTGAACAGTTGGACCTGCCACCACAAAAATGTCAAAAAACCGATGATACCGGTCGCTACCAAGGCCTGAATATAGTCGTTGTGCATCTCTTGGGGCCGACCAGTGTCTACCAGCGCCCCCACCTTGACGCGACTGATGCCAAAGCCAATGCCAAACACAGGACTGCTCGGATAAAGCTCCAGCCCTGTTCGCCACAGCTCAACCCGGTCGTTCAATGCGTTGGCCTGGGCGTCATCCAGATTGTTGGGATCAATGTCTGCAAAGCGGGCCGAAATAGACGGCACGGTCATCAACACCACGACCAGGAACGCCGGCAAAGTCAAAAGTACGAGTTGATGCCTGATCAGACCGGTCACAAACAAAACCAATACAAAGCCGATCCACCCGGCTCGTCCATAACTGTATAGCAGGGCAATTGCAAAAAATCCGGTCAAAGCGCCAAAGAGCAAGCGGCGGAGGTTGGTCTTGGCCTTCAAGAAATGTAGGAAGCACAAAGTCAGTGGGATAACTAGGAAAGCGCCTACTCCAGAAGTACCTCCACCCAGGCGAGCCGTGGCCATATTTCTGAACGTCTCGCCTCCACCACTGAGAACGTCCTTTAATCCCATAGCCGTCGGATAGATCTCGGCAAAGATGATGATGCCGATCACCCAATTGACTTGAGATCTGGAGTTGAGCTTGTAGAGTAGCACTGTGTAGATAATGAAAGCGGTACCCAAGCGCATGACCGCAGTCATCCCTTCGACCAGAAGCCCCATATCTCCTCTAAAGCCAACTGCCACAGATACAAAGGACGCGCCCAAAAAGGCAAGAAAGGGGAAAAAACCAGGGATACGATCATAATCTATCTCATTAGTAAGCAGATAAAACACTCCCCCGACAAAAATGAGCAATCCCAGCAACCGGTTGGGACTCAAAAGGTCCCCCCCCATGGTCAAATAGTCCAACCTTTCCAGGGTGCCGTGCATGAGCAATAGGAACAGAATGGCCCATTCAATCTTGAAAAAAGCCAACACCGCACATACGATGCCGCCTATACCGATCAAGATATAGAGCACAGGGATATTGGGAATAGCCCAGCCCAAAGCCAGGGCAAGGATGAAAATCGCTGCCAGGATCATCAACTGTATGCCCCGGCTCATGCCCGGTTCTGCAGGATGAGTGAGAAAACCCTTCAGGTTGGCCCAGGCCCGGCCGGTTAAAAGTCTTGTTTCGATCAAATCCGCTTCCTTTCTCAGGCCGGTATCATACTGGCGGTGACCACCGACTGGATCTTGATAATGAGCATATCTACGGCTACGGTATTGCGCCCGCCTTCAGGGATGATGATATCGGCGTACCGTTTGCTCGGTTCGACAAACTCCATGTGCATTGGACGAACGCTCTCCAGGTATTGCTTGACCACCGACTCACGGGTACGCCCGCGATCGGCGATGTCTCGTTCTAGGCGACGAATAAAACGAATGTCAGCGTCAGTATCAACAAAGACCTTGATGTCAAACATCTTTCGCAGCGCCGGTTCGGCCAGGATCAAGATACCCTCGACAATAATGACCGGGCAAGGCCATACCAGAGCCCGTTCTGACCGCCGGGTATGCGTGGCAAAATCATAGCTGGGCAATTCGACGCTCCGACCAGCCTGCAATTCGCGTAAATGCTGCACCAGGAGTGGGGTTTCGAGAGCATCGGGGTGATCATAATTGATCATGGCGCGCTCATCCGGCGAGAGATGACTGCGATCCCGATAGTAGGCATCGTGTTGAATTACCAACACGCTCTTGTCGCCCAGGTTCTGAATAATGGCGCTCACTACGGTGGTCTTGCCCGATCCAGTACCTCCTGCCACACCGATAATGGTGGGATTGGTGCATCTGTCCTTTACTAGATTGTCGTAAACTGTCACGGCGCTCATTTTGCTCGCTCCTGGATCAACGCCTCAAACAAGTCGGCCAGCCGGCGGGCATTCTTGTGAATATCAAACTCGGTCAATACCAGCGCTCGCCCACTGTGAGCCAGGCGCTCCCTCAATTCCTTGTCGCGGCCTAGTCTTTGCAGAGCTTGGGCCAGCGCCACATCGTCGCGCGGGGCAACCAGCAATCCGGTTTCTTCGTGGCGCACCAGCTCGGGAATGCCCGACACCTGTGTAGATACAGTGGGCAACTGCATCGCCAGCGCCTCTATCAGCACCACAGGGATGCCATCGCGGTCCCCCCCTTTATCTACGACACAAGCCAACACAAACACATCGCTGCGCTGATAGGTTTCCAGCACCGCCTGCTGGTCCTGTGCGCCCGCCAGTGTCACGCACGGCTCCAGGTTCAGGTCGGCGATCAACTGGCGCAGGTTGGCCTCCTCTTTGCCACGCCCGATGATCGTACACTTGAAATGGACGCCTTGCTCCTTGAGTCGCCGACACGCTCGAACCAGGTACTGGTGCCCTTTTTTCTCGATCAAGCTTCCCACGGCCACAATAGACAGAGGGTGGTTAACAGGGTGTGGCTGGGGTGAAAATCTGCGCGTGTCTACACCACAATGAATGATTGAAATACGTTCCGCGTCAAGGCCCGGACACCGTCGCAGCATTTCAACCTTATTATACTCGGAAATGGTGACAATGTGCGCCGCCGAGCGGACGGTGAGACACAGCAAGTCGTTTTCAATCGAATAAATGTCATAGGCGTGCGTCGTCACTGTGTAGGGCAAGTTCAACAACTCTGCCATCACACGCGTCGCCGCGCCCGGTAGCCAGGCAAAATGAGTATGCAAAAGCTTGATGGAGCTACCTTGGAGCTGTTTCGCCAAAGCCACCGCTTTCACAAAGATGACCCACCGCTTGAGCAAAAAGCCGCGAGCCGGACACGGCTCACGGAGCAACTCGAAGAGCAAGCGGAAATATTTCCGGGGAGAACTGAGTATAAAATAGATCTGGGCCCACCACAACTTCCACGAAATCAAGCCCGGTGCATATTCAGCGTCATGGATTAATTCTTTCGAAACGGCGTGCACAGGGCCTGGCACAGGGGTCAAAAGCGAAAGAATGCGTACGGGTGCAGCCTGGTCGCGGATGGCTCGCATCTCCTCCGCCACAAAAGTCTCAGTGAGGTGAGGGAATCTCAGTAAAACGTAAGCTATCTCGTGTGGCTCCATCGGTCACATCCTATCGGTATCCGGAAATTGACTGTCAAGTCCTTCATTGTTTTGTTTCCTCTAGCAGCCTGTCGGAGAGATGTAATTTAGCCCCTTGTGGGCGTCCAAAATGGGCGCAAAACGAGCCAAAACGGGCACAAGGCTCTACAGTACAGGGTTCTCCGACAGGCTGCTAGCTTGTCATATTTCGCACCAGTTGTCAATAAAAAAGACACCGAGGGCCGTGGTTTAGGACCAATGTCCTATGCCATGTCCGGCTCTTAGGGACTTTTATCCTATAGCATGGTAACTTAAATTTGTTAGAATGGTGTTAGGTTCGAGATGGTAAGGGGTTAGGATGATTTTTGTTCATCCACGGCTCCCCCAAACCGACTCAGAATTATCCCTGTTCTCACTGACGCCTTTTCCCTCGTATAAGATCAATCAAGCTTGTCCGGTCTGATGCCGTATGATCTGGAGAGCGACTTACGGCTCTCTCCAATGCGTCAAGCGGATAAGCAAAAAACAAAGCGCGGAGATAGCGATGTTTCTTATTAAAATGACAGAATCGATAAAACGGAGCATTTCTGAGACCAAGCGAACGCGGCGCGTCAGAATATTCGTCCTCTCGTTGATCGGTGGGGTGTTCCTTTTCGCGCTTCCCACAAGCTGGGCCGCCCCACCCCCTGTCTCCGATGTAATGAGTGACGATTTCGAGAGCGGCACGCTAGACGCCTGGAAAAAAACCTCTCCTGAAGATCTGAGTCTGGCCCCGGGCGGCGGATTGAACGGCACTACCGCTGCCGCCGTGGCCATTGATTCAGGCTCGAGCTACCTTTTCAAAACCGATCTGGCGCAGGCCCAAGAGGCCTATTTTACCTTTTGGTTTAATCCTAACAATGTCAACATTCCAGACCCTCAGGGAGTGGGCATTACCAGCAAATCCTTCCGTATCGCGTGCATACGCGGACCGGATCAATGGCATAGATTGGTGGGACTGCGAATTCGCCGACCCACCGGACAGGGGTACAAAGCCTTTTTGGAGTGGAATTCAGAAGATGGGACCCGCTACGATTATCTCTCAGGTGAGTTTTCGTTGAGCAGCGGTTGGCAAAAGATTACGCTGGGTTATCGGGTGGATGAGTGGGTAGCCGTGTGGGTGAACGATACGCTGATGCGACAGATCGTCAGCGTTACCCACGATGAACCCTACGGCTCTATCGTAGAGTTTGGCAAAACCGACTCGACCTCATCTATTCAACCCTCCGGCAGTCTACGCTTTGACGAGGTCGCCTTTCAAATCCCTAGCCTCGATCACTTGTGGGTAGACGCGGTACAAGGGAACGACGCGAACAACGGCCAGAGCGCAGGGGCAGCTTTTGCCACTCTTCAAAAAGCGGCCTCGTTGGCCGGACCAGGCACCACAGTCCATATCCTGCCGGGCGTCTATCGGGAAGCGATCACGCCGGCAGGCAGCGGCAACGCCACCGACGGGCTCCTTTTTGTCGCCGAAAACGGTCCGGGCACAGTCACGGTGCGCGGGTCGGAACCGGCTGCGGACTTGAGCTGGACTCAACTCACGGCAAACACCATTGGTTTGCCGACCGGCGTGGACCCGACCCAAATTTATTATGCCGACCTCTCTGCCTGGGGACTGGAAACCGCGCCGCGCTTCGTCGTCCAATTAGACGCCGCCGGGGACGTGACCGCCCGACTGCCTGTGGCGCGGGAACCCGACTGGCCGGTGAAAGTCGAATGGAAATATCACGAGTATTGGTGGGCTGCCGACGGCGGTTCTGGTGTGGCCGGCTGTGACCCTGCCACCGATCCCGATCCTGATTGCGACGTAGCCTGGCGTTCGCTGACCCAGCTCACCGATCGCAGCAACGACTCTGAGCCAGTGGATATTGAATCGGGCAATCTGACCACATTGGGCAATCTCACCGGAGCCACGCTTGTAGCTGCCGATACACGCCATGCTCATTATATCTACCGGCGCACTATCGTCGCTCACAACGTCTCAGGCGGCACCGTCACCGTTGACCCAATGGCCGAAATGGATCGAGGCACGCTCGAGCCAGGATTGGGCTGGGGCAGCAAGTATTATGTTGAGAATCACCCCATTCTATTAGACACGCCGGGCGAATGGTGGTTCGATGTATCAACCGGGCGCATCTATCTCTGGCCGCCCACACCCGACAACCCAGCCACGCTGAACATAGAGATCTCTCGCCGCGATACGGCTTTTGACCTGCAGAACCGTTCCTACATTACCCTGGATGGCTTGAACATCGAGTTCTTTAACGGTGTGGCCTACTCAATCGACAACGCTACCTATCACAAAGCTCACGGCAACACCGTGAGAAACGTCACCATCAGCTATGTGAACGAAGGGATTGTTCTGTCCCAGACCACGAGCCAGGATACTCCCGCCGAAAATGCCATTGACGGCTTTGCGCTAGAAGACTCGGAAATCGCCTATGCCGATACGTATGCCCTCTTGTTAAGCAGTTGGTGGGAAGACGACGCCGATCCGGCGATGTTCGATCATCCGGGGATCCTCAACACCGTGATTCGCAACAACGAGTTGCATCACCTCGGCTTCCGCAGCGACAAGGACAGCCCGATCGGTTCGGCCATCTGGTTCCCCGACAGACTGCGCTTTGAGGGCAACCACGTCCACCATGTCGCTCACAACGGTTTGGTGTTGCACCGCTCGATCATCCAGGCCACAAATCCCTCCCAAGTGTATGGTTTTACTCCTGATGAGATCAAGACCGGCGAGATCCTTATCAAGGACAACATTTTTGAGCACACCTGCCAGATTGGCGCCGACTGCGGCGGACTCAAATTGGCTGGCGCCGATCGACCCGATAACCACGTCTTTCGAGATGCCTTGATCGTCGGCAACACATCCCGCGACATCTTTGGGTGGAGCTATGCGGCAGAAAAGCGCGGTGACGTGTCGGCCAACGGTATGGAGGGGCACGGCTTTTATTTCGACCGGTGCAGCGGGTTACACGTTTACCGTAACATTGCCTACAACACGGCGGGCAGCAGTTTCAAGATGACCGGTCTCTGGCGTGACGGCGACATGGTTCTGTATAACAACATCGCGGCCAACGCCGTATATGGCTTTCATTTCAGCGATCAGGCCGAGGACGACCACGGCGGCAGCGTGAACACCCGCCTGGTCAACAATATCATGGTCAACAATCCGGGATTCGGTATGCTGATGACCAGCGCCGACGGCGACTATGGCAACCTTACTATAGATAATAACCTGTATTATAGCAACGGCTGGGATGACGAGGCCGTTTGGGATCCGGGCAATGTGGCCTTGTATGAAGGCGCAGGCGACAAAGTGACCTTTCACAACCTGGCCGAGATCCGCGCTAACACCACCTGGGAAGACCACGGCGTCGAAGGCGATCCCCACTTTTGGGCGTTCGACCCAGCCGATCACGACCCCTTCGACGGCTCCTGGCCTGACTTTCATCCCACTCCTGCCAGCACGTTCATCATAGACACGGGAACGACGGCGCTGCCCGCCTCTCTAGAGACGCTGCTGGTCACTTTTGATGTACTGGATGACTGGTGGGGAACAGCGGTGGACATCGGCCGCTACGAGGAGGGGTTTATCGTTGTGCCTCTTTATCCCATTCGGACCGCCAGCGCGGGCGAAACCGTTCACTATCCGCTACAACTGTTCCCGTCCGACCTGCCCTATTCGGTTACGTTGAGCGTGACGTCGCCCGCGTCCGACCTGTTGGTGAGCCTTAGCCCTACTATCATTAACGGGGAGATGCTCGCCACTCTCACCGTCGCCAATACCCACACCGAGGCCGAAGCTGAACCAGGCTTATGGTTTTCGATCCCGATCAGCAGCGCCGGTGGTGGGTTTGATCAGACCACAGTGGTGACGCTGCTCGTCGGTGGAAGCCGTGTATTTCTCCCACTGGTAATATCTCTGGCGCCTTAGACCATCTTTTAACCGTTTCCCCACTTTTCTATACTTTACTTTTCTTCGTTAAAGGATATAATTGATGTGACATAGAACTTGCTGAAATTACGGTATAGTGAGTTGCTTCCACTCCAGAAAACGCCATAATCGTTGTTCAAGCCAAATCGCGATTGTCGTGATGCAGAATACTCCAACGTAGTCAAGATGAGACGACAACTTGCACAGGGGAG
>DAOTXN010000073.1:0-3686 GCA_034435435.1 Anaerolineae bacterium | reverse complement strand
CTCCCCTGTGCAAGTTGTCGTCTCATCTTGACTACGTTGGAGTATTCTGCATCACGACAATCGCGATTTGGCTTGAACAACGATTATGGCGTTTTCTGGAGTGGAAGCAACTCACTATACCGTAATTTCAGGCCCTTTATTAAAGCGTAAGGGAAAATTGCCGATAATGCAAGCGTCTAACTGTATTTTGCGAGTTCTGATTTCATCGGTTCTCCAAAAGAGGGTCGCATGTCCATCAAGCGTATTCTAATCGTGGACGACGAAGCCCTGGCGCGCACCTCGCTGGCCGATTTTCTTCACGAGTCCGGCTACGATACCGCCACGGCCGCCGACGGTGAATCCGCCCTCCAATTGCAGCGCCAACGACCTTTCGACCTGTGCATCGTAGACATCCGTATGCCCCACATGGACGGCGTCGAGAGCATCCTGGCCTTGCACCAAGTCGCGGCTGACACACACTTTATCATCTACACCGGATCGCCGCAATTCATTCTGCCTCCGGCGCTCAAGGCTCTCGGTCTGTCGGCGCGGCACGTCGTGCGCAAGCCGCTGTGGGACATGGGCACGTTTTTAGACCTGGTCGCGCAGGTCGCCGCGGGGAGGGAATGCTAGAGGGAGACGGACTGATGAATGAGATGATTTCGACAACAATGCATCTTGAGCCACAGGGCGATCAGACTTGCCCAAAACGCATCTTGATCATTGACGACGAAACCCTCATCCGTCGCTCTCTGGCCGACTATCTGGAGGAATCTGGTTATATCACAGTAACAGCCAGAGATGGCTCACAGGGGTTGGACAAAGCCAGGCAAGAGCCGTTTCACGTCGTTCTGGTAGATCTGCGTATGCCTCACGTGGACGGGCTTAAAGTTGTGGCTACCCTCAAGACCGAGCAGCCCGAATTGCCCGTGGTGGTCATCTCGGGGACAGGCGTGTTGAGCGACGCCGTCGAAGCCATGCGTCGGGGCGCCTGGGACTATATCACCAAACCCGTTCAAGACATGGACGAGATCGTGGTCGTCATCGAACGCGTGTTGGAAACAGCCCGCCTTCGCGCCGAGCGCGACCGCTACCAGAACGAGCTGGAACAACTCAACCGCTCATTGGAGGCCGAAGTGGCCCGCCAGACCCGTGATCTGCGCCAGCACAACCGAGAGTTGATGGCCCTCAATCGCGTATCCCAAGCCATCAGCGGTGTATTGGATCTGGACGCTATGCTTGATCGGGCCGTGTCTGCCGCCATCGCCGCCCTAGATGCCGACGGCGGCGACGTGCGACTGCTCAACCCCAGCACTGCCAAATTGGTTATCGCCGCTATGCGCGGCTTTCCCGAGTCTTACGAACAGATCGCTGCATCCATTCCTTTAGGGCAAGGGTTTCTTGGTCAGGTGGCCCAGCACGGTCGTCCTCTCTCCGGCTCTGTAGACGACTTGTTCAATGATCCCTGGCTGATCCCTTTGAAAGAGATCAGTGACTTTTGTTCCTACCTATGCGTGCCACTGCGCACCGGCGACGAGATTCTGGGGACATTGGGTGTCGCCAAAAGAATGCCACACCAGTTTCCGGATCGAGAGATTGAATTATTGATGTCCATTGGCAACCAAATCGGCGTAGCGGTAGCGCGCGCCCAACATGCTGCCGACTTGAAACAGGCCAATGTCGAGCTGGAACGCGCCAACGCCGAACTGCGCCGGCTCGACACCCTGCGCGAGCAATTCATTCAAAACGTGGCCCACGAGCTGCGTACACCTTTGGGTCTGGTGCGCGGCTATGTGGAAATGCTCAACCAGGAAGACTTGAGCGCAGAAGAACGCAAAATGGCGTTCGGAGTAGTGTCGCGGCGTGTAGAAGCCTTGGTCGAGCTGGTTCAATCCATTACCACTTTGCAAGACCTGGACAGCCAGCCCTTGCGTATGGAAAAGATCTCTCCCGGCGACCTTGTGAGCACAGCCATTCAAATGGTCGGTCAGCGCGCCGGGGGCGCCAATATCAACATTTGCACGCACTACCCATCTGACACCGACTGTTTTCCCGGAGACTTTGCGCGGCTGGCGCAGGCGCTACATCAGCTTTTGGACAATGCCTGCAAATTCTCACCTGATCACACCATCATCACCGTCACCGTTCAACAGACACAAGATGCGATGCTCATTTCGGTCGCCGACCAGGGCATCGGCATCCCCTTCGAAGAACATCACCGCATCTTTGACCGATTTTACCAGATCGACGGCAGTACCACTCGGCGTTACGGAGGCACCGGCCTGGGATTGGCCGTAGCCAAAGAGATCGTCGAGGCTCACGGGGGGCGCATCTCTCTCCAAAGCGCCCCTAATCAGGGCAGCGTTTTCACCATTTCCCTACCTTTGACAGGCCATGTTGCCTTCACGCCGCCCTCCTGGAAATCGTTTGATCTGGCCCATCCCGCTCCCCTTGCTATTGACGAGACCAAGTCATGCGGACCCAACAGGAGCACTGGAAATAAAGGACCAACCTAACGCACGATCTTGACGTTGAATGGCGCGTTTCCCAGCCGGCCCCACGCGCGCAGCCACAGCGGCATGTACATTTCGGGCCCCCGCGCCGACGTGATGTCGCCGAGGTCCAAGATGTCCGTCCAGCCCAAGCTGCGCAAGATGTCTGCGACTTGGGCTTTGGCCGCTGCGTCGTTGCCCGAAATAAACACGGTATGGTCGCCTCCCGCCAGACTCTTGGGGTCCACCATGACGTAGGCATTCACCGTGTTGAGCGTCTTGACCACCCTGGCGCCCGGAAAGGCGTTCTGAATCTTTTCGGCCAACCCCAGCTCATCGTTCGCCAGCGAGCGCGGGGGCATCCCCTGCGAGAAATCCAGCTCGTTGGCAATGTCAATGAGAACCTTGCCGTTCAGGTTGGCCGCGCCTGCCATCCGCAACGCCTCCAGCGAGACCAGGCCGCTGGTCGCATTGACCACCACCTCGCCGTGGGCGGCGGCTTCTGCAAACGTGCCAACGCGCGCCTTGTGGTTCACGCTTGTGAGCCATTCGCTCAGGCTGCCGGCCCACCCCTTCTTTTCATCCAGCCTGGACGGGTCGCGCGTGCCCAGCACTACATCGTGGCCCAGCTCGACCAATTTCCTGCCGACCGTCTGGCCTACTATGCCTGATCCAACGATTCCGATTTTCATGTCACGCTCCTTTTTCCTGGATAAAACTCAAGCCTTTGAAAACAGCGGACGTCCGGCTTTAGCCGGGGAATCCTCGCTAAAGCGAGACGTCCAGCTACGACGCGGTCAAGTGTTCCTGGCTTGCTGGGCGACCGATTTCGCGATCAACTCGCGCCCGCTGGCATATTTGTAATGGTAAGCGCCAAAACCCACGATCGAGCCGCCCCACATTTTCGGCTCTGCGCCGGTCGCTTTTTTCATGAACTCCAGAATGGCGTAACAATCCTGCCGCCGGCGCTCGTCTGAGACTCCCTTGAGAAAATCGTCCACGCTTTGATCGGTAGGTTTGGTTTTCAGCTCAGCCATCGCTGCACTTGCTCCTTATCACCATTTTCTGTTTCTTGAATAGATGTGCTGAAATTACGGCATAGTGTATTTCGATAAAGCCAGACTGCCGCACTGTAATTTGCCGGTTTCTGCATCTTTGCCGACTAGCTTATATCTCGCAAGTAGTATGATTTGCGAAAGCCGGTCAGAATTGTCT
>DAOTXN010000072.1:0-4251 GCA_034435435.1 Anaerolineae bacterium | reverse complement strand
GGTGGAGAATGGAAAATTCAGCGTGCGTTTAGCATAACAGAAATAATATCTGGCGTTGTAAAAGAGCAATTGTATTGTAGCATCCTCGCGCTGGCCTGTAAAGCGGTAGGTGGTGGGCGTGCTCTCCCAGGCGTAGCGCGTCTCGCCCCACGCCCTGTACCGTAGCTCGGCCCCGCGCACGCCGTCGTCGTAGGCCGTGAGGGCGGTCGAGCCGAGGCTATAGTCCTGAGCGAAGCGTGGGATGGTCGCCCAGCAGGTAGTGCAGCACGCCGTTCTTGCGCAGCGCCACGCGCTGGCCTCCGGCGTAGTAGTATTGCGTCGTCACCGCCGGTCCGGTCAGCGATACATCATCCCAGGCGATCCAGCCGCTGTTCAGATAGTGGTACAATTGGAAACGCACGAAAGCAGCGTTGGCGGGCGTAGTGAAACTGCCGCCTTGTTCGGTCCAGCTCGCCGAGACGGTGCTGCCCTCGTCTGGATCGGTATAACTCAGCGCGGCGTGGTTGGCGGAGCTTGCCCCGCGGACTCGCGGGGTAATAGTAGGCCCGCAGCTTCCACTTGCCGGCGCTTTCCTCGCTGTCTATCTCCCCGCGCAGCCAAGCGACTAGAATGCCTATTACTTCTCAACGATAGACGTCGCGCCGGTGACCCACGTGGAATACCGTTACTGTGCGCTGCCTGTCATCGATCTCGTAGATCACCCGATAGTTGTCCACTCGAATGCGCCACGCGTCACGACCCCTCATTTTGAGACAACCGGGCGGCCGGGGATTTTGAGCCAGAGCCCGAATGGCGTCGCGCGTGCGCTCGTAGGCCCCGGCAGGTAGTCGTGCCAGTTCTTTTTGTGCGCCGCGCAGGATGTGGAGAGAATAACTCACTGACGTTCCTGCTCGATCTCGGCGATGGCCTGCTCAAAGGGGATGATTGGGCCGCCGGAAGCTTTGGCCGCATCGTAGGCGCGCAAGGCCTCTAGTTCTTCCAACTCTTTAAGCAGCTCGCGATAGTCTTCCAGATCAAGGATCACACTGACGCGGTCGCCGTTTTCGTTCACTACGTAATGCTCTTTTATCATCTCAGCTACTCCCGTTATGCGCCAAACCGGCAGGTTTTTTGCCACTGACATCATTTTACCTCATGTCTGGACCGGTTGTCAAAGCATTCGGAGAGCGAGACCAAAACTGTGCTGCTCTGGCGCAGCGCGGTGAGGAACCAAACCCTTCAGGTTTCCAAAACCTGAAGGGTCTGGCGCGCTTATCCTATTGCTGTTGGCGGTGGCTATAGTCCCCGGAGCGAAACGGAACGGGATGGCTGCGCTGCGCAGGCCTGTTCTGATGGTTCGGCAAGCTCACCACGACGGCCTGGCGAAGGATGCTGTCGCCGCTTTCAAAGCCGGTGCTGTACAGCGTGGTCGCGCCGCGCTTGATGCTCAGGTCGTCGAAGGCCAGCCAGCCGCTCTGCAGCTCGCTGCCCACCCGCACCTGCGCCTTGTACGCGCCGGCCCGAAGCCTGGAATCATTGGGAAGGGCTAAAAACCAGCGGATCTATGCGTGTAACGTCGCCCAGACGATCAAAGTCTTTGTCTGTGCTGATGAGTCGCCGAACCCCGTTGTTTAGCATCGTTGCAGCGTGAACAGCATCCCGGGGTTTCAATCCTGCACCGTAGTGGGCAGCAAACAGATCAACCGCTAATTGAATGTCACCCTCGGTCACAGATAAAACAGTAAGGGGGTATCTCAAGATGGCTCGACAAAGCTGTATGCCCTTGTCGGCCAGCTTGATGTGGCTGTAGCGATAAAGCAACTCTTGCAGGACCTCGGTATTCACGGCGGCTTCCAGGGTTCCTATTTCTACCTGAGCCAGGATGCGTACGCAGGGGTCCTTGTAGGGATGCGCCGCACCGGCCGCGTACATAAAGACGTTGGAATCCAGGAAAGTGATGTCCGTCACTATGCCAACCGCCCGGCCTCGATCTCTTGCTCCATCTGCTCCCAGCCAGCCACAGGCAATTCCATGGCCGCCACGTGGTCGGTGAGGGGAGTGACAGCGTGTGTGGGCTTGATGACCACGCCCTTTTCCGTCACCTCGATCACGACCTCGGTTTCCTGTAGAGCACGCACGCCCAAGGCGGCGAGTATGGGCTTGGGCAGCGTGATGCGCCCGGCCCGATCAATGGTTGTCGTTTGTGCAAGCATACCGTCACACACCTCTGAAAAATCTACTCTGCTGTGGATTATACCGCAGAGTGCGGCTGGGAACAAGGAGCCAGGACACAAAGAACCCCTTCAGGTTTTGGAAACCTGAAGGGGCTGGCGTGCCTGCCGCTGCTGCCGCTGGCCATAATCGTCACGCTGGTATCAGTTTTGAGAGCACTCCCATCTATTGGTGATCAAGCCTCTCTTTCGCGGCATTGAGATGCCGAATAATCTCAGCACGTTCTGGGGCATTGAGTGGGGCAAGCCTCAAGCTCTCACGAAAATGCCTAATTGCGTTCTCGTACGACGACATTGCGAAATAAATATATCCTAGACCTTGATGTATTAGATAGGTTTGAGGGAACCGGTCCATTTCGGGATCTATATGAGCTAATGCTTGGAGGCCGTACCCTAAAGCCTCAGCATACTCATTTTGTTCATAGTAACACTTACTCAAGTGATAATAGACTGACTTGACATCAGAGCATTGGAAACCTGGATCCATTGCGATCACTGATTGAAGCGCCTTCATAGCATCTTGGTGTCTCCCTAACGCCAGATAAGTACTACCCAACATATCCTGAATCCAAATTGCAGCCTGCTGATTGCCAGTATTAAAGTCAGCGGCTTCTTCATAGTATCTAAGAGCCTTATGGGGTTTCTTCCTCTTCAAAAAGGCGTCACCGAGGCGAGAGAGTATCTGAACGATGGCCTCGCGTTCCATCTCAGAAAACTCGGAACGTTCGGATTTCTTTCTTGCACCGATAACGTCTAATGCTTGCTGCCAGTATTCTATTGCCTTCTCAGGGTTGCTGTTGGGTCTAATAGCGTGTGCATGACCCAAAAGGTATAGCAGTTGCCACTGGATTTTTCTCGCTTCTTCCTTGGCTCGCTGGGAGTCAGTATGGATAGTGCTCAATGTTTCCAGACCTTTCTCCAACTTCCAAATAGCTTGCTTCTTGTCCCCAGTGACAGACAGCTGAGACTTTCCCTCTAATAAACAGATGCGGGCTGTTCGTAAAGAATTCGCCTCATTCATTTCATTCATCACCTGCGAATACCTGGCTCGCATACATAAGCAAAGCTAGAATGCCTCTCCAATCTTTCCAACTTGTCGGTTGGGGTGCTTGATCCAATCCCCATCCTCCAGGTCCCCATCCACCCCAGCTTTCCCAGCCACCCTGAGGTTCCCAAGGCGTTCCGACTTCTGCTTTTAGTTCATTCGGATTCCACGGCGGTCCCGGAAATAATTCGTCTAAAGAAACTGCCAGTCCCTCATCAACAGCCGAAACGTAACTGAAAGCATCCTCTGCAACTCCAGGATGTGGGTAGATATTTTCTCCCAAACCGGCAGCGCTGAAAGATGGTGTTGAAAAGTGATCCTTGAGAAACCGCGTCACATCAGCAACGCCCGGCCCAGCGAAGGCCAACATAACCATTGCTCGCTGTTCCGGCGTCGCCCCACGAGCGTTCGGCCAGAAGTTGAGATTCTGCTCTCCCTCAATCAAGCCCTGGCCGTAAGCATACCCCGACCAATTTCGCGCTACCGCAGCTCGATAGGCGCCCTCGTCGCCAGCGGCCAAGCCCGTGGCATTGATGTAATCTTCCGCTCCCTGACCGCTACCGGTAAAGTAAGTGTGCCAAATGGCGCCTTCATATAGATAGCAACCTGTTCCAAGTCCAAAATACAGGCAGGCTTGTTGGGCGGCTTCCAGGGTTGCCAGATTTTCTTGATAATCCTGGCAATCAGGATTTGCCGAGCCGCCTCCCGGATTATCACAAATCCCGTGTCCGCTGGGATCAATGTATCGCAAGGGATTGTTGCGGACGTAACTGTAGCGATTGAGCGCCTGCGGGTCGGCCGGATTGGGCACAATCGTATCGGCCTGAATGAAGCGTCCCAGCGCGGCGTCATAAAATCTCGCATTGTAAAAGAGCAGTTGTATTGTAGCATCCTCGCGCTGGCCTGTAAAGTGGTAGGTGGTGGGCGTGTCGCTGGGGGCGTAGCCGCTGTCCCGATATTCGCCCCAGGCTTTGTAGCGTAGCTCGGCCAGCTCGG
>DAOTXN010000071.1:0-15769 GCA_034435435.1 Anaerolineae bacterium | reverse complement strand
CCTTTGCCTTGGCCTCGGCGGCTGCGGCGGCCTCCTGCGCCTGCTGCTGCAGAGACTTGGCCTTGTCGACGGCGGGCGAGGGAGCCGGGGGCGCGGTCTGCGCCGGTGCCGGGCTGGCAGCCTTGTCCTTGGGGGCGCCGCCGTCGTCGCCGCAGCCGGCAACGGCGAATACGGTAAGGGCGCAGAGTCCGGCGGTCAGCGCGCGGCGAGAAGCGGTGCGTGTCGGCATCGTTTTGGTCATCCTGTTTTGGTGCTATCGGTGTCGTGCTGTGCTGAGGGTAACGTAAGGGAACGCTAGCGCTGCCGCTACGCCATCGGCCGCGGACAGTCGCGCCACGCTCGGGCCGGCTGCGGGAATTGACAGCGGCGCAACCCACCGCTACCTCATGCCCTGGGATGCCGCGTGCGCGACGCGGCGAAGACCCATGGCGCTTCACGACGACCGGGCGCCCGGCCAAGCGGTCGCGCCTTCGCCAGGGTTCCCCCGCGTGCCGTCGTCACCTTATCGCTGAGGCCAACCCATGTTCGGAAGTATCGCCCGCCGCCTGTTCGGTAGCGCCAACGACCGCTACCTGAAGCCGCTGAAGAAGGAGGTGCAGGCGATCAACGCCGTCGAAGCCGAGCTCGAAGCGCTCGACGACGCCGCATTGCGCGCGCGCACCGACTGGTTGCGGGAACGCGCCGCCGCCGGCGAGAGCCTCGATCACCTGCTCGTCGATGCCTTTGCCACCGTCCGCGAGGCGGCGAAGCGAACCCTCGGCCAGCGCCATTTCGACGTCCAGTTGCTCGGCGGCATCATCCTGCACCGGGGCATGATCGCCGAAATGAAGACCGGCGAAGGCAAAACGCTGGTCGCCACGCTCCCCTTGTATCTCAATGCCCTGGAAGGCAAAGGGGCGCACCTGGTCACACCCAACGATTATTTGTCCAAAGTCGGCGTACAATGGATGGGGCCGGTCTATCACCTGCTGGGATTAACAGTGGCCGTGATACAGTCGGCTGCCGCTGACCCCGACCTCGGCTCGTTCGTGTTCGACCCCACCTACGTCTCGAACGACGAGCGCTACCAGCACTTGCGCCCGGTTTCGCGGCGCGAGGCGTACCAGGCCCACATCACTTATGGCACCAACAATGAATTCGGATTCGATTATCTGCGCGACAACATGAAGCGGGACCTGTCCGAATTGGCGCAGCGCGAACTGCACTATGCCATCGTAGACGAGGTGGACAATATCCTCATCGACGAAGCGCGCACACCGCTCATCATTTCCGGGCCGGCCGACGAGCCTTCGGACAATTACGTCCGCTTTGCCGAGCTGGTGCGCCGGCTGCGACCCAGCAAAAGCCCCGAAGGGGAGGAACCCGACGGCGATTACGTGATCGACGAAAAGAGCCGCATCGTCACGCTAACCGAAGCCGGGATCGAAAAAATGGAGCGGGCGCTGGGCGTCGACAATTTGTACAGCCCCGAGCACTTTGACCTGACGCCTTATCTGGACAACGCCCTGCGAGCTTACGTGCTCTACAAGCGCGATCGTGACTATATTGTAGATGAACGAGGCGAAGTCATCATCGTAGACGAGTTTACCGGCCGGCTGATGCACGGCCGGCGCTACTCGGAGGGGCTGCACCAAGCCATCGAGGCCAAAGAAGGGGTACAGGTGCGACGCGAGAGTCTCACCTACGCCACGATTACCTTTCAGAACTTTTTCCGCATGTACGACAAGCTGGCCGGGATGACCGGTACAGCCGCCACCGAAGCCGAAGAGTTTCACAAAATCTATAATCTGGACGTTGTAGCCATCCCGACCCACGAGCCGGTCATCCGCCAAGACTTTGACGACGTGATCTATGCCACGCAGCGGGCCAAATGGAAAGCAGTGGTCAACGAGATCCAAGCATTTCATCAACAAGGACGTCCAGTGCTGGTGGGCACGGTGGCCATCGAAACCTCAGAAATGCTCTCGCGCATGCTCAAAGCGCACAAAATCCCCCATCAGGTACTCAACGCCAAACAGCACGAGCGCGAAGCCATCGTCATCGCCCAGGCAGGCCGCCCCGGCACCGTCACCATCGCCACCAATATGGCCGGACGCGGCGTGGACATCCTGTTGGGCGGCAACCATGAGGGCATCGCGCGCGAGCTTTTGCGCCAGGCAGGCGTCGAGTTGACCGAAGCCACGCCCGCTCAATGGGAACACGCGCTGGCTGAGGCAAAAGCCGAATGCGCCCAAAACCGGCGAGAGGTGGTGGCGGCGGGTGGCTTGCACATCTTGGGCACCGAACGCCACGAGGCTCGCCGCATTGACAACCAATTGCGCGGGCGCGCCGGTCGCCAGGGCGATCCCGGCTCGTCGCGCTTTTACCTATCGCTGGAAGACGACCTGATGCGGCGTTTTGGCGGTGAGCGGGTCAAAGGCTTGATGAGCCGTATGGGGATGGATGAGGACTTTCCCCTCGAACACAGTTGGTTGAACAAAACCGTCGAGCAGGCCCAGACCCGGGTCGAAGGGCACAACTTTGACATCCGCAAACACGTGCTCGAATACGACGATGTGGTCAACAAGCAACGCGAAGTAATCTACCAGCAGCGGCGTCAGATTCTCCAGTCAGAAGACCTGCACGATATTGCGTTGACTATGTTGAACGAACACCTCGCCGGGCTGGTGGCTGCGTACACCACAGCCCTGGGTTACGAAGAGGATTGGGACTTGCAGGGATTGTTCAACGCCTTGCGCGTCTTTTTCCCCTTTCCTCCAGATTTTAACCCGCAAGAGTGGTCAGAGCTTACACCCGACGAGATCGTAGAGCAATTAACAGACAAAGGCAAGCAAGCGCTGGCTGTCATTGATCAACAACTCGGGCACAGCGAATGGCGACGCATCGCCCAAGAGGGCTTTACGCTGAGCGACCTGGCCGGGCACACGCAGGCCTACTATCGCCTGCTCTACGGCCACGCGGCTGCACGTTCAGACGGCGGCCTCACGCCCGAAATCGCCGCACAACGCCTCGACCGCCTGCCCAAAGAACTGCGCGCCTCGACCGTAGAGGGCTTTGGTGAGGCTATTGCGGTATACCGACTACGCGATATTATGCTGCAAGCGGTGGACAGTCTGTGGGTGCGCCATCTGACCGACCTGGATATGCTGCGCGAAGGAATCGGGCTGCGGGCCTATGGTCAGCAAAACCCGCTGGTGGCCTACAAAAAAGAAGCCCACGAGATGTATCAGGGACTGTTGGCGCAGATCCGGGATACCATCGTGAACAATCTCTTCCGTGTGCCCGTCGCGGCGACGCCGCAACCGCGTCCGCAGCGCCAGCTCGTGACCAATTTGCAAGGCGGCGAGGCGCGGCGTCAGCAACCCGTCAAGTCAACGGCTAAAGAGCGCATGGGGCGCAATGACCCGTGCTGGTGTGGGAGTGGGAAAAAATACAAGCACTGCCATTGGCAGCAAGACCAGGCGATCCATGCTCCTTCTGGAGCAACGCAGCGCCCACCCCAGAGCATCTCTCGGCGCAAGCGTCGCCGTTAGGAATGAACCAAATAACGATCCCAACATAACTGGGAATGCCCACTAACGGCTATGGCAGATTATTGAAGGAGGCAAGAATGGCAATTGATGAGAGCGATCTGGCTGCCAGGTTGATGGAAGATATGGACACACGTTTGCTCGATTTCCTCAAGAATCGGGTCAACTCGTTTGTCAAATGGGACTTGGTGCGTTTCTTTCATGAAAACCCCAACACGGCTGATACCGCCGAAAACGTCGCCCGCTACGCAGGACGCGATCCGGCAGCCATCGAACAAGAGCTCACCGAATTGGCCGAGTCGAGCGTCCTACGTCGGGAAATAGTAGGCGAGATGACCGTTTTCTCTCTGGCCACCGATCAAGAAATGCGCGACTTGATCGAGCAATTCGTTTTGGCCTGCGACGACCGTCAGTTCCGCGTCAAAGCTATCTATCACATTATTCGCGGAATGCGGTAGGAAACACGCTCCACAGGATACAGAGAGGAGAAATCATGAAACGAGTCAAAACCGGCATTGTTGGGCTGGATCAAATGTTGGGCGGTGGCTTTTTACCCCAGACTGCGAACCTGGTCGAGGGAGCGCCCGGCACAGGCAAGACGACCATCGGGATGCAGTTTATTTACAATGGCATCGTTCAAGAAAAAGAATCCGGCATCATTTTGACTTTCGAAGAATTCCCCCAGCAATACTATCGGGATGCAGCCGCCTTTGGTTGGGATTTCCGCCAGTTGGAACGCGAAAACAAGCTACGCATCATCATGTCTAGCCCTGAAGTCACCAAGGCCGATCTGGAAAACATCGGCGGGCGCATCGAAACCCTCGCCCAGGAGATTGAAGCCCGGCGCATCCTCATAGACAGCCTGTCGCACTTCGAACGCTTGTCACAAGATCCGGTGGAACTACGTTCCATCGTCTATAGCTTTATCAACGCTCTCAAACGCGAGGGGTTAACTAGTGTGTTGACCCGAGAAAGCCCAGCTTTGCTTGGAGAAGCCGAGTCAATTGACGAAGATGTCCCCTTTATCGCCGATTCGTACGTGCTGTTGCGTTACGTTGAAATAGATAGCGCCGTCCACAAAGCCTTGCTGGTGCTAAAATCGCGCGGAAGCGATCACGCCAAAGACATTCGGCAATTCACTATCACCAGTCGCGGCATAGAGGTGCAAGACAAATTCGTGGGGCGCGAAGGCATCATGAGCGGCAGTCCGCGCAGTATGGCCGAAGCCTTTCGTCAAGCCTTTCCCGGACCCACTCCATAAACCAATCGTGGGCGAATATGATGTCCCTTTTAACACAGTTGCTGACGCTATATACGTGGCTCGGCATAGTGGCCCTGCTCATACTTTTATACCGCATCGGCCACTTTTATCAGATGACGACCCATGTTCATTCCCATTACCGCTTGTTCCTTCTTCCGGTAGCCTTGTTTATCGCCGGTATGCTGCGCTACCTCGCAATAGACATCCAGGTGGCGGGTGATGAGGTAGGCGACTTGCTCTTCTTTTTAGGAGGCGTTTCCCTCTCACTGATAGGATACTTTTTGCTCAAGTTGATGACGGGAGGGGGGCGCTGATGAATTTCCTAACCGCGCCATTGGGATCACTCAGTCTGTTGGCTATTGTGTATGCCTTTTACATCATGGCCAACTTGAGCCGGCGCTACGGCCAGGTGATCCGGCTTCCACCATACTATCGCGGCTACTATGCCGGCATCGTTTTGATTTGCCTGGCCTTTGTCGGCCACTTGATGCGAGATAGCGCGATTCTCGCCCCTCCTGGCCAGGGGCCGCTTCTGCTCAGGAACGATACATTCTACCTGATCGTCTACCATCTCCCCCTGGCTCTGGCTGTCACTTTGGCCATCGGGGTATCCTGGCGTTATTGGAGCTGGATTCTAAAGGAGCAGCACGAGTGACTCGCTTGTCTGTCTCGACACAGACAAAAACTGCTTCCCAAATAGACGCCGACTCGTCTGTTGCATACGAGCCGTTAATCACGCCAGACCAACAATGGGCGGCCTATACTGCCATCAATGAGGCGCTACGCCAACATCTGGGATTGGATGAACGCCTAACACAGGCCCTGACGCACATCTTGACCGCATTCCAGGTGGAAACCGGCGGCATAACCTTGTTGGACGAATCGTCCCAAGAACTCATCTGGGCCGCGCGACAGGGATGGGATCATCAAGAAGCTCCCCTCCGCGCAGACGACGGACTGGTCCATCTGGCCATAAGCACAGGCCAGGTCGTCATCAGCCAGGATGTCCCCCACGACGACCGCGTTGCCCCTATGTTTCGCCAAGACGCTGTGCAAGCCCTGGCCATCGCACCGATTCGTGACAGCAACCGGACTGTGGGCCTGTTGATCGTTGCCTCTCACCATCCCTACAGATTCAACACTGTCCATTTCTTTCTAGGTGCAATTGCCGATCAGTTAGGACTGGCTATAGAAAACGCCCGACTCTATACAAAGGTCCGGCGGCACATACAGGTACGGTCGGCGCTTCACGAGATCGCGGTCGCTACGCACGGCGTGCTTAGCTTACAAACTGTCATTGAACAAGGCTTGCGCGCCCTCATCACCTTGTTTGAATTGGACGCCGCCGCCATCCATTTCGTGGACCGTCACGGACGGCTCATTCCCCTGACTTTTCAAGGCTCTGCCACCGAATACTGGCGCAAATTTCGGCAGAATCCACCCCATCTAGAAGAAACCCTGGCTGGCCGTTATGCTCTACAAAACCGAGCCCTCATTATCCAGGACCTAGACAATTTCGAGCATGATGCCTATCCATCCCTCTCTGAGAGCGGTATGCGCACCATCGTCGATGTCCCGCTCGTCGTGAGCGGGCGACTCATCGGCCTCGTGGACCTGGGGGCTAAACGTCCCGACGCCTTGACCGCAGACGATCTGCCATTGCTAGAAAGCCTGGCCGCACAACTGGCATCTTCTATCGAAGCCGCTCGTCTGCACGAGCAGACTGAACGCCGCGTCCAACATCTAACCACTCTTACTCAATTTAGCGCCGCGATCAACAAAACGCTGGACCTGGACGAGATTTTACAGATCGTCCTGAATGAAGTGTTGCCCCCTGTGACCCGCTCTGACACGCCCAAAGGCGCCATTTTTCTACTAGAGCCTTCCCACACCCCTTCGTGGACCGACCCTTCAAAACTGCAACTGGCTGCGGCGCGCGGCCTGACAGCTGCCTTGAATAACGGCGCTGCACACTTGGCCTCGGCCACTGAACAGAGCGACGATTTAGCCATCGTACTTCCGCACGACGCATTCGAACGAATCTGCGCCTCAAGCGGCATCATCGAGTTCCCTCGGCTCCCTCACACACATACGCGGCCCAATCAGATGCTTCTTTTCGACCAAGAACCTTTCGTCGCCTTGCCTCTGCGTGTAGAGGAACGATTGATCGGCGTCATTCTCGCCGCAGGCCAACCGGCCGGAAGCGAAGCCCGTCATCTATTGTCGGGTCTGGCCGATATGGCCGCCGTTGCCATCGACAAAGCCCACTTGCACCAAGCCACTCAGCGCCGCTTGGATGAGATCACCCTGCTCCATCGCATCGCGTTGGCAGCTACATCGGCGCTTGAATTCGACATCCTCATCTCCCGTGCTGTTTATGCTATTCAGCAGACATTGGGTTTTGAATACGTAGGGGTGCTCCTGATGGACCCCAAAGGCGAATATCTCACCCCCCACCCCGCGTCTATCAGTGCGCCGGCAAGCGTGCAAACCAGGCTGCGAATCGGCCAAGGCATCACCGGTCAGGTAGCCCAGACCAGAAAACCCATTCGCGTGCCCGACGTGTCGCTGGTGGAAAACTATGTTGCCGCCATTGACGGCGTCCAATCAGAGTTATGCGTGCCCCTCAAAGTAGGCGAACGGGTCATCGGCGTCATAGACGCCGAAAGCTCGCAACGGAACGCCTTTACCGCCGACGACGAGCGATTACTGATCACCGTAGCCGGGCAGTTGGTGGTCATTATTGAAAACGCCCGTCTGCTCCAGGAAACACAGCGTCGCCTGCGCGAGATGACCACGCTCTTTAACTTTGCCCAACACCTCTCTACGCATCTGAAAATGGAAAGCCTGCTCGACACCATCGTTGCCTCTATCCGCGAATTACTGGACTGTCGCGGCGTCTCCATCGCCCTGCTGGATCGTGACAACCAGATGCTAGAGATCAAAGCCGCTGCTGGCCTGAAAAAAAAGTGGCGCGAACAGGCCCGTCTGCGTATAGGAGAAGGCATCATGGGTCAGGTCGCCGCCACCGGCGAACCGATTTACGTCCCCGACGTCCATGCCATCGAAGGCTATATCTTTTTTGATCAATCCTACCACTCATTGCTCACCGTGCCCCTGATCGTCCATAATCGGGTCATTGGCACCCTATCGGTGGACCACGCCGAACCCGACGCCTTTAGCGCCGACGATGAGCGTCTGGTGGCCATCGCAGCGGCCCAGGTAGCCGTGGCGATTGAAAACGCGCGCTTGTTCCAGGACCTGGAGGAGCGCGCGGCCAGCCTAGCCCAGGCTTATGCCGAACTGAAAGAAGTCGACCGCTTGAAAGATGAATTGGTGCAGAACGTATCTCACGAGCTACGCACCCCTCTGACATTCATGCGGGGTTATGTAGACCTGTTGCTCAACAACGACATGGGACCGCTCAACCCCCAGCAACGGCAAAGCCTGGAGATCGTCTCGCAAAAGACTGCGTCCATTACCCAACTGGTCAACAATATCATGCTTTTGCAGCAATTGGAGCACCGCTCGCTCCAATTGGGCCTTACTGACATCGTGCAAGTCGCAACAGAGATACTCGAAAACAAACAAGCCGCGGCCCAAAAACAGGGCGCCCGCCTGAATTTGAAAACCTCATCCCACTTGCCGTTGGTGTTGGCCGATCCGGAACGGGTCAAACTCGTATTCCAACACCTGGTAGACAATGCCATCAAATTCAGCCCTGGAGGAGGCGATATCGAAATCCAAATTCGAGAAGAAACTGGCTGTGTGCGGGTTACCGTCACCGATCACGGTATCGGCATCCCTCAAGACCAGCTAGATAGGGTTTTCGAACGCTTTTACCAGATCGATGGCTCGCTCACCCGGCGCTTCGAAGGAGCCGGGTTGGGACTCAACATCGCCAAACGGGTGATCGAGGCGCACGGCGGCCAAATTGGCGTCAAAAGCCGGCCTGGCCAAGGCAGTACCTTCTTCTTTACATTACCCAAATCGCAGCCAAGCGACAAGAGCACAATCCTATGACAGACGCGCAAAGCCACGACCCGCAGCACAGCTCTTCGCCGACCGGCGCGACCCAAGTCACGAGTATCCACGAGATACTGCGCCGACTGCCCAAAATCGACTTGCACCGGCATATGGAAGGCAGCTTGCGTCTGGAAACGCTGGCCGAGGTGGCCCACGAGCACGGCGTGGACTTGCCCAGCTATAACATCGATGAGCTGCGCCCTTACGTCCAATTTACCGACGACATGCCTGATTTTAGGAACTTTTTGGGCAAGATGGAGCTACTGCGAGAATTTTACTCCGCCGGTGAAGCCGTTTATCGCGTGGCTTACGAGGCCATTGCAGACGCGGCCGCAGACAATATTCAATATTTGGAGTTGCGGGTCAGCCCGACCGGAAAGCAAATCCTCCCCAGCGAGGTAATGGACAACGTCGTCGTGGCTGTCGAACATGCCACGCGCGACCATCCCATTCAGGTCCGTTTGCTTATGAGCGTCATCCGCGAGTTTGGAGTCAAGGTGGCCGAGGAAGTCCTGGCCCTGGCTGTGGCGTATCAAGACAAAGGTGTGGTTGGACTGGACCTGACCGGCCACGAAGAGACCCACCCCGGCGCGCCTTTTGCCGATGTATTTCGGCGCGCCCGCGCGGCCGGTTTGAATATCACCGTCCACGCCGGCGAAGTGGGCGACGCCGGCAACGTGCGCGAGGCCGTCGAACTCTTGGGCGCTGATCGCATCGGCCACGGCGTGCGCTGCATAGAGGATCATCGCGTGGTCCACTTGTTGCGCGAGCGCAACATCACCCTCGAAGTGTGCCCCACCAGCAATCTGCAGACCGGCGTCACTCACGCCTTTGTCCAGCACCCGCTGCGCGACCTATACCACCTGGCTGTACCGGTCACCATCAATACCGATGACCCCAGCATCAGCGATACCACGCTGACCGACGAATACCTGGTCGCCGCCACCGTGATGGGCCTCTCAGTCCAAGACATCCAACACACCATTCTCAACGCCGCCCGCGCCGCTTTTCTGCCGCCCGACGAAAAAGAAGCTCTGGTCAAACGCTTCCAGAGCTACTTTGGCCTCCCTAACCAGAACAAGCCGTAACCAAAGAGACCAGCCACGGATTGCACAGATCACACGTATTTGCACGGCTTTCCTCCGCATCTGTGCATCTGTGAAATCTGTGATTCATTAGCGCCGCGCCTCCCAATCGGTGATGGCGGCCCGAATAAGGGCCTGCACATCCGATTCGGGCACCTCGTCCAGCGCGTTGTATCGTGAATTGTCAATCACAAAACGCAATCCGCCGTCTGGAGCGCTGGTCACGTGGATGTACCGCCGGTTAAAATCCGGGTCTGCGCCAACGCGGACCTGAAGCAGCTGATCGATCTCTTCAGCCAGGTTCAGCGTGAGACCCGGTATTTGCGCCTCTGAGCGCCGTCGCAGCGGAACCGGGTCCAGGCTGATGCGGCTCTTTTTGGGCGCGACTTTAGGCTGGCGCAGCTCGTCTAGGACTGCCTGCGCCTGCTCTTCCACAATGCGAGGCGGAGGGACCTGAACCGACGACGCAGATGGTTGAACTATCGGCGCACTGTGCGACTCTTCTCCTCGCGAAAACGCCGCCAGGCGGTTGATCGTCTCCAACACTTGTCGTCCCACAGCGCCATCGCGAATGTCGAACAAGCGCCGATAGCGCTGCCCCTCCACCTGAACCACCAACACGCCGTCAGCAGCCTGCCACACTTGCATCAGCAAAACCTCACCCGGTCGCGCCGGCGTGGCTGTCGGCGACGCGACCGGTGGCGCAGTCGGAACGTGCTCTGGCGCAGGATTCACAGGCAAATCACTCGCTACGACAGCCACTTGCGGCCTGGCTTTGGTCTGCTCCATGACCTGCACCGGCTGTCGCTTGCGCTTGCTTCCCTGGCGCATACTCCGCATGAGCAACCCTATCATGCCAAAGGCAAATGCCACCAGGATGACCATCATCCCGATCAAGGTCTCAGGAGTTGCTGTCATGTCTCATCTCTCCCTACTTGAGCACTATCGGCAAATAGACCAGAAAGCCGTCCGGCAGCGGTTCGTCCTCTGGATAGATCGTCGTGAGCATCACGTGACGCACCAGACCGGGATCGCTGTGTGACGTCACCGTGACGGTAAACGTGTCGCTGTCGCCCTTGTTCGCCTCTGGCGGCACCTGCACCCGATACAGCATCGGCCGAGATATACTAGGATCAATGGGTTGAAATAAAGGATAAACCAGTGTCGTCGTCCACTGCCAACCCGACCACGTAACCGTGTAACTATCCGTTCGATTACCCAGATTATAGACACTAGCGCCGTGAATGGCCGGTGTGATGGGCGTGCCATATTGAATAGGGTTATTCGACCGCAGAGACATGCTATATACCGGCGCCGAACCCACCGATATCCAGCGCTCCCCGCGCACCGGCCCGGCGCAGTTGGTGCCCGTGACGACGATTAAAAAGTCCTCATAAGGATCAGGATCGGCGCGGTCAGGGTCGGCGCCGAAAAATACGTGAATAGCAGACTGGCCGCTACCTTGCAACGTGCCGTCGCCCCAATCCCACACCCACTGCATCGGTGACGAGGCCAACGCCGGCTCAAAACTGGCGGTAAACGTGACCACCTGTCCATCCACTGGGTTGGTCTCGCCGGGGAACGGCTCAAACTCCGGCGGGGCGATGCTGGCGCCCGTCATGCCGACGCACACCGGGCAAAAGACCAGCCGCTCGTTGGCGTCGTAAAGCTGCCCACCCGCCGCGTCACGCCCGCCCACGGCGTAAATCACCCCACCGATGACAGCCGCCTCCAGGTCCTGGCGGGGCTGGCGCAAGCGGGGCAAACCGGGCGTGACGGTCCACGATCCCACCGTCGCGCTGTAGCGCCCGGTGTGATCCAGCGCCGCGTCAGAGCGGGCGCCGCCGGCGAGATAGAACCACCCGCCGGTCTCGGCGTCGGCGGAGCCGGTCCAACGATCAAAAGCCGCGCTGGTCGGCAGCGGGTCGGCCGCGCTCCACGCGCCCGCGGTAAACACCTGCGTGTCTGTGAGATAGACCGTCCCATTAGAGCCGCCCGCGACGATAATCTGGGCCCCGTCTAGCCCGGCCGCAAAGTCGGCCCGGGGCGCAGGCAAAGCCGGGAATGCGCTCCACACACCCGTGGCCGGGTTGAGCGCCCAGGCCTCGCTCGTTACTAGCGTCGGCGAGAGATAGCCGCCCAGACGCACCAGTTGCCCACCGTAGGCCAGCGCCTCGTAACCGGCGGCAGGGCTAACGGCGGGCGGGGCCGCGATGACGCGCCAACTGTCCAGCGTCGGGCTGTAAACAAAGGTGGTGTGGGTGTAGACGCCGCCGCTCATCCGGCCGCCGGGCACGAATATCTCGCCGTTCAAGGCCACGCCGTCCACGTGCGACAGAGGCGTGGGCAGGCCGGTCCGCTCGGCCCAGGCGTCGGCGGCCGGGTCGTAGCGGTACGTTGTAGACACGGGCTGGGTCCCGCCGGCGTCACGGCTGCCGCCGATGGCGTACAAGGCGCCGTCCAGGGCGACCACGGCGTGAAAAGCGCGGCGCTGCGGCAAGGGGGCCAGCGCTTGCCAGTGGGCCGTGATCGTGGCGGTGGTGGTGATGCGGGCCGTCGCGGCGAGGCCATTATCCGCCGCGGCGCTGACGGTCAGCGCGTCTATGTTGTCGCCCAGTTCAGGCACGGCCACGCTGATCACGACGGTGGTCGTGGCAGCGGCGGGCACGGTGATCACTGGCGTGACCCCGGCGGGCCAGGTGTGGCCGCTCAGGCTCAGGTCCACGCGGGTGGGCGTGCGGTCCCAGTTGAACACGTCCAGCGTGTACGCGGCTTCCAAGCCGCGACAGGCCACCCCGGTCTGGCTGGCCGGGCGCAGGTGCAGTTGCGGGCAGGCGTCGTGCAGGGCCAAGCTGTCAATGTACCAGCCGGGGCCGCTCGCGCCATCGCCGTCGGTGGCGTAGACAAAGCGCACCTGCACGCCGCTGTGCCCGATCCAGTCGCTCACGTCCAGGCTGTGATGCCCCCAGCCCGCGCCTTGTTCGCCTTGCACACGGTATAGCTCGACCGGCGTGGGCGCCTGGGCGCTGCTGAGCAGCACCTTGCCCACGTGAGCGGGGTCGCCCGGCTCGTACCAGTCCCACCATTGCAGGACCAGCGGCAGTTGCCCGGCGGCGCTCAAGTCCACGCCCAGCGTCAACGTATAGGCAGAGGCGCTGCTATCGGGCACGTCCCCATTCAGCCGCGTGCCCCACACGTAGGGGATGGTATGGGCCGGTTGGCCGTCCCAGGCGGGACCGTCGCCGTAGGCCGCCGCCGCACCCCAGGACCACACGCCGCCCTGCTGGGTCAGCCCGCCGTTGTCGGCGTCGAACAGGCTGGCGAAGCGCACCTCGCCGGGGTACACCTCTACCTGTGGAGCCTGCAACAGTGTGTCGGCGTAGCCGGCGGTCTCGCTGACCACGGCCGAGTTGAGCAGCGCCGTCCCGCAGGCCAGGGCCGGCGAGACGTCCACCACGACGGTAATCGTAGCATCGGTTCCGACGGGCATGGAATACTGCTCGGTGGTGCGCCATTCGATATAGTCGCTGCCAAAGCTCACCAGGCCCGGGCCGCTCGAATAGACCTGGCTCACTTGCAGGCCGGTCGGCAGGGGATCGTACAGATGTCCCTGGGTCGAGGGGGCGTAGCCGCTGTTGGTGAGATAAAGCGTGTAGGTGAGCTGGCCGCCGGGGGCCGCTTTGGTGCGGTCGGCCTGTTTCCACGAGCCGTCGAATTCGGCCACGGGCGGCAGCACGTGCAGGGCCACGTCGTCGATGGTCCAGCCGCCAGTGTCGGCCTCGCCGAAATTGGAGCTGGTCAGAGTGTAAGTCAGCGTAATGTGCTGCCCGGCATAGGCTGACAGGTTCACCAGGCGCTCGGTCCACTCGGTCCGACTGATGTTCACCTGATAAACCAGCGCGCCGTCCACCTGCACCAGCCCGGCGTCGCCATCGTCTACCTCGAACCACTCCCACCATTGCAAGAGATAGGTATAGGTCAACGGATGGCCGGTGAGGTCCAGCGTGGTGGTCAAGATATGATCGACGCTCC
This sequence comes from Anaerolineae bacterium, assembly GCA_034435435.1. Classification (GTDB taxonomy): domain Bacteria; phylum Chloroflexota; class Anaerolineae; order S140-20; family S140-20; genus DAOTXN01. Next base: position 1,835 of record DAOTXN010000071.1, on the reverse strand, counting down.
GGTCATACGCGCCGTTGCTGCCGTCGCCCAGGTCGGTGGCCCAGGCGGCCGGCCAGGAGTGCGGCGCGTCCAGCGGCTTGACCGGTCGGCCCCACTCCCAATCGCCTCCGCCCTGCCAGCCCCCCCCACCGGCGTTAAAGGAGGCGTAATAGGCCAGCGTGCCCGTGGGGTAAACCTGGGTCTGGCCGGCCAGCGTAAACGGTTCCACGATGTCCGGGTCGTCCACGCGGACGACGTTGCTGATCAGTTCGCCGGGAGCGGCGACGACCTGCACCGGGATGGTGATGAGCAGACCGGCCCCCACGGGAATCGCGCCGCTCCAGGCGACCAGGCCAACGGTGTCGGTAAAGGCTACGCTGATCACGCCGCTGCCTCGCGCCGACCAGCTGGCCGATTCGGCCACGTGGCTCACGCCGGCGGGCAACACGTCGCTCACCACGGCGGCCGTGGCGGTGAGCTGGCCGGTGTTGCTGAGCGCCAACACGTAGGTCAGCGCAGCGCCCGGCTCGACCTTGTAGGGCGCAATCACGTGGCTATGGGGGGGAATGAACTTGGGTTGTTGCACCTCCACCAGGATGTCGTCCAGGTAAAAATTTCCAGCAGTGTCGGTTACTATGTATTGCCAGGCCAGGCGAATCGTGCCGGTGTAGGCATCGGGAATAGGATACACAACCTGCGTCCAGTTGTTTGGGGTCAGAGCGGGCATGACATTGGCAACCAGCATTTTATCGTCCTCCGTGCCCGCGTCCCACGCATCCAAAACCACCCACAGGGTCAGCTTTTGATCAGAGATGAACGACTTTCTACCCTGGAAAGTGACCTGGGTCGGATGGCCGTATACAGCCAGGTCAGAGCTGATCAGCGCCTCATTGAGGCTGGTACCACCTGGGACGTGAGCACTCCAACCCCGCGAAAAAAAGTCCTTTGTCGCTTCCCAGCCGTCTACCGTGTTGGTGAACACTTCCCATCCTAGCGGCGGAAAGTCGCCGTCGTGCTCAAAATCCTCCTCCAACAGGATGCTGCTGTCGGATTGCAAAAGCTGGTTCCGGGCGGTGTAGGCTGTCGTCGCTTCCCGTTCTGCAAGGGGAGCGGGTTGTTCTCTGGCCCAGGCCGGCCAGGCCAGCAACACAGCAAACGCGGCAAAACCCAGTATGACTGCGACTCCCACCCCCAATTGCCTGGACATTTTTCACTCCTTTGGCGACCGCTGACGGCTGATCGCTGAAAGCTGACGGCTGATTACTGCTAGTTTTACCACACATGCCCGGTTATGGTCAAGAGCGGCTTTCGTGGTATAATGAGTGAAACGTGAAATGTGAAACGTGAGAGGGGAGGGAAAATGAGCCAGATTGTGACGGCGGTGTATGAAAAGGGTGTGTTGCGACCTTTGCAGCCGGTAAAGTTGCGAGAACACCAGAAGGTGTGGCTGGAGGTTTTACCCGGAGAACCCATCCAAGGCGAAGGTGAGGTAGAAGCGGCTATCCGAAGGCTAGTCGCGTCGGGCCGACTAACCCCTCCCTCTGGCCACTCACTCGTTGAACCGGTTTCAGAACACGAACGGCGTGAGCTGGCGGATCGGTTAGGTCGGGCGCCGGGCAAAACTCTTTCGGAAATCATCATCGAAGAACGAGGCGATCGGTTGATCGCCGTCGCACAAGCCGAGGGCTTGTTGACCGAGAACCCCACCCACCACTCCTAGCGCCCCTGGCGCTTCTGCGAATCAGAGTGCGTAAGGGATAAGAGCATCGGAAAACCAGGATGAATCCAGCCGATGAATGGGCCAAACGAGCATTAGCGCACACACGGGTGCTGGCCAAAGGCATCGGGCCGCGGGG
>DAOTXN010000070.1:0-2559 GCA_034435435.1 Anaerolineae bacterium | reverse complement strand
CGTCCCCGCTGTATTGGGTCCACGCGGCGGCCACGCTGGCGCTGTTGTACGCATCGGTGTAGACCGGATTGCTCAGCGCGTTGCCGCTGGCGTCGTACCAGTAGGCCCGCAGATACCACTTGTTCTGGCTGTCGTCGGGATCGATCTCGCCCCGCGCGTACACGCTCAACTGGTAAGTCTGGCCCGGCGTGACGGTGACGAAGGGCGAGCGGGCGTATCCGTGGGCCAGGTTGCTGATAGAACTGGCGTAGCTGCCGCTGTGGGGCGTCGAGGCGCCCCACGTGCCGCGCCAGATGGAGGTGCCGGGCCAACTGCCGGACGGGACGTGACTCCATTGCCCGCCCGCCTCAAAGCCGGGGTCGGGCACGTCCAGCGCGACTTGCGTACCGCTCTCCTGCTCGTAGTACTGGCCAATGTAAACGGTGGTGTTGCTGCCCAAGGTGGCCTTGACCCGTTGCCCATCCCCATCGTACACAAAGCTGGCGCTGGCTGCGCCGCTGACGCTCGTCAACCGGTTCTCGGCGTCGTAAACGGAGACCCGTCAGGTTTCGGAAACCTGACGGGTCTAATATACCTGCGCCGCTGCCGGAGATTACGCAGTATCCAGAGCGAAGCGTCGGACGGTGCAATGGGGTGCCCGCTGCATTCACCCGATTGCACTGTCCGGAAAGCGATAAACTCACCCTTCGCACGGCAAGACCCCATCCGCTTGGCAGAAAGAGCAGCCCCTGTGTATGGCGCGGGATATCTAACCCTAACGCCATAGCATGAAAGCGACCAAGTTGAACCGTATCCACATTCAGGGAAAATGTCGAAAACGGACTTGGCTTTCAGGTTCGTCTATGTAGAACCAGTTGCAGGTCCTCCTTTCGGGCTGTATCCTCTAGAATGGATAGAACAGTGCTTTCCGGCAAATCAACTCTTGCTATTACCAAGTCCTCATCCATCGAGTAGCAAAGACAGTGACAGATTGATAACCTACTCTCATTTTGGAGATGTCCACTTGATGGACTTTGTGCAATATCGAACAGATCTGCTATGATCTCTTGCCAGTTTGGAGGTTTTTGGTCAAGTATGAATATGGTTCTGGCGTAAGGTATTAATCCTGCACTTCCTAAGATAGTCTCCCACACATATTCATCTTGGCAGTCTGGAAAAAGGAAGACATAGTCTTTGCCAGTTGTAACAGCCGTCTCGAACTGACCCGGCTTTAGAATATCTTTGAAATGCTCAGGCAGATAAGTATGAAATCTAATGTAGGTATGTGTATGCGGCCAGTGTTCTTGAAACCGAGATAAAATTCTTGCTTGAATTTTTCCCCAGGTAGCCCACTGTTCAGGATGTGCTAAACGATTGGGGATATGCAACCAAGCTTCTCCGTTGACTGACACTTTCCACTCTTGCTCTTCGCGCCACGGGGCTTCGCGTTGATGTGTAATCAGATTCTTTAGTTGCTGTATCATTTTGGCGCTCCTCGTTCAACCAACGTAAAAACCTTTCTTTGTTAGAGATTGACCTATCAATCCCACCAACTTGCAATCCAGTCGCCTAATGCACTTCCACCAAATCCGCCGATGATGCCACCCCCCACCGCACAGAGAGGGCCAGCAGGTCCACACACAGCCATACCAGTGGCAGCTAAACCCAAGGCTCCGCCCCAACCACCCGCAACTCGACCCACTGCATGTCGGGTGTTGGGCCCAAAGTTCCAACTACCGCCGGCATTATCGTAGTCCCGTTTGGCGGCGGAACCCAGATCGTAAATGTCTACGGCTACGCCTGCTACTACGAGGGCCTTAGCTAAAGGCCTTGCCCAACGGGCTATACTTGGCACTCGGGTGTGGTTGAACCTGGCTAGAGGGCCGATGTTAGCATTGATATGCCAGACATCATCTATTCCATTGAGGCGATGGGCGTGTAGCTGAAGATACCTTGCACCGCCCCGTTGCCCGATTGAAGTGTTGATAATGGCATTGTCTGTTAACAGAATGTTCCGCCACCATCTAAGGACACCCCAAGTTGCTCCTGTTCCTCTCGCAGTGCCTCTTCCAAGAGTGCCATACCAGCTTCCCCTCGCGGCTGGAATCTCTGTATCAGGACCAACGAGTATATCCACTGGTTGTGGAGCTTGAGCGCTTGTATTACCACCAAGATAGAGCCACCAAAGAACGCTCCAAACGAAGGAGTCCGATTGATCCGTGGCATCCGGTCCATCGTCACCGTAGCCAGGATTATCCATATTCTCGTCGCAAGTCTCGTCCAGGGGATCGGCATTGGGGCCACACGTGCGATGTCCCGATGGATCAACGTACTTGAGCGCATTGTTGCGCACATAACTGTAGCGATTGAGCGCCTGCGGATCGGCCGGATTGGGCACGATGGTATCGGCCTGCACAAAGCGGCCCAGCGCGGCGTCGTAATATCTCGCGTTGTAAAAGTACAGCCCTATTGTAGCATCCTCGCGCTGGCCTGTAAAGCGGTAGGTGGTGGGCGTGTCGCTGGGGGCGTAGCCGCTGTCCCGATATTCGCCCCAGGCTTTGTAGCGTAGCTCGGCCAGCT